>NZ_JBEXTJ010000005.1:0-521250 GCF_040614075.1 Streptomyces sp. NPDC006174 | reverse complement strand
CTCCACCTTGACGCCCTGAACCGCGACCGCTCCACGGTGTGTGGGTCGAAGGCGTCAAGGTGGAGCGCGCCACTGTACGAACGACCTTGACGCCCTGAACCGCGACCGCTCGGCTCTGCCTAGGTCGAAGGTGGTCGGGATGGGAGCCCCTACGACGCTCACCCCGCTCCGGCCGGCACTCGCGAACGGCGCCCCGTCCCATCCCGGAGTCTGAGCGCCCCCGCCGGAGGCATCCTCTTGAAGCCGCGGGCTTGGTTCTCGACTCATGCCCCCACGGGCCTACACAGCGGGCGCGCGTCGGCGGCGGCAGCGCCGAGCGGGCCGAAGGCAGGAGCGCGGGCGCAGCCAGAGCCGGGTGCCTTGATGAGGTAGAGAAACCTGTAACAGCTCTCGGCATCGGTCAAGCGGAGGGCGAATCGGTGGCCCGGAGTCGGCTGGTGAAACCGGCTTGGCGGAGGCGCTGGTACGCCTCGGATACGTCGGCAGGTACGGGCTGGCTAATCATGAATCCCTGATCCGGGTAGATCATCAGGCGCTGCAACGCACCCGTAAGCATGTCGATCACCAAACGTGCGTCGCCGATGGAGTCCACGTACTCGTCCAGGCTCATCGGCGTCGACGCGCTGACGATCTCCACCTCAGGCCACAGCTTGCGGGCAGTGGCGTACGCCCGGCGTTCCTCATACGGCTTGCTGATAAGGAGGACAGAGGTCACCTCCACGCCCTCCTCCTCCAGCACTTCCCGTGAGAAGCGGATGTTCTCACCCGTGTTGCGCGCTCTCGGCTCAACAAGGACAGCCGCACTAGGAACGCCCAATTCGAGTGCCCGCTCCCGGTAGTGGACAGCTTCGCCCCGCGGCATCCGCTTGCGAGTCGTGGGGCTCGTGGCCCCCGTGAAGAGCAGGAGCGGCACCATGCCGCGCTTGTAAAAATCTACCGACGTGTCGGCGACTCCAAGGTCATGACTGCCGAGCCCGATAGCAACGGAGCAGGGTTGAGGGGTGTGGCCCATCTGGTGGTAGCTCCAAATGCGCCGGGCGTCTTCCCAGTCCTGTGTGGAGATCACTGCGGGTCTTCCTTGTCCGTCGCCGAGTCAGGTACCTGGAACTCGTATTCCCAGGCGAAGCGCGATGCCGCGTGCACCCCGATGGCGACCTCCACAACGGTGCCGTCGGCCGTGTACGTCGTCCGGTGCAGTTCGACCACTGGCTCACCCGGCGGCAGTTGGAGAAGCTTTGACTCGTCCGCTGTGGCTGCCCGAGCGAAGATCCGTTCCTTCATGTGGTCGATCTCGTAACCGGCGTCGTAGAGCACCCGGAACCCTCCACCCCGGCCGGCGGGTCCGGGAGTTGGGTCAACGATGCCGGTTCCCTCAACATGTTCAGGCCGGTAGTAGCTCGTCAACGTGTGGGTGGGCTGCTCGCCTTCCTTCACAAGACGCGCCCGCGCATACACCTGAGCTCCTGCGGACAGCCCGTACGCTTCCGATACGGCGGGCGGAGCCTCTACGAGACTGACGGTCTGCGTCTGCTCATTGCGGCGATAGGCACGTCCACTCGCAACACGGTCCGCGATGAACGCCACTTCGTCGCCGTCCCGCCACTTGGCCTTGTCATACCGGGAGATGCCGAGACGCTTAAGCGGCACCTGCTGGCGCACGACCGTGCCATGCCCTCGGGATGAAGTGACCAGACCTTCGGCTTCGAGAGCCTTGTAGGCGGCGTGCACGGTGGACTTGGAACCCTCGCCCGCCTCCACAAGCACCCGGATGTGCGGAAGCTGCTTACCGGGAGCGTAGTCACCACGCCTGATCTGTTCTGCCAGCTTGTCCGCTAGCTCTCGCCACTTGGGCGCCATCCCGAACCCCTCTCGTCAGAACTTAGTCAAACACAGTCCCAGGACTACGGGTCATCATCTTGCTTAGCGCCTCGCAGTCCTAGGACAGCGAGGCTTTGGGGGCCCACTTTGGGCTGCTCCACGTCAATCCAGGGAGTATCAGATGCCGTCCTTCAAGATCGACACTTCGTCCGCTGTCGTGTTCGTGGCGACGCCTCCGACGCCGAAGCTCGTGAGCAAGCAGACCGGCGAGATCGCCATCGACCGGGAGACCGGTGCCCCGCTCGCGACGGTGGGTCTGCTGGTCGCGGACGAAGGGGAGGGGAACCTATACCAGGTGACCGTGCCGAGCACGGGTGTCCCGGAGGGTCTGGCCCCGGGGACGATGGTGCACGTGGTGGGTCTCAAGGCCCGGGACTGGGAGAACACGTTCAACGGCCAGACCCGGCACGGGATCAGCTTCCGTGCGCTGGCCATCACGGTGGGTGCCTGATCATACCGGCAGCCGATAAGGCCCCCGCCACCTCGATCACCGTGGACAGGTCCGACAACCGTCAGCCCGCACACATCCATCGTCGCCCGGTACGTGAGCGTGGCCGTTTCCGCCGCCCCGGCCCCGGGCTCACCTTTCCTCAAGCCGCGCCCGGCAACCAGTTAACTCCCAACTCTGCAAGACCAGTTGGCGTGACTGTCTCGCGCCGGGTCCCTACCCCGCCCATGCCCGGAACCGGAAGGAACCCCCGCCATGGCCACCAAACGGACCATCACCAAGACCCCGAAGAATCCCACCCCCGTCCCGGTCGAACCGGCGCCGTGCCAGCCGTGCGGTGGAACCGGGAACGTCGCGATCACGGTGCGGGTCGGTCGCAAACGCCGCCCGGTCGGACAGCAGGACGGCCTCTGCCTCAACTGCCTCGGCTCCGGCACCGACTCCGACGCCTGACCCTCACGCCCCGGTGCCGGGCGGTGAACCCCGTGTCCCGCATCCGAATCGACGCCGTACTCATCCAGGCCGTCATTGCCGGTGCCCTGTCCTTCGCCCACCTGCACGACCTGGCCGCAGCCGCCGGACAAGACGGCTGGAAGGCCTGGGCCTACCCCGTCAGCGTCGATCTGCTCCTCGTCGCCGCCTGGCGTCGCATGCGCACCACCGCAGACAACCGCGCCGCCTGGGCCTGGTTCATCATCGCCCTCACCGCCTCGCTCGGTGCGAACGTCGCCACCGCCGGACTCCTCGACCTCGGCGACGTCCCGGCCTGGCTGCGCATCCTCGTCGCCGGATGGCCCGCCCTCGCCTTCCTCGGCGGAACCCTCCTCGTCCACAGCCCCCAGGCTGCGCCGACCGAGACCGCACCCGTCCCCGCGGCAACACCGCCCGCCCCTTCCGAGCCCGAACCGGTCCCGAACGTGACCGTGGAACGGGCGCCCGAACCGGCGGCTCCCGAACTGCCGCCCGCTCCCGCTCCTGAGGAAGCCGCGGCACCTGCTCCGGCTCCGGTGTCCGCTCCGGCCGCGGCCGTTCCTCCGGCCCTTCTGGACCACGCCCGGAAGCTCGCCGACACCCACCAGGCCACCACCGGAAGCCGGATCGACTCCGCCACCCTGCGCGCCCGCCTCGGCGTCCCCGCACCCCTCGCAGACGCCATCACCGCCCAACTCGCCTGAAGGGAAACCGACATGGCCATGCACCGATTTACCCACGTCTCTGAGTTCCTCAGCGCTGCACGCGAGATTGCCGAGAGTGGCCGCCCGACTCTGGCCCGGCTCCTCGTGGAAGAGGCCGCCAACCGCACCACCGACCCCGCCGAAGCCAACCGCATCCGTGCCGAATGGCTCGGCCCCAACCACAGGAAGCAGAACTGACATGCCGCGCCCGAATCGCTTCACGAACGTGCTCCGCGTCAGACCCGTTCAGGTCGGCACCCACTACGACGGCCGGGGACGCACCAAGCACGTCGCCGCCTGCACCGCCCCCGGCTGCGACTTCTCCGCCGACTACCTCAACCGCTCCGCCGCCGAACTCGCCGCCCGCACCCACCGCTGCAACCCCTGACAGGAGGCCCGCCCGTGTTCACCCCGAAAATCCCGCCCCCGGACACCGCCCCCACCCCGGCAACGTCCCTGGTCCAGCCGCTGACCGGCATCACCCACGCCCCGGCCTGTACCTGCCACCACAGCCCCAGCGTCGCCCCGGCTCCGGCGCCCGCCCCGGCTGCTCCGGTCTCCCCGCCGGCCGTTCAGCTCACCCCGGGCTCGCTCCTCGTCGCCGCCGCGGGCGGGACCGCCATGGTCCTGATCATCGGCACGGTCCTGGTCTCCATGCTCCTGGCCACCGCGATCACCGCCGCCTCGGTCGCCCTGTGCGCCGTGGTCCTGCGCTCGCTCCTCAACAACCAGAAAGGCAACTGACATGGGCTTCTTCAGCCGCAAGAGCAACGACACCCCGACCAACCCCGCCATGACCGAGCTGGGCCGGGAGTTCGCCATCGCCCGCCGACACCGTGACCGCAAGACCATGCGCCGCATCGGCCGCGAGTACGACGCCAACGCCACCGGCGAGAAGGACGCCGCCTCGTTCCAGGCCGGTCAGGAGTCCTACGACGCCCTGCCCCCGATCAAGGCCCCGCGCCGCAACCGCCGACGCTAACCGGCCCCCGGGGCGGCCTCGGTCGCCAAACTTCCGCCGCCCCGGGCGCCCAACCCATCCCAGATCCAACGGACCCGAAAGGGAGATCCCATCATGCCCCAGCACACCCTGCCCCGGCCGATCTGCGCCCACTGCGACGGCTTCCCCACTGTCACCATCACCACCGGCCAGACCACCCTTGACGGGCAGCGCCAGACCATCACCGCGAACTGCCCCGCCTGCCGCGGCACCGGCCACACCACCTCCTCCGCCCGCGCCCACACCCGGATCGGGGCGTGAGGGGCATGGCCGACCTGACCCCGACCCCGGACCGCCCGGGTCTCCACGTCAGCAAGCCCTCCCCGAACGCCCCGGCCACCGGCTCGGCTGTCTGCCACTGCGGAGCCTCCGCGACCGCGACCGGTGACAGCCAGGTCAAGGCCCTGGTTGAGGGCTATACCGCGAACCACGGTGCCGCGCACGGCCGGGCGGGGCGCTGACCATGACCACCGCTGCCATTGCGGCGGGCCTGGACCCGGCCACCTTGGGCGATCTGCTCCGGGTGGTCGGGTCTCCCGGCTTCGACCGCCTCACCGAACAACTCCGCCGCACCGGAGGCTGCTCCCAGCCCATCCACCTCACCGGCGCCACCAAAACCATCGACCGCACCACCGGCACCCTGCTCCACCACTACTCCACGGACACCGAGCCAGGTGGCCGGTTACGGATCGCCTGCGGCAACCGCCGCGCCTCCCGCTGCCCCGCCTGCGCCTGGACCTACGCAGGCGACACCTACCACCTCATCCGCGCCGGACTCACCGGTGATCCGGATAAGGGCACCCCGACGACGATCCGGGATCATCCGCGGGTCTTCGCGACCTTGACGGCCCCGTCGTTCGGTCCGGTCCATAACCGGCCCGGCAACCGGCCCTGCCGCTGCGGTGTCCGGCACCCGGAGGACGCCCCGGAGCTGGGCACGCCGCTGGACCCGGACACGTACGACTATGCGGGGGCGGTGCTGTGGAACAACCACTCCTCCGACCTCTGGCGCTACTTCACGATCTACCTCCGCCGCGAAATCGCCAAGCGAGCCGGACTCACCCAGAAAGCCGCCCGCGAACAGTCCAAAGTCTCCTTCGGCAAGGTCGCCGAGTACCAGAAGCGCGGTGCCGTGCACTTCCACGCGGTCATCCGCTTCGACGGACCCGAAGGCCCCGACACCCCGCCCCCGGCCTGGGCCACCCTCGATCTGTTGGACGACGCGATCCGCGCCGCTGCCGCCCGGGTCGAAGTAGTCGTGCCGGCCGTTCCGGAAGCCGGGATCAACGACGGTTGGACGCTGCGGTGGGGCACGCAGCTCGACGTGCAACCCATCGGCGCGTTCGGCAACGGCGAAGACCTCACCGAACACGCCGTCGCCTCCTACGTCGCCAAATACGCCACCAAAGCCGCCGAGACCACCGGCACCGTCGACCACCGGATCGGGAACAAGGAAGCCCTGGTCCTCCTCGACGTGCCCGAGCACCCTCGGCGGCTGATCGAGGCGTGCCTGGACCTGCACCACGCCTACCCGGAACGCAAGCTCCGCGACTGGGCCCACATGCTCGGCTTCCGCGGCCACTTCTCCACCAAATCCCGCGCCTACTCCACCACCCTCGGCGCCCTCCGCCAGGTCCGCGCCGACTACCGCGCCGCCGAACAACGCGCCGCCCTCGGACTCCCCGACCCCGACGACCACCCCGAAGCCTCCACGCTCACGCTCGCGCACTGGGCCTACGCCGGAAACGGCCACACCCCCGGCGAATCCTGGCTCGCCGCCAACATCCACCGCGACATCCAACACAACCGCGACCACTCCCGCGAACACCGCGCCGAACTCGAAGCCCTCGACGGACCGGAGGTGTGGGCATGAAGCTGCCTCTCCCCGACCGCTACCTGACCCCGGTCGATCTGGCCGACCTCCTCGGCGTCCCGGTCGAAACGGTCTACCAGTGGCGCCGCAAGGACACCGGCCCCCGCGGCTTCCGCGTCGGCCGACACCTCCGCTACGACCCCGAAGACGTACGCGCCTGGGTCGCCTCCCTGATGGAAGGGGCCGCCTGATGGCCGAACACATCCAAGACCGCTGGTACAAGACCGAACCCGGACCCACCGGCAAGCCCATACGCGTCAAGACCGACCGCTACGGAATTCGGCCTGCGCTACCGCGCCCGCTACATCGGCCCGGACGGCACGGAGAAGTCCAAGAGCTTCCCCGACAAGCAGAAGCGCAAGGCCGAAGCCTGGCTGATCAAGACCGCCGCGGACATGGACAGCGGGCAGTACGTTGACCCGACGTTGGCGCAGACCACCTTCCGGGAGTACGCCGAGCGCTGGCTCAAGGCGCAGACCTCGGACCCGGCATCTCGGGAGTCGGTGAACTCGCAGATCCGATTGCACGCACTTCCCTACCTCGGGTCACGACCTCTCGGCTCCTTCAAGCCCGAGCACATCCGCGATTGGCTGGCCGAGCTGGAGCGGGCTATCCCGGCAACCTCGTATCGGCGCGTCATCTTTTCCAGCGTCTCAGCGATCCTCAACGCTGCCGTGGACGACGAGTACATGCGCAAGAACCCTTGCAGCGCCAGCACCGTGCGAGCCCCGGCACGGAACCCCCACCAGGTCGTGCCGTGGGCTGCGGACCGGGTCTTTGCGGTACAGGCCGCGCTGCCTGAGCAGTACCGCGCCATGGTCGATCTCGGTGCGGGTTGCGGCCTTCGTCAAGGTGAGATTTTCGGCCTGGCGGAGGAGGAGGTCCGATTCGGTGCAGGCTGGGTGCACGTCAGATGCCAAGTCAAGCTTGTGCAGGGCGAGTTGATGTTCGCCCTCCCCAAGCGTCAGAAGGTGCGGGACGTTCCTCTGTCGCCTCATGTGGCCGACGCTTTGAAGAAGCATCTGGCCGACTTCTCTCCCGTGGCCGTGACTCTGCCGTGGGCACGCCCGGACGGGAAGCCGGTCACGAAGCGCCTTCTCTTCATCCGGCCGGACGGGAAGGGCGCGGTACGGCGTACCGACTTCAACACTCGGCTGTGGAAGTCCGCTCTCGTCGCGGCCGACGTCATCCCGCCGGCCGAACCGGGCAAGCGCCATACGGCCGCGAGAGAGCACGGGATGCACGCACTGCGGCACTTCTACGCCTCCGTGCTCCTGGACGCCGGAGAGAACATCAAGGCGCTCAGTACGTACCTCGGGCACACCGATCCCGGGTTCACCCTGCGGACCTACACCCACCTGCTTCCGAGCAGCGAGGGACGGGCCCGCATCGCCATGGACAAGGTGTACTTGAACCGCTCGTCCGGGCCTCACGGCCCCTAGACGGCCCAGAGCTGATCATGACTGCGGGCGGGTCGCTTCGGTTGAACCGGGCGACCCGCCCGCTTTATGCTCTGCGGGCTGCTGACCTGCGACTACAGCACCGGCAGCAGGTTCTTCAGCTCAAAAGCCGTCACCTCGCTGCGGTACTCCTCCCACTCCTGCTTCTTGTTGCGCAGGAAGAAGTCGAAGACGTGCTCGCCCAGGGTTTCGGCGACCAACTCGCTCTTCTCCATCAAAGAGATCGCCTCGCCCAGGTTCTGCGGGAGCGGTTCGATGCCCATCGCTCGGCGTTCCGCGTCGGAGAGGGCCCAGACGTCGTCGTCGGCGCCGGCCGGGAGTTCGTAGCCCTCCTCGATGCCCTTGAGGCCGGCGGCGAGGAGGACCGCGTACGTCAGGTACGGGTTGGCCCCGGAGTCGATGGAACGGACCTCCACGCGGGCCGAGCCGGTCTTGCCGGGCTTGTACATCGGGACGCGGATCAGCGCGGAGCGGTTGTTGTGGCCCCAGCAGATGTACGAGGGGGCCTCGCCGCCCGCGCCCGCCGCGCGGGACGAGCCGCCCCAGATGCGCTTGTAGGAGTTGACCCACTGGTTGGTGACGGCCGAGATCTCCGCCGCGTGCGTCAGCAGGCCCGCGATGAAGGAGCGGCCCACCTTGGAGAGCTGGTACTCCGCGCCCGACTCGTAGAACGCGTTGCGGTCGCCCTCGAAGAGCGAGAGGTGGGTGTGCATGCCCGAACCCGGGTACTCCGAGAAGGGCTTCGGCATGAACGTCGCCTGCACGCCCTGCTCCAGCGCCACCTGCTTCATCACCAGACGGAACGTCATGATGTTGTCCGCCGTGGACAGCGCGTCCGCGTACCGCAGGTCGATCTCCTGCTGGCCCGGCGCACCCTCGTGGTGGCTGAACTCCACCGAGATGCCCATCGATTCCAGCATCGTGATCGCCTGGCGGCGGAAGTCCATGCCGACGTTCTGCGGCGTGTGGTCGAAGTAGCCCGAGCTGTCCGCCGGCGTCGGGCGCGTGCCGTCGACCGGCTTGTTCTTCAGGAGGAAGAACTCGATCTCCGGGTGTGTGTAGAAGGTGAAGCCGAGGTCGGACGTCTTGGCGAGGATGCGCTTGAGGACATAGCGCGGGTCCGCGAAGGACGGTGAGCCGTCCGGCATCAGGATGTCGCAGAACATCCGCGCGGTGCCGGGAGCCTCCGCGCGCCACGGCAGGATCTGGAAGGTGCCCGGGTCCGGCTTGGCGATCATGTCCGATTCGTACACCCGGGCGAAGCCCTCGATCGCCGAGCCGTCGAACCCGATGCCCTCGTCGAAGGCCTGCTCCAGCTCGGCCGGGGCCACGGCGACGGACTTGAGGAACCCGAGGACGTCGGTGAACCACAGCCGCACGAAGCGGATGTCGCGCTCCTCAAGGGTCCTGAGGACGAATTCCTGCTGCTTGTCCATTGCCACATCCTTGCAGTTCAGACGGTCCGTGCACCACCGCCCGGGGTAGGGGGACACTTCAGTATCGCGACCCGGGATTTCCCCCAGATTACGCACACGGTGTGAGAGAGAGCACTCGGCCACCCACTACGATCGGCGACCGTGGCGCGCAAGGGCCGCGACGGCTTGCCCGCCCGCCCGCGCCCATCGCTCGTCGGACCGGCCACCGCCCCTCCCGCCCCTCCGCAGAAGGACTCGTCGCCATGAGTTTCGGCCCCAACGATCCCCGGTACGCCACCCTGCCCCCGCAGCCCTCGGGCGGTGCCCGCTCCACCCGTAACCGGGCCATCGCCATAGGGCTGAGCGCCGCCGTCGTGGCAGGTCTGACCGTCTTCGGTACGTACATGGTGCTGGAGACGTCCGGGGCCACGGAGAACCGGGCCGATCGCTCCTCCGGCCAGGACGACAAGCCGTCCGGCGGAGACAGCGGCGATACCGGTGGAGCCATCGCGGGGCTCAAGTCCTGGGACTCCGCCGCGCTCGGACGCAGCCATGCGCCTGGGGACGTGGACTATCCGATGACGCCTCCCGTCGGCGGCGACCACAACGCGTCCTGGCTCAACTGCGACGGCGACGTATACGAAAAGGCCGTCCCGGACGTCAACGCGGTGCACTCCCTGGAGCACGGCGCGGTCTGGGTCACCCACAACGCCCAGGCCTCCGACGCCGACGTCACCAAGCTGGCCGAGCGCGTCCGGAGCACCCCGTTCACCCTCATGAGCCCGTACGCCGGCCAGGAAGGCGCCATCACGCTCACCGCCTGGGGCAAGCAGGTCACGGTCGACAGCGCCGACGACCGGCGCGTGGACCAGTTCCTCGCGCAGTACGTCCAGGGGCCGCAGACCCCCGAGCCCGGCGCCCCCTGCACCGGCGGGCTGGCCAAGGGGCCGGCCGCGGGGCAGTCGTGACGCCCGTAGCTGTACGGAAGGCCGGGAGCGAGGAGCGGGGCCGGACGCTTCCTGTGCGGTGGGTGGTGGCCGGTGGGGTTGTCGTCCTTGCGCTGCTTCTCGCCGGGGTCGTCGCCGTCGCCTCCGCGCGTGGGGAGGAGGAGCCGCGTGTGCCCGGCGTCGATTCCGCCGATGCCGGGTTCGCCCGGGACATGGCCGTCCACCACCAGCAGGCCGTGGAGATGTCCTTCATCGTCCGCGACCGTACGGACGACAAGGACGTACGCCGGCTCGCGTACGACATCGCCAACACCCAGGCCAACCAGCGCGGCATGCTCCTGGGCTGGCTCGATCTGTGGCAGCTGCCCAAGGTCGCCCCGGACGGGGCCGGGCCCATGGCGTGGATGGAGAACGAGGGAGGCCATGGTGATCATGAGGCAGGAAGTGCGGCGGCCATGCCCGGGATGGCGTCCGAGGAGGAGCTCGTACGGCTCGGGAGTCTGCGTGGTGAGGAGGCCGAGGTCTTCTACCTCCAGTTGATGACCGACCACCACCAGGGCGGCGTGCCCATGGCCGAAGCGTGCGCGTCCCTGTGTGCCGTTCCGGCGGAGAAGCGGCTCGCCGCCGGCATGGTGGAGGGCCAGCAGTCCGAACTGCGGCTCATGCGCGACATGCTCGCCGACCGTGGAGCGAAGCCCCGGACGTGACGCGGAACCGCTGCGCCCCGCGCGTAAAGCGGAGTCCGTACCGGCGCACCCGAACGGGTGGTTGCGGTCGCGCCCGCCGGGCGGGCCGATGACGATGGGTTGCGCTCGGGGCCGTACGGCAGTGCCATCGGCACGCAGGAGGAAATCCCCCATGACGACCGCCAAAGACATCATGCACAGCGGGGCCCGCTGGATCCCCGCGCACGAGACGCTCGACCGTGCCGCGCAGCTGATGCGGGAGCACAACGTGGGCGCGCTGCCCGTCTCCGCCAACGGTGACTCGGACCGGATGGTCGGCATCATCACCGACCGCGACATCGTCGTCGGCTGTGTGGCCAAGGGCCACGACCCGTCGAAGGTGACCGCCGGCGACCTGGCCCAGGGCACGCCGCGCTGGATCGACGCGGAGGCGGACGTGAACGCGGTCCTGGAGGAGATGCAGAACCACCGCATCCGCCGGCTCCCCGTCGTCGAGAACAAGAAGCTCGTCGGCATGATCAGTGAGGCCGACCTCGCCCAGCACCTCACCGAGGAGCAGATCGCGGCCTGGGCCGAGAAGGTGTACTCGCGCAGCTGAGCGCTCTCGTCCCTCCGGCAGCGGCCCGGCACCCGTGGAGGTGCCGGGCCGCTGTCCGTCCGTATACCCACCGGGGGTAAGGTGGCGCCATGGCGAGCATGGTCGGCGGGGCCCGGAGCGGGAGCGCGGTGTACGGGCAGCTCCTGCTGCTCGCCGCTCTGCTCTTCGGCATCGTCACCATGCACACGGTCGGACATCCCGCCGAGCATGCCTCCTCGCCTTCGGCACCCACGGCTCCCGTGGCCGTGACCGATCCCGCCTACGACGCCGTGAATCCCTCGCACCACTCCCCCGACCACACCCCCGTGAGCGGCATGGACCCGCTCTCCGTCTGCCTCGCCGTCCTCGGTGTCTGGGGCCTGGCCCTCGTCGGTGCCCGGCTGCTCGGGCCGCGCGTGGACGGACGGAGTCTCGGTACGCCGGTGGGTGCGGGGCTCCTGCGGGTGCTGCGGGCGAATCCGCCTCCTCGGATATCGGTGCTCGCCAGTGTTTCGGTGCTGCGTATTTAGGAGTGGGCGTCTCACCTCCGCCCCTTCACCCGAACCACAGCACTCCAGAGGTGTCTTCAGCATGCCCATGCACCGACCCACCCGACGCGCCGTGCTCGGCGCCGCTCTCGCCGTCGCCGGTACGGGAGCCCTCGCCGCCTGCTCCGACGGCGGCGGCGACCACGGCGGCGCCCACGCTCCCGGCGGTGTCCAGGACTCCGGTACGTACGTCTACCCCGGCGGCAAGGAGGTCGCGGCGGCCGAGGCGGCGCGCGGCTCCGGTCCCGTACGCAAGGTCTCCCTCACCGCCACCCGGACCCGGCTCGATCTCGGCGGCGGCACCACCGTCGCCTCCTGGGCGTACGGGGACCGGCTGCCCGGCCGTGAGGTGCGGTTGACCGCCGGTGACACGCTCGACCTCACCCTGGCCAACCACCTCCCGCAGCCCACCTCGATGCACTGGCACGGCCTCGCCCTGCGCAACGACATGGACGGCGTTCCGGGCCTCACTCAGCGGGAGATCGCGCCGGGCGCCGACTTCCGGTACCGGTTCGCGGTGCCGCATCCGGGCACGTACTGGTTCCACCCGCACTCCGGCGTCCAGCAGGACCGCGGGCTGTACGCGCCGCTCATCGTGGAGGACCCGAAGGAGCCGTTGGCGTACGACGAGGAGTGGGTCGTCGTCCTGGACGACTGGGTGGACGGGGTGGAGGGGTCGACGCCCGATGCCGTGCTCAAGGAGCTGTCCGGGGGCATGGGCGGGCACGGCGGGATGGATCATGGCGCGCACGCCATGTCCGGTTCCGGTTCCGGTGGCGACGATCCTGACGGCGGTGGGCCCTCGCGGATGATGATGGGCGCCCGGAGTGAGCTGCTCGGTGGCGATGCCGGTGATGTCGCCTATCCGTACCACCTCGTCAACGGGCGGGTCGCGGACGATCCGGAGACCTTCCGCGCGCGGCCCGGTGACCGGATCCGGCTGCGGATCATCAACGCCGGTGGCGACACCGCCTTCCGCGTCGCGCTCGGCGGGCACCGGCTGACCGTGACGCACACCGACGGCTTCCCGGTCCGGCACGTGGAAGCGGACGCGTTGCTGCTCGGGATGGGTGAGCGGTACGACGTGCTCGTCACCGCCGGGGACGGGGTCTTCCCGCTGGTCGCGGTAGCGGAAGGCAAGAAGGCGGCCGCGCTCGCCGTGCTGCGGACCGGGACCGGCGGCGGTGCGGCGCCCTCCGCCTCCGTACGGCCCAAGGAGCTGGACGGGAAGCTTGTGGAGGCGGGGCGGCTGGTGCCGGATCCGTCGGTGGCACTGGCCCGTCGTGCGCCGGACCGGACCATCCGGATGCGGCTCACCGGTGGGATGGCCGATTACGACTGGGCCTTCGACGGGCAGCCGTACAGCGCGAAACAACGGCGGCCGGTGGAGGCGGGCGAGCGGGTGCGGGTCGTCTTCGACAACGGGACCGCCATGTGGCATCCGCTGCATCTGCACGGGCACACGTTCGCGCTCGGCGGGAACGCCGCCGGAGCCCGTAAGGACACCGCCATCGTGCTGCCGCATCGGTCGCTGACGGTGGAGTTCGACGCCGACAACCCGGGGCTGTGGATGGTCCACTGCCACAATGTGTACCACGCGGAGGCCGGGATGATGACAGTCCTGGGCTACCGGGTCTGACCTGGTGTTCCGGTGGGCCGTGGCAGATTTTGCCCGGCTCACCGGGGCATCGCGTCAGAAAGACGATTACACTGGGCCGCGTGCCTCAACTACGCCTCGCACTGAATCAGATCGACTCGACCGTCGGCGACCTCGCCGGCAACTCCGAGGCGATCGTCCACTGGACCCGGCACGCCGCCGAGCAGGGCGCCCACCTGGTGGCGTTCCCCGAGATGGTGCTGACCGGATATCCCGTCGAGGACCTGGCCCTGCGGTCGTCCTTCGTCGAGGCCTCACGGCAGGCGCTGCGCGCGCTGGCCGTCCGGCTCGACGCGGAGGGCTTCGGCGAGCTGCCGGTCGTCGTCGGCTACCTGGACCGCTCCGAGCACGCCGCCGCGCGGTACGGGCAGCCCGCCGGGTCTCCGCGTAACGCGGCGGCCGTGCTCCACCGCGGCGGGATCGCGCTCAACTTCGCCAAGCACCACCTGCCGAACTACGGCGTCTTCGACGAGTTCCGGTACTTCGTGCCGGGCGACTCGATGCCCGTCGTACGGGTCCACGGCATCGACGTGGCCCTCGCCATCTGCGAGGACCTCTGGCAGGACGGTGGGCGCGTGCCGGCCGCCCGGTCCGCCGGTGCCGGGCTGCTGCTGTCGATCAACGCCTCGCCGTACGAGCGGGACAAGGACGACACGCGGCTCGACCTGGTCCGCAAGCGGGCCCAGGAGGCCGGCTGCACGACCGCCTATCTGGCGATGATCGGCGGGCAGGACGAGCTGGTCTTCGACGGTGACTCGATCGTCGTCGACAAGGAGGGCGAGGTCATCGCCCGTGCGCCGCAGTTCTCCGAAGGCAGCGTGATCCTGGATCTGGAGCTGCCGGCCGCCGAGGCCGTGGCGCCGTCCGGTGTCGTGGACGACGGGCTGCGGATCGACCATGTGGTGCTGTCGGACCGGCCTGTGGACGCGTACGAGCCGGAGCTGGCGGGCGGATACGCGGAGCGGCTGGACGACGACGAGGAGATGTACTCCGCGCTGGTCGTCGGGCTCCGCGCGTACGCCGCGAAGAACGGTTTCAGCAGTGTGCTGCTCGGGCTCTCCGGTGGCATCGACTCGGCGCTCTGCGCGGCCATCGCGTGCGATGCGCTCGGCGCGGAGAACGTGTACGGCGTGTCCATGCCGTCCAAGTACTCCTCGGACCACTCCAAGGGCGACGCGGCCGAGCTGGCGCGGCGGACCGGGCTCAACTTCCGTACGGTGTCGATCGCGCCGATGTTCGACGCGTACATGGAGTCGCTCGGGCTCACCGGGCTGGCGGAGGAGAACCTCCAGGCGCGGCTGCGCGGTACGACGCTGATGGGCATCTCCAACCAGGAGGGGCAGATCGTGCTGGCGCCCGGCAACAAGTCGGAGCTGGCGGTCGGTTACTCCACGCTGTACGGGGACGC
The DNA here is from genome assembly GCF_040614075.1 of Streptomyces sp. NPDC006174. Lineage (NCBI taxonomy): Bacteria > Bacillati > Actinomycetota > Actinomycetes > Kitasatosporales > Streptomycetaceae > Streptomyces > Streptomyces sp. NPDC006174. The sequence goes on along the minus strand of NZ_JBEXTJ010000005.1, from coordinate 506,178 downwards.
GGTCGGCGCGTACGGGCCGATCAAGGACGTGTACAAGTCGGCGGTGTTCCGGCTGGCGAAGTGGCGGAACCGGGCCGCCGAGGAGCGCGGGCAGACGCCGCCGATTCCCGAGGCCTCGATCACCAAGCCGCCGAGCGCGGAGTTGCGGCCGGGGCAGGTGGACACGGACTCGCTGCCGGACTACGACGTGCTCGACGCGATCCTGGAGCTGTACGTGGACCGGGATCAGGGGCTCGATTCCATCGTGGCGGCCGGGTTCGATGCGGGGCTGGTGGCAAAGACGTTGCGGATGGTGGATACGGCGGAGTACAAGCGGCGGCAGTATCCGCCGGGGACGAAGATTTCGCCGAAGGGGTTCGGGAAGGATCGACGGTTGCCGATCACCAATCGGTGGCGCGAGTCGGCTTAGCGGGGATGGCGGTCACCGGGGGCGTCCGGTGGCCGCCTCTGTCCTCGAGCGCCGGACGGGCTGGAGAGGGCAGACCGGTCTCGGGCCCTACGGGAGTGACCGGCCACTCCGCTCAACGGTTCCGTCCTCAAACGCCGGACGGGCCGGACGGGGTGCCGGACGGGCTTGGTTGGCTGCCACCACCCTGGACTCCCGCCCCGGCCTCCGGTCCAAGAACCCCGCCGTCGCCGCGATCGCCAGGCCGATCACCGCCAGCACCGCGCCCACGAACGCCGGAGACGTCCAGCCCCAGCCCGCCGCTATCGCCACGCCGCCCAGCCACGCGCCGCCCGCGTTGGCCAGGTTGAAGGCTGAGTGGTTGGAGGCGGAGGCCAGGGTCGGGGCGTCCTTCGCCTTGTTCATGACCAGCATCTGGAGCGGCGTCGTCGTCATGAAGCCGACGCCGCCCAGCAGCACCACCATCACCAGCGCCGCCCACTGCACGTGGACCGTGAACGGGAACGCCACCAGCACCACCGCCAGCGCGCCGAGCGAGCCGTACAGGGTCGGGCGCAGCGCCCGGTCCGTGAGCGGGCCCGCGACCAGGGCGCCCAGGGTCATGCCGATGCCGAAGAGGGCCAGGACGATGGTGACCGAGGACTCGCCGAAGCCCATCGCCTGGGTGGTCATGGCCGAGAGGTACGAGTACACCGCGAAGACCCCGGCGAAGCCGAAGACCGCCGTGAGCAGGCCGAGGAGCACCTGGCGGTTGCCGAGAGCGCGGAGTTCGCGGCGTACGTCCTGGTGGGCCTCGACCGGGATGCGCGGTACCAGGCGGGCCAGGGCCGCCATCGCCGCCAGGCCGATCGCCGCGACCACCAGGAAGGTGGCGCGCCAGCCGAGGTGCTGGCCGAGCAGCGTGGCGGCGGGTACGCCGACGATGTTGGCGACCGTCAGGCCGAGGAACATCGTCGCCACCGCCCGCGCCTGCCGGCCCTCGGAGACCAGCCGGGCGGCGACCACCGCGCCGACGCCGAAGAACGCGCCGTGCGGGAGTCCGGCGAGGACCCGGCCGGCCAGCAGCCAGCCGAAGTCGGGCGCGAGCGCCGAGGCCAGGTTGCCTACGGTGAACAGCGCCATCAGGAGCAGCAGCATCTTCTTGCGCGGGACGCGGGAGCCGAGGCCGGTGAGCAGCGGTGCGCCGAGGACGACGCCGATCGCGTACGCCGATACGAGGTAGCCGGCGGTCGGCACGGACGTGTCCAGGTCGTCCGCCACGTTGGGCAGCAGGCCCATCATGACGAACTCCGTCGTGCCTATGCCGAAGGCGCTCACGGCCAGGGCGAGCAGGGCCAGGGGCATGGGAAACCTTCGCAATCTCGGGGCGGGGCAGAACGAAGAGCCGTCGCCCGGTATCCGCACCGGGGCGACGGCTCAGTCTTCGCTTATGTATGCGACTGGAACAAATTGTCGCAGACGATTTATGCCGCGAGGTGAACGGCCGGTTGCGTGGCCGTGCTCACAGCGCCTGCGGAAGGCTTCTGGTCACAGCTGTACGCGTGCCGCTATCGGCAGATGGTCGCTGTCCGTGGCCGCGAGCGTCCACGACGACTTCGGCTCGACGCCCTTGACCATGATCTGGTCGATCCGGGCCATCGGGAACGAGGCGGGCCAGCTGAAGCCGAAGCCGTCGCCCGCCGCGCCCTGCGTGGAGCGCATCTGGGAGGTGACCGCGTTCAGCGAACGGTCGTTCATCGTGCCGTTGAGGTCGCCGAGCAGGACGACCCGCTTGACCGGTTCGTCGGCGATGGCCTCGCCGAGGGCGTCGGCGCTGTTGTCGCGCTGGTTGGCGGTGAAGCCCGCGTGCAGCTTGACGCGGACCGACGGCAGGTGGGCCACGTACACCGCGACCTCGCCTTGCGGTGCCTGGACCGTGGAGCGCATGGCCCGGGTCCAGCCCATCTTGATGTCGACCGGCCTGGTGTTGCTGAGCGGGTACTTGCTCCACAGCCCGACGGTGCCCTGGACCGAGTGGTACGGGTAGCGGGCGGCCAGCGACTTCTCGTACGTGGAGACCTGCCCGCCCGGCAGTTCCTGGAGGGCCACCACGTCGGCGCCGGAGCCGGCGACCTGCTGGGCGGTGCCGGTGGGGTCGGGGTTGTCGGCGTTGACGTTGTGCGTGGCGACGGTGAGGTCGCCGCCGGTGCCGGACTTGTCGGTGATCAGGCCGCCGAAGGTGTTGCCCCAGACGACGGCCGGAAGCAGCAGCGCGATCAGCGCGGTGGCGGAGCGCCGCAGCAGGGCCAGGAGCAGCAGGAGCGGGATGAAGAGCGCGATCCACGGCAGGAACGTCTCGACGAGGCTGCCGAGGTTGCCGACCCGGTTCGGGATCTGCGCGTGGACGACCATGACGAGCGTCAGCACCAGCGAGCAGAGGGCCAGCAGGATCCCGCGCCGCCAGATCCCCCGGTCCCGGCCCGCTCTGTTCAGCAGGCTCCGGAAGCGGGATTCTTCGGGCTGCGGCCGCTTCGCGCTGCCGTTGCCCGTGTCCGCCCCGTACGCCTGCACCATCGCGTCGTCCTCACTGCCTTGCCGTACACATCGCCGCGCCCCTCGACCCTAGGTGATGGGTGGCGTCTTTCCCGCCGTCGACGTCGCTTCCGTCGGCGGCGGCTCTCCGTCATCAGGACGAGCCGAACGGGACGGGAGGTTCCGGTTCGGGCCCGGTCCGTCGGCGCTTGTGACAGAACGATCACACTCGCCCGGCCGCCGGCGCCAGTCCCTGGAGCAACGCCGTGATGACGCGGTCGGCGAGATCCTCGGGAAGAGGCGCGTCGGGACGGTGGACGGTACGGACGAGGACCGCGCCGAGGAAGAGGTCGTCGATCAGCTCCACATCGAGGTCGTCGCGCAGTTCTCCGGCGGCGACGGCCCGGCGTACGGCTGCCAGCATCGCGGTGCGGCGCGGTGCGATGACCCGGCCGGAGTACTCGGCCCAGAGCTTCGGGTGGCTCTTCATCTGGGCGAAGATGTTGTGCAGCAGCACCGAGGAGCGCTGGGCGAGGCCGCGGGTGCGCAGGGACTCCAGCATGATGCGCAGGTCGGCGAGGCCCTCGGTGCCGGAGACGGGCGGGTCGACGGGTTCCATGTCCCGTACGACGTCGACGAAGAGGTCCTCCTTTCCGGTCCAGCGGCGGTAGATCGTCGCCTTGCCGACGCCCGCCGTGCGTGCGATGCGTTCGATGGAGAGGCCCGCCAGAGGTTCGCCGGCCTCCAGGAGCGCGATGACGGCGTCCAGGATCGCCCGCTCGGCCGCGGCGGAGCGAGGGCGGCCGCGGCGGGGCTCCGGGTCCGGTGTCCCGTCGTCCCGCGTGGCGCGGCCGCGTTGCGGACGGTGGCGGTCCGGCTCGGCGGTCCGAGCGCCGTCCTGTTCGCCGTCGTCGTCCTGGTCCCGCACCTGGTGCCGCCTCTCGCCGTGCCGTCGTACGGTCGTCGCCGTACGGCCGTACGCCTCGATTCTCGCCGACCGGAGCGGTGCGAACGGTCGCGGCCCGGCCCTTCCGGTCACGTCAGCGGCCGACCGGCTCCTGCGTGGGCCGAGGCGACTGCTCCGCCGGCTCGTCCGGGACCGTACGGCTGCGGCCCGGCAGGTACAGGCCGACGACCAGCGCGCCGATCAGCGCGACGGCCGCCGAGCCGAGCGCGGTCACGTGCATGGCGCTGATGAAGGCGTCGTGAGCGGCGGCGACCAGCGGCTTTCCGGCCACCGGGCCGAGCCCCTCGGCGACTCCGAGCGTGGCCTCGATGGACTCACCGGCCACGTCCCTGGCTCCGGCCGGAACCGCTCCGAGGTGGCCCTCGATGTCACCCCGGTAGACGGTGGAGAGCACCGAGCCGAGGACCGCGATCCCGAGCGCGCCGCCGACCTGGCGGAAGGTGTTGTTGATGGCCGATCCGGAACCGGCCTTCTCGCGCGGCAGCGCCTGCATCACGGCCACGGTGACCGGCGGCATGATGTGCGCCATCCCGGTGCCCTGGACGAAGAAGACGACGCACAGCACCCACACCGGCGTACCGGCGTCGAACAGGGCGAAGCACGCCAGTCCCGCAGCGACCAGCAGCATGCCGACCGTGCAGACCGCGCGGGCGCCGAAGCGGTCCACGACCAGCCGGGCCCGGGGCGCGAAGATCATCTGCGCGGCGGCGAGCGGAACGATCAGCAGGCCCGACTGGAGGGCGCTGTAGCCGCGCACGCTCTGGAGGTAGAAGGCGGAGAAGAACGTCACGCCCATGAGCGCGAAGAAGACCAGCGCTATGGCGGCGACGGCGGCGGAGAACGCGGGCTTCCGGAAGTACGTGATGTCGATCGCCGGGTGGCTGCTGCGCTTCTCGTGCCACACGAATCCGGCCAGCACCAGCAGTCCGCCGACGATGGAGAGCAGCACGGTGGTGTCGGTGAAGTCGGCCAGTTCGCCGCCGCGGATGATCCCGTACACCAGCAGGACCAGGCCGACGATGGAGAGCGCGACGCCCACCGGGTCGACCTTTCCGGGCTTCGGGTCGCGGGAGTCCGGGACGAGGATCACCATGGCGATGAGCGCGAGGACGACCACGGGCACGTTCACCAGGAAGATCGAGCCCCACCAGAAGTGCTCCAGGAGCAGTCCGCCGGTGATCGGGCCGATCGCGATGCCGAGGCCGACGCTGCCGGCCCAGATGCCGATGGCCTTGGGCTGTTCGTCGCGCTCGAAGACGTTCATCAGGACGGCGAGCGTGGCCGGCATCACGAAGGCCGCGCCGAAGCCCATCAGCGCACGCCAGGTGATGAGTTCACCGGGCGAGGCGGACATGGCGGCCAGCGCCGAGCCGATGCCGAAGACCAGGATGCCGAAGAGGAGGACCTTCTTGCGGCCGATGCGGTCGCCGAGAAGGCCCGCGGTGAAGAGGAGTCCGGCGAAGACGAGCGTGTAGGAGTTGATCGCCCACTCCAGCTCGCTCTGGGTGGCGCCGATGCCGGTGGGCGCGGGGCTCGCGATGGTCTTGACCGCGACGTTCAGGATCGAGTTGTCCAGCACCACGATGAGCAGGCTGGACATGAGGACGGTGAGGATCCACCAGCGGCGTCGGTGGATCGCCTCGGGTATGCGGGGCTCGGCGGCGGGTCCGGACGCGGAGACGGCCTCGGGGGAAGACGGAGAGGGTTGGGACATGAGCCGAGCCTAACGCCGTTTCGATACGAGACCGTCTCGTATTGTTAAAGCTTTGCCCAACGGGAGCCGGCCGACCGCGTCATGCGGGCCCACTTCCCGTTTGCCCGGACGGGATGCCACCATGGAAGGGATCCGGGGACGCCGTCAGGGCGCCTCGAGATGACGAAGGAGTTCACCAGCCATGTCACTTCCGGCTGCACAGAATCCGTCCGCACAGCGCCCGTCCTCCCCCGCGGGTGCGTCCGCCGACAGCAGCAAGGCGCTGTACGGAGGCACGTCCACCCGCCGCATCACGATCCACGACATCGCCGCCGCCACCGAGCGCGGCGAGAAGTGGCCCATGCTCACCGCCTACGACGCGATGACCGCGTCCGTCTTCGACGACGCCGGCATCCCGGTCATGCTCGTCGGCGACTCGATGGGCAACGTCCACCTCGGCTACGAGACCACCGTGCCGGTCACGATGGACGAGATCGCCATCCTCTCCGCCGCCGTCGTACGGGGCACCAAGCGCGCGCTCATCGTCGCGGACCTGCCTTTCGGCTCGTACCAGGAAGGTCCCGTCCAGGCACTGCGCAACGCCACGCGGCTGATCAAGGAGTCCGGCGTCGGCGCGGTCAAGCTGGAGGGCGGCGAGCGGTCGCTCGACCAGATCCGGCTGCTCGTCGAGGCCGGCATCCCGGTCATGGCCCACATCGGCCTGACCCCGCAGTCCGTCAACGCCATGGGCTACCGGGTGCAGGGCCGCGGCGACGAAGCGGCCCACCAGCTGCTGCGCGACGCCAAGGCGGTCCAGGACGCGGGCGCGTTCGCCGTGGTGCTGGAGCTGGTGCCCGAGGAGCTGGCCACCCAGATCACACAGACGCTGCACATCCCGACCGTCGGCATCGGCGCCGGTGCCGGGACCGACGCGCAGGTGCTCGTCTACACCGACATGGTCGGGCTGACCGGTGGCAAGGTGCCGCGCTTCACCAAGCAGTACGCGAACCTGCGCCAGGTCCTCGGTGACGCGGCGAAGGAGTTCGCCGAGGAGGTCGTGGGCGGCACGTTCCCCGCGCCGGAGCACACCTTCCACTGATCCACCCGGGTCCGTCCGGACCCACCCGGTTCTCCATCGACCATTTCCCGCACCACCGACAGCCCGCCGACATCCCCCATCGGCGGGCTGTCGCGCGTCCGGAGTTCGTATCGGCGGGGCTGTCGGCCGCCTGTCGGTGAGCTGTCGACGGGCGCTGGTCCCATGGTGGACATGGAACGAATCGACAAGAACCCCATGAGCGGCCGGAACGCCGTCGAGGTGCGGGGGCTGGTCAAGCACTACGGCGCGACCAAGGCTCTGGACGGCGTCGACCTCGATGTCCGCGCGGGCACCGTGCTCGGTGTGCTCGGCCCCAACGGCGCCGGCAAGACCACCCTCGTACGCTGCCTGTCCACCCTGATCGTCCCCGACGCCGGGCACGCCCTCGTCGCGGGCTACGACGTGGTGCGCCAGCCCCGCCAGCTGCGCCGCACCATCGGTCTGACCGGGCAGTACGCCTCGGTCGACGAGAAGCTCTCCGGCTGGGAGAACCTCTACATGATCGGGCGGCTGCTCGATCTGCCGCGCAAGCAGGCGCGGGCCCGGGCCGACGAGCTCCTGGAGCGGTTCTCGCTCACCGAGGCCGGCAAGCGGGCCGCGATGGAGTACAGCGGCGGTATGCGGCGGCGGCTCGACCTGGCCGCCTCGATGATCGGCAGCCCGGCCGTCCTCTACCTGGACGAGCCGACGACCGGCCTCGACCCGCGGACCCGTAACGAGGTCTGGGACGAGGTGCGGCGGATGGTCGCCGAGGGCGCGACCGTCCTGCTGACCACGCAGTACATGGAGGAGGCCGAGCAGCTCGCCGAGGAGCTGACGGTGATCGACCGCGGGAAGATCATCGCCCGGGGCGGGGTCGACGAGCTGAAGGCGAAGGTCGGCGGCCGCACCCTGCAGATCCGGCCCTCGGACCCGGCCGAACTGGCCGCGATGGCGCAGGCGATCCGGAAGGCCGGACTCGACGGCGTCGCCGGGGCGCAGGCCGTGCCGGACGAGGGACTGCTCCACGTCCCCATCCTCAGCGATGAGCAACTGACCGCCGTCATCGGCCTGTTGGGTGTACGGGGCTTCTCCCTGGCCCATGTCGCCACCGCCCTGCCCAGCCTGGACGAGGTGTTCCTCGCGATCACCGGCGACAAGGCCACGCACCTCACCGACGCCGCTCCTCAGGAGGTCGCCGCATGAGCACCACCACCACGACACCGACCCCCGCGCCCGCCGAATCCCCGGGCCCCGTACCGACGCAGGCCGCGGTGGCCGACGAGGGCCGGATCGGGCTGCGGGCCAACCTCCGGCACATCGGAGCCCTGGCACGCCGCAACCTGCTCCAGATCAAGAAGGACCCGGAGTCGATGTTCGACGTCCTTCTGATGCCGGTCATCTTCATCCTGCTCTTCGTGTACGTCTTCGGCGGCTCGGTCGGCGCCAGCCTCGGCGGAAACCGGCAGGAGTACGTGAACTACCTGGTGCCGGGGCTGATGGCGATGATGGGGCTGAACATCGCCATGGCCGTCGGCACCGGCGTCAACGACGACTTCCGCAAGGGCGTCATGGACCGGTTCCGGACCATGCCGATCGCCAGGTCATCGGTGCTCATCGCCAAGATCGTGGTCGAGCTGGGCCGGCTGATGGTCGCCATGCTCATCCTGCTCGCCATGGGGTTCGTCGTCGGCATGGAGCTGCACGGCTCGGTGTTCGGGCTCCTCGCGGCGGTCGCGCTCTCGGCGGTGTTCGGCGCCGCCATCATGTGGATCTTCATCCTGCTCGGGCTGTCCATGAAGACGGCCCAGGCCGTTCAAGGGACGGCGATGCTCGTGCTGATGCCCCTGCAGTTCGGCTCCTCGATCTTCGTGCCGACGCAGACCATGCCGGGCTGGCTCCAGGCCTTCACCGACTACAACCCGCTCTCCAACCTCGCGGACGCGGCGCGGGCGCTCATGCAGGGCGACCCGGTCGGCGACTCGGTCTGGTGGACGCTCGCCTGGGCCGCCGGGATCACGGTGGTGATGGCGCCGCTGGCGGTGGCCAAGTTCCGCAAGAAGGCCTGAGCGCCCGGGACACCCGCGGTGTCACCGGTACGCCTCCGCCAGGGCGGTGGCCTCCTCGATCGTGAGGCCGCCGCCCTCCTCGTACGCCGCCGCGTACGCCGCGTCGTCGAGCCGGGCGCGTACGGCCTCCTCGGTCTCGGCGAGGGACCGGCGCTCCATGGCGGTCGGCATGTGCCCCGCGGGCAGGAGCGCCGTCTGGAGGCCGAGCATCCGGGCCGCGGTCTCCGGAGCCCGGGCGGCGTCGAGTCCGGCGAGCGCCCGGGCGATGGTCATCAGCTGCATGGACGCCATCTGCGGGGCCATCATCGTGGAGAGCCGGTCCTGGGAGCGGCCCAGCGCGGTCAGCGCGGTGGTGAGTGCGGACGCGTACGCGCCGACGAGGTTGTCCAGCCAGGCCAGCACCCCGAGGACGAATCCGTCGAAGACACCGACCGTACGGGAGCTGAACTCCTTGCGCAGGAGGTCCACCTGCTCCCGCGCCTCCGCCACGCGGCCCTGACGTCCGAGCAGGAATCCCAGGTGCAGACGGGCCGTCGGCATCGCCTCGTGGCCCGCGAACCGCCCGCCGTCGACGAGCTCGACCAGGATGGACTCGGCCTCGTCGAACCGGTCGAGTTCGGTGAGGGCTCCGGCGTACCGGGCCCGCAACACCGCCACCTGGGCCCGGGCGCCGAGCGCCTGCGCGTGGCGGATCGCGGCCAGGTAGTCCTCGGCGGCTTCGGTGAAACGGCCCCCGCGCTCGTTCGCCTCGCCCCGCGAGGAGAGCGCCTCGGCGGCCCCCCAGTCGTCGCCGAGCCGGGTGAAGATCTCCAGGCTCTCGTCGGCGTCGGCCAGCGCCGCGCCCGCCCAGTCGGGGCGGTTGGCCAGGATCTTGGCGCGCATCTCCAGCGCGGCGCCCAGCTCCCACTCGTAGCCGAACTCCCGGGAGCCCCGGACCGTCGCGTCCATCAGCTCGCGCAACTCGTCGATCTCGCCGGTGAGCAGGATCGCGAACATCCAGAGCGAACCGGGCGTACGGCAGGTCTGCGGCTGTCCGGGCCGGTAGGTGCGGGCGATGATCCGCATCCGCTCCTGGCCCCGCGGGGTCAGCCACTCCTCCATCGCGTGGTCCATGCTGACCAGCTGGATCAGCCCCACCCCGCGCCGCGCCTCCACCACCTGTTCCGGTTCCCACGGCGGCGGCCGGTCGGTGGTCCGCTCCAGCAGGGAGGGGGCCCGGCCGCCGGGCGGCGCGAAGGGGTCGGGGCCGAGCGCGGCCACCGCGGCGCCCCATTGGCGGGCGTCGGCGTTGAGGTCGTGCATCATCCAGTACCAGGCCAGCGACAGCACCAGGCAGAGCCCTTCCTGCTCCTCCCCGGCGGCGACGGCGTGGCGGAGCGCGGTGCGCAGGTTCTCGTACTCGCGGCGGAAGAGCCCGATGGCCTCCCGCTGGCCGGCGCCGCGCAGTTTCGGCCCGGTGGTGCGGGCGAACTCCCGGTAGTGGACCAGGTGGCGCCGCTCGACGGCGTCCCGCTCGCCCGCCTCCGCCAGCCGCTCGGCGGCGTACTCGCCGACCGTCTCCAGCAGCCGGTAGCGCATCTCCGCGTCCTCGCCGGGCGCGGCGACGACGAGCGACTTGTCGACCAGCAAGCCGAGCAGAGCGGCGACGTCGAGACTGCCGACGGCGGGGCCGCCCGGTCCGGCGGGCAGGGCGCAGACCTCCTCGGCGGCGGCGATCCCACAGCCGCCCGCGAAGACGGCCAGGCGGCGCAGGACGGCGCGTTCTCCTTCATCCAGCAGCTCCCAGGACCAGTCGACGACCGCGCGCAGCGTCTGCTGGCGGGGCAGCACGGTCCGGCTGCCGCTGGTGAGCAGCCGGAAGCGGTCGTCCAGCCGGTCCGCGATCTGGCGGGGGTTGAGCATCCGCAGCCGGGCGGCGGCCAGCTCGATGGCGAGCGGCAACCCGTCGAGCCGGCGGCAGATCTCGGCGCAGGCGGCGGCGGTGGCCTCGTCGGCGTCGGTACGGAAGCCGGGCCGGGCGGCGGCTCCGCGCTCGGCGAGGAGGCGCAGCGCCATCGGGTCGGGCAGCGGTTCGACGGGCCGGACGAACTCGCCCGGTACGCCGAGGGGTTCGCGGCTGGTGGCGAGGACGGTGAGCTGCGGGCAGCGGGCGAGGAGGTGGTCGGTGAGGACGGCGGCCGCCTCGACGACATGCTCGCAGTTGTCCAGCAGGAGGAGCATGCGGCGCCGGGAGCAGTACTCGGTGAGCCGTACGAGAGGGTCGCCCGCGCTCTGTTCGGTGAGGGCCCGCAGCTCCTCGGCGCCGGCTCCGCGCAGCACGGTCTCCCGGGCGCCGAGCGCGCTCAGGACGGCCTCGGGCACGGCGTCCGGATCGTCCACGGGGGCCAGCTCCGCCAGCCAGACGCCGTCGGGCCAGGCGTCGGCGACGGTCTCCGCCGTCTCCTGGGACAGCCGCGTCTTGCCCGCGCCGCCGGGGCCGAGGAGGGTGACGAGCCGGGTGCGGGTGAGGTCCTCGCGCAGGGCCGCGATGTCGCCGTCCCGGCCGACGAAGCTGGTGAGCCGGGCGCGGAGGTTGCCGCGGGCGGGCGGGCTCGGTGTGCGGGCGGCGGGCGGCTCCACCGGGGTGGGCGGACGGCCGGAAGCGGAGGCCGGCGGCTCCAGAGGTTCCGGTGCGGCCGGTTCCTGGCGGAGGAGCTCTCCGTACAGACCGCGCAGTTCCGGGCCCGGGTCGGTGCCGAGGCGGTCGGAGAGTACGGTGCGGACCTCCTCGTACGCCGCCAGCGCCTCGGCCGTGCGTCCCGCGTCCCGCAGGGCCCTGATGCGCAGGGCCTGGAGCGGTTCGTCGAGCGGGTGGGCGGCGCAGAGCGCGGCCAGCTCCCACAGCGCCTCGTCCGCCCGGCCGAGGACGCGCAGCGCCTCCAGCCGGGCCCGCCGGGCGGCGAGCCTGCGGGACTCCAGGCGGGAGGCCGGCGCCGTACGGTCGGGCAGGTCGTCGAGCGGCGGCCCGCTCCAGAGCGCCAGGGCGTCGTCGAGGACGGTGACGGCCCTGGCCGCGTCACCCTGTTCCAGCGCCCGGCCTCCCTCACCCGCCAGCCGCTCGAACCGGTGCAGGTCCACGGCGTCCGGCTCGGCGGCGAGCCGGTAGCCGCTCTCCACCGACGCGACGGCGCTCCGGCCCAGCGCCCGGCGGAGCCGACCGACCAGCGCCTGGAGCGCACCGGCCGCGTCGGCGGGCGGGTCGCCGTCCCACACCTCGTCCACGAGGACCCCGGCCGGGACGGTCCGCCCGGGGTGCTGGGCGAGGACGGTGAGCAGGGCACGTAGCCGCGCGCCGCCGAGGGCGACGGCCGTACCGTCGTCGCGGAATGCCCGGGTGGTGCCGAGGATGCAGTAGCGCACGGGCCCATTGTCCGCGACGGACACGGTCACGGTGTCGACCGGGTGGAACTCCCGGCCGGGTCGTCGTCGTTCCCGCCGTGTCGGCATCCGTACGGTGTCGCTGTCCCTGCCGTACCGGCGTACTCATCGGCGAACGTACGATGTCGCCGCCCCGACCAGCTCCAGGAGCCGTGTGCCGATGACCACCACCGCAGCCACCCGCGGGGACCGGAGGATCAGCCCGGTCTTCCTGGGGATCGCCGCCGTCACCGCCGTCGCGGGCTGGGCCGTGTGGACCGGCTTCGCGGGCGCGACCGCCTTCGCGGTCTTCCTCTTCGTCACCGGGGCGTGGATCGTCTCGCTCTGCCTCCACGAGTACGCGCACGCGCGCACCGCGCTGCACAGCGGGGACCTCTCGGTGGGGGCGAAGGGCTATCTGACGCTCAACCCGCTGAAGTACACGCACGCGCTGCTCAGCATCGTGCTGCCGGTCCTCTTCGTCGTCCTGGGCGGGATCGGCCTGCCGGGCGGCGCGGTCTACATCGAGCGGGCCCGGATCCACGGCCGGTGGAAACACAGCCTGATCTCGGCGGCCGGCCCGCTGACGAACGTGGCGTTCGCGGTTGTGTGCACGGCTCCGTTCTGGCTGGACGCACTCGACGGCGTCCCGCTCGCCTTCCGGTACGCGCTGGCGTTCCTGGCGATGCTCCAGGTGACGGCCGCGATCCTGAACTCCCTGCCGATCCCGGGGCTCGACGGCTACGGCGTGATCGAGCCCTGGCTGTCGTACAGGATCAGGCGCCAGGTGGAGCCGATCGCGCCGTTCGGGCTCATCGCGGTCTTCGCCATCCTGTGGATCCCCGGCGTGAACATCGCCTTCTTCAACGGGATCGACGCGCTGCTGGGCGTCCTGGGCGTCGACGACTTCCAGCGGTACTGCGGCTACGACCTCTACCGCTTCTGGCGTTCCTTCTTCGGCGAGCAGAACGCGGTGTGCGCGGTGGAGTGACCGCGCGGCGGCTCAGTGTGCGGCCGCCACCGGTTCCTCAGGACGGACCTCGTGCTGCCGCTTCCCGCGCAGCACGGCGGCGAGGATCGCCACGACGACACCGCCGAAGGCCCAGGCGCCGAGGATCCACAGCGCGCCGGTGGTGGCGTTGCCGTCGAAGTAGACGGTGTTGCGCACCACCGTCGTCCCGGCGCCCGGAGGCAGCGCCTGGCCGATCGCGCTCCAGAACGGCGGCAGCAGCGAGGACGGGTACACACCGCCGGAGCTGGGGTTGCCCAGGATCGTGAAGATCAGGATGGTGAGGCCCAGCCCGACCGTGCCCGCCACCGACTGGAGGGCGACACCCACCGCGCCGGAGGCGAACACGACCAGGGTGCCGATGCCGACCAGCTCCCAGAACGCGCCCGGCAGGCAGTGCAGCACCGGGCCCACGATGATCGCGCCGCCGATGCCCGAGACGAAGCCGTACGGAAGCATCGCCGCGAGCCGGACCAGGGTGCGGCGCAGGGTGGGCTTCTTGGAGCCGGCCGCCATGTTGAGGGCCGAGGCGGCGAGGTAGCCGCCGATGGTCCAGCTGAGGACGAGGTAGAAGGACGACAGGCCCCGCGAGTCACCGGCGGCGGGCTGCCGGATGTCCCGTACGACGATCGTGCGGTTCTGCGCCCGCGCGACCTCCTGGAGGATCTCGGCGGCCGCCGTGGTGGCCGACGGTCCGCCCGCCGAGGCGACGATCAGCGTGTCGGTGCGTCCGGCCGGGTCCATGACGAGGGCGGCGTCGGTGCTCCGGTCCAGCAGCCGGGCCCGCGCCTCGGCGCGGCTCGCGACGGCGGTGACGTGGAGCGGGTCGCCGGGGAGCGCGTCGAGCCGGGTGACCAGGTCGCTCTCGACGGCCGGCGGCGCGACGACGGTGATCGGGACCTGGTGCGGCTTCGGTGCGTGGAAGGCGCCCATGTAGGAGAGCGCGAAGCCCAGCTGGAGCAGGAGCACGCCGAGCATGACGAGCGCTGCCCGGGTGGTGACGGCGTCGCGCACCTCCCCCAGGAAGCCCCGGTCCTCGTCACCCGTCCGTGCGGTAGATCCGGATCCGTATCCGTCGTCCCTCGCGTCTGCCACGCGGTCCTCCCTCGTCGGCCTCGCCACGGCCGTGGCGAGGCCGTCACATGGTCGGCCCCGGGCGGCGCCCGGTCTCCGGGGCGCGCCCGTGAGGGAGGGCCGTCGACCCGAACGGCTCAGGGCCCGTGGAGGGGGCGGGGAGGGCTCAGTTGGCCTCGGCGGCCGCCTCCATGCGCTGCTTGCGCACGTAGAACCACACCATGTTCGACGAGAGCCCCGCGATCAGCACCCAGATGATCCCGAGCAGGCTGCCCTGGACGAAGGAGACCACGGCCGCCGCGACGGCGAGGACGCAGACGACAAGGGCGTAGAGAGCGAGGCGGGGCATGGGGAGCGGCTCCTGTCGGAAAACGGTCGGGGAACAAGCGACGTGGTCCCGTCCAGTGTCCCCCATGCCCCGTTGTGCCCCGCCTCGGGTTCCGGGCCTCGCGGCCGGGAGGTTCAGACGTCGGTGGTGCGCAGTCCGGCGTGGGCCTTGTAGCGGCGGTTGACCGAGATCAGGTTCGCGACCAGCGACTCGACCTGGTGGGCGTTGCGCAGCCGGCCCGCGAAGATGCCGCGCATGCCGGGGATGCGGCCCGCCAGCGCCTGCACGATGTCGGTGTCGGCGCGTGCCTCGCCCAGGACCAGGACGTCGGTGTCGATCTCCTCGATGGACTCGTCCTGGAGCAGCACCGCCGAGAGGTGGTGGAAGGCGGCGGTGACCCGCGAGTCCGGCAGCAGGGCGGCGGCCTGCTCGGCGGCGCTGCCCTCCTCCGGCTTGAGCGCGTAGGCACCCTTCTTGTCGAAGCCGAGCGGGTTGACGCAGTCGATGACGAGCTTGCCCGCCAGCTCCCCGCGCAGGGACTCCAGGGTCTTGGCGTGACCGTCCCACGGCACGGCGACGATCACGATGTCGCTGCGCCGGGCGCACTCCGCGTTGTCCGTGCCCTCGACGCCGTGGCCGAGCCCGGCGGCCGCCTCGGCGGCCCGTCCGGCGTCCCGGGAGCCGAGGGTGACGCGCTGTCCGGCGCGGGCGAGCCGGTAGGCGAGGCCGCGCCCCTGCGGTCCGGTCCCGCCGAGTACGCCGACGCTCAGCGCGGAGACGTCGGGAAGGTCCCAGGGGTCCTTGGCGGGCGGCTTGGGCGCGCTGCCGCTGTCCTGTGTAGTCATGGGCCGACCCTACTGCGAGGTAGGGCCTGGGATGCCGCCCCGGAGGCCCGATCTCCCCCGCCATACGGCCGGTGGGGAAATCGGTTTGCCCGGAGCACCCTCCAGTACCGATCATGGCCCTTCGTGACCGAAGCTCCCCCTGCCTCCCCTCCCCCATCGCGGCTCCGCGCTCTGCTGCCGGACCTCGCGCCGTGGCGCTCCTCGCCCGATTTCCGGCTGCTGTGGATCCAGGGGCTGATCACGTACTTCGGCAGCTTCATGGCCCTCATCGCGCTGCCGCTCCAGATCAAGCACCTCACCGGCTCGCCGCTCGCGGTCGGGGCGATGGGCGCGGTGGAGCTGGTGCCGCTGGTGGTCTTCGGGCTGTACGGCGGTGCGCTCGCCGATGCCGTGGACCGGCGCCGGGTCATCCTGCTCACCGAGGCCGGGCTCGGTGTGCTCGCCGCGATCCTGCTGGTGAACGCGCTGCTGCCGGAGCCGCTGCTGTGGCCGCTGTACGTGGTGGCCGGCGGGGTCGCCGCGCTGGCCGGGCTCCAGCGGCCGGCGCTGGACTCGCTCATGGCCCGGATCGTGCCGCACGCCCAGCAGACGGCGGCGGCCGCGCTGAACTCGCTGCGCTGGCAGATCGGCGCGATCGCGGGCCCGGCGCTGGCCGGTGTGGTGGTGGCGTACGCCGGTCACGGCACGGCGTACGCGGTGACGGTGTGCACGTTCGCCGCCTCCGTGGTGCTCTGCCTGCGGCTCTCGCCCGCACCGCCGTCCCGGGAAGCGGCCAAGCCGTCGTTGCGCGGGATCGTGGAAGGGGCGCGGTACGCCTGGAGCCGGCCGGTGCTGCTGGGGACGTACGCGATCGACCTGGCGGCGATGTTCTTCGCCTTCCCGAACACCATCTTCCCGTTCCTGGCGGACGAGCTGGACGCGGAGTGGTCGCTCGGGCTGATGTACGCGGCGGGCTCGGTCGGCTCGCTGGCGCTCGGGCTGACCAGCGGCTGGACGTCCCGGGTCCGGCGGCACGGGCTGTTCGTGGTGTTCGGCGCGGCGGTGTGGGGGCTGGCGATCGCGGCGGCCGGCTGGTTCTCCAGCGTGTGGGTGGTGCTGGTCTGCCTGGGTGTGGCCGGGGCGGGCGACATGCTGAGCGGGCTGGGGCGCTCGACCATCTGGAACCAGACCATTCCGGAGGAGCTGCGGGGCCGGCTGGCGGGCATCGAGGTGCTCTCGTACAGCGTGGGCCCGCAGCTCGGGCAGGTGCGGGCCGGAGCGATGGCGGGGTGGACCGGGACCCGGTCGGCGATCTGGACGGGTGGAGTGGCGTGTGTGGCGTCGGTGGCGCTGCTGACGGCTGCGCTGCCGAAGCTGGTGCGGTACGACTCGGAGACGGATGAGGATGCGGTGCGGAGGCGGGAGGCCCGGGCGGAGGGGTGACCCGGGGCTCCGCCCCGTACCCCGCTCCTCATACGCCGGAGGGGCTGAAAGGTGCCCTCGAACGCCGGACGGGCTGAGGTGCGGCCTCAGTCGCCGGACGGGCCGGGTTTGCCCTTGTCCTCGTCGTGCCACTTCGGGTCCGTGTCCCATTCCAGGTTGCGGTCGCGGGCCGTGTCCATCGCGTGCTGGGCCGCCTCGCGGGAGGTGTAGGGGCCGAACCGGTTCTGGGCAGGGCACTCCGGGCCCTCCTCGACCTTCTTGTGCTCCAGGCAGTAGTACCACTCGCCGGGCTTGCCGACCGTGCGCTTCTTGAACAGGGCCATCGACTGCTCCTTTCCTTATCGCCATGGTGCCCCCGGGACCCCTGGTTAGACTCGCTGGCATGTCTGGCCAGTCGCTTCTCGTACCAGGGGAGATCACTCCCGTCCGTTCCGTTCCCGGAAACATCCGGCGCCCCGAGTACGTGGGGAAGCCGGGCCCGAAGCCGTACACCGGCCCGGAGATCCAGGACTCCGACACCATCGAGCGGATGCGGATCGCGGGCCGCATCGCCGCGCAGGCGATGGAGGAGGCCGCCAAGCACATCGCTCCCGGCGTGACCACGGACGAGCTCGACCGGGTCGCGCACGAGTTCATGATCGACCACGGCGCGTACCCCTCCACCCTCGGCTACCGCGGCTTCCCGAAGTCGCTGTGCAGCTCGCTCAACGAGGTCATCTGCCACGGCATCCCCGACTCCACCGTGCTGCGCGACGGCGACATCGTGAACCTGGACGTCACCGCGTACATCAACGGCGTGCACGGCGACAACAACGCCACCTACCTCTGCGGTGACGTGGACGAGGAGTCGCGGCTGCTCGTCGAGCGCACCCGGGAGTCGCTGAACCGGGCCGTCAAGGCGGTCAGGCCGGGCCGGCAGATCAACGTCATCGGCCGGGTCATCGAGTCGTACGCCAAGCGGTTCGGCTACGGCGTCGTGCGCGACTTCACCGGGCACGGGATCAACTCCTCGTTCCACTCCGGCCTGATCATCCCGCACTACGACAGCCCGAACGCCACCACCGTGATGCAGCCCGGCATGACGTTCACGATCGAGCCGATGCTGACGCTCGGCACCCACGAGTACGACATGTGGGAGGACGGCTGGACCGTGGTGACGAAGGACCGCAAGCGGACCGCGCAGTTCGAGGAGACGCTGGTGGTCACGGAGACCGGTGCGGAGATCCTCACCCTGCCGTAATCAGCCCAGATTTTCCGTTATCGGGCCCTCCGCCGACTCGTCGCGTATTTTTTTACCGACAAGCAGTCGGTAACCAGTTGACTTAGGTAAACCTAAGTAGGAGGATCGGCGTATCGGCACGCGCCGCCGCAGCGTCGCGGCGGTCGCCTGCCGATATTTCCGTCTGTTTCTGGACTTCCCGTCCCCTTCGGCCCCGGAGGCCCGCCTTGGACGCAACCGCCACCGTCACTTCCTTCTCGACGCTCATCCGCACCGCGTCGCACGAGCAGCACACCGAGGCCGAGACCTCGACCTTCATGGGTGACCTGCTCGGCGGGCGGCTGGGCGTGGACGCGTACACGCGCTACACCGAGCAGCTGTGGTTCGTCTACCGGGCGCTGGAGGAGGGCGCGGAGGCCCTGCGGAACGACCCGGTCGCGGGCCCGTTCATACAGTCCGAGCTGATGCGCTCCACCGAGCTGGAGCGCGACCTGGCGCACCTGCGCGGCGAGAACTGGCACGAGGGCCTGGAGCCGCTGCCCGCCACCGCCGCGTACGCCGCCCGGGTCACCGAGTGCGCGCGCACCTGGCCCGCCGGATACATCGCGCACCACTACACCCGCTACCTCGGCGACCTCTCGGGCGGCCAGATCATCCGTGACAAGGCGGAGAAGACCTGGGGCTTCGAGCGCAAGGGCGACGGCGTGCGGTTCTACGTCTTCGAGGAGATCACCAACCCGGCCGCCTTCAAGCGGAGTTACCGCGAGCTGCTGGACGGCGTGAACGCGGACGACCTGGAGAAGCAGCGGATCGTCGAGGAGTGCAAGCGCGCCTTCGCGCTGAACACCGCGGTCTTCCGCGAGCTCGGCGAGGTGTTCCCGCTCAGCGCGTAGTACCGCTCATATCGCTTACGGCCGAACGGAGTTCAGTCCCGGGCGGCCATCAGGACGCGGCCCCCTACCTCCACCGTGCCGTCCGGCGCGGGTGCTGTGAGGATCTGGGAGCCGCGTCCTTGTGTGATGTTCAGGGCCCGGCCGAGGTGTGCGCTGAGCAGCATGGCCGCCGCGCCCGTCGCCTCGTCCTCCACGATGCCTCCGCCACGCCTCGGGAAGGCCCGCGCGCGGACGCGTCCGGCGGCCTCGTCCTCCCAGGCCCACGCGTAGAGCCAGCCTTCTCCGGCCGGCGGCCTCGGCAGCGCCTCCACCTCGTCGGCGCTCGCGTACTGCTGGAGCGTGCGCGGCGGGGCCCACTCGGGACGCGCGGTGATCCAGGTGAACTCGCCGTCCTGGCGGGCGAAGACGTCTCCGACGGCCAGCTCCAGGATCTCCAGGTCCAGCAGCCAGGCAGCGCCGACGAGCGGGTGCCCGGCGAACGGCAGCCGCAGCCCGGGTGTGTGGATGTCCACCCGGCCGCGCTCCGGGTCGTCGACGAACACGGTCTCGCTGAAGCCGAGTTGCCGGGCCAGCCGCTGCCGGGACGCCTCGTCGGGATGGCTGCTTCCGTCGCGTACGACACCGAGGGCGTTGCCGTGGCGGCCGTCGGGTCCGCAGAAGACCCGCAGGACGTCGATGCCCCGGGGTACGTCGTCGTGGTTCACGTGCGCATTCAAGCACCACCCCGGAACGGCCGCAGGGCCGTACCCGGTGGATACGGCCCTGCGGGTGGTGCGGGGTCGGTCAGGCGGTGGCGTTACGGCGGCGGCGCGCCAGGAGCACGATGCCGGCACCGGCCGCCACGACGACGCCGGAGGCGGCGATCAGCGCGCCGGTCGGCGTGTCGGAGCCGGTGGCGGCCAGCGCGCCGGAGCCGCCGACCGAACCGCCGGTGGTGGCACCGCCGGTGGTCGAACCGCCGACCGTGCCGCCGCCGGTGGTGGAGCCGCCCGCGGTGGATCCGCCGGTCGAGCCCGAGCCGCCGGACTCGCCGGACTCGCAGGCGACACCGTCGCCGTCACGGTCGAGGTGGGCCGCGTAGCCCGGCTCGCCCTTCTTGATGGGCGCCACGCCGGCCGCCTCGGCCGCGGCGCAGTTCTCGTACTCCGTACCGCCCGGAGGCAGCGTGGCGTCCTTGTCGAGCGAGACCGCGGCGTTCAGGACGTCGAGCACCTCACCCTTCTGGTACATGCCGCTGAACGCCTTGGAGCCGTCCTCGGTGAGCGTCGCCGGGATGTCCTTGAGGGTCACCACGCCTTCCTTGGCGGTGAGCGCACCTGCGGGCACCTTCAGGTCGGCGAAGGGCAGACCGGTGAAGGTGTCGACCTTGCCGGAGGCGCGGTCCTTGGTGGCGACGTCGGCGAGGAGCTTGCCGGTGGTGCCCTGGACGTCGACCTTCAGGTTGCTGAGGGAGAGGTCCAGCTCGAACTCACCGGCGGTCTCGTGGCCGAGGAAGCGCACCTTGCCCTTGAACTGCGCGTTGAGCGTGTTCTTCGCGGCGTCGAGGTGGCCGGTCGCCTTGGTGAAGCGGTAGCCGCCGGCGTCGGCCGTGGCGCCGTCGCCGGTCTCGATCCTGCCGTGGGCGATGGGGCCGACGACGTACGAGCGGAAGGACTGCTTGAGGCCCCAGTCCAGGGTGCCGTCGACGACCGGGCCGCTGGTCGGCCTGGCGGACTCGGCGGGGGTCGGCTTGACCGTCTCGGTCGGGGTCGGCTTCACCGGAGGCTTCACGGGAGGCTTGACCGGCGGGTCGACGGGCGGGTCCACCGGCGGGTCGACCGGGGGGTCCACCGGCGGGTCGACCGGCGGCTGGGCCGTCTTGACCGTCAGGGTGGCCGGGTCGACCGGGTCGCCCTTCGCGTAGTAGCCGGCGAAGCCCGCCGCGCCCTCCTCGGTGAGGGCGCCCGGGATGTCGGCGTACTTCATGCCGTCGGCACCGTTGGAGGGCGTGATGCCGTTGAGGTCGAGCGTGGACAGCACCACGTCCTCGGTGACCACCGCGTCCTTGCCCGGGGACTTGGCGGTGATGTCGACGACGATCGTGCCGCTCTTGCCGACCGTGAGGACCTTGACGTCGGACAGCTTGATGTCCAGCGCGCCGCCGCGCGCCACGTAGTGCACGCTGCCCTTGAACGAGGACGTCACGCCGTGGTTGCCGAGGTTGTACTCACCCTTGACCAGGGGGAACTTGTAGGTGCCGTCCTCGTTCCGGGTGACACCGTCGGCCAGGGTGGTGGTGCCCTTGGCGCCCTCGATCATCTTGCGGAAGGACTGCTTGAAGCCCCAGTCCAAGGTGCCCGATTCCAGCTGGAAGACCGGCGCGGCGGGAGCGTCGGCCACGGCCTGGGCGGGGGCCCGGTCGGCCGCGAAGGCCGGGAGGGCCGGGAGGGCGAAGGTCGCGCCCAGGGCGGCGGCCGTGGCCACGGCTGCCGCGAGGGCTATGGGGCGGCGAGTTGCTGCCATGTCGGTGGGTCTCCTAGGAAAACGGGGGGAGGAAGGGAGGCGTGGGGGGAGGGGGCGAGGAACCATAAAGCGCACATGGGGGCGTCAGGAGGTCTGGGTGGCGCCGGAGGCCTGGTCGGCCTTGCGGCGGCGCAGCGCGAAGAACGTGGCGGCCGCGGCGAGCAGCAGGACACCGCCGCCGATCGCGGCGTACGTTCCGGCGCCCGGGCCCGAGTCGGAGGCGGCGGCGACCGGTTCGGCGGAGGGCTCGGCCGAGGGCTTCGCGGTGGGCTCGGCGGCGGCCGTCGGCTCGCTGCCGAGGTCGGGCAGCGGAGGCAGCTGGGCCTTGTCGTCGACGGCGACGGCGAGCGAGACCGGGTCCATCTCGGTGCCCGCCCTGTACATGGATCCGAACGCCTTGGCCCCGTCCCCGGTGAGCGTCGCGGGCACCTCGGTGAGGACCGCGAGGCCCTCCTTCGGCGCGAAGTCCCTGGCGGCGAAGGTGATCAGCGGGACGTCCTTGCGGGTGGTGCCCGCGCTCGTGACGTCGGCCGACAGCGTGCCCTTGCCCTTGGCCACGGCGACCGTGACACCGGCGAACTTCAGGTCCAGGTCGTGGGCGCCGGTGAAGTGGATACTGCCGCCGAAGTCCGCGGCCAGCGTCTGCCTCTTCGCGTCGTACGTGCCCTTGCCCTGCCGGAAGCGGAAGAGCGCGCCGCCGTCCTGGGCGCCGTCGGCGAGCGTCCACTTGCCCTGGCCGATGGAGCCGGTGACGTACTCACGGAAGGTGCGGCGGACGCCCCAGTCGACGGCGGCGTCCTCGAACCGGCCCGCCTTCTCCTTGTCCTTGGCCTTCTCGGCGTCCTTCTCCTTCTCGTCCTCGTCCTTCTTGGCGCCCTCGTCCTTCGTCTTCGACGGGGCCGGCTTCGGCTGCTCGGCCGGCGCGCCCTGGGTGTCCACCGAGAGGCTGATCGGGTCGAGCGGCGTACCGGCGGTGTAGTAGCCGGCGAAGGCGGAGGCACCCTGCGCGGTCAGCGTCGTGGGGACGTTGCTGAGGGCGATAAGCGTGGAGCCGCCCTTCATGTTGATGCCGCCGAGGCCGAGCGTGGCGAGCGGCACCTGGGAGCGGTTGGAGACCTTGCCGGTCCCTCGCTCCTTGCTGACCATGTCGGCGAAGAGCGTGCCGCCGCCGTCGCTGATCCTGATGGTGGGACGGCTGATGACGAGGTCCAGCTCGTTGGTGCCGTTGGCCTTCTTGTGGCCGGTGAAGTGCACGCCGCCGGAGAAGCCGGAGCTGAAGGCGCCGGTCGCCGGGTCGTAGGAGCCGTTGGCGGAGTGGAAGCGGAACTGGCTGCCGCCGACCGTGGCGGCGCCGCCGGTCAGGCTCCAACTGCCTTGGGCGATGGGGCCGGTGACGTAACTCTGGAAGGAGGACTTGATGCCCCAGTCCAGCCGTCCGCCCTGCACCGTGCGGCTGGCCGCTTGCGCGGTGGTGGCCGGGAGCATCGCTCCCAGCAGCACCGCGAGGAGCGCGACGGCGAGCGCGCGGGCGGATCTGGACGGCAGCATGAGGGACCCCTCCGAGGGCTGGATGTGTAGGTAAGGCTAACCTAAGGTATTCCCAGCCTCGGCCGGAACCCCTCCGGCACCTCCACACCACCGACACATACGTCACACCTGAACCACCCATCACAGACCGCGGAACGACAGGACGGTGCCCCGTGCGCATCACGCAGGACTTCGCCCCTCAGTGCCCGGACACCGGGCGGGCCTTCGGCCGTCGGCCGGTCCGCGGCCGGGCGGGCGCCGCCCTCACCGCCGCGATGGCTCTCGTCCTGCTGCTGACGGGCTGCGGCGGAGGCAACGATTCCGCATCGACGCCGGCCAAGAGCTCCGCCGACGCCGACCGGGTCGAGCCGCTGGCCGCCGCGCCCGCGCCGAAGCTGCCGGTGACGGTGGACTCGGCGGACGGCAAGAAGGTCACGGTCGACTCCACCGAACGGATCGTGCCGCTGACCGGTTCGCTGAGCGAGATCGTCTTCACCCTCGGCTTCGGAAAGCAGGTCGTCGCCCGGGACATCACCGCCACCTTCGAACAGGCTACGAGGCTCCCGGTGGTGACCCGCGCCCACGACGTCTCGGCGGAGAGCGTGCTCTCGCTCAAGCCGACCGTCGTCCTCGCGGACACCACGACCGGACCGGCCGAGGCGATCGGCCAGATCCGCGACGCCGGCATCCCGGTGGTCGTCGTGGACCCCGCCAAGGAACTCGCCGACGTCGGCCGCCGGATCGACACGGTCGCCGAGGTGCTCGGCGTACCGGCGGCCGGCACCGAGCTGAAGAAGCGGACCGAGTCGCGGATCGCCGCCGTGCAGAAGACCATCCCGGACCACGCGGACGGCAAGAAGCCCCGGGTCGCCTTCCTCTATCTGCGCGGCTCGGCCTCCGTCTATCTGCTGGGCGGCGCGGAGTCGGGAGCGAGTTCGCTGCTGGAGGCGGCGGGCGCGGTCGACGCGGGCAAGACGTCCGGGCTGAACAAGGACTTCACCGCCATCACCAGCGAGGCACTCGCCAAGGCCGCGCCGGACGCGATCCTGCTGATGAGCAAGGGGCTCGACTCGGTCGGCGGCATGGACGGTCTGGTGAAGATCCCCGGCATCGCGGAGACGCCCGCCGGGATGGACCGCCGGGTCGTCTCGATCGACGACGGCGTGCTGCTGAACTACGGCCCGCGCACCGACCGGGTGCTCGCCGAGATCGTCGAGCAGCTGTACGCGAAGGGCGGCACGGGCCGGTGACGACGTCGTACGAGGAACGCACCGGGAAGCCGCTCGCCAAGGAGGACCCCGGCGCGGCGGCCGGCCCGGAGGCCACCCCCAAGTCCCCGCGCAGCAAAGCCTTCATCCTCACCGTCGGCCTCTCCCTCGCCCTGCTCGCCGGCTGTCTGCTCTCCGCCGCGATCGGCGCGTACTCCATCCCCATCGGTGACGTCCTCGCCTCGCTCCAGCACCGGATCGGCCTCGGCGGTCAGCCGCTGGACCGGGTCGGCGAGAGCGTCCTGTGGAACGTCCGCCTCCCGCGCGTCGTCCTCGCGCTGCTCGTCGGCGCCTCGCTCGGCTGCGCGGGCGCCTTGATGCAGGGCGTGTTCGGCAATCCGCTCGCCGAACCCGGTGTCATCGGGATCTCGGCGGGCGCGGCGGTCGGCGCGGTCGCCTCCATCGCGCTCGGGCTGACCTTCTTCGGCAACTGGACGATCACGGTCTTCGCGTTCATCGCCGGTCTCGCCACCGTGCTGCTCGTCTACACGCTCTCGCGCTCCGGCGGCCGGACCGAGGTGGTGACGCTGATCCTCACCGGTATCGCCGTCAACGCTTTCGCAGGCGCGCTGATCGGGCTGTTCATCTTCTTCGCGGACAACGCGCAGATCACGCAGATCACCTTCTGGCAGCTCGGTTCGCTCTCGCAGGCGACCTGGCCCAAGGTGCTGGCCGTGCTGCCGTGCGCGCTGGCCGGACTCCTCATCGCACCTTTCTACGCCCGCAAGCTGGACCTGCTGGCCCTCGGTGAGCGGCCGGCCCGCCACCTCGGCGTGGACGTCGAGCGGCTGCGGATCACGCTCGTCCTGGTCGTGGCGCTGCTGACCGCCGCCGCCGTGGCCGTCGCCGGGATCATCTCGTTCGTCGGGCTGCTCGTCCCGCACCTGCTGCGGATGGCGAACGGGCCCGGCCACCGCTTCCTCGTCCCCGGCAGCGCGCTCGGCGGTGCGCTGGTGCTGGTGGCGGGCGACCTCGCGGCCCGGACCGTGGCCGCTCCCGCCGAGCTGCCGCTCGGTGTGCTGACCGCGCTCTTCGGCAGCCCGTTCTTCTTCTGGCTGCTGCGCAGGACCCGTCGTAAGCAAGGTGGTTGGGCATGAGGACGCTGAGAGACCTGTTCGCGGTACGGAGCCGGGAGCTGCCCTCGCCCGTCGCACCCGGCTCCGCCGCCGTCGAGGCCACCGGGCTCTCGGTCCGGCTGGGCGGGCGGCAGGTGCTGGACTCCGTCGACATCGCCGCGCACGCCGGTGAGGTGGTGGCGCTGGTAGGTCCGAACGGGGCCGGCAAGTCCACGCTCCTGGCCGCGCTCGCCGCCGACCTGGCCCCGGGGAGCGGCGAGGTGCTGATCGGCGGCCGCTCCACCGCCGAGTGGACCGCTCCCGAACTGGCCCTGCGCCGCTCGGTGCTGCCGCAGTCCGCCGTGCTCTCCTTCCCGTTCCCGGTGGAGGACGTCGTACGGATGGGACGCGCGCCCTGGGCCGGTACGGAGCTGGAGGACGAGGACGACACGGCGGTGGCGGCGGCGATGGCGGCCACCGAGGTGACCCGGTTCGCCGCCAGGCCGTTCTCCGCGTTGTCCGGCGGCGAGCGGGCCCGGGTGGCGCTGGCCCGGGTGCTGGCGCAGCGGGCCCCGCTGATGCTGCTGGACGAGCCGACGGCCGCGCTGGACCTGCGCCACCAGGAGCTGGTGCTGCGGATCTGCCGGGAACGGGCCGCCGCCGGCGACGCGGTGGTGGTGGTCCTGCACGATCTAAGTCTTGCGGCGGCGTACGCGGACCGGGTCGCCGTGCTGCACGAGGGGCGGATCGCGGTGGTGGGGCCGCCTGGGGAGATCTTCGACGGCGAGCTGCTCGGCGAGGTGTACCGGCAGCCGGTGGAGGTGTTCCCGCATCCGCGTACGGGAACCCCGCTGGTCGTCCCCGTACGCCGTCCGGCCTGAACTCAGCCTTCCTGGGCGCCAGGTCACGGTGTGGACGCTGTATCCGGTCCGCGCCCGCACGCCGTACGCGGCCCGGTAGGGTTTCGACGGTCAGTGCGGGCGACGGATGCAGAAGGCGCAGAGCAACGGATGACAAGGCTGGGTCGACTGACGGCGGGGCTCGCGACGGCCACGGTGCTGTGCGTGACGGCGAGCGGCTGTGTGACGGTCCACGGTGAGCTGGAAGTGCTGCCGGGGGCGACGGAGTCCGAGGCCGCCCAGGCGCTGACGGACTTCGTCACCGCCTACAACGCGGCGGACAAGGCGTACGATCCGGCGTTGGACGCGGACCGGGTGACGGGATCGCTCGGCGCGATCAACCAGGCCGGGCTGAAGGCACGGCAGACGTACAGCCCGGACGGCAACGAGGCGCACCGGCCGCTGGAGCTGGCGGACGCCACCTACATCATCCCGAAGAAGGCGGGCTGGCCGCGCTGGTTCCTGGCGGACACCGACTCCAACCGGGACCAGGACGGCGGGAAGCTGGACACCCGCTGGCTGGTGGTGTTCGTACGGAGCGGTCCCGACGCGCTGTGGAAGGCGTCGTACCTCGGGGTCGTCCCGCCGTCCCAGGTGCCGGAGTTCACCCGGGACAAGGACGGGTTCGCCACGCCGGTGGAGCCGCAGAGCACGGAACTGACCCTCGCTCCGGCCGACTTGAGCATCGCGTACACGGAGTACCTGCAGAAGGGCACGCCGGACGTGTTCGCGCCGAGCACGGCGACCTCGCAGTGGCGCGAGGCGCGCCGGACGACCCGGCGGGCCGGGTTCTCGTACCAGTACGCCGACCAGCCGCTGACCGGTGGCACGTTCGGGGCGCTCGGGCTGCGCACCGAGGACGGCGGAGCGCTGGTCTTCTTCAGCAGCAAGCACTTCGAGCGGCAGGTGACGGCTGAGGGGCTGAAGCCGGAGGTCAACGCGGATGTGAAGGCGCTGATGACCGGCGAGGTCACCAACAGCCTCACCAAGGAGCGGATCTCCAGCCAGCTGGTCCATGTGCCGGCGCGCGGCGAGGCCGCCGGCGCGGCCGGCGGCCGGGTACAGCTGCTGAACCGGCTGCCGGGGCTGGTCGCGGCGAAGGGTGAGTGAGGGGCGCTGCAGAACGCCCCTGCCCCACCACCGAAACGACGTGAACCGGCCGCACCGGCTCACCGTCCCAGCGGCTCACCGTCTCAGCGACTCAGCGGCCAGGCGATCGAGTCGTGGTCCAGCTCGCTCTGCGCGGCGCTGCCCGCATAGCGCGCACAGGCTTCGGTGAGCGTCTCCAGCAGGGTCAGCGGGTCGGGCAGCTCGTGCTCGGGTCCGCGCACCCAGTGGACGTCGAGCTCACCGGGGAGCCGGGCGGGCGGCAGGAGGACGTAGCTGCCGCGGCAGTGCCAGCGCAGGCCCGGATGGGCGTCCATGGTCTCGGGATGGCAGTCCAGCTCGCAGGGCCACCACTCGTCCTCGTCCTCCGGCGTGCCGCGGGTGGCGGTGAAGAAGAGCATCCGGTCCTCGCCGGACTGCGCGACCGGGCCGACGTCGATGCCCGCGGCGAGAAGGCGCTCCAGGGCGGAGCGGCCGGCGGTGAGCGGGACGTCCAGCACGTCGTGGATCATGCCGGTCGCGGTGATGAAGTTGGCCAGCGGCTGGCTGCGGGCCCAGCGCTCGATCTGGGCGCGGTCGGTGGTCGACTGCGTCTGCCAGGCGAAGGAAATGGGGTGCCGTGCGGGGGTGGGACAGCCGATGCGCTCGCACGAACATCGGTAGCCGAGAGGATGGGCGGCGGGAGCGATGGGCATGCCCGCGTCGGCGACCGCCAGGAGCAGCTCCACCCGGGCCGTCCCGTCGGCTTCGGCCGCTGGTGCTTTGGGACGTCGCCGCAGCCACTGGGAGATCTTGCTCTCTGTGCCGCGGAAACGGCCGGAATCGGCGCCCATCTATCCCCTCACCTCAGCATTTCACCTCAGCGTTGCCTGTCCATCGTCGCACCATCCGGCGGCCGGGGTGGCCAGAGTTCACCAGTGGGGCCGTCTACCACTGCACCGAGTGAGCACCATCACGCCCGATGTCACCACATAACGGATAAGGATCAAGGTCGCGGAGAGAGTCCGCCGAGGGCGTGGTCGACGATCGTGTCGGCGTACGCATGGGTGAGCGGGAGGGTCCGCAAGAGCCAGCGGTGGGTCAGTGGCGCGATCAGGAGCTCCAGCGCGATGCGCGGATCGGCGTCGGGACGGAGCTGTCCGGCCTCCTTCGCGGCCTCCAGCCGTGTGACATACAACGCGAGCTGCGGGTCGAGCAGCTTCTCGACGAATTCGGCGCCGAGTTTCGCGTCGACGATGCCTTCGGCGGTGAGCGCCCGGGTGGGCGCCTCCATCAGCGGGTCGTTCAGCTCGTCGACGGTGGCGCGCAGGACGACCTTCAGGTCGGCGGCCAGGTCACCGGTGTCCGGGATGCCGTACTCGGCGACGCCGGCCTGCGGGCTCGCCTCCTCGGCGGCCCGGGCGGCTAGGTCCAGGAAGGCCTCCATCAGGACGGCCGCCTTGGAGGGCCACCAGCGGTAGATCGTCTGCTTGCCGACCCCGGCGCGGGCGGCGATACCCTCGATCGTCGTACGCCGGTAGCCGCTCTCGCCGACGAGGGCCAGGGCCGCGTCGTAGATGGCCCGGCGGGAGCGGTCGCTGCGGCGGTTGGAGTCGGGTGCCTTGTGGGGTGCCATGCGCCCAATCTAGCGCCGGACAAGCCGATACGTATCGTCTTGTCGACATCCACCGGAAACGGGCCACCGTGCGGCCTCCGTAGGACGATCTGCCGAACCACCCGATCGGTCCACTGCGGATCCGGCCCCGACGGCGCACCATGGGGCTCACGCACAGACCGTGCGCATCCCACCGTTCCGCGGCTCCGGCCGCCGATCGCGAGGAGCCCCAGTTGAACCGTGACGCCACCCCTCGTCGCTACCTGATGTGCGCGCCGACGCACTTCCGGGTCACCTACTCCATCAACCCGTGGATGGACCCGTCCAAACCCGTCGACCTGCCGCTGGCCCAGACCCAGTGGGAGGACCTGCGCGACCGCTACCGCTCGCTCGGCCACACCGTCGAGCTGCTCACCCCGCGCCCGGACCTGCCGGACATGGTCTTCGCGGCCAACGGCGCCACGGTGATCGACGGGCGGGTGCTCGGCGCCCTGTTCGCCTACCGGGAGCGGTACGAGGAGGCCGAGGCGCACCGCGAGTGGTTCCGGGCACACGGCTTCACCGACATCCGGGAGCCGGACCACGTCAACGAGGGCGAGGGCGACTTCGCGGTCACCGCCTCCTACCTCCTGGCCGGACGCGGCTTCCGCTCCAGCCCGCTCTCGCACGACGAGGCCCAGGAGTTCTTCGGCCTGCCGGTCATCGGCCTCGACCTGGTCGACCCGCGCTACTACCACCTGGACACCGCGCTCTGCGTACTGGACGCGGCGGCCGACGAGATCATGTACTACCCGGACGCCTTCTCCCCCGGCAGCCGGTCCGTCCTGCGCCGCCTCTTCCCGGACGCGCTGCTCGCGCGGGAGGCGGACGCGGCGGCGTTCGGCCTCAACTCGGTCAGCGACGGCCGCCACGTCCTCCTGCCCCAGGCGGCGACGGGCCTGCTGGAACCGCTCCGGGACCGGGGCTTCGAGCCGGTCCCGATGGACCTGGGCGAACTGCTCAAAGGCGGCGGCAGCGTGAAGTGCTGCACTCAGGAGCTACGGGCCTAGCGAGCGCCCGGACCGCTCCGCGGCCGCGCGTGGACGCCGTAATTCCTTGGGGAAACGGCGTCCACGCGACGAGTATGCGAGGAAACACCGGCATGAGTCCGGTGGTGTCCTATGAGGGGGAATTGAGGATGTTCGCACCGCCGAGCTGTCGAGGCGCCGGCCATGGCTGACGGGTTCATCCAGTGGTACCGGGAAGGCGCGAGCGCCGCGGTCTTCGCCGAACAGGTGCAGATCTTCTCGGAGTTCGGGATCGAGCTCATCCACCCGAACAGGAACGCGGCTTTGATGATCGATGTCGAGGGTGACGACTCGCCCATGAGCCAGGAGGAGTTGGGCGACCTGATCGGGCGTCGCGTCGCCACGCTCACGTTCAGTTGGTGGTTGACGGCGGACATCGATGTGGTCGATACGTACGATGCCGTACCGGTCGACCGTGAGACGCAGACGCTGTGGCTGGACGGCCTCCACCCCGACCAGGCCCAGCGCGTCGAGTCGGCCGTCATGGCAGCCGCGACGCGGCTGCCCGTGCCGACCCGGGCCGTCATCGTCGACCGGCGCGGCATCTCCGACCCCGATGCCTGGGATTCGATCGCGCTGTACGACGGGACCGGCGTCCCGCTGCTTCCCGACACGGTGCTCGCGCTGGAGCCGATCGCCGAACGGATCCGGCGCGCCGCTCCGGGGCTGCGGAAGGAGGACGCGGGAGCCGGCCTGAGCCGGCTGGTTCCGCGTCACCACCCGGCCTAGGGCCTCTCGTTTGGATCATGCCGGGCTCGCGGGCCCCGCTCCCTGATCCGGCCTGATCCGAACGGAAGACCCTAGCCGGTCTCCTCCGGCGGCCAGGGCTCGCCCCAGGCGATGTTCCTGGCCGCCCGGTACAGCTCGCCGTGGCGTTTGGTGACCGTCGAGCGGTCCAGGCCCTCGTCGCGGGTGCAGAGCTCCAGCAGGACCTGGCCCTTGCGGATCTGCGGCCTGCGGGTGACGCGGGCGGGCGCCGGGGTGGCGGGGAAGCGGGTGGCGGCGACGTAACTGAACTTCTCGTCCTCGTGGCTGAGCGAGCCGCCCTTGACCTGGCGGTGCAGTGAGGAGCGGCTGACCCGGGCCGAGAAGTGGCACCAGTCCGTGCCGGGCTCGATCGGGCAGGCGGCGCTGTGCGGGCACGGCGCGGCGATGCGCAGGCCGGCGGCGATCAGTCGGTCCCGGGCCTCGACGATCCGCGCGTAGCCGTCCGGCGTGCCCGGCTCCACGATCACCACGGCCTGCCCGGCCTCGGCGGCCGCGTCGACCAGCTCGGTCCTGGCCTGCGCGGTCAGCTCCTTGAGTACGTAGCTGACGGTGACCAGGTCCGCCGGTGCCAGCTCCAGCGCCGCGCCGATCCGGGCCCGCTCCCAGCGCGCCTCCCGCAGCCCCGCCACCCCGGACGCCTCGGCCAGTTCGCGGCCGAGCGCCAGAGCGGGCTCGGCCCAGTCCAGGACGGTCGTCGCCGCGCCTTCCCAGGCCCCGGCCACCGCCCAGCTCGCCGCGCCGGTGCCGCCGCCGACGTCGGTGTGGGTGGCGGGCGACCAGTCGGGCGCGGCCTCGGCCAGGGCGTCGAGAGCGGAGCGTACGGCCTCGAAGGTGGCGGGCATCCGGTACGCGGCGTACGCGACGACGTCGGAGCGGTCCCGCAGGATCGGCGCGTCCGTCGGGGTCTTCCCGCGGTAGCTGGCGATCAGCCGGTCGACGGCCTGCGCGGCCTGCTTCGGCGGCAGCCCGTCGAGCA
Organism: Streptomyces sp. NPDC006174; assembly: GCF_040614075.1. Classification (NCBI taxonomy): domain Bacteria; kingdom Bacillati; phylum Actinomycetota; class Actinomycetes; order Kitasatosporales; family Streptomycetaceae; genus Streptomyces; species Streptomyces sp. NPDC006174. The sequence continues at coordinate 474,505 of NZ_JBEXTJ010000005.1, read as the reverse complement.
GCCCGGCCAGGGCCGCGCGCAGGGACTGGGCGGTGGGGAGGGTGGCGTTCACCGCCGAATTGTAGGCGGAGGCGACCCGGCCGGCGGATTCCGCTTCGCCCGGGCGGAAGAGGGTACGGGGTCCCTGCGGCGAAGCCGCGCAGCCGGTTTTCCGCGAACTCCACGCCGCCGAAAGCCGGTTGCTACGCTGGCCCGCGCGAGATCGGCACGCGGGGCGCGGCGGCCCTGCGCCGCGAGGCACGAGACGCACAGCACCAGGCACCAGATCAGGTCCGGTCCATCGGGAGAGCCATGAGGCAGAAGGTCGTGCGGCTGGCCCTGGTCGGCGGGGTCGTCCTCCTCGCGCTGCTCCTCCTCCTGGCGACCTGCGGCGGCGACCCGGACAGCGAGGGGAGCAAAGGCGCCGTCCCGGCGAAGCGGGTGATGCCGAGCGCGGGAACGGTCACCCGGCTCACCGTCCCGCCGCAGTACACGACCGCTCGGGGCTGGGAGATCATCGGCTCCTCGCCCGAGGTCGCCGTCTCCCACGCGACGGGCCGCCTCGCCTACCTGGAGCGGACGGACGGCAACCGCTACCGGCTGCGCACCGTCGACACCGCCACCGGCAAGCTCGGCTGGCAGGGCCAGGCCTGGCGGCCGCCGGACCCGCCGCACTACCCGAGGCTCGCGACCGTCACCGCGGGCGACCGGCAGTACTTCGTGACCTGGTCGTACGGGAAGGTCGGCGACGGGCTGACCCCGGTGTCCACCTTCGTCTCGCTCGACGTGTACGACGTGACGGACGGCGCCCGGCAGCGCGTCGAGGTGCCGTGGTCCGGCGCGCCGAGCGTCAGCACGAACGGCCCGGAGATCGTGATCAGCGACGGCAAGGCCAACAGCACACTGGTCGACCCGGTCACGGGCACGGTCTCCGAACTGAGCGCGGACGAGCTGAAGTACCCCAAGGGCTGCCCGGCCTGTAAGCAGCTCACCGAGGTGTACGGGCAGACCGAGGCAGGGCTGCTGGTCGGCGGGGCCCGGGAGTTCTGGGTGCGCGGCGGCTGGTTCAGCCGGAACGTGGCGCCGAAGGGTGTCGACCGGGGCAGCGGCGTGGTGACGTCGGTGGCCGCGGACCGGGTGCTGGCGAAGTGGGATCTGGCGAAGAAGGCGAAGCGGGCCGCCACGCATGAGCTGTGGACGGTGCACGACGCGGCGACCGGCAAGCCGCTGGTCTCGGTGGAGTGCCACCGGCCCGCCATAAAGCCGGGCCGCTACCCGCAGGCCGTCCTCTCTCCGTCGGGCGACCACCTGATCGCCGGGAACCTGGCCTTCGACCTGGCGGCGGGACAGGGCCACTGCTTCGAGGCGGCGGACGGCTCCAGCCATCTGACACTGGCCACGGTGACGGACGACGGCATCGCGTACGGCGCCGAGAACGCGCGCGACGCCGCCGAGGCGCTCTCCGGCGGCGGGCTGCCGGTCGCGGTGGACCTCGCCGACCGGACGGTCGAGCAGTTGTCGCGCAACGCCCGGCTGCCGGGGCTGGAGACGACGGGCGTGGGCGTGTTCCGCTGGACGGACCGCCAGGAGCGGACGCGGCTGCTCGGCTATCCGCGTACCGACTGACCTGCCGGAAAAGGGGCTAGAGAGTGCCCTGTCCCGCCCGCTGCCACGGCCGGCACAGCCCCAGGAAGCAGCCCACCGCCGCCACCGCGCACACCAGCTGTACGACGGCCATCGGCACGGCCGTGTCCTCTCCCGCGATCCCGACCAGCGGCGAGGCGATCGCGCCGATCAGGAACGAGGACGTGCCGAGCAGCGCGGAGGCCGAGCCGGCCGCGTGCTTGGTCCGCATGAGGGCCTGGGCGTTGGTGTTGGGCATCGCCACACCCATCGCCGACATCAGCACGAAGAGCCCGGCGGCCACGGGCACGAGGCCCACCTCGCCGAACACGCCCGTCGTCATGAGCAGCAGCGCCACGGCCGCCACCACGATGACGGTGAGGCCGAAGCCGAGCACCTTGTCCAGGCTGATCCGGCCGACCAGCAGCTTGCCGTTGATCTGCCCGACGGCGATCAGGCCGATCGAGTTGAGGCCGAACAGCAGGCTGAAGGTCTGCGGAGAGGCTCCGTAGATCTCCTGGACGACGAAGGGTGAGGCGGAGATGTAGGCGAAGAGGACGGCGAAGGCGAGCCCGCCGGTGACCATGTAGCCGGTGAAGACCCGGTCGGCCAGCAGCCCGCGCATCGTGCGCAGGGCCTCGCCGACCCCGCCGGTGTGGCGGCTGCCCGGCGGCAGGGTCTCGTGCAGCCACTTCCAGACGACGAGCGTGAGCACGATGCCGACGCCGGTCAGGACGACGAAGATGCCGCGCCAGTCGGTGAACCGCATCACCTGGCCGCCGATCAGCGGCGCGATGATCGGCGCGACGCCGGAGATCAGCATCAAGGTGGAGAAGAACCGGGCCATCTCCACGCCGTCGTAGAGGTCGCGCACCACCGCGCGCGCGATCACGATGCCCGCCGCTCCCGCGAGCCCCTGGAGGAGGCGGAAGCCGATGAGGAGTTCGGCGGAGGGCGCGAACGCGCAGATCGCGGTGGCGATGACGTAGACGACCATGCCGAGGAGCAGCGGCCTGCGGCGGCCCCAGCGGTCGCTCATCGGTCCGACGACGAGCTGGCCGAGCGCCATACCGGCCAGGCAGGCGGTCAGCGTGAGCTGGATGGTGGCGGCGGGAGCGGCGAGGGAGTCGGTGACGGCCGGGAGCGCCGGGAGGTACATGTCCATGGAGAGCGGCGGCAGTGCGGTGAGGCCGCCGAGGACCATGGTGACGAGGAATCCGGTGCGCCGGGCGGCCTTGACCGCGGGTGCGGTGGGCCCGTCCGCCTCCGGGGCCGCCGGAAGGCCGGCCGGGGCGGTGACCTGCGGTGCTCCTGGGTCGACGGAGAGAGCGCCGGCGTCACCGTGCGGGGTGAGCGGCGCGCTGTCGGGTCCGGGACCGGTCCCGGAGGTGGGTATGTGCTCTCGCTGGGCCCGGCTGCCGCCGCTGTCCGGCATTCTCGTCTCCACATCGTTGAATCCGCATCTATGCTCTCAGCTCGGCCGGAGTGGTCGATACCTCTTTCGTTACGGCGGTGGCACGGGCATGGGTGAGACGGTGCGCTGGGGTGTTCTGGCGACGGGCGGCATTGCCGCGACCTTCACGGCGGACGTACAGGCGCTGCCCGGCGCCGAGGTGGTGGCCGTCGCCTCGCGTACGGAGACCTCGGCGCGGGCCTTCGCCGACCGCCACTCCATCGCGCGCGCCTACGGGAGCTGGGCCGACCTGGTCGCCGATGACACGGTGGACGTGGTCTACGTCGCCACGCCGCACTCCGCGCACCACGCGGCGGCCTCGCTCGCGCTGCGGGCCGGAAAGCATGTGCTGTGCGAGAAGGCGTTCACGCTCAACAGCCGGGAGGCACAGGAGCTGGTGGCGCTCGCCCGGGACCACAACCTCTTCCTGATGGAGGCCATGTGGACCTACCTCAACCCGGTGGTCCGCCGGCTGACCGAGCTGGTGCGGGACGGAGCGATCGGCGAGATCCGTACCGTACAGGCGGACTTCGGCTTCGCCGGCGACTTCGCTCCGGGCCACCGGCTGCGCGACCCGGACCTCGGCGGCGGCGCGCTGCTGGACCTCGGCGTCTACCCGGTCTCGTTCGCGCACCTGCTCCTCGGCGAGCCGGACCGGATCCAGGCCGACGCGCTCCTCTCGCCGGAAGGCGTCGACCTGAACACGGGCATGCTGCTGAGCTGGGAGTCGGGCGCCACCGCGCTGCTCTCCTGCTCGATCGTCGGCTACCACCCGACGGCGGCGACCGTCATCGGCACCGAAGGCCGCATCGACCTGCCACGCGACTTCTTCCACCCGGACCACTTCGTGCTGCACCGGCCCGGCAAGGAGCCGGAGACGGTCACCTCGGGTCCGGGACCGCAGGGCCTGTCCGGGATGCAGTACGAGGCGGCCGAGGTGGCACGCGCGGTCCTGGCCGGCGAGACCGAGTCGCCTCTCGTACCGCTGGAGGGCACGCTCGCGGTGATGCGGACGCTCGACGCGGTACGGGACCGCGTCGGCGTCCGCTATCCGGCGGACCGCTGACCTGGCGTTACGCCGGTTCGAGCCCCGGATTCCCCGCCTCGGTCACGAAGGAGGCGGCGGTGGTGACCGGTGCTCCGGGCGTGGTGACGGCCGACACCGTACGGAAGTCGGCGCGGGCCTGCTTCTCCGTCAGCGTGACGAGCGCGTAGCCGCGCCGCCCGTTGTAGTGCTTCAGGTGCGGGTTGGCGCGGGTCTGGTTCTCCCAGTTGGCGGGCCGCTCCGCGCCGTCCTTGCCGCTGGAGATGGACGTGGTGACGATCTCCGTGCCGACGGTCCGGGAGGCCGGGTCGTCGAAGTCCTTCTTGAGGTCGAAGGCGTACGAGACATGGACGTCGCCGGTCAGCACCATCAGGTTCTCCACGCCGGCCGACTCGGCACCGGCCAGCACCCGCTGCCGGGAGGCCGGATAGCCGTCCCAGGCGTCCATGGACAGCTTGTAGGCGGCGGTGGGCACGTCACGTCGCTGAGCGAAGGTGACCTGCTGCGGCACGACGTTCCAGGTGGCGGCGGAGGCGCGCCAGCCATCGAGCAGCCAGCGCTCCTGGGCGGCACCGGTCATCGTGCGCGCCGGGTCCTCGGACTCCGGGCCGGGTGTGCGCCAGCCGTCGCCGTACGCCTGGTCGCTGCGGTACTGGCGGGTGTCCAGGATGTCGAACTGCGCGAGCCGGCCGAAGGTGAGGCGGCGGTAGAGCCGCATGTCCGGGCCGGTGGGACGCTGCGGGGTGCGCAGCGGCTGGTTCTCCCAGTACGCGCGGTACGCGGAGGCCCGGCGCAGCAGGAACTCCTCGGGCGGTACGTCGTTCTCCGGGATCCCGCCGGCGTAGTTGTTCTCGGTCTCGTGGTCGTCCCAGGTGACGACGAACGGGTGGGCGGCGTGGGCGGCGCGCAGGTCCGGGTCGGACTTGTAGAGGCCGTAACGCAGCCGGTAGTCCTCCAGGGTCATGGTCTCGCGGTTGAAGTGCGCGGGGAGGCGGCGGTCGGTGTAGTCGCGGGCGCCGCCGGTGGCGGTGACGGCGTACTCGTAGAGGTAGTCGCCGAGGTGGAAGACCACGTCGACGTCCTCGGCGGCGAGGTGGCGGTGGGCGGTGAAGTAGCCGTCGTGGTACGCCTGGCAGGAGACGGCGGCCAGGGTGAGGGAGCTGTTACGGGTCCCGGCGGCGGGCGCGGTGCGGGTGCGGCCGGTCGGGCTGGTCCAGCTTCCGGTGCGGAAGCGGTAGAAGTAGCCGCGGCCGGAGTCGAGGCCCTGCACATCGGCGCGGACGCTGTGGCCGAACTCGGCGTGTGCGGTGACCGATCCGCGCCGCGCGATGCGGCGGAAGGCCTCGTCGTGGGCCAGCTCCCAGGTCACCTGGACGCGGCCCGCCGGGAGGCCGCCGCCGGGCTCGTACGGGCGCGGCGCGAGGCGGGTCCAGATGAGGACGGAGGCGGGCAGCGGGTCGCCGGAGGCGACGCCGAGGGTGAAGGGGTCCTCGGCGATCCGGCGCGCGTCCAGCTCGGCGGCGGCGGCCGTGCCGGCGGCGGGCAGGTTCATCGAGAAGGCGAGCGCGGCGACGGCTCCCGCACCGGTGAGCAGACGGCGGCGGTCCAGGCCGCCGGGACGGGATAACCGGGCGGCGGTGGGTTCGGTGGATCGGACGGTTCGGACACCCTGGCCGGGCGCCATGAACTTCTGTGCGGCTGTCATATGCCCCTCGCTTGCCGGATGCTGCCGGATGCTGTCGGAATCCAGCGCACCGCCGGTGCGCGACGCGCCGTTGTCGCGTGCACAACATCCGCATGGCGGGTCGATGAGCACCGCGTGCCCTGTGCACCGGCCTCTCCCGTACGCTCCCGGGCCATGAACACTGATCAACGAGTCGCTGTCGTCACGGGTGCTGGTTCAGGGATCGGCCGGGCCGTCGCGCTCGCTCTCGCGGGTGCGGGGTGGTCGCTCGCGCTGGCGGGGCGGCGGGCGGAGCCGCTGGCGGAGACGGCCGCCGCGGCCGGAGCCACGGACGCGCTGTGCGTCACCACGGACGTGACCGACGAGGACGAGGTGGCCGCGCTCTTCACCGCCGTACGGGAGCGGTTCGGCCGGCTGGACCTGCTGTTCAACAACGCGGGCACGTTCGGGCCGGGTGGCGTGCCGGTGGAGGAGCTCGCGGCGGCGGACTGGCGGGCGGTGGTGGACGTGAACCTGACGGGAGCGTTCCTCTGCGCGCAGGCGGCGTACCGGCTGATGAAGGAGCAGGACCCGCAGGGCGGCCGGATCATCAACAACGGCTCGATCTCCGCACACGCGCCGCGCCCGCACTCGGTGGCGTACACCGCGACCAAGCACGCGATCACCGGACTGACGAAGTCGCTGTCGCTGGACGGCCGGCCGTACCGGATCGCCTGCGGCCAGATCGACATCGGCAACGCGGCGACCGAGATGACCGAGCGGATGCAGACCGGCATCCTCCAGGCCAACGGTGAGCCGGCGGTGGAGCCGGTGATGGCGGCGGCCGATGTGGCGCGGACGGTGGTGCACATGGCGGAGCTGCCGCTGGAGGCGAACATCCCGTTCCTGACGGTGATGGCGACGAACATGCCGTACGTGGGACGGGGCTGAGGGGCGCCGCGCATCTCGTTTCGCATGCGACTGTTTCTGTCCGAACTTGCCGCCGGGCGACCGACTTTGCGGATTTCCGCACTCCTGGGAGAGCAAGCGCGTACTCACCGTATGATCACATCTCGTTACACCTTCACCAGAACGACACAGAAGGAACACCGCATGCGCATACGCACCACTGCGCCGATCGCCTTGGCCGCCGCCACCGCACTGGCCGGCTCGCTCCTCGCCACGGCAGCACCGGCCATGGCGGCCGCCCACCAGGGCGGGCTGCACTTCGGCACCATCCAGTACGACGGCCCCGGCAAGGACGACCGGTCGAAGAAGTCCCTGAACGCCGAGTGGGTGAACATCCACAACAACGGCAAGAAGAAGGTCCAGCTCAAGGGCTACACGGTGAAGGACAACACCGGCTTCGCCTACACCTTCGGCAGTTACACCATCGGCGCGGGCAAGACCGTCAAGCTCCGCACCGGCAAGGGCACGAACGTTTCGGGCACCGTGCACTGGAACCGGGGCTCGTACGTCTGGAACAACACCGGTGACAAGGCCCGGCTGATCAAGCCGAACGGCAAGCTCCAGGACTCCTGCTCCTGGCCGAAGTCGACGCCGAAGAACAAGGGCGTCAAGAACTGCCACTGACCGGTCACCGTGCCGGTGGGGCTGCCGCGGTCCGGGGGGACTGCGGCAGCCGTACGGCGAGGAGCCGGGCGGGAATGCCGTGAGCGGCGGCAGGGTTGGACCGCTCATGACACATGATCGCGGTCCCGAGGTCCTGCGCTACACCGCCTTCTCCGCCGACCCGGAAGGCGGGAATCCGGCGGGCGTCGTCCTGGACGCGTCAGGTCTGGACGAGGAGCGGATGCTCGCCGTCGCGGCGGAGCTGGGCTACAGCGAGACGGCGTTCCTCACGGAGCGGACCGGCGAAGGCGCGTACACCATCCGGTACTTCAGCCCGAAGGCCGAGGTTCCGTTCTGCGGCCACGCCACGGTCGCCACGGCCGTCGCGCTGGCGGAACGGGACGGTCCGGGCGCGCTGGAGTTCGCGACGGCGGCCGGTACGGTGCCGGTCACCGTGGTCCAGGAGGCCGGCGAGTTGCGCGCCACCTTGACCAGCGTGGCCCCGCACGTCGAGGAGGTCTCCCCGGCCGACCTCACGGAGGCACTGGCGGCCCTGGACTGGCCGGCCACCGATCTCGACCCGGCCCTGCCACCCAGGATCGCCTACGCGGGCGCCCGCCACCTGGTGCTGGCCGCCGCCACGCGTGAACGGCTCGCGGACCTCGCGTACGACTTCTTCCGGCTGGAGGCGCTGATGCGCCGGCTGGACCTGACGACGCTGCAGCTGGTGTGGCGCGAGGCGCCGGAGGTCTTCCACGTGAGGGACCCGTTCCCGGTGGGCGGGGTGGTGGAGGACCCGGCGACGGGAGCGGCGGCCGCCGCGTTCGGCGCGTACGTACGGGAGTTGGGCCTCGTCCCGGAGGCGGCCACGCTCACGCTCCACCAGGGCGCGGACCTGGGCCGGCCCGGCACGCTCACGGTGGAGCTGCGCGCCGGGGACGACCGGGTACGGGTCAGCGGTACGGGGACGAGGATCGGCTGAAGCGTACGGAACGGGCCGGGGTCAGCCGGTGAGCTCCTTGGCCGGGGAGACGTGGGAGAACCAGCGCTCCGTCTCCTCCGGTTCGAGAGCGCGCTCCAGGATGACGTCACCGCGCATGCCCGGGAAGAAACGGCCCGCGGGCCAGGACCGCCGGTAGGCCGGCTCGTCCAGCACCAGCAGGCGGACGCCGTCGACGAGAGGGATGCCGGCCGGGTTCCCCTCGTTCCAGAGCCGCGCACCGTCCGGGGCCACCAGCTCGAAGGAGCCGACGGTGTCCACCTGCCCCGGAGTCTCCCGGCAGACGGCGACCTCGTGCGGCGAAGGAGCGTAACCCTGCACATGGCCGCCGCCTATGAGGGCGTCGGCGAGGAGCGTGTGCAGCTGGAAGTTGTCGCCGATGCCGAAGAACCGCAGGGCGTAGCCGGTGCCGCTCGGACGGTGGAGCGCGACGAGGGGCTCGTCGTCCAGCACCTGGAGGGCGTAGCTGAGGGACCGGAACTGCTGGTCGGAGGCTTGCTCCACGGCGGCAAGGAGGCTCAGGAGCGCGTGGCGGTTGCCGGGGGCTGCGGCGGGTGCGGCCTGGTGGGTGGGCTCGCCGGGTACGGCTTGGCGGTCCGGCTCGGCGCGTACGGACTGGTGGGTGGACTCGGCGCGTACGGACTGGTCGTCCGGCTCGGCACGTACGGACTGGTCGTCCGGCTCGGCGCGTACGGCCTGGCGGTCCGAGCCGGCGCGGGCTTCGGCGCGTACGGCCCGGTGGTTCAGCAGCGCGACGGCTGCCATCTCCCACTGGCGCAGCGTCCACCAGCTCACCGCCGCCTCGAACCCCACCCGCTCGACGGTCTCCGCGCCCGGCTCACCGGCATCCGGCACCGGGAACGCCCCGCCGCCGGTCGCCGCCCACGCCTCCGCGAACGCCGCGGCCCCTTCGACCGCCGCCCGCAGCCCGGCCAGTACGCCAGGGGCGCAGCGCTCGGCATCCGCGCCACGCTCGACGCAGGCCCCGACGAGGACCGCGACGACGGCACGCGGCCCGGGCGGAACCTGCTCCAGTACGGCGGCCAGGCGCGGTCCGCCGGTCAGCAGCTCCGCCTCCTTGGCCTGCCCGAAGGTCTCCTGCAACCGGACGAACGCCTTGCCGGACCGTTTCGCGTCCTGGGCCACCACGGCGGCCTCGAAGTCCGCGACCGCTCCCCCGAACCCGGCCTTGCTGAATATCATTCCAGCACTTTATCGACGTGCCGTCGGGTGCTGTAAGGCCGGTCGCGGTCCGGCGGGCCGAGGGGCGGAACCGCGCCGATCGCGGGAGGATACGGGCATGGCTGACCGCAGGCCTGACACCACGTCCAAGCCCGCCACCGACACGACCACCGGGTCCGACACCGCACCCGGCACCGAGGCGGACGCGGACACGGAGACAGGCGCCGACCCCCCGCCCGGCCCCGAACCGCTGACCGTCCCGAGCATGTCCGCGGGCCCGGACTTCGTGCTGCGCCCGTGGGAGATGAGTGATCTGCCGCTGGTCCGCGAGGCCGCGCAGGACCCGTACATCCCGCTCATCTCGACGATCCCGCCCCGCTACTCGGACCGGGCCGCCGAGGCCTTCGTCCGCAGGCAGTGGGAGCGGGCGGCGACGGGCGCCGGGTATCCGTTCGCCATCGTCCGCTCGCGGGACCGGCGGCCGGTGGGCGCCATCGGGCTCTGGCTGCGGGACCTGCCGGAGGGCCGGGCGTCGATCGGGTTCTGGATGGTCGCCTCCGGCCGTGGCCAGGGCGTCACCCGCGCCGCGCTGCGTACGGTGACGGGCTGGGCCTTGCGCGACCTCCGCGTCCCGCGCCTCCAGCTCTTCATCGAACCGTGGAACACCGCGTCCGCCAGGATCGCGGTGGACGTCGGGTACCGGCACGAGGGGCTGCTGCGCGGCTGGCAGCAGGTGGGCGGCGAGCGCCGGGACATGGCCGTGTACGGGCTCCTGAACAGCGACGGGCCCGTGGATGGCCGGGCGGTAACCTCGGACTGAACACCGAGGCGTTACGATCGCGGGCACCGCCGCCGACCAGCAGCCGCACGGCAGCCGAGCTCCAGGAGTACCGAACTTGTCCGCACCACGCATCGGCGTATCCATCGTGACCATGGGGGATCGCCCGCAGGCGGTCGAGGCGCTGCTGGCGTCGGTCGCCATGCAGGACGTCCGGCCCACCCGGCTCGTGATCATCGGCAACGGGACGGAGCTCCCGGACTACACCGCCACCCCCGGCCTGGCGGACCTCGACGGCGGCGTGACCACCATCGAGCTGCCGGAGAACCTGGGCTGCCCGGGCGGCCGGAACGAGGGACTGCGAAGGCTCGCCGAGATCGGTGACGTGGACGTGGTGATCGAGCTGGACGACGACGGGCTCCTGGTCGACAAGGACGTCTTCCGCCGGGTCCGGGACCACTTCACCGCCGACGACCGGCTGGGCATCGTCGGCTTCCGGATCGCGGACGAGACCGGCGAGACGCAGCGCCGCCACGTGCCGCGGCTGCGGGCGGGCGACCCGATGCGAGGCGGCCAGGTGACGGCGTTCCTCGGCGGCGGCCACGCGTTCTCGATGAAGATGCTGGAGCAGACGGGCCTGTGGCCGGCGGAGTTCTTCTTCACCCACGAGGAGACGGACCTCGCCTGGCGCGCGCTGGACGCCGGCTGGAAGGTCGTCTACGAGCCGGAGCTGCTGCTCCAGCACCCGAGGACGAGCCCGGCCCGGCACGCGGTGTACTACCGGATGACGGCCCGCAACCGCGTCTGGCTGGCCCGCCGCAACCTCCCCCTCCCCCTGGTCCCGGCCTACCTCACCACCTGGACCCTGCTCACCCTGGCCCGCACCCGCGACCCGAAGGGCCTGCGCGCCTGGGCGGGCGGCTTCGCCGAGGGCGTCCGCACCCCGTGCGGCGAGCGGCGCCCGATGCGCTGGTCGACGGTATGGCGGATGACCCGCCTGGGCCGCCCGCCGGTCATCTGACCTGCTGCCGCGCCGGGCTCACGGACTCCGGCGGTGTCCTCACCGCTGTGGACCCGGGTCTGCGGCTGCACCCACCACCTCGCCAAGCACGACAGGCGGGGCCGATTTCATGAGCAGGTCGCGGTGCCGACGGCGTGGGACGAGAACAAGAAGCCGCTGCGCTACGGGGCCGGGCAGTGCACCTGCCAGCAGTACGTGGGCCCGCAGCCGCTCTCGCAGGTGTACGCGGAGGAACTGACGGACCGCTGGCCGACGCCCCCGCCGGTCGAGGAGAAAGGGCCCCCGCCCAAGTGAAGAACCTGGTCGGGGGCCCTTGTCGCTCACCGGCAGACGAGCCGTGCTGTACGCCGGGTTCTGTCTCCCGGTCGCCTCGCGGCGGCCGGGGAGACGGCCATCCATCTAGGGCCGGCATTGCTACCGGCCTCGTGCGGTCTACCCGTGAACTCGGGCGAGCAGCCCTCGAACGTTCACGCAGGGCCGTCCCGTTCCTGGAACAACCCCTCTTGACCTTGCTCCGGGTGGGGTTTACCTAGCCGCCTGAGTCACCTCAGGCGCTGGTGGTCTCTTACACCACCGTTTCACCCTTACCCGGGACCGAAGTCCCGGGCGGTCTGTTTTCTGTGGCACTGTCCCGCGGGTCACCCCGGGTGGCCGTTAGCCACCACCCTGCTCTGTGGAGCCCGGACGTTCCTCGGGAGGATCCGGGGATCCTCACGCGGCCGTCCGCACGACTCGTCTGCCGTACCGGCCATCCTACCGGGCCGTACGGACAGCTCAGCCGAAGTCCCCGGTCTCCAGGTCGAAGGCGAAGGGCTCGGGGAGCGGGAGCGGCTTGCCGTACGGGATGGTGAGGTGCTGGCGGTAGTGGGCGTCCTCCGGGTCGCCGAAGAGCGTCACCGAGCCGGCGTCGCGGTCGATGAGCAGGTGGAGCGGGATGCCGCCGCGGGCGTAGCAGCGGCGCTTGGCCTCGCGGTCCGCCTGCGGCTTGGTGGAGGTCACCTCGACGACGAGGGCAATGCCTTCACAGGGCATCCAGGGGTCGGCGCCGCGGAACAGTCTCAGGTCGAGAGGGGCGAAGGTGCCGTCGGGGATGGCGTGGTTCTTCGGGCAGCCGCCACCGCTGCGGAGCTTCAGCCCCTTGTTTCCGTGAGCGGCTCGTGCGCCATGGCAGTCATGTCACGCCCCTTCCTCGGTCGCTCGCCGGACTGGGACATCGGGGGATCAGCCGTCCGTGAGATGGGAGTTCTTCTCCCGATCGTGGCACAAGTCCACGGGAAGCGGCGGACCGGTGCTTGACCTTGTCGCAACGGCAAGGTTTCTACTGGCCGCATGCGTATCGGAGAGATCGCCGCGCTCGTCGGAGTCACCTCCCGGGCCGTGCGGCACTACCACCACATCGGGCTGTTGCCCGAGCCCGCTCGGCGGGCCAATGGGTACCGGGCCTACACCGTCCGGGATGCCGTGCTGTTGGCGCGGATCCGGCGGCTGACCGAGATCGGGCTCTCGCTGGACGAGGTGCGGGACGTGCTGGCGGATGACGCGGGGCGGGAGCTGGTCGAGGTGCTCGGGGAGCTGGACGCGGATCTGGCACGGCAGGAGCGGGAGATCCGGGAGCGGCGGGAGGTGCTGGCGGCGTTGTTGGAGGCGCCGCTGACCTCGGACGGGCCGCTCTCGCCCGCCCTGGCCGCGCTCCTGGAGAGTGCGCCCGCCACCGGGTCGCCGGCCGCGGCGAAGGACCGGGAGCATCTGGCGTTGCTGGACACCGCGGGCGGTGGGGCCGGGGCCGAGCTGTACGCGGCGCTGCGGCCGTTGGCCGAGGACCCCGGTGTCGCCGCGCTGTACGAGCGGCTGGACGAGCTGGCCGGCGCCGGGGTGGACGATCCGCGGATCGCGCCCTTGGCGGCCGAGCTGGTGGCGGCCGTACCGGACGAGGTGCTGGCGGTGTTCCCGGACGGGGAGCCGTCGCCGTCGGGGGTCGGGCGGGTGCTGCTGGAGGACTATCCGCCCGCGCAGCGCGAGGTGGTGCGCCGGGTGATGGAAGCGCTGGCCGTCCGGGTCCGCGCGACGCGTGGGAGGACATCGTGAGGACGACGGCTCTGCGAGCGGCCCGGGCCGCGCTGTGGGTGGCGCTGCCCGCTGAACTGGCGCTGGCGGTCTGCCTGGTGGGCGGGGTACGGACATCCGGTGCGGTCCTGCTGGCGGCCGAGGCGCTCGTCGTGGGCGTGCTCGCGCTGGAGGCCGCCGTGATGTGGCCGCTGTACACGGCCCGGCGGCGGGCCGGTGACGGGCGGCGGGCGGCCGCGCTGTCGGCGGTGCGCACCGTGGTGCCGGTGGCGGTGCGGCGGCTGATGGTGCACGAACTCCGGGCGCTGCACAGCCTCGGACTGTGGACCGTACGCCGTCGACACCGGATCCCCGAGGGCGCGCTGCCCTTCTCGTACACCGAACCGCAGACCGGGACGGTGTGGGCCTTCTTCTTCGCCTCCGTCCTGGAGACCGTGGTGCTGGCCCTGGTGATCCCGTGGCCGCTGGTCCACCTGATCCTGCTCGTGCTCGGCGTGTACGGGACGGTCCTCATCGTCGCCCTGCACGCGGCCTGCGTGACCCGGCCGCATGTGGTGGGAGCCGACGGTTCGCTGCGGCTGCGCTACGGCGCCCTGTTCGACCTGCCGGTGCCCGCTTCGCTCATCACCGCCGCCCGGGTGGAGCGGCGCTACGACGGCGGCGGGCTCGTGCGGGTCGATGAGGACGGGGTCCTCAACCTGGCGGTCGGGAGCCGGACGACGGTGACCGTGGAGCTGGCGGAGCCGGTGGAGTTCGTCCGGCCGCTCGGGCGGCGCGGGAGTGCGCGGACGCTCCGGTTCCACGCGGACGATCCTCGCGCGGCCGTCGCCGCGCTCGCGCCGAGGCCGGTCACGCCGGAGCGAACAGCACCGTCTTCGACGCCGGGCCCGCCCGCGTGAGCCGGACCCGCAACCGCTCCCCGAGCGAGCAGTCGGCCGCTTTCGGTCATACGCAGATGGCGGCGGGGCATGGACCGAGCGTAGGCGGGGATGGAGCGGGCGGCATCCGGGGATCGTCGCGGTGCGGTGCGGGCGGGCCCGGCACTGTACGGCGCGGGCGCGGACCCGGCCCCGTGCGGATAGTGCGGACCCGACACGGTACGGAGGCGGCGGACCCGTCCCCGTACAGCGCACGCAGACCCGTCCGTCCCCGCACCGCGAGCCCAGACCCGTCCCCGCACGGCGAACGCACGCCGTCCCCGTACCGCGAGTCCAGGCCCGTCCCCGTACCGCGAGCGCAGCCCGTCTCCGTACCGGAAGCCCCGCCCCGCCCCCGTACCCTTGCCGAGGACCCCGGAGTGCCCGCACGCGCGCCGGGACCGCTCGTCGTGCGTACGAAGGAGAACCGCCGTGCTCGTGCTGTTGCCGCCCTCCGAAGGAAAGGCCGCTTCGGGGCGCGGGGCTCCGCTGAAGCCGGAGTCCTTGTCGTTGCCGGGGCTCTCCGAGGCGCGGGCGGCGGTGCTGGAGGAGCTGGTGGAGCTCTGCCAGGCCGACGAGGAGAAGGCCCGCGAGGTGCTCGGGCTGAGCGTGGGACTGCGCGGCGAGGTCGGGAAGAACGCCGGGCTGCGGACCGCCGGAACCCGGCCGGCCGGGGAGCTGTACACCGGTGTGCTGTACGACGCCCTCGACCTGGCCTCCCTCGACGCGGACGCCCGACGGCACGCCACGAAGTCGCTGCTGGTCTTCTCCGGACTCTGGGGCGCGGTCCGGATCGGCGACCGGATTCCGCCGTACCGCTGCTCGATGGGCGTCAAGCTCCCCGGCCTCGGCGCGCTCGGCGCGTACTGGCGCAAGCCCATGGAGGCCGTCATGCCCGAGGCCGCCGGGAACGGGCTCGTCCTGGATCTGCGGTCCTCGGCGTATGCGGCGGCCTGGAAGCCGAAGGGTGAGGTGGCCGCGCGGACGGCGAGTGTGCGGGTGCTCCAGTCGCAGATCGTGGACGGCGTGGAGAAGCGGTCCGTCGTCAGCCACTTCAACAAGGCGACCAAGGGCCGGATGGTCCGCGACCTGCTGTCGGCGGGAGCTCGGCCCAAGGGTCCGGCCGGACTGGTGGATGCGTTGCGGGATCTCGGGTACGCGGTGGAGGCCGAGGCTCCTGCGCGCGCCGGGCGGCCGTGGTCGCTCGATGTGGTGGTGACGGAGATCCACTGAGTCCTGGTGGAGATCCGTCGAGTCGTGGTGGCTGCGGAGATCCACCGCGTCGCATTGCATCCTCCGCAACGGGCGTTGCAGAGATCGCTCGTGGCGCGGCAGGATGGGACCCATGACCTCCTTCCCCGCCTCGCCGCCGCCCGCCGCTCCCTCCGACACCTCCGTCCTGGACCTCGCTCCGGTCGTCCCGGTCGTCGTCCTGCATGACGTGGCCGACGCCGTTCCGCTGGCGCGGGCGCTGGTGGCGGGCGGGCTGCCGGCGATCGAGGTGACGCTGCGGACGCCCGCCGCGCTGGAGTCGATCCGGGCCGTCGCCGCCGAGGTGCCGGGCGCGGTCGTCGGCGCGGGCACGGTCATCTCGCCGCAGCACGTACGGGACACCGTCGACGCGGGCGCCAGGTTCCTGGTCAGCCCGGGGTGGACGGACGCGGTGCTGGAGGCGATGGGGGAGTCCGGCGTGCCGTTCCTGCCGGGCGTCTCGACCACCTCCGAGGTGGTGGCCCTGCTGGAGCGCGGCGTGAGCGACATGAAGTTCTTCCCGGCCGAGGCGGCGGGCGGCACCGCCTATCTCCAGGCCCTCTCCGCCCCACTCCCCCAGGCCCGTTTCTGCCCGACCGGCGGCATCTCGCTCGCCTCCGCACCGGCGTACCTCGCTCTGCCGAACGTGGCGTGCGTGGGCGGCAGTTGGATGGTGCCGGGTGACGCGATCGCGGCGAAGGACTGGGACCGGGTGGCGCGGCTGGCGGCGGAGGCGGCCGCGCTCGGAGCGTAGAACCCTCAGCGCACGATCTGGATCGCGTACAGGCTTCCGATGCCCAGCGCCAGCACCCCCAGCAGCAGCCGCAACGCCGTTTCCGGCAGGCGGGGCTGGAGGCGCGCGCCGAGGTAGCCGCCGCACAGGCCGCCGAGGCCGCAGGCCAGGCCGAGCGTCCAGTACGGAGCGATGTCGCCGGTCGTGGTGAGGGAGAGCAGCGCGTACGTCCCCGCGCCGACGACCGAGGTCACGAAGGTGGCGGCCAGCGCGGCCGGCGCCACCTTCGTGACCGGCATCCCGCGCCCGACCAGGATCGGGCCGAGGAGCGAGCCGCCGCCGATCCCGTAGATCCCGCCGGCCACACCGACGGCCATGGCGAGACGGGTGATGGCGCGGGGTGAGGGTTCCCGGGCGGAGGCGGTGCGCGAGGCGCGGTGCAGCGTACGGAGGCAGAGCCAGCCGCCCAGTGGGAACAGCAGCACCGCGATCAGCAGCCGGAACACCGACGGGCCCGGCACCGCGAAGACCCGGATCACCGCGCCGACGACGACCCCGGGGACGGTGCCGAGGACCAGCAGCCGGGTCAGCGGGCCACGCAGGCCGCCGCTTTGGTGGTGGCGCAGCAGGGCGCCGGGACCGGCCACCACGTTGTAGAGCAGGTTGGTCGGCGTGACTGCCGGGCTCGGCACTGCGAGCACGCTGATCTGGACCGGCAGCAGGAACACCGCGCCGGACACTCCGACCGGAGCGGTCACCAGCGAGATCAGCAGCCCGGCGGTGAAGCCGAGCAGCCCGGTCCACCCGTCCATGGAGGTTCCGTGGCCGCTAGCGCAGGTGCGAGGTGTCGTTGAGCAGGCGTACGGAGGCGTTGCCGTCGCCGTAGTACGCGACCGTCGAGATCGAGGCCGCCGACAGCTCCATCCGGAACATCGACCGCGCCGGAGCCTCCAGCGCCAGCCGCACCAGCGTCTTGATCGGGGTCACGTGGGTGACGAGCAGGACCGTGCGGCCCGCGTACCGTGCGGTCAGCCGGTCCCGGGCGGCCGCGACCCGGTCGGCGACCTCCGTGAAGCTCTCGCCGCCGCCCGTCGGCGCGGTCTCCGGGTCCGCGAGCCAGGCCGTCAGGTCGTCCTCGTACCGCTCCCGTACCTCACCGAAGGTCAGCCCTTCCCACGCGCCGAAGTCGCTCTCGCGCAGGCCGTCCTCGATCCGGACGTCCAGGCCGAGGCGCTCGGCGACGGCGGCGGCCGTCTCGCGGCAGCGGCGCAGCGGTGAGCTGACGATCTCCTGGACGGTGCCGAGCGCGGCGAAGTGGACGGCGGCGCGGGCGGCCTGCTCGCGGCCGGTGGCGGAGAGTTCGGGGTCGGTGCCGCCGCTGCCGGAGAACCGCTTCTCGGGTGTGAGCGCCGTCTCGCCGTGCCGGAGCAGGACGAAGGTGGCGGGTGCGCCGAGGTCCGGGGCGGCGGACCAGCCGAGCTGAGGGGCCGGAGTGGCGACGGACGCGGATGCCGCTGCGGCCTCGGACCCGGCGATCGCGGTGACGTCGGTGGGCTCGGGCGATTCCGGTCCTTCGACCTCGAACAGCGTGCCGGCATCCGCCGTTCCGCCTCGCGCCGCCGCCAGCGCGGCCCGGGCCTTCGCCGCTCCCGCGACCGCGTCGCCGGGCGGGCCACGGTCGGGCAGCGGAGTGCGGGCCGGGGCGTCCAGCTCGGCGGTGGAGGTGGAGGCCTCCCACGGGCGGCCGTCGCGGCCCGCGTCCATCGCCTCGTTGGCGAGCCGGTCCGCGTGCTTGTTCTGCGCGCGCGGGATCCACTCGTACGTGACGGAGGACGGCGGCAGGATCGCGGCGGCCCGGGCCGCCAGCGGCTTCATGTCGGGGTGCTTGATCTTCCAGCGGCCCGACATCTGCTCGACCACCAGCTTGGAGTCCATCCGGACATGGACCTCCGGCGAGGCCCCCGCGTCCGGGAACAGCGCCTTCGCGGCCGTGAGACCGGCGATCAGGCCCCGGTACTCGGCGACGTTGTTCGTCGCGACGCCGATGCACTCGGCGGCCTCGGCGAGCGTCTCGCCGGTGGCCGCGTCGATGACGACGGCGCCGTAACCGGCGGGCCCCGGGTTGCCCCGGGAGCCGCCGTCGGCCTCGACCACCAGTCGGCGAACGGCGCTCATTACAGGCCCGACTCCGAGGTGCGGACCAGGATGCGGTGGCAGTTCTCGCAGCGCAGCACCGTGTCGGGGGACGCGGCCTTCACGTCGTTGACCTCGGTGATGTTCAGCTCCAGGCGGCAGCCCTCGCAGCGGCGCTGGTAGAGGCGTGCGGCGCCGACGCCGCCCTGCTGGGCGCGGAGCTTGTCGTACAGCTTCATCAGGTCGGCGGGGATGACCTCGGCGACGACCTGGCGGTCCTTGGTCACCGTGGCGATCTCGGCGTCCAGTTCGGCGGTGGCGGCGTCCCGGCGGGCGGTGGCGTCGTCGACCTTGGCCTGGACGGCGGAGACCCGCTCGGTCAGCTCGGTGACCCGCTCCTGGGCGGCCTCGCGGCGCTCCATGATCTCCAGGACGACGTCCTCCAGGTCTCCCTGGCGTTTGGCGAGCGAGGTGAGCTCGCGCTGGAGGCTCTCCAGGTCCTTAGGCGAGGAGACCGCGCCGGAGTCGAGGCGCTGCTGGTCGCGGACGGCGCGCTGGCGCACCTGGTCGACGTCCTGCTCGGCCTTGGTCTGCTCGCGGGTGGTGTCGCTCTCCTCGGTGGTGGAGGCGACCAGCAGGTCACGCAGCTGGGCGAGGTCGTTGCTGAGCTGCTCGATCTCGGCGTGCTCCGGCAGCGAGTTGCTCTTGTGGGAGAGCTGGGAGAGACGTACGTCGAGGGCCTGGACGTCGAGGAGTCGGATCTGGTCGGCGGGCGCGGCGTTCAGTTGGGGGCTCCAGAGGAATGGTGGGTGGTCCAGGGGTCGGTGACCTGCGTCGAGACATGGACCCGCAGGTCCCATCCGTGGCGGTCGGAAAGCGCGTCGAGCTGCGCGGCGGCCTGCTCGCACCAGGGCCACTCGGTGGCCCAGTGCGCGGCGTCGACCAGGCCGAGCGGCGAGTGCTGCACGGCCTCGGAGGCCGGGTGGTGGCGCAGGTCGGCGGTGAGGAAGGCGTCGACCCCGGCGGCTCGTACGGCGTCGAAGAGGCTGTCGCCGGAGCCGCCGCTGACAGCGACGGTACGGACGAGCGCGTCCGGGTCGCCGGCCAGCCGGATGCCCTGCGCGGTGGCGGGCAGCCGGGCGGCGGCGCGGGCGGCGAAGTCGGCCAGGGTCTCGGGGTGGTCGAGCTCGCAGATCCGGCCGAGTCCGCGCCGGCCGTGAGGGTCGGTGGGGTCCGGTACGAGGGGTCCGATGACGCGCAGGTCCAGGGCGCCGGCCAGCGCGTCGGAGACGCCGGGGTCGGCGGTGTCGGCGTTGGTGTGCGCGACGTGGAGCGCGATGTCGTGCTTGATGAGCGTGTGGACGACCTTGCCCTTGAAGGTGTCGGCGGCGACCGTCGTCGTCCCGCGCAGATAGAGCGGGTGGTGGGTGACGATCAGCTGGGCGCCGAGCTTCAGGGCCTCGTCGGCGATCTCGTGGACCGGGTCGACGGCGAACAGCACCCGGTCGACCTCGGCGTCCGGGTCGCCGCAGACCGTGCCGACCGCGTCCCATCCTTCGGCCCGCTCGGGGGGCCAGAGGGCGTCGAGGGCGGCGATGACTTCAGACAGACGGGGCACGGGAGAAAGGCTACCTGTCCGGGCAGGTCCGCCGCCCCTGGCCGCCGGACCTGTACGCCAGGACCGGCGGCCGGACACGAATCGTTACGTCAGCAGGTGGGGCCGGGAGCCCGGGCGGTTGCTCCAGCAGGTCGGCGCGGCTGCCGCCGTCAGCAGCACACCCACCGCCACCACCTCAGGAGAATCCGGGCATCACCACCCTTATGTGTGAAGTGCGGTGGCACGTGTTGTCCGGCAGGAAGTGCGAAAACTAGCTTGCGTAGCCGGAGGTGACGAGTCAATGACTGCCTGTGCCATCGAAGGCGGATCCGCCGGGGCCGCCACGACGGCGGATCCCGGCTCTGAAGAGTCCGGCGAGCCGGAGGAACCCGTCGGGGCGGCGGAGTCCGTCGAGCCGGAGGGTGCTGCCGCGCCCTGGGCCGAAGCGCCCACCGGCCCCGGCGCCTTCACGCTCACCGCGGACGGCGCCTACGCGGCCCGGCTGACGGCCGCGCCCGGCCCGCCCGGCGCGCAGCGGGCCTGGTATCCGGAGCGCTGGACGCTGGACGGGCCCGAGCCCTACGCCGTACCGCTGCCGCTCCACCAGCCCGAGGAGCCGGACGCTCAGGTGGTGCCGCTCGCCGACGGGCGCGTGCTGATCCGGCGGCGGGTGGCGGACCGGCAGATGTTCTCGCTGCTCTACCCGACCGGTCCCGCCACCGGCGAACTGGCCCTCGGCGCGGTCGAGTGCGACGGGATGACGTTGCTGCCGCCTTCGCCGGACGGCTCCAGCGTGTACGGCCTCTCCGCCGGCGACCACTCCTCGCTGCTGTGGCTGGTGGCCGGCGGCGCCTTCGGGCCGGAGCTGGTCGCGGAGATCCCGGGCCACTGCTCGGGCGGCGTCTGGCTGGACCGGGCGGGCCGGATGCTGGCCCTGGACCGGCGGCTGCCGGGCGGCGGGCCGGTCAAGGCGGTCGCCGTGGACCTGGAGCGGAACGGCGAGGTGACCCCGCTGCTCCAGATCACGCCTGCGAGCGATGACCGGCTGCTGCTGGCCGACCCGGACAGCGGCCTGCTGCTGATCCGCTCGAACGCTCCGGGCCACGACCGGCTCGGCTGGGGCGTCCTCGGCAGCTGCCTGCCCGTCCGCTTCCCGGAGTGCCTGCGGCAGGCGGATCTGGCGGTGACACCGTTCGCGGTACAGCCGGGACAGATGCTGATGCCGGAGAGCTGTGCCGTCGCGCTGCGGATCGACGGGCCGGCCGGGAGCTGGGTGGGCATCTGGCGTCCGCAGGGGCGTCGGCTGCACCAGCTCGCGGCGCCGGACGGCTGGTCGGCGGGGGCCGGGTACTGGAGCCGAGACGGCGTGCTGCACCTGCCGTACGCGAACGCCTCGACGCCTTGCGGTGTGGCGCTGCTGGACGCGCCGGGAGACGAGGAACCGCTTCCGGGGACGGCCGGAAAGGAGGGCGATACGAGTGGAACGGAACCGTCCGCCGCCGTCACCCCTCCTGTCGTGTGTAGGCCGGTTCCGTTGGGGCAGGCGCCTCTGCACCGAGCGGCGTCAACCTGACTAGACTCGGAGCCTGGGCTGCGCAGCCGTACCGGGCGGGCGCCGACGGTGACCGCGTCGGATGGCGGAGGCGGGGCCCGCGCACACGCACGTGAGACACAGGTAAGCGATCACAACGGGGTGACTTCCCACATGTCTGAAGCCCGCACCGACACGATTACGCCGCGTACGCCGGGGGGCGACGCGGAAGGCGACGGGACCGGCGGTTCCGGCAAGCACCGAGGGGGTGCGTCGATGGAGAACACGTCGGTGCAGCCGCACGGACGCCACCGCAGGCCCGCCCAGGAGGAATCCCGGGCGGCCTGAGGCCGTAGCGCAGCGAGGAGAGGGGCCCGGTACGGCTGTTCGGCCGTACCGGGCCCCTCTCCGTCCGTCCCTACTCCCGCTTGAGGCCCAGCACTTCGGCCGCCGCGAAGGTCTCGCCGCGTGGCCGGTCCGCGTAGTACGGAGTGATCAGCTCGTCCAGCTCGGCGAAGGTGAACGTCTCCTTCGCCGCGTCGAACTTGGCCGCCACCTTGGGCCGTTCGACGATCGCGACCATGCCTCCGTGGACGACGAGCAGCTGTCCGTTGACTCCGGCCGCAGCCGGTGAGGCCAAGTAGCCGACGAGCGGCGAGACATGCTCGGGAGCCAGTGCGTCGAGAGTGCCGTCGGCCGGTTCCTGGAAGCCCGCGAAGACGTCCTCGGTCATCCGGGTCCGGGCGCGCGGGCAGATGGCGTTGGCGGTGACGCCGTACTTGGCGAGAGCCGGCGCGGTGGAGGTGGTCAGGCCGACGATCCCGCCTTTGGCCGCAGCGTAGTTGGGCTGTCCGGCCGAGCCCGCGAGGTACGCCTCCGAGGAGGTGTTCACGATCCGCCCGTAGACCGGGCCGCCCACCTCCTTGGAGCGGGAGCGCCAGTGGGCGGCGGCGAAGTGAATGGTGTTGAAGTGGCCTTTGAGGTGGACGCGGATGACCGCGTCCCACTCGTCCTCACTCATCGAGAAGATCATCCGGTCGCGCAGGATGCCCGCGTTGTTGACCAGGATGTCGAGCTTTCCGTAGGTGGAGACCGCCAACTCGACGAGCTCCCGCGCCTGTTCGTGGTCGGAGACGTCTCCGAGGTGGGCGGTGGCCCGGCCGCCTGCCGCGCGGATCTCGGCGGCGACCTCCTCGGCGGGCGCCGCCGACGCCTCGCCCGATCCGTCGCGGCCGGGCTGCCCGTAGTCGTTGACGACGACGGCCGCGCCGAGCCGGGCCAGCTCCAGCGCCTCGGCGCGGCCGAGACCGCGGCCGGCGCCGGTGACAATCGCGGACAGCCCGTCCAGCGGGAGGGGAAGTGACATGGCATTCCTCAACGTCGTTGTTCAGGGACCGGGTTCAGAGCTGGATGCAGGTACGCAGCGATCGGCCGGTCCGCATCTGGTCCAGCGCGTCGTTGACCTCCTCCAGCCGGACCCGGTGCGTGATCATCGACTCCAGGTCGATCCGGCCCGCCCGCCAGAGCGCGATGGCCCGCTCGTAGGAGCGCAGCACGTCCCCGCCGCCGTACATCGACGGCAGGATGCGCTTCTCGTCGAAGAACAGCTCGAACATGTTGACCTGGAAGTGGTCGTCCATCGCTCCGGCGCCGACGACGCAGAGGGTGCCGCCGCGGCGGGTGTGCTCGTAGGCGGTACGGGCGGTGGCGGACTTGCCGACGACCTCGAAGACGTAGTCGAAGCCCTCGCCGCCGGTGATGCGCTGCTTGGCGTCGGTTAGTTCGTCAGGAGCGACCGCCTCCGTGGCGCCGAAGCGGAGGGCGGCCTCGCGGCGGGAGGCGACCGGGTCGACGGCGACGATCTGGGCCGCGCCCTGGACGCGGGCGCCTTGGATCGTGGAGATGCCGACGCCGCCGCAGCCGATGACGGCGACCGACGAACCGGCTTCCACCTTCGCCGTGTTGATGGCCGCGCCGAGGCCGGTGGTGACGCCGCAGCCGATCAGGGCGGCGATCTCGAACGGGACGTCGTCCGGGATCGGCACCGCGCAGCCCGCGCCGACGACGACCTCCTCGGTGAAGGTGCCGGTGCCCGCGAAGCCGAAGACGTCACCGCCGGGACGCCGGAAGTTGGGCGTGCCCGCGTTCATGAAGCCCGCGAGGCAGAGCTGGGTCTGACCGCGCTTGCAGGACGGACAGGCCCCGCAGGCGGGCAGCCAGCAGACGAGGACCCGGTCGCCGGCGCTCAGTCCGCTCACTCCCTCACCGACGTCGACCACCTCGCCCGCGCCCTCGTGGCCGGGAATGAAGGGAGCGGGCTGCGGGAGGATGCCGCTCATCGCGGAGACGTCGGAGTGGCAGAGGCCGGTGGCCCGGATGCGGAGCTTGACCTTTCCGGGGCCGAACCCCACCGCCTCGACGTCGTCGAGGACTTCCAGCTTCTCCTGGCCTATCTCGTGCAGTACGGCTGCGCGCATGGGTACGGCTCCCGTCGAATCGGCTGCCAAAGGTTGCTGCTGGGTTCAGGAGTGCTCAGGAGTGTTCGACGAGCGTGTCCGCGAGGACCGGTGCGTCGTCCCGTTCGGCGGCGGTGACCGCCACCTGGACCCGTCCGTCCTCGGCCGACCACATCCGGATGCGGAGGGTCTCGCCGGGAAAGACGATTCCGGCGAAGCGGGTGCGGTAGGCGGTGATACGGGACACGTCACCGTCCAGCAAGGTGTCGGTGACGGCCTTGAGCACCATCCCGTACGTGCACAGCCCGTGCAGGATCGGCCGGTCGAAGCCGGCCAGCTCGGCGAAGGCCGGGTCGGCGTGGAGCGGGTTCCAGTCGCCGGAGAGGCGGTAGAGCAGCGCCTGGTCCTCGCGGATCGGGCGCTCCACCGTGCGGTCCGGCGTACGGTCGGGCACGGCGAGGCGGTCGGAGGGCCCGCGCTCTCCGCCGAAGCCGCCTTCTCCTCGTACGAAGATCTGCGCGTCGTTGGTCCAGAGCGGACCGTCCTCGTCGCTCGCCTCGGTCCGCAGCACGATGACGGCGGCCTTGCCCTTGTCGTACACCGCCGCGACCTCCGAGGTCTGGACGGCCCGGCCGGTGACGGGGATCGGCCGGTGGACGCGTACGGACTGGCCGCCGTGGAGGACGGCGGCGAGGTCCACGTCGATCCCGGGCGCGCCCATCCCGCCGAACGCGGCCGTTCCCGCGCCCGCGACGGTGGCGAAGCTCGGCAGCACCTGGAGCCGGGACTCCAGCGTGTAGCGCAGCTCGTCCGGGTCGGTGGCGGGCGTGCCGGCGCCGAGGCCCAGGTGGTAGAGCTGGACGTCCTTGTGGTTCCAGGCGATCTCGGCCCGGCGGGGGTCGGCGGCGAGGGCCGCTGAGGCATCGATGGGCATGGCGAAGCCGCTCCTTGACGGTGAGGGACCGACGGTGGGAGACCTCGGTGCGGCCTGTCCGCACCGCCGACCGCACCGAGGCCGTGCGGGGACCGGCAGAGCGGGCCGTTCTAGAACGCGTTCTAGCCGATGGCCCATGTATAGCTCAGTGCAAGGAAGTTAGGAAGACTGCTGACGTGCTGTCAGATCGAGCGGTTCAGACCCGCTCCTGTGGCTGCACCTTCGCCGCCGCCTCCTCCTCCCGTACGCGAGGCGTCCGGTGGTTGGGCAGCCACGCCAGCATCACGACCACTCCGACCAGCAGCACTCCGCATGCCGTACGGAACGCCGTCGCGTACCCGGCGGTGACCTCGGCCGCCTCCACCGAGCCAGCCGTACGGGCGGCGGCGACCGTGGAGAGCACCGCGAGGCCGAGCGCGCCGCCCATGGTGCGGGAGGTGTTGACCAGGCCGGAGACGAGTCCGGCGTCGCCGGAAGCCGCGCCGGAGGTGGCGAGGGTGGCCAGCGGCGTTGAGGCGAGTCCGGCGCCGGCCATCATCAGGACGCCGGGCAGGCAGATCGCGGTGAGGTAGGAGCCGTCGACGCCCATGGTGGACTGCCAGCCGAAGCCCGCGGCGGTGATCAGCACTCCGGCGACGGCCAGGCTCTTGGCTCCCGTACGGACCATGATCCGAGGCGCGATCTTGGAGCCGAGGATGACGGCGGCCGAGGTCGGCATCAGCGCGAGGCCTGCCTGCAACGGCGTGTAGCCGAGCACGTTCTGCGCGTAGACGGTCATGAAGTACCACATGGAGAAGGTCGCCGACCCCATGAGGAACATCGACACATTGGCCGAGGAGACCGCCCGTACGCCGAACACCCGCAGCGGGACCAGCGGAACCGCCGTCCGCGCCTCGACCAGGACGAACGCGGCGAGCAGCACCACTCCGGACAGCAGCGGTACGAGCGTGGCGGCGGCCGTCCAGCCCACCGCCTCGGTCTGGACGATGCCGTACGCGACGGTGGCGAGGCCCGCGGTGACCAGGACGGCGCCCAGCAGGTCGATGCGGCGGCGGTCGCCCGCGCGGCCCTCGGTGATCCACAGGGCAGCGGCGACCAGGACGAGCGCGCCGATCGGCACGTTGATGAGGAGGACCCAGCGCCAGGAGAGAGCGTCGGTGAGGACTCCGCCGATGAGCCCGCCGGCCGCGCCGCCGCCCGCGCCGACCGCCATCCAGGTCGCTATCGCCTTGGTCCGGGCCGGGCCCTCGGGAACGGCGGCGGTGAGGATGGTGAGCGTGGCGGGAGCCAGGACGGCGGCTCCGAGGCCTTGCGCGGCACGGGCCGCGAGGAGCTGCCAGCCTTCCTGCGCGAGGCCGCCCGCGAGGGAGGCGGCGGTGAAGACGCCGAGGCCGACGAGGAACATCCGCTTCCGGCCGTAGATGTCGGCGGCCCGCCCGCCCAGCAGCATGAACCCGGCGAACGCGATCGAGTAGGCGTTGACGACCCACTGGAGCGCGCTGTGGCTCAGCCCGAGGTCGGTGCGCATGGAAGGCAGCGCCACGTTGACCACGGACACGTCGAGGACGACGAGGAACTGGCCGGTGCAGGCGGCGAGCACGACGGCCCACGCGCCGGTGGGTATGCGGGAACGGGAGGTGCGGGTGGTGGGCGCGGGGGCCGGGACGTCTGCCATGCCGGTCATGGTCGCAGGTGGTGGATGCCCCGTACATCGGGTATCGGTCGGAGATCGGGGATCCGGGCCGTCCTAGGTCCGAAGTCCCGGCCTCCGCGCCTCTTGCCGCCGCCGTACCGACCTCCGGCCCCGGGCGACCCCAGCTCAGCAACCCTGTCCTCCGGCCCCCGTGGACAAGCACGCCGGGCCCTCACCTCCGCAGCAGCGTCACCACCGCCGCGCCGCCCAGCCCGATGTTGTGGGCCAGCCCGGTACGCGCACCCGGGACCTGGCGCGGGCCCGCCTCGCCGCGCAGCTGCCAGGTCAGCTCGGCGACCTGAGCGATCCCGGTCGCGCCGAGCGGATGCCCCTTGGAGATCAGCCCGCCCGACGGATTCACCACCCACCGACCGCCGTACGTCGTGGCCCCGGACTCCACGAGCTTGCCGGACTCGCCTTCGCCGCAGAGCCCGAGCGCCTCGTAGGTGAGCAGCTCGTTGATGGAGAAGCAGTCGTGCAGCTCGATCACGTCGAGATCGCCAGGACCGAGGCCGCAGGCCGCGTACACCTGCTCGGCGGCGGCCCGGGACATCGGCGCGCCGACCGCGTCGATGCAGGTGCCGGAGGCGAAGGAGGCGTCGGTGTCGGTGGTCATGGCCTGGCCGGCGATCTCCACGGCCCGCTCTTCCAGGCCGTGCCGCTCGGCGAACCGCTCGGAGACAACCACGGCCGCCGCCGCGCCGTCGGAGGTGGGTGAGCACTGGAGTCTGGTGAGGGGGTCGTGGACGGTACGGGCGGCGAGGACCTCCTCCACCGTGTACGGGTCCTGGAACTGGGCGTACGGGTTGTGCGCCGAGTGGCGATGGTTCTTGGCCCCGACCGCCGCGAGCTGCGCGGGCGTGGTCCCGTACCGCCGCATGTGCTCGCGGGCCGCGTTGCCGAAGAGCTGCGCGGTGGGCGGGGACGCCTCGAAGCCGTGGGCGGCGGCCATGATCCCGTAGTGCCTAGCGACGGGCGAGGCCGCGAAGTCGCCGCCGTCTTTCGTGCCGCCGCCGAGTGAGCCCCGGGCCATCTTCTCGAAGCCGACGGCGAGGACGCAGTCGCCGCCGCCTCCTTCCACGAACTGCCGGGCCAGCATCAAGGCGGTGGAGCCGGTGGCGCAGTTGTTGTTGACGTTGTAGACGGGCACGCCGGTGAGACCGAGTTCGTAGACGGCCCGCTGTCCGGCGGTGGAGGCCTGGAAGCAGTAACCGACGGGAACCTGTTCGACCTGCTCGTACCGGACGCCCGCGTCCTCCAGCGC
Source organism: Streptomyces sp. NPDC006174 (assembly GCF_040614075.1). NCBI lineage: Bacteria > Bacillati > Actinomycetota > Actinomycetes > Kitasatosporales > Streptomycetaceae > Streptomyces > Streptomyces sp. NPDC006174. The sequence continues at coordinate 446,616 of NZ_JBEXTJ010000005.1, read as the reverse complement.
GGCGGTGCCCGCCTCGCGGACCATGTCGCCGTAACTCCAGTCGCGGGTCTCGGGCTTCTCGAACTTCGTCATGCCGACGCCGACGATGTAGGCCTTCATGTTCCGACTCCTCTTCTACGTTCCCGTGGTCAGTCCCGGGGCAGGCCGAGGATCCGCTCGGCGACGACGTTCAGCTGGATCTGCGTGGTGCCGCCGGCGATGGTCAGGCAGCGGGACATCAGGAAGCCGTGCAGGGCCCGTTCACCGGCCTCCGGTTCGTCCACCGCAGCTGCCGGGCCGAGGAGTTCGAGCGTCAGCTCGGCCACCTTCTGCTGGTGGACGGTCTGGACGAGCTTGCGCACCGAGGCTCCGGCGCCCGGTTCGCGGCCGGAGACCTGCTGGAGCGTGGTGCGCAGCCCGATGCAGGCGAGCGCGTGGGCCTCGGCGGCGAGCGCGCCGATCCGGGTACGGGTCACGTCACCGGTCTCCGCCGACCGGACGATCAGCGCTTCGAGGCCGCTGTCGAAGGTCATCTGGTCGGCCATGTGGACGCGTTCGTTGCCGAGCGTGTTCCGGGCGACGCGCCAGCCGCCGCCGACCTCGCCGACGACGGCGTCGGCGGGCAGCAGCACGTCGTCGAAGTAGACCTCGTTGAAGAGCGATTCGCCGGTGATCTCCTTCAGCGGGCGGATGTCGATGCCTCGGGCCGTCTTCATGTCGACCAGGAAGTAGGTGAGCCCTCGGTGCTTCGGCGCGTCCGGGTCGGTGCGGGCGAGCAGGATGCCGTGGTCGGCGGTGCGGGCGGCGCTCGTCCAGACCTTCTGCCCGGTGATCCGCCAGCCGTCGGCGGTCCGTACGGCACGGGTGCGCAGCGCGGCCAGGTCGGATCCGGCGTCGGGTTCGGAGAAGAGCTGGCACCACTGGAGGTCGCCGCGCAGGGTGGCCGGCAGATAGCGGTCCCGCTGCGCGTCGGTTCCGTACGCGATGAGCGACGGCACGACCCAGGTAGCGATGGAGAGGTCGCTGAGCCGGATGGACTGTTCGCTCAACTCCTGCTGGATGGCGAGCTGTTGTACGGGTCCGGCGCCCAGTCCGTACGGAGCCGGCAGGTGCGGGGCCGCGTAGCCGGTGGCGGCGAGGGCTCGGCGGGCCTCGCGCGGGGCCAGGCCTCGGGCGGCGGCGAGGTGCGGGCGGGCCTCGGCGCGGTGGCGGTCGGCCTCGGGCGGTAGTTCCAGGGCGAGTTCGCGGCGGGCGCCGGCCTCGGCGAGGCGGACGGCGCGCAGGTGGTGGCTGCCGGAGGCGCCGAGGAGCTGGCGGGCGAGGACGGCCCGGCGTAAGGAGAGGTGAGCGTCGTGCTCCCAGGTGAAGCCGATGCCGCCGAGGACCTGGATGGTGTCCTTGGCACAGCTGTACGCGGCCTCCGGCGCGGTGGCGGCGGCGAGCGCGGCAGTGAGCGCACGTGCCTCGGCCCCGGCCTCCTCGTCGGCGGCGCGGGCCGCGTCCCAGGTGAGGGCTCGGGCCTGTTCGAGGCGGACGAGCATGTCGGCGCAGAGGTGCTTGACGGCCTGGAACGCGCCGATGGGCCGCCCGAACTGCTCGCGTACGGCGGCATGTTGGACGGCCATGTCCAGGCTCCGGGCTGCGGTGCCGCAGGCGTCGGCGGCGAGGAGGACGGCGGCCAGGTCGCGGACGAGGCCGGGGTCGCCTACCGGCAGAGCGCGGTGCGCCGGCACGAGGACGGCGTCGGCCCGCACGTCCGCCGTCGGCCGGGTCGGATCGACGCTGCGGTGCGGGCGCACGGTGAGCCCGCCGGCCCCGGCGTCCACGAGGAACCAGCGCTCGCCGTCGGGCGTGGCGGCGGGCAGGAGCAGCAGGTCGGCCGCCTCGGCGGAGAGGACGGGCGGCGCGGTGCCGTCGAGGCGGTGGCCGGTGGGGATGGGCGTGGCGGTGAGGGTGCCGGAGGTGAGGGCGAGGGCGGCGGTACGGTCTCCGGCGGCGATGGAGCGGAGCAGCTCGCCGGTCCCGGAGCCGGCCTGATCGGCAAGACACCGCCCGGCCTCAGACCCCACCACCCGGCCGAGCACCGCCCCCACCAGCACGGTCGCGAGATACGGCCCCGGCAGCGACCCGTACGCGGCCTCCTCCACCACCACCGCCAGGTCCAGAACACCGCCGCCTCCTCCCCCGTACTCCTCGGGCAGATGGATCCCGGTCAGCCCCTGCCCGGCGAGCGCCTTCCAGTGCGCGGGGCGCACGCCGCACGGAGCCGAGCCCTCCGCGTCGAGGAGTCTGCGCACCTCACCGGACGGTACGGCCCGTGCCAGCCAACCGCGTACGGAGTGCGCCAGCGCGCGGTGCTCTTCGGTGATGCCGATACCCGTGCCGATGCGCATGCGGATCCTCGCCGGTCGCAGCCGTTGGAACGGCGCAAGAGTAGAACACGTTCCACTTGGACGGAAGAGCTGACGGTCAATCAGAAAAGGTCGGCGGGTCCGAGCCCGGGAGGCCGGCGGACGCGATCCGGAATAGGACACCACCGGGAATCGTTCACCATGCACACACTTGGGGGGAGCCCGGGTGGTCGAGGCTGCCCGGAGGCCCCACGGATGCGACGGACGAAACAGATACGGCACGCGGAAGAGCCGCCCGAACCGCCGAAAGCACGGTCAGGACCCATCGTGCCGGTCCTCGCCTTCGCGGGGATCACCGTCGCGGTCATGCAGACCCTGCTCGTCCCGGTCATCAAGGACCTGCCGGTCCTGCTGAGCACCGACGCGGCGAACGCCACCTGGGTGATGACCGCGACCCTGCTGGCGGGCGCCGTATCGACGCCGATCATGGGCCGGCTCGGCGACCTGTACGGCAAGCGCCGGATGCTGCTCGCCTCGCTCGCCGTCATGGTGATCGGCTCGCTGGTCTGCGCGTCCACCGATGACCTGGTCGTGATGATCATCGGGCGCGCGCTCCAGGGCTTCGCCATGGGCGCCATCCCGCTCGGCATCGGCATCATGCGCGACGAGCTGCCGCGCGAGAAGCTCGGCTCGGCGATGGCGCTGATGAGCTCGTCGATCGGTGTCGGCGGCGGCCTCGCGCTGCCCGCCGCCGCACTCGTCGCCCAGCACGCCGACTGGCACGTCCTCTTCCTCGGCTCGGCCGGGCTCGGCGTGCTCGCGATGGCACTCACGTACGCGCTCGTCCCCGAACCTCCACTCCGCGCTCCCGGCACTTTCGACCACATCGGCGCGTTCGGCCTCTCGCTCGGCCTGGTCCTCCTGCTCCTTCCGATCACCAAGGGCGGCGACTGGGGCTGGGCCTCGGCGCCGACCCTCGGGCTGCTCGCCGCGTCGGTCGCCGTCCTGGTGCTGTGGGGCCTGTTCGAGCTGCGTACGCCGGCGCCGCTGGTCGACCTGCGCACCACCGCACGCCGCGAGGTGCTGCTCACCAACCTGGCCTCGATCATGGTCGGCGTCGCCTTCTACGCGGTCTCCCTGGTCCTGCCGCAACTGCTCCAGCTGCCCGCCTCCACCGGCTACGGCCTCGGTCGGTCCATGGTGGTCGCCGGGCTCTGCGTGGCCCCGCTGGGCGTGACGATGATGTTCGTCGCGCCGCTCTACGCCCGGATCTCGGCCCGCCGGGGCCCCAAGGCCACACTGATGCTCGGGATGCTGATCATCGCGATCGGCTACGGTGCCGGGCTCGGGCTGCTCAGCGCCGCCTGGCAGACCGTGCTGATCGCGGTGGTGCTCGGCGCCGGGATCGGCCTCGCCTACTCCTCGCTGCCCGCTCTGATCATCGGCGCCGTCGACCCGTCGGAGACCGGCGCGGCCAACGGGCTCAACACCTTGATGCGGTCCATCGGTACGTCGGTGTCGAGCGCGGTCATCGGCATGGTGCTGGCCGACACCTCGGTGCGGATGGGGTCGGTGGAAGTGCCGTCGATGGAAGGGTTCCGGATCTCGTTCCTGATCGCCACGGGAGCGGTGCTGGTGGGCCTGGTGCTGGCGGCGTTCCTGCCGTCGCAGCGGCCGTCGGGCCATCCGGTACTGCTGGCGAGCAGCACGGACAGCGGACCGGCTCCGGTCGCCGCTCCGGCCTCCGCCTCCACCATCGTCGTCCCGGCCGGTCCCGCCCCCGCCGAGAGCGCCGGCCGGACCGTACGGCACGATAAGGCGCTGCCCTGAGCCGACCCGTCCCACCTGGAGGAACCCGTGACCGTCGCCGCCGCTCCCTCCCCGGACGTGCTCGCCGCGTTCGAGGCCGCCAAGGGTTTCATGCCGGTCCACGAGGGGCTCGCGCTGTACGCGGCCGCCACCGAGGCCGGCGCGCTGGGGCTGCCGCTGCTGGAGGTGGGCACGTACTGCGGGCGCTCCACCATCCTGCTGGCCGACGCGGCCCGGACGGCCGGGGTCGGCGCGCTCACGGTGGACCACCACCGGGGCAGCGAGGAGCAGCAGCCGGGCTGGGAGTACCACGACCCGAGCGTGGTGGACCCGGAGACCGGGCTGATGGACACGCTGCCGACGTTCCGCCGGACCGTGCACCGGGCGGGCCTGGAGGAGCACGTGGTGGCGCTCGTCGGCCGGTCTCCGCAGGTAGCGGCGGTCTGGGCCGGTCCGCTCGGCCTGGTCTTCATCGACGGCGGGCACACCGACGAGCACGCGACGGCCGACTACGAGGGCTGGGCCCCGCACGTCGTCGAAGGCGGCTTCCTGGTGATCCACGACGTCTTCCCGGACCCGGCCGACGGCGGCCAGGCCCCGTACCGGGTGTACCGGCGGGCGCTGGCATCGGGCGCGTTCACCGAGGTCTCCGTGACGGACTCGCTGCGCGTGCTGCGGCGCACGGGCGCGAGCGTCTGAGGCGTACCGGGGCACGTCACTCCCGATACGGGCACGGGCGTCTGAGGCGTACCCGGGGCACGTCACTCCCGTACAGGCGCGGTGGTCTGAGGCATACCCGGGCACACCACTCCCGCACAGGCGCGGTGTTCTGAAGACCGGGGCCCTCCCGCCCGTACGGATAGCATCGCCCGCGTGCCGTACGACGACAGCGTTCCCCCCACCCGCCGCGCCCGTCCGCCCCTCGCGGCCGCCGCGCTGGCCGCACTCTGCCTGACGACGATCACCGGATGCGGCGGCGGCGCGGACACGGCGGACGGAGCGGGCGCGAAGGCCTCCGCCTCCGAGTCGCCCAGCCCGAAGCCCTCTCCCACCGCCTCACTCCCCCAAGGCCCGCTGACCGGCAGGACCGTGGTGATCGACCCGGGCCACAACCCGCGTAACGGCGAGCACACCAAGGAGATCAACGAGCAGGTCGACATCGGGACCGGCCGCAAGGAGTGCGACACGACCGGCACGTCGACGGACGCCGGTTACGCGGAGGCCCGCTTCACTCTCGATGTGTCGCACCGGCTGCGGGAGTTGCTCCAGGCGCAAGGGGCCCGGGTCCTGCTGACGCACGACGACGACCGGCCGTTCGGGCCCTGTATCGACGAGCGGGCCCGGATCGGCAACGAGGCGAAGGCCGACGCGGTGGTCTCGGTGCACGCGGACGGCTCGGCGGTGGGCAACCGGGGCTTCCATGTGATCCTGCCGGCGGCGGTGAAGGGCGGCGGGGCGGACACCTCGAAGATCGTGAAGAGTTCGGCCGATCTCGGGGCCCGTATCGCCGGCCATTTCGTCCGCACGACCGGAAGCGCGCCTTCCAACTACATCGGCGGCGGTACCGGTCTGGACACCCGTGACGATCTCGGCGGACTGAATCTGTCGACCGTGCCCAAAGTCTTCGTGGAATGCGGCAATATGCGTGACCCGAAGGACGCGGCCCTGCTCACCGACGCGAGTTGGCGGCAGAAGGCGGCCCGGGGGATGGCGGACGGCATCGCCGCTCACCTGAAGGGGTAGGTCTGCCCGGCGGGAAGGGGTGGGTCTGCGGGGATATTGGGGGGATAACTGTTCAAGAACCGGGCTCGGACGCAACCCGCCCGGTCAGACGATAGATTCATCCGTACGATGGGGAGCCACCCCCGAGCTTCATGCCGTGCCCGCCGCACAGGCGGCAGCGACGACCGCCCCGACGAGACGACCGACTAAGGACCTTCACGTGAATATCCGCTCCCTCACTCGAGGCGACGGCGTGGTGATCGGAGCAGCGGTCGTGCTGTTCATCGCCTCTTTCCTCGACCTCGCCGGCTACGACTGCCCCTCCGGCGTGGACTGCTCCCGGTTCAACAGCCCGAACGCCTGGGACTCGCTCGGGCTCCTGATGAGCGTCTTCCTCGCCGGCATCATCGGCGCGGCGCTGGTCATCCTCGGCCGGCTGGCGCCCCGCAAGGTCGTGGGGCTCGACCTCGGCCAGTTCGGAACCGCGTTCACCGTCTTCGCGCTGTGGACCGCCTTCTGGACGATCATCGACGTCAGCGACGCCGGCGCCGGCCTGATCCTGGGCCTGCTGGGAACGCTCGTGCTCGCCGCCGCCACGGTCGCCGGCCCGTTGGTCCCCGCACTCAAGGCCCCGCTCGTCGGAGCTCCGAAGCCGCCGCAGGCCGTACAGCCGCCGTACGGTGGCCAGCCGAACCAGGGCTACGGCTACCCGGGCGCCCAGCAGCAGCCCTACGGCGGCCAGCAGAGCCAGGGCTACGGCTACCCGGGCGCGCAGACCGGTGGCCAGCCGGGTCAGCCGGGTCAGCCCGACCCCGCGCAGGTGCAGGCCGCCCAGGCCCAGCAGTCCGCTCCGCAGGGCGGCGCGGCTCCGGCGGGCGACTTCACTCCGTTCTGGTTCGCCGTTCCGGTGGCCCGCCCGCTGTACGGCGAGGACGGCGCGCCCAACCCGATCGCCGAGCTGGCGCCGGGCACCTGGTACCTCGCGGTCGAGCAGCGCGGTCAGGGCCTCATCGCCCAGACGCAGGACGGCCGTCGCGGTGTGCTCCAGGACACCACGGGCATCCAGCGCGGCTGATCCCGTACGCGTGACGGCAGCGGTCCCTCGCCCTTCCGGGCGGGGGGCCGCTGCCGTACAGTCCGTCCCGCACACTCCTCACCTGACGGATCGTCACTTACGGCCGGAGGCAACGGAATGCGGCTCGGACTGGCACTCGGATACTGGGGCCGCGGCCCGGACCCCGGTCATCTCGCTCTTGCCCAGGAGGCGGAGCGGCTCGGCTACGACTCCGTGTGGACGGCGGAGGCGTGGGGCTCGGACGCCTTCACTCCGCTGACCTGGATCGCCGCGCACACCTCGCGGATCCGGCTCGGTACGGGGATCGCGCAGATGGCGGCCCGTACGCCGACGGCGACGGCCATGCACGCGCTGACCCTGGACCACCTCTCCGGCGGCCGGCTGCTGCTGGGCCTCGGCCTGTCCGGGCCGCAGGTGGTGGAGGGCTGGTACGGCCGCCCGTTCCCGAAGAGCCCGCTCACCGCGACCCGCGAGTACGTCGAGGTGATCCGCCAGGTGCTGGCCCGCGAGGCCCCGGTGGAGGTGGCGGGCCGCTTCCACTCCCTCCCGTACACCGGCCCGGACGCCACCGGCCTCGGCAAACCGCTCAAGCCCATCACGCACCCGCTGCGCTCCTCGCTGCCGGTCCTGCTGGGCGCGGAGGGCCCGAAGAACATCGCGCAGACGGTGAAGATCGCGGACGGCTGGCTCCCGCTCTACTGGTCCCCGTACCGCTCGGACGTGTACGAGGCCTCGCTCGCCGGACTCCGCGAGGGCTTCACGATCGCACCGATGGCCCGCGCGCACGTCTGCGACGACGTGGCGGAGGGACTGCTGCCGGTGAAGGCGATGCTCGGCTTCTACATCGGCGGCATGGGCCACGCGGCCCGCAACTTCCACGCGGACCTGATGGCCCGCATGGGCTTCGAGGAGGAGGCGCGACGCATCCAGCACCTCTTCCTCCAGGGCCGCAAGGAGGAGGCGATCCAGGCAGTCCCGGACGCCTTCGCCGACGAGATCTCGCTCATCGGCCCGCGCGCCCGGATCGCGGAGAAACTGGCGGAATGGCGCAAGGGCCCGGTGACCGACCTCCTGGTCACCGCCCCGGACCCGCACACGCTACGGGTCCTGGCGGAGCTGAACGCCTAGGGCGTGTCCGTCGCGGACCCGGCTCTGATCCGCCGGACACGGCCTGGCCGCCCGGGCTCACCCGAACGACGACCGGTCCAGCCAGAAGTCCAGCAGCTTCGCGTCGCCGAGCACCTCGACCCGCTCGCTCGTCGGCTCCAGGCGACGGTTGAAGACCAGCATCAGGTCGGTGAGCGAGCCGCGCAGGGCCACCGTGGCCTTCTCGTGGTCGTGCCGCCAGGTGAAGCGGTCCTCGCCGAACTCGATCAGCCACTCCGCACCGGGCACGTCGGTGGCGTGCAGGTGCAACGAGCGTCCGCCGCCGCGCAGTTCGTCCGCCTCCGGGTCGCCGCCCTCCTGCGCGAAGGAGACGATCCGCAGCCACTCGTCGATGGTGTCGGCGGCCACCTCGGCGTCGACCGTGTACGGGACCCGGGCGGCGAGCGCCGCGTCCGCCCGGTGCACCACCGTCTCGTGCGCCATGCGCCGCGCCCAGAACGCCGTACGCCGCTCCCACGCCCAGCCCCACACCTCGGCGTCCGGCCCCGCCTCCCGCAGCGCGGCGACGGTGGCGGCCGCACCTTCGGCGAGCCAGGCGTCCAACGCGTCCGGATCGTCACTCCCGGGCCCCTCGAACCCCGGCACCTTCTCCTCCGCCACCTCCTCGGTGGCCCGTCCACGGACGATCTCGCCGACCCAGCGGTGCGCGCCGCCGACGTGCACGGCCAGCTGCCGCAGGGTCCAGTCGGGACAGGAGGGGACGGTCACGGCCAGGTCCGCGCCTTTGAGCGTCGCGCGCAGGGCGTCGGTCTGGGCCAGGATCTCGTCGCAGTAACGGTCGTAAGAAAGAAGAGTCATGCCGCGGACCTTAGCCGCGCCGCGGAAGTTGATCATCTGAATAACCTGCGACTGTTCCAGCCCGTCAGCTGCGACTGTTCTGTCCCGTCAGCTGCGAGGTCGAGGGAACCTTGTCCCTCACCTCGGCGCCCGCGTCCTTCCCGGCGTTCTTGATGCTGTCGATGACGCTCTCGAACGCCCCGATGTCTCCTTCGCCCGCCTCACCGTCGCGGAGCTTGGTGGCCATCCCCTTGAGCGACTCGATCCCGGCCGTGAGCGGTGCGACGGCCCGCGACAGCAGCGGGTCGCCCTTGGCGTTCTCCGCGGCCGCCTTGAGCCGGTTGTACGCGAACCCGCCCGCGAGCCCCGCCTTGACGAGGGCGAAGGTCCGCCCGTCGGCCCCTTTCCTGAAGGTGCCCGCGCGGTACGGCTTCACGATCCACTGGTACGTCGCGCCGGCCGCGAGCCCGGCGTTGGCCACGAAGCGAGTCTTGGCGAGCCGCTGCTTCTCGGTGGAGGCGGAAGGGGACGGGCCGGTGGCGGAGGCGGAGACACTCGCTCCGGTGCTGGTCGCACGGCCGGAATCACCGGAATCACCGCACGCGGTGGCGGAGACCAGCACGGCGCACGACAGCAGCAGCGCCACCAGCAGCCGGCGGAGCGGTACGGAACGGGTCACGGCGGCCTCCCGGCAGGGCACGTCACAGGGAGTGACGGACCTCGGCACTCCCGGCCGCCAGACTCACCCGCCCCCGCAAGGCCCGCCACCCGGTACCGCCATTCGGGTTTCACGCAGGGTAAAGCGGTAACCAGGACCCCATGTCCTACAGAACCCGTTCTTCAGGCAGCAGTTCAGCGGCGAGGATCATCGCCGTCGTGGCCGACATCCTGGCCTTCATCATCATTCTCTGGATCCTGATGTACCTGCTGGACGCCAACCGGAGCAACGACTTCGTGCAGTGGGTGCACGACGCCGCCACCTGGCTGGCCGGCTGGTCGTACGACCTGTTCACGTTCGACGCCGCATGGGCGCGGGTCGTGGCCGGTTACGGTCTCGCGGCCGTGGTCTACCTGTTCATCGGGCACGCGGTGGCGGGCCGGATCCGCCGCTGAACCGGCCCACTCGACAACCGGGTCACGGGCAGCAGTCCGGCTCGAGCCCGACCGGCAGCCGGTCCCCGGAGAAGACCGCGGTGGTCGCCTCGTCACCCCCGAGTGCGGCCACCGCCAGCAGCAGCGAGCCCGCCGTCCAGGTGGTCAACTCCTCCGGCCAGAAGGCCTTGTTGCCTTCGAAGACGTACCCGGTCCAGTACAACCCGCCTTCCGCGCGCAGGTGTTGGATCGACTGGAGGATCTCCAGCGCCCGGTCCGACTCGCCGGTCACCCAGAGGGCCAGGGCCAGTTCGCAGCTCTCGCCGCCGGTGACCCACGGATTGGGCAGCACGCACCGCACGCCGAGGCCGGGCACGACGAAGCGGTCCCAGCCTTCCTGGATACGGGCGGTGGCCTCGGCGCCGGTGATGGCGCCGCCGAGGACCGGGTAGTACCAGTCCATCGAGTAGCGGTTCTTGTCGAGGAAGCGCTCAGGGTGGTGGCGGATCGCGTGGGCCAGCGCCCCGGTCGCCAACTCCCAGTCGGGCTGCGGCTCTTCGCGCCGCTCCGCGATGGCGAGCGCGCAGCGCAGCGCCTGGTGGACGGAGGACGAACCCGTCAGCAGCGCGTCGTTCACCGCCGTCCCGTCCGCCTCCCGCTTCCAGCCGATCTGCCCGCCGGACTGCTGGAGCCCGAGGACGAACTCGATCGCCGCGAAGACGGTCGGCCACATCCGGTCGACGAACGCGTCGTCCCCGGTGGCGAGATAGTGGTGCCAGACGCCGACGGCCACGTACGCGCAGAAGTTGGTCTCGCGGCTGCGGTCGGTCGGCTGCTGCGGATCGCCGTCGTGGTAGGCGGCGTACCAGGAACCGTCGCCGTTCTGGTGGCGGGCCAGCCAGTCGTAGGCGCGCTCCGCCGCCTCGTGCTCGCCGGCCGCGTCCAGCGCCATCGCGGCCTCGGTGTGGTCCCACGGGTCGAGATGGTGGCCCCGGAACCACGGCAGCGCCCCGTCCTCGCGCTGTACGGCGAGGAGCGCGGCAACCGTCTCGGCTGCCTGACCCGCCGTCAGGACACCGGGCAGGACGAGGTGTTCGGTCTGTTCGGGAGTGCTCACGCCTCGGCCTTCGGAAGGTGGGGCTTGGTGGCGTACGCGACGAAGCTCTTGCCGACGACCGGGTTGAGCAGCTGTTCGGCGACCCGGGTGGCGAGCGGCTTCTTCATGATGTCCCAGACGAGCAGCTTGTGGTAAGCCCGCACCGGCAGCGCCTTGTCGTTGTCGACGCCGAAGGCGCACTTGAGCCACCAGTACGGCGAGTGCAGCGCGTGCGCGTGGTGCGTGCCGTACGGCTTGAGTCCGGCCTCGCGGATGCGGGCGAGGAGCTGGTCGGCCTTGTAGATGCGGATGTGGCCGCCTTCGACCTCGTGGTAGGCGTCGGAGAGGGTCCAGCAGATCTTCTCGGGGCCGTAGCGCGGGACGGTGATGGCGATCCGGCCGCCCGGTTTGAGGACCCGGACCATCTCGGCGAGGACGCCCTTGTCGTCCGGGATGTGCTCCATGACCTCGGAGATGATCACGACGTCGAAGGAGTCGTCGGGGAAGGGCAGGTTGAGCGCGTCGCCCTCCATCGCGGTGGCGGTGGCACCCTCGGGCGCCTCACCGGCCTCCTTCATCGCGGCGAACCACTTGGCGACCTCGCGGATCTCGTCGCCGTTCTGGTCGAGGGCCACGACCTGCGCACCGCGCCGGTAACACTCGAAGGCATGCCGGCCGGCACCGCAGCCCAGGTCGAGCACTCGGTCGCCGGCGGCGAGCGGGAAGCGGGTGAAGTCGACGGTCAGCACGAGGGCCTGCCTTCGAGGTCGGAGGGACGGGTATCAGGTGAGCGGGTTACGGCAGCCGGGCACGGGATCGCCGTCACCTGCGGGTACGACGAGGTCACGCGGTCACCTGCGGGCTCCGGCTCCGCGGACGGCGATCGCCTGACGGTACAGCTCGGCCGTTCCGGCCGCCGCCCGGGCCCAGGTGAAGCGGGCGAGCACGCGCTCCCGGCCCGCCGAGCCGAGCCGGGCGCGCAGCTCCGGATCACCCAGCAGCCGGGCCAGCGCACCGGCCAGCGCGTCCGCGTCACCGGGCGCCACCGCGAGGCAGGTCTCACCGTCGCGGCCGGAGACCTCGGGGATCGCGCCGCCGGTGGTGGCGACCAGGGGCGTGCCGGTGGCCATGGCCTCGGCGGCGGGCAGTGAGAAACCCTCGTACAGCGACGGCACGCAGGAAACCTGCGCGCTGCGCACGAGGTCGACCAGCTCCCGATCGCTGATGCCCTTGACGAACTCGACCACGTCCGCCAGTCCGTGCCGCTCGATGGCCCGGGCGACCGGCCCGTTCTCGGCCCGCTTGCCGACGACGACGAGGTGGGCGGCGGGGTTCTCCGTACGGAGCTTGGCGAGCGCGTCGACGAGGTGGACGAGGCCCTTGAGCGGGACGTCGGCACTGGAGGTGGTGACGATGCGTCCTGGCACCTCGGCGACGGAGGGGTCGGGCGACCAGAGGTCGGTGTCGGCGCCGATGTGGACGACGCTGATCCGGTCAGCACGTACGCCGAGGTCCTCGACGATCTCGTCGCGGGAGGAGCCGGAGACGGTGAGCACGGTCTCCAGCTTGCGGGCGACCCGCTTCTGCATCCGGGTGAAGGCGTACCAGCGGCGTACGGAGGCGCGCCGGCGGCGGCCGGCGGCGGCGGCCAGGTCGAGCCGGCGGTCCACGGTGATCGGGTGGTGGATCGTCGTCACGAGCGGGGCCCCGAGGTCGCCGAGGAGCCCGTAACCGAGGGTCTGGTTGTCGTGGACGACGTCGAACTCGCCACGCCGGGCGAGGAGATGGCGGCGGGCACGGAGGCTGAAGGTGAGCGGTTCGGGAAAGCCGCCGGTCCACATGGTGGCGACCTCGGCGAGGTCGACCCAGTCCCGGTACTCGCTCCACTTCGGCGTACGGAACGGATCCGGCTGCCGGTAGAGGTCCAGGCTGGGGAGCTCGGTGAGCGGAACGCCTTCGTCGAGCACCGGATAGGGCTGCGCGCCGATGACCTCGACGCTGTGTCCGAGCCGCGCGAGCTCACGCGCGAGGTGGCGGACGTAGACGCCTTGGCCACCGCAGAACGGGTTTCCCTTGTACGTGAGAAGCGCGATGCGCAAAGGCCGGTCGCCGGCCCCGGCGGAGGAGCTGCTGTCGCCCGTGCGGGGGCCCGTCTCCATGGCCTCAGCGGTCACACTCGGCCCCCTTCTGACTGCGTGTTCGCCGGAGCGTAACCGGTAGCGCTAATCTAGAACAAGTTCCAGACTTGATCGTTCGACGTGCATCGAATCTACCCGCAGGTAGCGTCGGTGTGAGGTCCGGAACAGGTGATTCGCGCCACGACGGAGGTCCTGGCATGCTGTGCGCGCCCGGTGCGCAACTCAGGGAACGAACCGCGGATGACGGATCGTGAACGGGGACAGCATGACCACTCACGGATCGCGGATGGGGACAGCATGACCGCGGATGCCAGACCGGCAGCACATCCGTCGACGGACCGCGCCACGCCTCCGCTCACCGAGCGCCAGGAGGCCCGTCGCCGCCGGATTTTGCACGCCAGCGCGCAGCTCGCCAGCCGCGGCGGGTTCGAGGCGGTGCAGATGCGCGAGGTGGCGGAGGCGGCCGGGGTCGCGCTCGGCACGCTCTACCGCTACTTCCCGTCCAAGATCCACCTGCTGGTCGCCACGATGCAGGACCAGCTCCAGCACATGCACACCACGCTCCGCAAGCGCCCGCCGGCCGGGGACGACGCGGCCCAGCGGGTCGCGGAGACCCTGATGCGCGCCTTCCGCGCCCTCCAGCGCGAACCGCTCCTGGCGGACGCCATGGTCCGCGCCCTGACCTTCGCGGACCGCAGCGTGAGCCCCGAGGTGGACACGGTCTCCCGCCTCACGACGGCGATCATCCTGGACGCGATGGGCCTGGAACACCCGACGCCGGAACAGCTCTCGGCGGTCCGGGTCATCGAACACACCTGGCACTCGGCGCTGATCACCTGGCTGTCGGGCCGGGCGTCGATCGCCCAGGTCAAGATCGACATCGAAACGGTCTGCCGCCTGATCGACCTGACGGCGGAGCGGGGGGCGGGGCGGGGCTGAGGAGCGGCGCGGAGTCCCGTCGCCGAGCGGCTCACCAGTGGTTCAGGGTCTCGGCGGCGCGGCCGGACAGCACTGCCGGGGTCCGCCCGGGGCGAGGGTGACGCAGACGCGGAGGGTCTCGGGGCTGTCCGTAGCAACCATGGGCGCGTGGCGGCGCACGCCGGTCGCGTACTTGTCCGGCACCGTGAGCGTCTGCGGCTCGCCGTCCGCCGCGGAAACGTGAACGCGCCCCTGACGCTCTGCCCCCACACCCGCGCCCACCCGGCACCGCGCCCGGCCTCGGGTGCCACCGCCTCCGCTCAGACCGTCTTGCCGATCCCCGCCGAGCGCTCGTCGCCGGCCCAGCGGTACGCCGGCGTCTCCACGAGCTGCAACCCGCCCCCACCGGTCACCAGTTCACCAGGCGCCCGCACCATGGGCCGGCCGTCCCCGGCGCCGCTCGCCTCGAACCGGAACGACGCGCCCCGCTCCCGGCACACCATGCGTACACCGATCATCCGGCCCCCCGGAACGGCGTCACGCAGCGCGTTGGCAACCAGCTCCGGGAGCAGCAACTCCTGCACGTCGAGCGGCGCCTGACTGGCCCGACACTCATCGAGCTTGGCGCAGGAAGGCGCGGGCTCGGGGGACGCTGCTGCGGCGACGAACGAGACGAAGGCTGGCCTCGCAGAATTCGGGCTGCTTTGCCGTGCCCCCCAGGGATGAACCACGGGAGGGCAAGTGCCACCCGAGGAGGCGGCGTTGAGATGTCTGGCTTCTCCACAGCCGACGCCGCCGAGGTCCTCGACTGCACCAAGGCCAAGATCAGCCACATCGAGACCGGACACGTGCCGGTCCGTACGCCAGACCTGACCGCGCTCACACACGCGTACGGACTGACGGGCCCGCAGCCCGTGACCGTCTGGCGTCGCTCGCCCCCAGCGCCAACAGGCGCCGCCACCAAGGCTGGTGGCGCCATACGGAGACGTACTGGGTGACACGTACCGCGACCACATCGAGATGGTGTCCATCTGTGACGGCATGAAGACGTTCCAGATGCGGCTGGTACCGGGGCTGCTCCGGACGCACGCTTACGGGAGGGCCGTGATCGTCGCCTCACACGCATGGCAGAGGGCGGAGGAGGACGACCAGTTCGTGCAGGGTGCGTATGGCCCGTGAGGAACGCCCGACCAGGGACACCCCCTTGGAGTTCTGGGCCGTCCTCATGGAAGGTGTACTGCGCCAACGGGTCGGCCGGCCGATAGTGATGCACGACCAATTGCAACACCTGGCAGACCTTGCTGAGCACCTCAACATCACTGTCCAGGAACGTAGACCTCGCACGCGCCCGCCGACGGCTCCTTCCCCACGGGACACGTCAACGTAAACGCCTCCTCCACCCAGCCCCACGCGAGCAGAATGTCCACACCTGCAGATACGGCCGGTAGCCAGCCGGTCTCCGCGAACGGCTTCATCACCGCCCACGCCCGCTCGCACTCACCCGCCGCTTGCAGCACGCGCACGGCGCCCTACGCGCAGAACCAGTCATCCCGCTCGGCTGCCGCCCGGACCACCAGGTCCACGTGCCCGTGCTCAAGGAGAGAGTCCACTACCCGCGGAGGGACTCCTCCGTTCCGGTCCACCTGCCTCTCAAGATCATCAATGTTCACCGGGACGGAGCAGGAGCTACCACTGACAATGCGGCACACCCCGTTCAGGAGGACGGCGACCTCGCCGGTCAGGCCGCGCGGAGTGACCTTGTGAACGCGTACGTCGGCGTCCTCGGCGGAGCCGTAGGTGACGATCTTGAGATCGGCGAGGGCACGGACCCGGCGGGTCAGCTCCACCGCGCCGGGCTGGTCGGCGGAGATGACCAGCGTGCCGCCGGGAACGACCTTGCCGACGAACGTCTCGAAGGAGTCGTAGATCTCGTCCATCGAGGCGTAGTTCGCGTGGTGGTCCAGCTCCACGTTGAGGACGATCGCGACCTCGGGGTCGTACTTCTGGAAGCTGCGGTCGCTCTCGTCCGCCTCCGCGACGAAGATGTCGCCTTCGCCGTGCGTGGCGTTGGTGCCGGGGCCCTGCAGATCGCCGGGCCGATGGCATACGAAGGGGCCAGGCTCAGCGCCCAGTGCCGCTTCGACCGCATCCTGCTCGTCGGCAGGAACGACGAGTGGGCCTGGTTCGAGCAGTCCATCGGCCAGTTCGCCGGCGTACGTGTTCTCGTGCACCCCGCAGCCCCATACGAACGTCGACTTCCTCATCCCAACGAGTCCTGCGACGGCGAGACCGCCCTGGACCTGACTCCGGACCAGTCGGCCCACAGGGCGACGAGCGCGTTGGATTAGACGGGCCGGGGCTTCCTCGTCCATCCGGCTGTGGGCCCTTTGCGGGTGAGGCGACGGGGCAGGAAGGGCGTTTCGCCCCAAAAAGCGACTGTGCTGTGGCCATCCCCGCAAGGGATGGCCACAGCACAGTTCCGGAAACTTCGCCCGTTACGCCCCAGTCACTTCTGTGTCAAGCTCGCCGGTGTAGTGGCCCTTCGCCCATTGCACCTTCGCAGGACGAAATCCGGTTCCCGTGTGAAAATACTCTTCCACCACAGCGCGAATGACTGGCAAAGGAACAGCACTTACCCGATCGAAGAAGGTAGGACACGATGGATCAGAAATTACCCTGGGATCACGGTGCGGAGGATTGGGATTCAAGGATACCCAACACTGAAGGCGGCAAGTCGGCCCGGAATCGGACAATCTGACGCCTCGGCGCAACTCTTGCCGGGTCTGCGTTGAGTTACGGGACAGCCTTTAGCTTGTTCTTTAACCTTTCGACCGTTGTAGAGCGATAAGTGTTGTCTCGCGGCGGACGGTTTTGCCCACGTCGTAGCGGGGTGCCCGGTGTCTGTTCGGGGTACCAGGTGGTCGTCCTGGGCGGGGTCGGTGGGGTTTCGGTGCTCTGGCGGGGCAGGGCAGGTGCTGACGGAGGTTCCGAAACGTCCGTCAGACCCGGGCAGGTGTGCGCCGGTGCGGTGCGGTCGGCTTCTCCCAGGGGTGCCGTAGGTCGTGGACGATCGGCCGGACGAGCCGGAGCTGGGGTGTAGGCGGCGATGATCAGCCAGGTCCACCGGTCGGCGGCCTCGGGTTCCCGTAGTCGGGGCTTTGTCCAGCCGAGGGTCTGCTTGAACAGGCGGAAGATGTGTTCCAGGTCGAAGCGCCGTAGGAATGCCTGCCAGGCCCGGTCGACGTCCGCGTCGTCGGCGCCGGCCTTCGAGACCACAACCACACGGCCGGGGCTGCCCGGTCCTTCGAGAGGTGCTCGACCTCCAGCCGGATCAACGTGCCTTCGACCAGTGGTAGTTCACCTTTGTGGTCGAGCCAGGCGGCCCGGAGGGTGAGCCGCGGATGGGCCCGGTCCCAGGCTTGCGCGGTGGCTTTGCCGTAGTTGGTGGTGGCGGTGCGGGTCGTGACCGCGGGCTCGGGCCAGGTCTCGGGCCTGGCGAAGCGGAACTCCGGCCCGTGCTTCGGGGGCCGGCCTCCCTTCGGGTAGAGCGCGGCGTACTCCTCGGGCGTGGGTTTGGGCAGCCGCATCACGCGGTCGCCGCGGACACGGCCAATCAGCTCGACGGTCAGGTCCCGCAGGACCCAGGCCAGGCGGGTGATGTCGTAGCCGGCGTCGGCCACGATGGTGATGTCCGGCCCGCCCGGCACCCACTGGCCCGCCGCGATGAGCTGTTCGACGACGCTGCGGAGCTGGGCGGCGGTCACCGCGGTGGCGTCGTCGGCCGGTCCGAGGCGGACCGCGTCCAGGATCTGCGTCCAGGACGTGGCGCCCATTTCCAGCACGGCGACGAACGAGTAGGGCCAGCCTGGGATGAACTGCGAGGCCGTCTTCGCTCTGCCGTAGACGTGGCAGAACAGCGGTCCGGTGAGCACGGTGCGTCCGACCGCAGCCACGGCGAGACATCGACCGCCAGGACCAGGCGTCCGTCGGGGAAGCGGGGCAGCGGGAGCCCGGCCAGCAACGACCGCAGCCGGCCGGTGTCGATCCGTCCCTCGTTCAGGCCGTCGTACATCGCTCCATGTCCACGGCGGTGTTCGGGCAGGAGCGTCAGCTCGACAACCGAGTGCACTGCACCGGGCGCACACAGCACCGCATCGGCGAGTTCGAACAGCTCATCGCCGCGACCGGTCAGACACGCGTACAACTCGTCCCGGAAGCGTGATGCTTCCGCGAACGCTTCACCCAGAACCTCCTGAGGCAGCAGACTCACACTCACGGCCTTCGTCTTGATCGGTGCACCTTGGTCGGAGCACATGATCAGACGAAGGCCGCCACACTGTCCGGCGAACGCCCAGCTCAACGGCATAGTTCGAAGCACATTTCGACACCCCAGGTTAAAGAACAAGTTGGGTCGCGTCCGGCGGATCATGTGACCTTCTGACCGGTCGCTCGTTGGTTCGGGTATGGGGCGGGGGGATCTCACGAATCGCGAGTGGTCGTTACTGGAGCCGCATCTGCCACCTCCAGGTGGCCGGGGCGGGCGGTGGAACGACCACCGCATCGCGGTTAACGGGATCCTGTTCCGGGTCCGGACCGGTGTCCCATGGCGTGACCTGCCGGAACGTTATGGCTCGTGGAAGACCGTCTATGAACGGCATCGCCGCTGGTCGGCGGACGGCACCTGGGACCGGCCCCTGCAAGCGGTCCAGGCCGAAGCCGACTTTGCAGGGTGGATCGGCTGGTCGATGGTCGGTGTCAGCTCGACATCCTGCCGGGCCCATCAGCACGCGGCCGGCGCCCGCAAAGCCCGTCCGCAGATCCCGAAAAAAGGACGACGCCCCGGCACCACCGCCCTGTCCAACACGCGACCAGCACCGGCAGGTTAGAAAAGGCTCGGTGTCGCGTAGTCGCCGTTCGTCTGCGACTTGCGTGCCCGGACTGTGCAGCACAGTCCGGGCACGCAGAATTTGAGAGCGCACTGTGGGTAGGAAGTGACGATTGTTCGCTTAGGCGCCATTAACCTGGGAACCGCAGGGCCTTGCTATGACACACAAGACTCCAGGAAGTTCCAGACAATTCACCTAAATTACTTCTCCTGTAGGATGCCCCGGTGTCCACGCGATCGACTCCGGCCGAAATCCGGAACCTGCGTGACAGAATTCCTCGGAAACGGTCTTGAGCTCCGCGAATGTAAGAATTGTTCTGGGATCTGCGACGGCTCCTGTCCAAGGATCGAGGAGCACTTTGGCTGTTGAGTGCGGGCGGTGGGAGGCAAGAGAGACCCACACGTTTTCATCGGCCTTGACCTTCCCTGAATTCACCATTTCGGCTCCCACGACAGAATCGCAATTCCAAACAGCGATACCAAAGCCGAGGTCGATGTCCAAGTAGAGCAGCAAGTTACTGTGCTCCAGTCTGAACGTGTCGCCGTTTACGGGATCCGCACCTACGAAGGAGAACCAAACCTGCGCAGAGTTCCCCTCGCGTACATTCTCCGGAAAGGACGTGAAAATCTCCTCAATCTTTTTGTCTACTTCCTCTTTTGTCGATGGGAAAATTTCCCCACCAAGGTTAACGCAAAGCCTCATAGCTACCTCTTTCGGGTGCCGCACAATTCCTTTCCCCTTCTGCTTCCGGGGTAGAACACGTCCATGCACTGTCCTTCGAAAAGAACAAGCTTGACGGCGTCCATGCAGTTGTGGCGACGACTCTCTGGACACACCCCTGCGTTGTTGTTGATGACAACTGTTATCTTCGTCACGGCTTTCTGTGACTGCATCCACGCCGCGTACTTTGTTTCGACGTGCGAAGCGGGAGGGTACTTGACATTCGGGTAGGGCTTGTATCGGGGATCTCCGGACTTCTGGAGAAGGTCGTTGGCAAGCTTGAACCAACTATCCGTTTCGCCACTTATGAGCAAGTCTAGCTCCTTAGGGAGACCAGGCACCAGCTTATTGTCACCGGTGCGGGCTACGCCTGCCGTCTTCCCGCCGAGTGAATCCATGCTGGGTAGTCCATCTACGAGACTGTAAGCCCAGGCAGGGCACTCAGGATCGTTCTCGACGCTGCTTCGAGCGAACCTTGAAAAGCTTCCCTTTGGCAGGCAGGCGATGGCTTTTCGAACGGCTCGGGTGTTCTTTAGGGCTTCGACGCCTTCGTCGATTTTTCCGAGGAGTTTGAGTTTGCCCCAGGGGAGGAGGCCGGTGGCGGCTAGTGCGCAGTCTGCGGCTACTGGGTTGGCGATGCATTTTTCGATGTCGGCGAGGCCGGTGATCTCCCATACCACGGTGTGGGTGGTGGTGCCGGGCGTTGCCGTGTCGTAAATCCATCGGAAGATGGGCAGTTGGCAGGGGTTCGGGAAGAAACGGCCCGGAACGCAAGCCTTCTTGCGCGGCCCTTCCTGGGCTTTGCGTTCCTCCTCAGCTTGGCGCTGTGCTTCCTTGAGCTCAGCTTCAGCGAGCTTGCGGGTCTGTTCCCAGGCGGCGGCTGCTTCGGCTTTGGCTTCGTCGGCGCTTTTGCCCGCTGCTATGGCGGAGGCGTGGGCGTCGTCCTTGGCTCGGTCGGCCTTCTTCGCTGATTCGCGGGCGTAGGCGGCGGAGAAGGCTGCGTTGGCTGCGGAGTTTTCGGCGGCTTCGGCGTCCGCGTCGGCCCGGTTGGCGGCGGCCCGTGCGGTGGCGGCGGAGGCGGCTGCGTCGGCGGCGCTGGATTCGGCGGCCCCGGCGGAGGCGTTGGCGTCGTTCGCGTGGTCTTGTGCCTGGTCGGCGGACTTCTGTGCCTGGGCGGAGGCTTCTGTGGCTTCCTTGGTGGCGTTGATGGCCTTGGCGGCGGCTTCGGCTGCGCGCCAGGCGTCCTCGTGCGCCTTGGCCGCGATCATCGATCCTTCGGCCAGGAGGCCTTGGAGGTGTCGCTGGTGGGTGGTGGCGAGGTCGTCCTTGCGCTGGGCCATGTATTGGCCGACGGTGACGAACTCGTGAATGAGCTCGGCGGGGCCGGCCAGCGCGATGGTGGCGGCTGCCTTGAGCTCGGGGCTGCCTTCGGTGGCCAGCCGGGCGGTGAGGATCCGCTCGTCCTGGAGCCGCTTGCCGTACTGGCCGGCTTGCAGAAACTCGGCGAGCGCCTTGGGCGTCCCCGTCTTGAGCGCGGCCTTTGCAGCTTCACTGACGTAGGTGCCGCCAGTGGTGGCGAGGTGAGCAACTTCGATCCGCGTGTCTGTGCTCCCGGCTTCGTACTGGCCGGTGGTGTAGAAGGCCTCGATCTGCTCCGGGCTGCCGGTCAGTGCTGCGGTGGCTGCAGTGCGGACGGCTTCGATCGGGCTCTGGATACTGAGGTTGACGACTCGCTGGCGGATGTCCTGCTGGTCGGCTTCCTTCCACCGGGTGCGCAGGTAGTTCAGGACGTCCTGGTCGGTGCCGGACAGTGCGCGGGCGGCGGCTTCCTGCTGCCAGGGACCAAGCATCTTCATGGCATGCACGGCGAGCTGGCGGCCCTTGGCCGCGGTTGCTTGGACGTCGACGTCGGGCTGGGCGGCTTCCTGGGCCAGGCCCGCTGCCGTGGTCTGCAGAGACCGGGCTTCGGCGGCCGCGGAGGCCGAATACTTGATCGCGGCCTCGGATGTTGCCCTCATCGACCGGGCCTGCTCGATCGCCGCATCCGTGCGGGTTTCGAGTTCGGCGGTCTCGGTCTCCCGCGCCAGAGCATAGATCTGCTTGGCTTGATTGACCGCTGTCGTCGCGGCCGCAGCTGCGATCTTCGCCTGGTCAGCGTTCTTCTTCGCCACGGCGGCGTAGGTCGCCGCATTGCCGGCGTGGTCGGCGGCGTCGTCGGCAAAGTCTGCCGCCTTACGCGCGTGGCCTGCAGCGTTGTTGGCGGCGTCGCGAGCACCGAAGGCCGCCTGAGCGGAGCGGTCGGCCAGCCCGGCGGCCCGGACCGCAGCCCGGTCGGCTGCGTCGGCGTGGCGACGTGCTTCAGCTGCGGCATTGCGCGCCTCGTTCGAGTGCGCGCCTGCGGCGTCGGCGGCGTCGTTCGCCCTTATCGCGGCGTCAGCTGCCGCGCGGGCGTTGGCAGCAGCGCCTCTGGCGTTGGCCGAAGCCAATCCAGCGGCTGCCGATGCCTTTCCAGCCAGTTCGGCCGCGCGCCCTGATTCCTCAGCTGCGTCCGCAGCTTTGCGTGCGGTGGTGGCGGCCTTTCTTGCTTCCGCAGCGTCTTGCTGGTTCTTGCCTGCGGCGATGGCCTTCTTGTGGGCCTCGTTCGCGGCGGTCGCGGCTTTGTTGGCGGCCGAGGCGGTTTGCGCGGCAGCGAGCGCGGCTCGCCGCGCGGCAGCATTGGCTGCATCCGCCGCGCCGATGGCCACTTGGGCCGCCTCGGCTGCGGCCTTGGCGGCATCCGCGGCCTGCTGGGCCTTGACCGCAGCGAGCTTGGCATCGTCCTTGGCGGCTTCAGCCTCCTCGGCCGCCTTCAACGCGGCCTCCTTGGCGAGCCTGGAAGCCTCGACCGACTTCTTGGACGCTTCCTCAGCCCGCTTGGTGGCGTCAGCGGCCTGCTTGCCGGATTGCTTCGCCTGCTTGAGCAGTTCCTCGATCTTGGTCTGCTCCAAGTCCCGGGCTCGGGCGGTAAACTGCCCGATGTCCAGGAACTCGGCAATATCCTCCGGTGTGCCGCGCAGGGCGACTGTCGCAGCCGTCTTTACGTTCGCGGTGCCATTACTGGCGAGATAAGCAGTTTCGATCCGGTTTTCGGTCCGTAGAGCAGTGTATTGACCCTGGCTCAGGAAAAGTTCCCGATCCTCGGCGGATCCCAGGAGGGCAGCCTCGCCCGCCTCGCGTACGTAAGTTCCGCCCAGTGTTGTCAGCCGGGCGGTTTCAATTCTGTTGTCCTGGTCCTGCGGTTTCTGGTAGCCGAAGAGAAGGAACTCCTCCAGCTCGCTCGGCGTCGTCTGGAGAGCTGCGACTGCAGCCTCGCGAACATACGGGCCACTGGACATTGCCAACCGCGCGGTCTCGATGCGGTTGTCGATGTTCTGGATGGAATCGGCGTTCTGGAGGAAATTCTGAATTCCTTCATCACCGCCGAGCAGAGCCTGTTCGGCGAGTTCTCGCAGGCCGGTCCCGCCGGTTTTCCAGTAGGTGACGATGTCTGCGCGTATGCCTTCGGACGACGACATCGGAGCAGCCGGAGCTGCTGTTGCCGGGGTGCCCAGCAGTCCCCCCAAAAGGCCCGCAGAAAACAGCAGCGACAAAAGCCGTCGCATGCTCCCGTATCTACCCAATGCTTTAGGACCGACAGGTCTGAGACGTATTTGTTTTTTCATGCAATAACTCCTCTATCGGCGAGGACTCCCCGCTCGGGCAAGTGCCGCCCTGCAGGATAACGCAGAATGGAGCGACCTCCTGAGGGAACTCAACTATCGGGAAGCACCGAGCCGATCAGGACGAGATCGGCCAGAAACCATCCGTGCAGTCCTTACCGGATCTCAGAAGTCTACATATCACTATTATAATACTTTTTGCCTTATTTGAGAACTATAGAACTCCTAAAAGTTATTTGTGGGGGTTTCGGTAGGAAATTTTCCGTCAGAAGCCACCGCTACGCTGCGCGCGTGGTCGCAGAATTAACGAAAAGGTGGCGTAAATGATCATGGAGGTTGTGTGACGTGTATTATCTTCAAGCTGGCCGTGAGGGGCTTTCTCGGGCTTGGCTTACCTCTCGTCGGTACAGCCTGCCCGAAGTTCACTGAAGAAATTTATCTACCTAAGGATTCCACTATGCCTAGTTCACGGAAATCTCTTTTGCTGGCTACGACCACCGGGCTGGCGGTCCTCGTGGCCATGCTGGGTGTCGCCCAAGCTGACACCGGTGACGTGCCGAAGTCCACTGCGGCAGCAGATATGCCATCCACAGTAGAGGACTTCTCCTATCCCGGCGCGGCTAAAGTGCAAGAAGAAACGGGAGCGATTCTCAAGCGTGGCGACGGAAATTTGATTCTCATAGGGTGCGACGGAAGTGAGGATATCCGCATCGAAAGTGCCCACGGCCAGGAATTCTTCTGCTTCAGACTTCTCGCCAAACCGGCTTTCCTTACCCTTGAAATACCCAGGGCGTACGGAATCTGGACCACCGACGACCCGGTGAAAGCCACCGTTCAAAAAGTCGACGGAACATCCAAGGTCATTAACGCCCCGGCAGGAACGTTCACCGGATACGGCGAATCTGGAGAAGACCGTGAACGCACCACGCTGATAGAACTCCGAGTGACTTAGAAGTCCTTTCGGAATCCTGGGTTCTGGCAGCGAGGGTCATTTAGTGAGCGTTGGAGGAAAGCGCCGCGCATGTCGTCTCAAGCTTCCCAGCGGGTCCGCAAACGGCGAGGGCCATAGAGCCAGTCAGTGGCGGACTCGGCAACCCATCGCACCCGGCCACCCAAATCCGAGCCATGCGGCTGACCGCACCGGGCGATATTCGGGATCATGCCGTGCTCGCGCAGTCGACGATGACAGCTGTCGTGGTTGTAACCGCGCCCGGCGTGTAGCGCCCCGGGGGCCGCGCCGCCTTCGAACGACGCAGGATCAAATTCTAACTTTCCAGTCTAAGGAAATGTCATGTACGCGAGACGTCCCCGCCTTCTGTGGGGTACAAGCGTTGTCGCCATACTTGCGACGGTAGTTGCCACCGCATCCGCCAGTGCTCTCAATGGCACCCAGGCTCCCGCGCAGCTCAGCTTCGTTGCGAAGATCAATGTCGGGGAGCAGTCTGCCTGCACTGGGGCTCTTGTTGCCCCGCAGTGGGTGCTGACGGCGTCATCGTGCTTCTCCTCCGATGGGGCACGTCCCTCGGTAAGCCGGCGGTCGCCACCACCGTCACTGTCGGCCGCGTCGATCTCACACACGCTGGCGGCAGTGTCCAGCAGGCCGTTGACCTCGTGCCGCACCCCGACCGCGACCTCACTCTGGTACGGCTCGCGAAGGCCATCACCGACCCGGTCATAAGACCCGTCCGTATCTCCGCCACCCCGGCCGCCCAGGGCGAGGAGCTGTCAAAGGCGGGCTTCGGCCGGACCAAGACCGAGTGGGTACCCAAGAAGCTCCACACCGGCATCTTCACCGTGGCCTCCACCACAGACACCTCGGTCAGCCTGACCGGCTCCGATACCGCCACCGTATGCAAAGGCGACGCGGGCGGACCCGCTCTGCGCACCGTCAACGGCACGCCGGAGCTGGTTGGGATCAGTTCGCAGTCCGGGCAGGCGGGCTGCCTCGGCACCGACCCCACCCAGATGAGCACGAGCGCGCTCGACACCCGGGTCGACGATATCGGCCCGTGGATCGCCATGGCGACGGGTGCCCGCTGGGGTCAGGCGGGTGAGAGTGCTGCCGCCTCTCAGGAGCTGTCGGGTGACTTCGACGGTGACGGAAAGGGCGACACCGCGGTCCTGCAGGCCTACCCGCCGGCCGCCGGTGGGGCGCGGCATGCGGCTCTGTGGAAGTTCACGAGTACGGCTGCGGGCTCGTACAACCCGGTGCGGGCGTGGGACAACCTGGCGGCTGGGCCGGGGTCGTGGGAAGCGGAGCGGTCCAAGGCTGTCGCCGGTGACTTCAACGGTGACAGCAAGGCCGACGTGGCCGTGCTGTACAACAACGGCCAGAACACCGACGGCACTTTCCGTACCACCCTGTGGACCTTCCTCAGCAACGGCACCGGATTCGACGCCCCGGTGATGAAGTGGTCCTCCGGCACCACGTCGTGGGACTGGAACCGCCTGGAGCCGTTCGCCGGCGACTTCGACGGCGACGGCAAGGCCGACGTCGGTGTCCTGTACGACATAGGCACGGCTGCCGACGGGCGCAGTGTCACACGGCTGTGGACGTTCACCAGCAACGGTGACGGTTTCACCGCGCCTGCGGTGAAGTGGACCTCGAGCTTCTCCTGGGCCTGGGACCGGTCCCTGCCCGTGCCCGGCGACTACAACGGCGACGGCAACACCGACGTCGCGGTCCTGTACAACAACGGCCAGAGCACCGAGGGACGCAACCAGACCAAACTGTGGACCCTGAGCAGCAACGGCGCCGGATTCAACGCGCCGGTCGAGCAGTGGTACTCCGGGACGATGTCATGGGACTGGGCCCGGTCCAAGCCGTTCGCCGGTGACTACAACGGCGACGGCAAGGCCGACATCGGCATCCTCTACAACAACGGCCAGCACTCCGACGGACGCAACCAGACCACCCTGTGGACCAGCAACGGAGACAGCTTCGACGCCCCGGTCACCAAGTGGTCCTCGGGCACCGGCTCCTGGGACTGGAACCGCACCCAGCCCGTCACCGGCGACTTCAACGGCGACGGCAAGGCAGACATCCACGTCCTGTACGACTACGGCCAGCGCCCCGACAACACCTACCGCGCAGGCCTGTGGCGGTTCACCAGCACCGGCCCCACCTTCACCAACCCCCTCCTGATCTGGGACAGCATCAACATCGCCCCCTGAACACCCACACCACCCGCCGCCCCGGTATGAACATCACGAGGCGGCGGGTGCTGCACTCCAACCCCATATGGGGACGACTTAAGGAGCACAGCGGGCCGAAGCAACACAAATCAATAAACGCCTACTTCGCAGAGCAGTCACCCCCACCCCTGGCCGCCTGGGCCGGCGTCGTCTATGTCGCCTTCGTCGTGGACACATTCTCCCGCCGCATCAACGGCTGGTCGGCCTCGGCGACGGCTTGACCAAGTCGCTCATGTGCTCTCGACAGACGAGATGCCGTGTCAGCGTGCCTTGCTCTGACGCTCGGGCACCTCCTCGTACCAGTCGGGGGCGTTCCTCCTGAATTGCGGTGAGGGTACGTGTCCGTCGGCCCGAGCTCCGAGTCCTTGGTAGCCGGCATCGGCAAGGATCTCGACCGCGGGACCGTCTGCCTGTTCTTGCCGGAGGTGAACCGGTCCCCGTCTCCTTGCGGCCGACAGCCGGGCGGCGAACACGGATCTCGGTGCCGCCGATGATGCCGGTTCTCCCGCTCGCACCGAGACGGTCCACAGCTTCGGCCAGGGTCCGCAGCCGCACGTCGGAGTTAACGGTGCACTCTCGCTCGGCGAGCAGGGGCCGCACCTCAACGGCAGTCCGGGTGACAGTCGAGCGGTCCGCACCGAACCAGCAGGCCAGTACGTCATATGTGGCCCCGTATCGAAGGTGCACGAGCATGGCCAGGAGCCGGTCGACGGACACCAACTGGTGCTTCGCACCGGTGCCCACGGCACGCTTCCGCAGCGTGGAGGCAAGCCTCGCCTGGTGCCGCTCATGCCACAACATGACGACTTAGGCAGCGAGTTGAGCGACCGCAGCGGCCGACAGACCCGTGATCCTCCGGTCGCCGAGTCGCTCTACGAGTCGCGTTCCCCACCTCGCAGCCATGATCACCAAACCGGATCTCAGCGCTCCACCCCCTGCCGTGAACGAGCTCGTCAGCCACGCACAGAGAGCAGGGACGGGAAGCCCTCACTCCTCCGGCGGAAACACCACCTCCCCCGACCCCGCCAGCGTCAGCGTGATCGCCTCCACCGGGCAGCCCTCCGCCGCCGCGAGGACCTGTTCGCCGGCGTCGCGGTCCTCCTCCCGAGGGTGGGACTGGCAGGCCGTGTCCAGGTGGAAGGCTTCCGGGGCGTGGTTGACGCACATGCCGGAGCCTATGCAGAGGGAGCGGTCGACCTCGACGTGCCAGCGGTCGCCCATCATGCCTCCCGGTGGCCGGCGGGGAGGTGGATCATCTTGTGCTCGAAGAACTCGCCGTAGCCCTCGGGGCCGAACTCGCGGCCCAGGCCGGAGTTCTTGTAGCCGCCGAACGGGCCGAGCATGTCCAGGCTGAAGGTGTTCACGCTGTACGTGCCGGTGCGGACGCGGCGGGCGATGTCGATGCCGCGTTCGGTGTCGGCCGTCCAGACGCTGCCGCTGAGGCCGTACGGGGAGTCGTCGGCGATGCGGACGGCCTCGGCCTCGTCGGCGTACGGGATCAGGCAGATCACCGGGCCGAAGATCTCCTCGCGGGCGATGCGCATGGAGTTGTCCACCGAGCCGAAGAGGGTCGGCTCGACGTACCAGCCGCGTTCCTGGGAGGCCGGTACGTTGCCGCCGGTGAGGATCTTGGCGCCTTCCTCCTGGCCCAGCCTGATGTAGTCCAGGGACCGTTGCTGCTGGCGTCGCGCCACCAAAGGGCCCAGCTCGGTGGTCGGGTCCATCGGGTCGCCTATGCGCAGAGCTCCCGCCGCTGCCGCGAACGCCTCCGCCATCTCGTCGTAGCGGGAGCGCGGGACCAGGATGCGTGTCTGGGCCACGCACGCCTGGCCGTTGATCATCCAGGCGAACGGGACGATGCCCGCGACCGCCGCCTCCAGGTCCGCGTCCGGCAGGATCACCGCCGCCGACTTGCCGCCCAGTTCGAGGGTGACGCGGGTCAGGTTGCGCGAGGCCACCTCCATGACGCGGCGCCCCGCCGCGACCGAGCCGGTGAAGGAGACCTTGTCGACGTCCCGGTGGCCCACCAGGTACTCGCTGACCTCGCGGTCCGCCGGGAGGATGGAGAGGACCCCGGGTGGCAGGCCCGCCTCCGCCGCCATCTCCGCCAACAGGTAGGCGTCCAGAGGGGTTTCCGGGGAGACCTTCAGGACGGCCGTGCAGCCCGCGAGGAGCGCGGGAGCCAGTTTGGCCGCGGCCGTGAACTGCGGGACGTTCCACGGGACGACCGCCGCCACCACCCCGACCGGTTCGCGGCGGACCAGGAGCGGGCCGAGGACGCCGTCGCGCCGTTCCTCGTACGGGAAGGTGCGCGCCACCGTGATCGCCGAGTCCCAGACCATCATCGCGGCCAGCGCCTGCACCATCACGCTCGCGCTGTACGGCGTGCCGTTCTGCGCGCTGATCAGGCGCGCGAACTCCTCGTACCGTACGGCGAAGGCGTCCTTGATGCGCGTGATCACCGCGATCCGCTCGTCCAGGCCCATCCTCGGCCACGGGCCCTCGTCGAAGGCATGGCGGGCCGCGGCGACCGCTCGGTCCACATCGGCCTCGGAGGCGTGCGGGACGCGGCCGATGACCTGTTCGGTGTGCGGAGAGATCACCTCGATGACCTCGGTGGAGAGCGGATCGGTGAACTCGCCGCCGATGAACAGCTGTCCGTGTTCCACAAGCTCCGTAAGTTCCGTCATGGCTGCCGCCTCCCGTGAACCCGTGCACCGCGACTGACTGCTCGTCAGAACTGATACCAGTTCCTGTTCCAGGAGTCCACGGCGCGGACCGCACCCGAGAGGCGTCGACTTGGTTCGCCCGGGCTACCAATGGAACGAGTTCTCGTTAGAGTGGAGGCAGTTCACCGAGCAGAGACGGGGAGCCCATGACTCAGGTGCCGCAGGTAGCGCAGGAGCCGGACGTGCCGCAGGTGACCGACCACGGCGGTGGTGTCCACAGCATCCAGGTCCCCATCCCGGACAATCCGCTCGGCCACACGCTCGTGCACCTCGTCGACACCGACCGCGGGCCCGTCCTCATCGACACCGGCTGGGACGACCCGGCATCGTGGAACGCACTCACGGCCGGGCTCACCGCGCTCTCCACCTCCGTCGCCGACATCCACGGCATCGTCATCACCCACCACCATCCCGACCACCACGGCCTCTCCGGCCAGGTCCGCGAGGCGTCCGGGGCCTGGATCGCGATGCACGAGGCCGACACCGCGATCATCCGGCGCACCCGGGACGCCGAGCCCGGCACCTGGCTCGACTACCTCACCCGCAAGCTCGCCGACGTCGGCGCTCCCGACGACCACCTCGCGCCGCTCCTCGCCGCCCGCGACCAAGGACGGCTCCGGACCCTGCCCGGGCTGCGCGCCGCACTACCGGACCGCGACATCGTCCCCGGCGAGCTGCTCGACCTCGCCGGCCGGCGGCTCCGCGCCGTCTGGACGCCCGGCCACACTCCGGGCCACGTCTGCCTCCATCTGGAGGAACGGCATCCGGCGAATCTGCCGGGGCACGGGCGGCTCTTCTCCGGGGACCACCTGCTGCCCGGGATCAGCCCGCACATCGGGCTGTACGAGGACCCGGACGACACCGCCGTCACCGATCCGCTCGGCGACTACCTCGCCTCGCTGGAGCGGATCGGGCGGCTCGGAGTGGCCGAGGTGCTGCCCGCCCACCAGCACGCGTTCGCCGATGCGGGTGGACGCGTACGGGAGCTGCTGGTCCACCACGAGGAGCGGCTGGCCGGGCTGCTGGCGCTGCTCGCCGCTCCGCTCACGCCGTGGCAGCTGGCCGAGCGGATGACGTGGAACCGGCCCTGGGAGCAGATCCCGCACGGTTCGCGGTCCATCGCCGTGTCGGAGGCCGAGTCCCATCTGCGGCGGCTGGTCAAGCTCGGACGCGCGGAGGCGGTGCCCGGCAGCGACCCGGTCACCTACATCGCGGTGTGACCCGGCGACGTACGTACATCGTGGTGTGACCCGGCGACGTACGTACATCGCGGTATGACCAGGCGACGTCCGCACATCGCGGTGTGACCCGGCGACGTACCGACGCGAGCGGTCCGCCGCCCCCGGAAGGGACGCTACGGCCCGGTAGAGTGGGCAGGTCGTCATCATGCCCGTCCAGGGGGAAGCCGGTGCGAACCCGGCGGCCGCCCCAGCCGTGAGCCGTCCGAGCCGTCCGTCCGACGGCAGCCGGGACGCTCCGGCCGCGGAGCGTGAGCGGCCAGGGGCAGTGTGACCACGGGCCCCGCGGGCCATCGGGTTTCCGGTGGTCCAGGGTCACCGGAGCCCCGGTGGCCGGCACCGTCGAGGTATACCGAGGTATACGGGACCGGAGCCCGGTGCCCTCGTGCGTCCGGGAGAACCGGCCCCCGCAGGAGAGGCACAGCCCGCCATGACCGTACGCCGCAGCGCAGCCGCGCTCGCGACCACCGCCGTTCTTCTGGGCGCGGCCGCACCCGTCGCGGTCGCCCCCGTCGCGCTCGCCGCACCGACCCCGTCCCCGTCGGTCAAGCTGCCGCTCGGGCTCTACGGGACCACGGACCCCACGTACGACGGGGTGTGGCGGCAGTCGCTGGCCTTCCTCGCGCAGAAGATCGAGTACGTCACGCCGGCGAAGCAGTCCGTGGACTGGCTGCTGGAGCAGCAGTGCGACAGCGGCGCCTTCACCTCGTACCGGGACGACGCCTCCGCGCCGTGCGACGCCTCGACCGTGATGGACACCAACGCCACGGCCGCCGCCGTCCAGGCCTTCATCGAGCTGGGCCAGCACCGGGAGGCCGCCGACAACGGGGCCGACTGGCTGAAGTCCGTCCAGAACGAGGACGGCGGCTGGGGCTACAGCCCGGGCAGCCCGAGCGACGCCAACTCCACCGCCGTCGTGATCGGCGCCCTCGCCCGTACGAGCGTCCCGATCAGCGAGGTGACCACCGCCGACGGCAGCACCCCGTACACCGCGCTCCAGGCCCTCGCCATCCCGTGCGGGAAGAAGGACGGCGGCGCCTTCGCCTACCAGCCCGGCAAGAAGGGCGAGCTCGTCGCCAACAACGACGCGTCGGCCGCCGCCGTGCTCGGGCTGCTCGGCAGGGGCATGGCCGTCGGCGACGCCAACGCGGTGAAGGACCCCGTCTGCACGAAGGGCGACGACCTCACCGCCGAGCAGAGCGCGCAGAGCGGCGCCCACTACCTCGCCGCGACCCTCGCCGCCTCTCCTTACCTGGAGCAGCCGCCGATGCCGGGCGCCGAGGAGAGCGAGCCGCAGCCCGACTTCGGCAACACCGCGGACATGGTCGTCTCCCTCGCCGCCGCCGGGCACAAGGACAAGGCCGCCGCCTCGGTGGAGTGGCTGGAGAAGAACTCCAAGGCCTGGGCGCAGCAGGGCGGGCCCGCCGCGAGCGCGCAGCTGGTCTTCGCCGCGCACGCCACCGGCGCCGACGCCCGCGACTTCGGCGGTGTCGACCTGG
This sequence comes from Streptomyces sp. NPDC006174, assembly GCF_040614075.1. Classification (NCBI taxonomy): domain Bacteria; kingdom Bacillati; phylum Actinomycetota; class Actinomycetes; order Kitasatosporales; family Streptomycetaceae; genus Streptomyces; species Streptomyces sp. NPDC006174. Next base: position 414,527 of record NZ_JBEXTJ010000005.1, on the reverse strand, counting down.
TCGCCCAGCTCAACGGGACCGGCCCCGCTCCCGCCGTGACCGCGCCGCCGTCCCCGACGCCGACCGGTCCGCAGCCCTCCAGCGGCACCGAGAGCGAGGACGGCGGGCTCGGCCTGTGGTGGCTGGTCGGCCTCGGTCTGTTCTTCGGCGCGGGCATCGGCTTCCTGCTCTCCATGCGCCGGAAGAAGCAGCAGCCGTGACGCGAACCTCGTCGGCGCTGCTCCGGACTCCGGTCGCCGCTCTGCTCGCCGTCCTCCTCGCCGCCTCGGCCGTCCTGCTTGGAGCCGGTGGGGCTCAGGCGGCCGGGTACCGCTACTGGTCCTTCTGGGAGGCCGACGGCAAGAGCTGGGCGTACGCCACGCAGGGCCCGTCCCTCGTGCGTCCCGACGACGGTACGGTCCAGGGCTTCCGGTTCGCCGTCAGCGAGGACTCCTCCGACGCCGACCGGCCGCGCCGCGCGCCCGACTTCGCGGCGATCTGCGCGGACACCCCGGCGAAGGACGGCGCCAAGCGCGTCGCGCTGGTGATCGACCCCGGTACGGCGGAGGACGCCCCGAGCGGCGAGAAGCCGCCCGCGCCGCGCACCGCCTGCGCCCAGGTAGCGCCGGACGCCAGCAGCGCGGAGGCGCTCGCCTCGGTGGCGAAGCCGCTGCGGTACGACAGCAGCGCGATGATCTGTGCGGTCTCCGGCTATCCGAGGACCGGCTGCGGCGAGCAGGTGTCGGAGGACGGCAGCGGGAAGCCTTCCGCGCCTGCCGCCTCCTCGGCGCCCGTGACCGACGACGGTGACAGCGGCGGTCCCTCCGCCGGTCTCCTCGTCGGTATCGGGGCCATCCTGCTGCTGGGCGTCGCCGCCGTGTTCCAGGCCCGCCGGCGCCGATGACGTACGTCCCGGGGACGGCCCGGCTGCTCCGGCGTGCCCTGCACGCGCCCGAGGCGGGCCGCTCCAACGCGCTGCCCGCCGGGGCGTGGTGGCTGTGGGCGCTGGGACTGGCAACCGCCGCCTCCCGGACCACCAACCCGCTGCTGCTCGGCCTGCTGGTCGGCGTGGCCGGTTACGTGGTGGCGGCCCGGCGCACGGACGCGCCGTGGGCCCGTTCGTACGGAGCGTTCATCAAGCTCGGGCTCTTCGTCGTGGCGCTGCGGCTGCTCTTCTCCGTCTTCCTCGGCTCGCAGATCCCCGGCACGCACACCGTGTTCACGCTGCCCGAAGTGCCGCTGCCCGACTGGGCGCAGGGCGTGCGGATCGGTGGCCGGGTCACGGCGGAGCAGCTGGTCTTCTCGCTGTACGACGGGATGAAGCTGGCCGCGCTGCTGATCTGCGTCGGCGCGGCCAACTCGCTCGCCAACCCGGCCAGACTCCTGAAGTCCTTGCCCGGTGCGCTGTACGAGGTCGGGGTCGCCGTCGTCGTCGCGATGACGTTCGCTCCGAACATGGTCGCCGACGTGGTCCGGCTCCGCACCGCGCGGCGGCTGCGCGGACGGCCGACCGGTGGCGTGAAGGCGGTCGCGCAGATCGGACTGCCGGTGCTGGAAGGCGCGTTGGAGCGGTCGGTGGCGGTGGCCGCGTCGATGGACGCGCGTGGTTACGGGCGTACCGCCGAGGTTCCGCCGGCCGTCCGGCACACCACCGATGTGCTCACGCTCGGCGGGCTGCTCGGCGTGTGTGCGGGCACGTACGGGCTGCTGGCCGCGCAGGGAGCGGTGTGCGGGCTGCCGGTTCTGCTGGCGGGCCTCGTCGCGGCGATGGCGGGGCTGCGGCTGGGCGGGCGACGCTCGGTGCGGACCCGGTACCGGCCGGACCGGTGGGGTGTGCGGGCCTGGCTGGTGGCGGGGTCGGGTGCGGTGGTGGCGGCCGCGATGATCTGGGCGGGCTCCGTCGATCCGGAGGCGCTGCATCCCGGCGTCGTCCCGCTGACCGCGCCCGTGCTGCCGCTCTGGCCGGCGGCGGCCGTGCTGGTCGGGCTGCTGCCCGCGCTGGTCGCCCCGGTGCCGCCGTCTCCGCGCGGCCTTGAAGAACACGACCATCGCGGCAAGGAGCAGGCGTGATCAGGTTCGAGCAGGTCTCCGTGCGGTACGACGGAACGGACCGGCCCACGCTCTCCGGCGTCGATCTCGCGGTCCCGGAAGGTGAGTTGGTGCTGCTGGTCGGGCCGTCCGGAGTCGGCAAGTCGACGTTGCTCGGTACGGTGTCGGGGCTGGTGCCGCACTTCACCGGCGGGGTGCTGAGCGGCCGGGTCACGGTGGACGGGCGCGACACCCGCACGCACAAGCCGCGTGAACTGGCCGATCTGGTCGGCACGGTGGGCCAGGATCCGCCGGCCCACTTCGTCACGGACACGGTCGAGGACGAACTCGCTTACGGCATGGAGTCGTTGGGCCTGGCGCCGGACGTCATGCGCCGACGCGTGGAGGAGACGCTCGATCTGCTGGGCCTGGCCGAGCTGCGGGACCGGCCGATCGCGACGCTCTCGGGCGGCCAGCAGCAGCGGGTGGCGATCGGTTCGGTGCTGACCCCGCACCCGAAGGTGCTGGTCCTCGACGAGCCGACGTCCGCGCTGGACCCGGCGGCGGCCGAGGAGGTGCTGGCCGTACTGCAACGGCTGGTCCACGACCTCGGGACGACCGTGCTGATGGCCGAGCACCGGCTGGAGCGCGTGGTGCAGTACGCGGACCAGGTCGTCCTGCTGCCCGCGCCGGGAGCCGCTCCGGTGCTGGGTGCGCCCGCCGACATCATGGCGATCTCGCCGGTCCGGCCGCCGGTCGCCGAGCTGGGGCTGCTGGCGGGCTGGGATCCGCTGCCGCTCTCCGTACGGGACGCTCGGCGCGGGGCCGGTGAGCTGCGGGAACGGCTGGCGTCGGCCTCGCCGCCTGGACCTCCTGTGGACGTGAACGTGTCCGTCGCGGCCCCGACCGTATCCGCCGGCCCCCGTCCCGGACGGATCGCGCGGCTCCTGGGTCGTACGGGAGCCGTGGAAGCGCCCGGTCCCGCCGACCCCGTCACCCGGGTCGACGCGCTCAGCGTGCGGCGCGGGCGGATCGAGGCGCTGCGGCGGGTCACGCTGACCGTGGCGCCCGGCGAGACTGTGGCGCTGATGGGCCGTAACGGCGCCGGCAAGTCCACGCTGCTCGGCGCGCTCATCGGCATGCTCGAGCCCACCTCCGGCTCCGTACGCGTCGGCGGTCTGGCCCCGGCCCGTACCGATCCGCGCGCCATGATCCGCCGCGTCGGCCTCGTCCCGCAGGAGCCGCGCGATCTGCTGTACGCGGACACGGTGGCCGCCGAGTGCGCCGCCGCCGACCGGGACGCGGGCGCGGCGGAGGGCACCTGCCGGTCGCTGGTCAGCGAGCTGCTGCCGGGCGTGGAGGACGGCACGCATCCACGCGACCTCTCCGAGGGCCAGCGGCTCGCGCTCGCTCTCGCGCTGGTGCTGACGGCCCGGCCGCCGCTGTTGCTGCTGGACGAGCCGACCCGGGGTCTGGATTACGCGGCGAAGGGCCGGCTCGTCGGCGTCCTGCGGTCGCTGGCGGCCGAGGGCCACGCGATCGTCCTGGCCACGCACGATGTGGAGCTGGCGGCGGAGCTGGCCCACCGGGTGGTGATCCTCGCCGACGGAGAGGTCGTCGCGGACGGCCCGACCCGCCGCGTGGTCGTCTCCTCCCCCGCCTTCGCTCCGCAGACGGCGAAGATCTTGGCGCCGCAGGAGTGGCTGACCGTCTCGCAGGTGCGCGCGGCGCTGGAGGCGGACGCGTGAGTGTTACGGAGGAGGTGCGGGTGCGGGTGCGGGCTCCTCGGCCCGTGCGGCTCGGGCCGAAGTCGGTCGCCGCGCTGGTCCTGGTCAGTGCCGTCGGTGTGGTCGCCTTCGGGTGGCCGCTGCTGGCCGGTGCCGGGTCCGGGCTCGCGCATGCGCAGGACGCGCCGTGGCTGTTCGCCGCGCTGCTGCCGCTGCTGGTCGCGGTGGTGGTCGCGACGATCTCGGAGTCCGGCATGGACGCCAAGGCCGTCGCGATGCTCGGCGTGCTGGCGGCGGTCGGGGCCGCGCTGCGCCCGCTGGGAGCGGGGACGGCGGGCCTGGAGCCGATGTTCTTCCTGATGGTGCTGAGCGGGCGGGTGCTGGGGCCGGGCTTCGGGTTCGTGCTCGGCTCGGTGACCATGTTCGCGTCCGCTCTGCTCACGGGCGGGGTCGGGCCGTGGATGCCGTTCCAGATGCTGTCGATGGGCTGGTTCACGATGGGCGCGGGGCTGCTGCCGGGCGCGGAACGGCTGCGCGGCCGGGCCGAGCTGGCGCTGCTCGCGGTCTACGGGTCCGTGGCGGCGTTCGCGTACGGCACGATCATGAATCTGTACGGCTGGACGATCATCCCGGGTCTCGGCTCGGGCATCTCGTTCGTCGCGGGCGACCCGCTCCACGACAACCTGGTGCGCTTCCTCGCCTACTGCGCGGCGACCTCGCTGGGCTGGGACCTGGGCCGGGCGGTGCTCACCGTCGTCCTGACGCTGACGATCGGGCCGACGCTGCTGAAGGCGCTGCGGCGGGCGACCCGGCGAGCGGCGTTCGACGCGCGGGTGGGGTTCGAGAAGCCGTAGGGGTGGACGGCCCCCTGAGCTTCTGAAGCCTAGGAGCCGTTATAGCCGCTGGATGATCGTGCCGGTGGCCAGCGCGCCGCCCGCGCACATCGTGATCAGCGCGAACTCCTTGTCGCGGCGTTCCAGTTCGTGCAGGGCCGTGGTGATCAGGCGGGCTCCGGTCGCGCCGACCGGGTGGCCGAGCGCGATCGCGCCGCCGTTGACGTTGACCTTCTCCAGGCCGTCGAGGTCCGCCTCGAACTCCTGGGCCCAGCTCAGCACCACCGACGCGAACGCCTCGTTGATCTCGACGAGGTCGATGTCCTTGAGCGACATGCCCGCCTTGCCGAGCACCGCCCGGGTCGCGTCGATCGGACCGTCCAGGTGGAAGTGCGGGTCCGAGCCGACGAGCGCCTGCGCCACGATCCGGGCCCGTGCCTTGAGCTTCAGGGCCCGGGCCATCCGCTTGGAGGACCAGAGGATGGCCGCGGCCCCGTCCGATATCTGCGAGGAGTTGCCGGCGGTGTGGATCGCGCTCGGCATGACCGCCTTCAGGCCGGCGAGCGCGTCCATCGAGGTGTCGCGCAGCCCTTCGTCCCGGTCGACGAGCCGCCACATGCCCTGGCCGGCCGCCTGCTCCTCCTCGGTGGTCGGGACCTGGACGGCGTACGTCTCGCGCTTGAAGCGTTCCTCGGCCCAGGCCTCGGCCGCGCGCTGCTGCGAGCGGAGGCCGAGTGCGTCGACCCTGGCGCGGGCCAGGCCGCGTTCACGGGCGATGCGCTCGGCGGCCTCGAACTGGTTCGGCAGGTCGATGTTCCACTCGTCGGGCCAGGGCTTGCCCGGACCGTGTTTGGAGCCGCTGCCCAGCGGCACCCGCGACATCGCCTCGACACCGCAGCTGATGCCGACGTCGATGACTCCGGCGGCCACCATGTTGGCCACCATGTGCGAGGCCTGCTGCGAGGAGCCGCACTGACAGTCCACGGTGGTCGCGGCGGTCTCGTACGGCAGTCCCACGGCCAGCCAGGCGTTGCGGGCCGGGTTCATGGACTGCTCACCGGCGTGTGTGACGGTACCGCCGACGATCTGTTCGACGCAGTCGGCCTGGATGCCGGTGCGGCCGAGAAGTTCACGGTAGGTCTCGCCCAGCAGGTAGGCGGGGTGCAGGTTGGCGAGCGCGCCTCCACGCTTGCCGATCGGAGTGCGTACGGCTTCGACGATGACGGGTTCCGCGGCCATGAGCTCGTCCTCTCCTCGCGCTTCCGTCGGGGGCGTCCCGGCGCCCACGGAAGGAACTGGTACGCGTTCTAGTTCTGCATGCAGTCTCGTGACGGCGGCCCGGCTGCGCAAGGGGCGCGCACCGGCCGCGTACACCCCTGGCGTGCGCCCCTGCTTCAGGATTGCCGACTGCGCGGGACCGGCACGGGGAACGGATCCGGCCAGGACCCTTGCGACTTGTAGAACTCGTTACTACCTTGCGGGCAGATTCTGATGGAGCGTCAGACACAGGCTCGGAGTGGAGAGGTGCCCATGCGCTGCCCCCATCTTCCCGACGGGTTCGACTTCACCGACCCCGACCTCCTCCAATCCCGCGTACCGCACCCGGAGTTCGCGCTGATGCGGCGGACCGCGCCGGTCTGGTGGTGCACGCAGCCCGCCAACATCTCCGGCTTCGGCGACGAGGGCTACTGGGTCGCCACCCGGCATGCGGACGTCAAGTACGTTTCCACGCATCCCGAGTTGTTCTCCTCGAACACCAACACCGCGGTCATCCGCTTCAACGAGACCATCAGCCGCGACCAGATCGAGGTCCAGAAACTCATCATGCTCAACATGGACCCGCCGGAACACACCCGGGTCCGCCAGATCGTCCAGCGCGGCTTCACTCCGCGCGCCGTGCGCTCGCTGGAGCAGGCGCTGCGGGCGCGGGCCCGGTCCATCGTGGAGACCGCGCACGCGGCGGCGGCCGGGACCGACGGATCGTTCGACTTCGTCACGAACATCGCGGTGGAGCTGCCGCTCCAGGCGATCGCCGAGCTCATCGGCGTACCGCGGGAGGACCGGTCCAGGCTCTTCGACTGGTCCAACAAGATGGCCGCGTACGACGATCCCGAGTACGCGATCACCGAGGAGGCCGGCGCCGAGGCGGCGATGGAGATCGTGGCGTACTCGATGAACCTGGCGGCGGCCCGCAAGGAGTGTCCGGCCCAGGACATCGTGAGCCGGCTGGTCGCGGCGCAAGGCGAAGGCAACCTGTCCTCCGACGAGTTCGGGTTCTTCGTGATCCTGCTCGCGGTGGCCGGCAACGAGACCACCCGTAACGCGATCAGCCACGGCATGCACGCCTTCCTCACCCATCCCGAGCAGTGGGAGCTCTACAAGCGCGAGCGTCCGAAGACGACCGCCGAGGAGATCGTGCGCTGGGCGACGCCGGTGGTCTCCTTCCAGCGGACCGCCACGCAGGACGTGGAGCTCGGCGGTCAGCGGATCCGGCAGGGCGAGCGGGTCGGGCTGTTCTACTCCTCGGCCAACAACGATCCCGAGGTCTTCGACGCACCGGAGACGTTCGACATCACCCGCGACCCCAACCCGCACCTCGGCTTCGGTGGCGGCGGGCCGCATTTCTGCCTCGGCAAGTCGCTGGCCGTGATGGAGATCGACCTGATCTTCAACGCCATCGCGGACGTGCTGCCCGATCTGCGGCTCCTGGAGGACCCGCGGCGGCTGCGCTCGGCCTGGCTCAACGGGATCAAGCAGCTTCAGGTGCGTACGTCCGCCGCCGGTTCCTGACTCCGGCCGCCGACCTCGGCGCGTACGGGTTCAGGAGCGGGCTCTGTCGTCGGCGGCTTCTCCTCCGTCACCAACTTCCGTGGCCCGGCCAGCAGATACGTCAGCCCGAAGCCCGCGAAGACGACCAGCGCACCGCCGGCCGCGTCCAGCACCCAGTGGTTGGCGGTCGCCACGATCGCGGCGATGGTGAAGAGCGGGTGGAGCAGGCCGAGCGCCTTCATCCACATCTTCGGGGCCAGTATCGCGATCACCACTCCGCACCACAGCGACCAGCCGAAGTGCAGCGACGGCATGGCCGCGTACTGGTTGGTGAGCGTGGTGAGCGTGCCGTAGTCGGGCTTCGCGAAGTCCTGGACGCCGTGGATGGTGTCGATGAAGCCGAGGCCGGGCATGAGGCGCGGCGGGGCCAGCGGGTAGAGCCAGAAGCCGACGAGCGCCAGCAGCGTCGCGAAGCCGATGGAGGAGCGGGCCCAGCGGTAGTCGGTGGGGCGGCGCACGTACAGCACGCCGAGGATGGCAAGCGGGATGATGAAGTGGAAGGTCGAGTAGTAGTAGTCGAAGAACTCGCGCAGCCAGGTGATCTCCACGACCGTGTGGTTGACCCGGAGTTCGATGTCGATGTGCAGCCACTGCTCGATGGCGTGGATCTGCCGGCCGTGCTCCTCGGCGACCGGGCGGCCGGCGGTGGCGGCGAGGCGGACCTGGGCGTACGCGGAGTAGACGACGCGGATGAGCAGCAGTTCCAGCAGGAGGTTCGGGCGGTGGAGCGCCCGGCGCCAGAACGGCAGGAGCGGTACGCGTCTCCAGCGCGCGGCGACCGGTTTCGCGTGGTCGGTGGGGCTGGGCCGCTGCCAGTACGGCGAGGTGCGCGGCAGGAACGGCGCGGCGCAGGCCGCGGCGAGCGCCACCAGGAGCAGGCCGTTGTCCCGTACGAAGGTGAGCGGCCCGACGTTCGGGAGGAGCATCTTGCCGGGAAGCGTGAGGACGAGCACCACGACGGCGGGCCAGACCAGCCGGTCGGAGGCGCGCTTGCCGACCCGGCCGACGACGGCGAGGAGCACCCAGAGGAGCTGGTGCTGCCAGGCGGTCGGCGCGATGGCCACGACGACGCATCCGGTCACGGCGACGGCGAGGAGCAGCTGGCCGTCCTGCGCGTAGCGGACCGCGCGGCGCACACCGACGACGACGACCGCGACGGCGAGCACGGGGAACAGAGCGATCTCGGCCGGTCCTTCGAGGCCGAGCCGGAGCAGCGCGCCGTGCAGCGACTGGTTGGCCAGGCTGTCCGGCCGCTCACCGAGCCCGGCGCCCGCGACATGGTGCACCCAGTACGTCCACGAGTCCTCCGGCACCGCGGCCCAGGCAGCGGCCGTGCAGAAGGCGAAGGTGGCGAGCGAGAGTGCCGAGGCCCGCCGCTTCCCGGTCAGCCAGAGCAGCGCCGCGAAGAGGAGGAGCGTCGGCTGGAGAGCGGCGGCGAGGCCGACGAGGACGCCTCGCAGCCGGTGGTCCCGGACGGCGAAGCAGGCCAGCAGCACCAAGAGGACCGGCAGGATGCTGGTCTGGCCGAGGTGGAGGGTGTTGCGGACCGGCAGCGACAGCATGAGCAGAGTGATCGCGACGGGCACGGCGAGCAGCGCCGTACGCCGGCCGACCGGTGCGGGCAGAGCACGGGCGGCGACGACACCGAGGGCCGCGACCAGGAGCAGGGTGCCGAAGGTCCAGGCGATGCCGAGGGCCGCCTCGGCCGACGCGGTGAGCGGCTTCAGCACCAGACCGGCGAAGGGCGTGCCGGTGAACCGGCCGCTGTCGTACAGCGAGCCCGTCACCCGCAGGACACCGTTCTCGCCGATCCAGGTCTCCAGATCGGTGAGCCGTTCGCCGGGCGGCTGCCGCAGCACCACCGCCATCTGCCGTACCGCCAGCACGGCCACGACCAGCCAGAGCGCGGCCCGGGTCAGCCCGGTCCTCGTCTCCGTACTCGTCATCGCGTCCGCCACCGCGCCACCGCGCACACTGTGATCCGCGTTCGCCACGCTGCGCCGCCCCTCCCACCGTTCCATGCCCCGCCCCTTCGACTCGGGGCAGTGCCGGATGAAGCCTCGCATCGCCCTACGAGGTAGACACAATCAACCCCCTCTTTGCCTGACTGTCATCATCCTTCGGTCCGGAGGAACGCTGTCCGGAAGGACGATCAAGTGTGTGCCGGGCCGGCGGGGATGTCCGCCTGCCAGGCGGCGAAGAGCGGGACGTCGGTGCCGGCCGGCAGGACGACGATGCCGAACGGGCGGTCGAAGGCGAGGCGCAGGAGCCGCTGCTGCGGCGGGGCCGCGCTGCCGGCCCGCATCGCGACCACGGTCACCGCCGCGGCCTCCACGCCTTCCTCGGCGACCTTCAGCACGGCTTCCTGGACCACGTCGGAGATGGCGAGCGGCTGAGGCGAGAGGCCGGAGAAGTCGGCCGCGTCGGAGGTGGCCAGCCGGACGCCGAGCGCGGGCAGCTGTGCGGTGACGGCGATGCGGGTACGGAGGGTGAGGCGCGGCAGCGCGATGGTCACCAGGTCCGCCTCCGGCCGGCTTCCCGCGGCCCGGTCCGCCCAGCCGGCCGGCAGCACCTGGCCGGCGCCCGCGCCGGGCTCGCCGAGGACGAACCTGACCCGGGCTCCACCGCCGGAGGCGCCTGAGGTGCAGCGCAGTTCGACGACGTACGCGCCGTCCACCGTCCACACGTCGGCGAGCGGCACGCTCCTCGTCATGGTCGGCACCGGGCGGGTCGTGCCGGACGCGTCGGTGAACGGCAGGTCCCGGGTCAGCCAGGCCTCGAACGGCTTCTCCCAGCGAGCCTTCAGCACCAGGACGTTGACCAGAGCGAGCAGCGTCCCGTCGGTGATCTCCAGCGGCAGCCGCTCGATCAGCCCGCCGCTGGTCTCCCGTACCCAGGCGTCGGCGGCGGCCGGGTCCATCACGTCGTCGAACCGGACGTCCGGCAGCGCCTCGCGGTACGCGTCCCGTACCGGCACCCGGCTCCACACCCGGGTCGCCACCTCCAGCGCACCGGTCAGCGCCAGTTCACGGGCCGCCGCCGTCACGGCGGGTGCCGCCTCCCGGTCCGCCGTACCGAGCAGCGCCCGCAGTTCCCGGGCGGTCTCGCCGCGCGATCCGGCGGCCACGGCGGCGAGCGCCAGCCACAGCCCGGCGGGCGAGCAGACGAAGCTGTCACCGTCCGCCGGCTTCCCGGTGGCGAGCGCGTCCCGTATCCAGCGGTCGGCGAGATGCCGGACGGCCAGGGCCCGCGTCGTGGCGTCGGCGTCCGCGGTAGGTCGGTTCACTGGTGCCCCCTGCACATCAATCGCGTCGTCCTTCGGCCGTGAGGGAGCAAGAATGCCGCACATGACCTGGACCGTGACCGCCGAACGCTTCGATTCCGCCGACGCCACCGCGCTGCGCCGCGACTACTACGACGAGGTGGCGAGCCGCTACTGGCAGCGGCCCGCCACCGACGCGGAGATAGCCGAGGGGCTGGCCGACGACGGCGCGGACCTGCTGCTGCCGCCGACCGGTCAGTTCGTCGTGGGCCGCCACGAGGGCAAGGCGGCGAGCTGCGCCGGGCTGGTGCTGACGGAGGAGGCCGTGCCGGGTTCGGCGGAGCTGACGCGGGTGTACGTACGCCCGGCGTTCCGGTCCACGGGCGGTGGCGGGCTGCTGCTGGCGGCGGTCGAGGAGGAGGCGCGGGCGCTCGGCGTACGGCTGCTCCGGCTGGACACCCGTCTCGACCTGGTCGAGGCGCGCGGCCTGTACGCGAAGCACGGTTACGCGGAGGTGCCGGCCTTCCACCGGCGCAATCCGTACGCGGAGGTCTGGTTCGCGAAGGAGCTGTGAGGGCCTGTCCTCGCGGGCACGGGCCGGTCAGGGCCGGTCGTCGTCCCGGCGGTCCCGGCGGTCGATGTCGTGGTGCCGGTCCGCCGCGTGGTCGCGCGGCGGTGCCGGCATGTGCGGGCGCTCCTTGCTCGACCCGCTGACCTCCGCCGTCAGCTCGGCCACGAGCTTGACCAGGTCGGTGGGACGCTCGGGCCCCCACCAGTCGCCCAGCAGCTCCGCGAGGGAGTCCTCCCGGGCCTGCGAGAGCCGCACCACGGCCTCGGCGCCCGTGTCGGTCAGGATCATCTGGAGTCCCTCGCGGCGGGCCAGTCCGCGCTCCTCCACCTGGCGGGCCGCCTCGGTGATCACCCGTAGCGGTACGGGCGCCACCTCCGCGAGCCGCGCGGGCTCGACCGTGCCGTGGCGCTTGATCCGCAGCAGCAGCCAGCTGGCGGCGGGCAGCAGGTCGTAGCCGGCGCGCGCGGTGATCTTCTCGTAGATCTCCCGGCGGCCCTCACGGGTCGCGAGCACCGAGAGTGCGCGGGCGCACTCGTCGTACGAGGAACGCTCCACCGGGTTGGAGGCGAGGGTCTGGCTGGTGTCGGGAGCGGTCACCGAGCCGCGGAGCTTGTCCTCGCGCAGGAACCAGGCCAGTACGAAGGCGAGGAGGACGACGGGTGCCGCGTACAGGAAGACGTCCGTGATGGAGGTGGAGTACGCGTCGAGGATCGAGGGGCGCAGGTCGGCCGGGAGCATCTGGATGGAGCGGGGGTCGGCCGCCAGCCGGTCGGCGTCGACGCCCGGTGGCAGGGACCGGCCGGCGAGGGCGCTGTCGAGCTGGCCGGTGAGCCGGTTGGTGAAGACGGTGCCGAAGATGGCCACGCCGAAGGAGGCGCCGATGGAGCGGAAGAAGGTCGCGCCGGAGGTGGCGACTCCGAGATCCTGGTAGGAGACGGCGTTCTGCACGACGAGGACGAGGACCTGCATGACGAGGCCGAGTCCGGCGCCGAAGACGAAGAAGCAGAGGCTCATCTCCCAGGTGGAGCTGGACGGGGTGAGCCGGTGGAGCAGGAGCAGGCCGGCGGCGGTGAGGGCGGTGCCCGCGAGCGGGAAGACCTTCCAGCGGCCGGTGCGGCTGACGATCTGGCCGGAGGCGGTCGAGGTGAGCAGCAGGCCGAGGACCATCGGCAGCATGTGCACACCGGACATGGTCGGGGTGATGCCGTGGACCACCTGGAGGAACGTCGGCAGGTAGGTCATCGCGCCGAACATCGCGAAGCCGATGACGAAGCTGATCACGGCGACGAGGCTGAAGGTCCTGACCCGGAAGAGTTTCAGCGGCAGCACCGGTTCCGCCGCCCGCCGCTCGACGGCGACGAACGCGATCAGCAGCACCACGGCGAGCACCGCCAGCGCGATGATCTGCACCGATCCCCAGGCCCAGGTCGTGCCGCCGAGGGACGCCACGAGGATCAGGCAGGTGGCGACGGAGGCGATGAGGAAGGTGCCGAGGTAGTCGATGGTGTGCTTCTCGCGGTGGACCGGGATGTGCAGCACGGCCGCGATGACGAGCAGCGCGACGACGCCGATCGGCAGGTTGATGTAGAACACCCAGCGCCAGCTGAGGTGCTGGGTGAAGAACCCGCCGAGCAGCGGCCCGAGCACGCTCGTCGCTCCGAAGACGGCGCCGAACAGGCCCTGGTACTTGCCGCGTTCGCGCGGTGTGACGAGGTCTCCGACGATCGCCATCGAGAGCACCATGAGCCCGCCGCCGCCGAGCCCCTGGAGAGCCCGGAAGCCGATGAGCTGAGGCATGTTCTGGGCCATGCCGCAGAGCGCGGAGCCGATCAGGAAGATGACGATCGCGGTCTGGAAGAGCTTCTTGCGGCCGTACTGGTCGCCGAGCTTGCCCCAGAGCGGTGTCGCCGCCGTCGCCGCCAGCAGGTAGGCGGTGACCACCCAGGAGAGGTGGTCCAGGCCGCCGAGCTCGCTGACGATGGTCGGCAGCGCGGTGGAGACGATGGTCTGATCGAGTGCCGCGAGCAGCATGCCGAGGAGCAGTGCGCCGATCGCCACCAGGACGGTCCGGCGGGACTGTCCCTCGCCGGGGACCACGGGCGGGCTCAGCTGCTGGGCCATGGGCGTCTCCTCGGTCCGCTGCGATCCACCGCAGCCCGATCCACTGCGATCTGCTGATCCACTACACCCCCATCCTGGCCGTTCTGCCCTGTTATGGCCTGCCGAGCGCCGCCCGTGGTCCGTCGCGGGCCGGTGGGGCATTGGGGTTCGCCGGAGCGGGCTGCATAATCGCAGGCAGTTCAAGGGGAGGGGACCCACGATGACCGGACACGCATGCCCGGAGTGCGGCAGACGGACGGCAGGCGAGCCCGGCACGGAGCACCGGGTGCCCTGCCGGTGCGGTACGGACACGGGCGCGCCGCAGCTCACCGGGGACGAGCTGCGCGCCGCCCGCTCGGCGGAGATGGCCGCGGCGGAGGACTTCGACCCGCTGCGGATCAGGCCGTACGTGACGCTGGGAGACGGCACGGGGCCGGAGGGCCGGGACGGCTCGGAGGGGCCGGCGCGGGACGCTTCGGGCGATGCCGCGACGACCATGCCGCTGCATCCGGGCGGTGGAGTGGATTCCCGTACGGGAGTGGGTGCGGGACCGGGACCGGGAGCCGGCGCGGACTCCCGTACGAGTGTGGGTACGGGCTCCGAGTCCGGTGCCGGGCCGGCCTTCGGTACGGGACCCACCTTCGGCGCGACCTCGGGCGTCCACGCCACCGCGCCCCCAGGAGCCGCCGATCCCGTGCAGCCGCGCCGCAGGCGTCCCTTCGCGGCCCTGGCCGTAGGCGCGGCCGTGGCGGCGGTGGTCGGGACGGCGGCCTTCGCCGGCGGGCTCTTCGACCGGGACGGGAGCCAGGACGAGGCGGTGCCGGAGGCGACCACGAGCGCCCCGGACACCGCGGACGAGCCCGCCGCCTCCGTGGCCCCGGCCCCGTCCACCTCCTCCGCCTCGGCCGCTCCGTCCCGTACCGCATCGGCCTCGCTCACCCCTTCCGCCTCCGCCTCCCCGTCACCTTCCGTCTCGCCCTCCGCCTCGAAGAGCGCCGAGCCGAGCCCGACCGCCTCCGCCACGGCGACGCCGTCGCCCGACGCGCCGTCCGCCTCGGCGACCGGTGAGGCGGCGCCGCCGTCCGACGCGCCGCCGGCCGAGCTGGCCCCTTCCTCGCTGCGGCGCGGCGACCAGGGCCCACAGGTGGCCGTGTTGCAGAACCGGCTCCAGGAGGTGTGGCTCTACCACGGCGACGCGGACGGGAACTTCACCGACCGGGTCGAGAACGCCGTACGGATCTACCAGTCGTACAAGGCGATCGAAGGCGATCCGGCCGGTGTGTACGGGCCGAACACCCGGCGCGCGCTGGAGGCGGAGACGAGCGGGCGAGGGCGCGGCTGACCGGTGGCACGGCGTTTCCGGGCCGGACGGGCCGGCGGGATTGGCTTTCCGGCCCAGGTTTTTGTATCTTCGTGGAACAAAGTAGCTCCCGCCCGCACTCCCTGACCGGCGGGCGGGGCTGCTCTGGTCCTCAGCACCGCCGTACCACCGCACCACCATCCCCCCGCGCTCTGGAGCCAGCCGATGTCGGCCACCGTCCTCACCGCAAGCGCCCTCCTCCTGGACATGGACGGCACCCTCGTCAACTCCGACGCGGTCGTCGAGCGCTGCTGGCGCCGGTGGGCGCTCGAGCACGGACTGGATCCCGAGGCCGCTCTCCAGGTGGTCCACGGCCGCCAGGGGTACGCCACGATGGCCGTCCTGCTCCCGGACCGCCCCGTCGAGGAGAACTACGCCGACAACCGCTTGATGCTCGCCGAGGAGACCGCCGACGTCGACGGCGTGGTCCCGGTCGGCGGCGCCGCCGCGTTCATGGCCACGATCGCCGACCTCCCGCACGCCTTGGTGACCTCGGCCGACAGCGCGCTCGCGACGGCCCGGATGGGCGCGGCCGCACTGCCGATGCCCGCCGTCCGCGTCACCGCCGAACAGGTCGGCGCCAGCAAGCCGGACCCTGAAGGCTTCCTCAAGGGTGCGGCGGAGCTGGGCTTCGGCGCGGCGGACTGCATCGTGTTCGAGGACTCCGAGGCGGGCATCGCGGCGGGCCGTGCGGCCGGTATGCGGGTCGTCGGCGTCGGCCCGCGCGCCGCGGCCCTGTCGCCGGACGCGCACGTCGAGGACCTGACGCGGATCCGGGTGGAGGCGGCCGAGGACGGCACGATCCGCCTGCACATCGGCGCCGCCTGAACCTCCACGAGCGCCGGCGCTCACGCCCGGTGCAGCCACCCGCGCGCGACCAGCTCCAGCACCACCGCGACGGCCACCACCTGCACCGCCATCAACGCCACCAGGACGAAGAGCTGCACGGCGCCCGCCTCCACCGGTGAGGCGCCGCCCAGCAGCATGCCCACGAACGCTCCCGGCAACGTGACGAGCCCCACCGTCCGCGTCTGGTCGAGCCCCGGCAGCAGCGCGTCCGACGCGGCCGGCCGTACGATCTCCAGCCGCGCGTCCCGGTCGAGCAGCCCGAGCGCCATTCCCGCCTCCACCTCCCCGTAACGGGTGGTGAGTTCGTCCAGCGCGCGCCGCCCGCCGAGCACGGTCGCGGTGAGCGCCCCTCCGATGAGGATGCCCGCCACCGGGATGAGCGCCAGGCCCCGGACCGGCACCAGCCCGGTGGCCAGCAGCAGCCCGACCACCGGCAGCGCCCCGGCCCCGATCGGCACGGCCGCCCACCACCAGGTGCGGTTACGGGTGAGGCGGCGGCCCGCCGTCCAGGCGGCCACGGCGAACATCAGCACCAGGAACCCGAGCAGCGGCCCCAGCCGCTGGGCCACCCAGCCGATCAGCAGCGAGACCGCGGCGAGTTGGGCCGCGGCCCGCACCCCGGCCACCAGGATCTCGCGCGACCGGCCCAGCCGGGCCCACGCGGCGACAGCGGCGGCGAGGACCGACAGGACGACGAGGACGACCCCGAGGGCCGGCGTGACCGGTAGCAGCACGAGGCAACGATAGAGCCGCCGAGTATCGCTCCGCCCTCCGCACCGAAGCACCCCGGAGCCCCTGGCCGCGCAACTCCCTTCACGCACCGGGCAGTCGGTTCACTCCCGCACGCCCCGTCACACCTCTTGATGTGACGTGCACATGTCGCCACTCTGTTACCTGACGCCCACCCCCAGGAAACCTGGCGCCGCCACGCTGGCCGGGCTCCACCCGCCGCCCGCCCAAGCACCCCCCACCCCAAGGGAGTTCGCATGTTCGGTATCTACGCGCGTCGCTCGGCCGTCGCCGCCGCCACCGCCACCCTCGCCGCCACCTCCGTCCTGCTCACCGCCCCGACCGCCCAGGCCGCCCTCCCCACCCCGGTCAGCGCGGCGACCGCGCGCACCTACCTCGGCCAGCTCACCGTCGGCGCCGAGGGCTCCTCCAGCGGCTACAGCCGCGACAAGTTCCCGCACTGGATCACGCAGTCCGGCGCCTGCAACACGCGCGAGGTCGTCCTCAAGCGCGACGGCACGAACGTCCAGCAGGACGCCTCCTGTGCCGCCGTAAGCGGCAGTTGGTACTCGCAGTACGACGGCGCCACCTGGAGCGCCGCCTCCGATGTGGACATCGACCACATGGTCCCGCTCGCCGAGGCCTGGCGCTCCGGCGCGAGCGGCTGGTCCAACACCCAGCGCCAGTCCTTCGCCAACGACCTGACGCGTCCGCAGCTCATCGCGGTCACCGACAACGTCAACCAGGCCAAGGGCGACAAGGACCCGGCCAAGTGGATGCCGCCGCGCGCCGCGTACAAGTGCACCTACGTCCGCGCGTGGGTCCACGTGAAGCACCACTACGGCCTGAGCGTGGACTCCGCCGAGAAGTCCGCCCTGCAGACGGCCCTGAACGGCTGCTGACCCCGCGACCCCGGCCGCTGGAACACGTGCGCCCTCCTCCGTCGTTCTGTACGTTACGGAGCCCATCCGTGACACAGGCGCTAGAAGGGCACGACATGGCCGAACTGCTGCTGGGGCCGCTGCTGCGGTACGTCGACTGGGAGTCCGGTTCCACCGCGACCGTCTGGGTCGAGGCGAGCCGTCCGTGCACGGTGGAGATCCGGTGCGCGGACGGTGCCTCGGGCTCGTCCGCGACCTTCGCGGTGGCCGGACACCACTACGCGCTGGTGGTCGTGGAAGGGCTGACACCCGGCACGACGACGGCGTACGAGGTGCTGCTCGGCGACCGGCGCGTGTGGCCGCCCAAGGACGCACGCCTTCCGCCGAGCACCATCACCACGCCTCCGGTGGGCGCGGCCGCGGCGGAAGGGCACGGCGTACGGATCTCGTTCGGCTCGTGCCGCTGGGCCGCGGCCCCGGGCGGCGGGAACGATCCGGTGGGCCCGGACGCGCTGGTCACCCTGGCCGCCCATCTCGCCGCCGACCCCGCCGCCGAACGGCCCGACGTCCTGCTCCTGATCGGCGACCAGGTGTACGCGGACGAGACGTCGACGGCGACGCAACGGAGGCTGGCGACACGGCGCGATCTGCGCGAGCCGCCGGGCACGGAGGTCGCGGACTACGAGGAGTACACCTGCCTGTACGACGAATCCTGGCGCGACCCCGAGGTGCGCTGGCTGCTCTCCACCGTGCCGAGCTGCATGATGTTCGACGATCACGACGTCATCGACGACTGGAACACCAGCGCCGCCTGGCAGGAGGACATGCGCGCCACGCCCTGGTGGCACGAGCGGATCGTGAGCGGGCTGATGTCGTACTGGGTCTACCAGCACCTCGGCAACCTCTCCCCCGCCGAGCTGGCGGCCGATCCGGTGTACGCCACGGTGACGGCCCTCCCCGACGGCACCGAGACGCTGCGGCGCTTCGCGGCGGAGACCGACGCGGATCCGGCCCGGACGCGCTGGAGTTACCAACGTGTTTTCGGCCGAGTACAACTGCTGATGGTGGACACCCGCGCGGCCCGCGTCCTGGCGGAGGAGCGCCGGGCGATGCTGGACGACGGTGAGGCCCGCTGGCTGCGCGAGCGCGTGCTGGAGGACCCCTCCGCGTACGACCATCTCCTGATCGGCAGTTCGCTGCCGTGGCTGCTGCCGCCGCTCGTCCACGACGTGGAGACCTGGGACGCGGCCCTGTGCGCGGGTGCTCGTGGTGGCCGCTGGGCGCGGATCGGCGAGAAGCTGC
Organism: Streptomyces sp. NPDC006174; assembly: GCF_040614075.1. Classification (NCBI taxonomy): domain Bacteria; kingdom Bacillati; phylum Actinomycetota; class Actinomycetes; order Kitasatosporales; family Streptomycetaceae; genus Streptomyces; species Streptomyces sp. NPDC006174. The sequence continues at coordinate 396,077 of NZ_JBEXTJ010000005.1, read as the reverse complement.
GCCGGGCGGCCGATCTGGAGCACTGGGCCGCGTTCCCGGAATCCTTCGGCCGGTTCACGGAGTTGCTCCGCCGCGTGGGGAGCGGTCCGGACGCTCCGGCGACGGTATGTGTGCTGTCCGGAGACGTGCACCACGCCTACATCGCCGAACCGCACTGGCCCGACTCCACTCCTGGCGGCGCCCCGGAATCCCACGTTCTCCAGCTGACGTGCTCGCCTGTGCACAACTCGGTCCCGCGCTCGATCCGGCTGGGCTTCCGCTTCGGCTGGAGCGGTGCGGGCCGGCGCCTCGGCCGGCTGCTGACCCGCCATGGGCGTACGGAACCGTCGCCGGTCACCTGGAGCAGAGCGGGCGGACCATGGTTCGGCAACCAGCTGATGACGTTGACCCTGGATGGCCGGAACTCTGCGCTGACATTGGTCCAGGCCAAGTCGGTCGGCGGCGACAACCAGCTCGTGAGTGTTCTTGAGCGTTCACTCACCCAGGAGACCTAGTCGACTTTCAGCCACGCGACAGAATGTTGAACTTGCAAGTACTAATGAGGTTTCCCTAACCTGAGGCGCTCAGTCGGTTCACGCCCCCACCCAGACCGAGGAGCCCACCCCCCATGACCCTTCACCTGAACAGAGCCCAGCCCTATGCGCTCGGCCTCTTCCGCTTCGTCGTCGGCCTGATCTTCGCCATCCACGGCGCCTCCAGCCTCTTCGGCGTGCTCGGCGGCCGCGATGTGACGGCCGGCACCTGGCCGGGCTGGTACGCCGCCCTGATCCAGCTGGTCTGCGGCACCCTGGTCGCGCTCGGCCTCGGCACCCGTATCGCCGCCTTCATCGCCTCCGGCTCGATGGCCTACGCGTACTTCGTGGTCCACCAGCCCGAGGCGCTCGCTCCGGTGGGCAACGGCGGCGAGACGTCGGCCCTCTTCTGCTGGGCGTTCCTGCTGCTGGTCTTCACCGGCCCGGGCGCGGTGGCCCTGGACCGCCTCTTCGGCTCGCGCACCGAGCACGCCCCGGCCGAGGACTCCCGCCACGAGCCCGCCACGCCGGTCTCGGTCTGAGGCTCGCGGGCCTGGCCCCGGACGGTACGGTGCCCCGCTCCCACGACCCGACGAGACGGTCGCGAGGGCGGGGCACCGCCGTACACCGTTGGCCTAGGACGAGAACGGCACCGTGAAGCAGGCCACCCGCTTGCCCGCGCCGCCCTGCGCGTCGTGCACGATCACCGACCGCGCCCCGCCGTCCCGGAACCCCCACTCGTGCCGGGCCTCCGCCTCACCGACGCCGTTCCGGTCGGTGCGGAAGTCCAGCCACACCTCGTTGACCGGGTCCGCGGTGGCGGAGGCGCGGTGCTGGTAGTGCGGCCCGGCCGAGGCGGGATCGGCCGCACAGGGCGAGGTGTGCACGTGCATCCCGTACGCACGGTTCGGGACGAGGCCGCGCAGCCGGGTGCCGACGCGGTGGCTGGTCCGGTCCGCGTACTGCGTGATCTCGATCCGCGCGGCGGCCGGTACGAGGACGGTGTCGTACGTCAGCGCGTCGGACGGGACGAAGGAGCCGGGCGGCGAGAACACCCCGTCGGCCCGCATCCAGAACCCGCCACTCCGCGAGGCACCGCCGACCGGGCCCGCTTCCGCCGTACCACCGGCGCCGGTGGTGTGGGCCGCGTGGCCTCCGCCGTCCGGAGCGGGCACGCCGTCCGGCCCGTCCGCCGCGCCGTGGGCGAGGGAGACGCCTCCGACGAGCATCACCAGGGCCGCCGCACCGACCAGGACCCTCCGCCGTACGCTCCCGGGCGCCCGCACCGACGAGACCTCTGCTGTCCCCGCTGTCTCCGCCATGCCTGCTGTCCTGTCCACCTGTGGCTCCTCGCTCGTGCCGGTCGCTTCGGCCTGCCTAACGCCCGTACCGCCGGCGAGGTGTACAGGACCCGCACAACATCACCCGACCCTGAGCCATCTGCGCGGAACCCTCACGCGTACGCTGTACAGCTGAACCTGCCGCCCATGCCGCTCCCCTGCGACGTCGCGGCGTTGACACGATCGGGGAGTCGACGGGTGCTTGAGAGTGTGGCCGCACTGACCAGCAGCCCATGGATCTACGTGGTGGTCGCGGCCTCGGTGCTCCTGGACGTCTTCCTCCCTCTGCTGCCCAGCGGTGTCCTCGTGATCACCGCCGCCACCGCGGCCGCCGCGGGCTCGACCGGCGTCAACGGTTCGGGCGACGCGACCGGTGAGGTGCCCTCGCTCGTCGTCCTCATCCTCTGCGCGGCCACCGCCTCGGTGCTCGGCGACCTCGTCGCCTACCGCCTCGCCTGGCGCGGCGGCGACCGGCTGGACCGGGCGATCGCACGCTCGCGCCGCCTCACCAAGGCGCAGGAACGTCTCGGCGCGGCGCTGAGCCGGGGCGGCGGGGCGCTGGTGATCATCGCCCGGTTCGCCCCTGCGGGCCGCTCGGTGGTCTCGCTCGGCGCGGGCGCCGCCCACCGCCGGAAGCGGGACTTCCTCCCCTGGTCCGCCGTGGCGGGCCTGGTCTGGGCGGGCTACAGCGTCGGGCTCGGCTACTTCGGCGGCCGGTGGCTCGGCTCGACCTGGTTCGGGACGGCCGTCTCGGTGCTGGCCCTGTTCATGGCGGGCGCGCTGGCGGCGTTCGTGGTGAAGCGCCCGAAGACGGCACCGGAGGCGGTGGCGGTTTCGGCGGAGGCACTGCAGGCATCCTCCGTACCGGCAGACGCATCCGGCTCCGCCGCCTCGGCCACCAGACCTCAGGCCGCGCCGGCCCCTGACGCGATTCCCGGCCGGCCGAACGGCCCCGCGCCGGTCACGTCACCGGCACCGGTCTCTCCCTGAGCCGTCACGCGCTCAGCTCTCGACGGCGCTCCGGGCGGCGGCCGAGCCCCGTATCTCCAGGCCGTCCAGCAACTTCATCGTGGCCTCGGTGATCTCGTCGACGGCACGGTCGAACACCTCCCGGTTGTGCGCGGCGGGCGCGCGGAAGCCGGACACCTTGCGTACGTACTGAAGGGCGGCGGCCCGCATGTCCTCCTCGGTGGCCTCTTCGGGGAGGGCGGGCGGGCGAAGGGTCTTGATGCTGCGGCACATGAGTCCAGTGTGGACCGCACCACTGACAACGGCCCGGCGTCGCGACCGGCTCAGCCCCTCCTCCCCTCCTCCCCTTCGACCCGCTCGATGACGGGGATCTCGTAACTTCCGTCGAGGACGGCGGCACCTGGCGTGTACATCCGCAGCATGGGCCGGAAGTCTCCGGCGGGCGCGGGGAGCCAGTTCGCCGCGTGGGCGAGGTCGGCGGGCCGGTCGTGGGAGAGGTGGAGAGTGAGCGAGCCGTCGTCGGCGTGGACGAGGCCGGACGTACGGTCTCCGATCGAGTAGCGGCGGGCCGTGTTGTCGACAAGGCGGTAATCCGGCGTGCTGTACATCGTCACCGACCAGAACGACTCCACGGGCGGCGGCTCCGGGAAGCGCAGGAGATAGGAGTGCGCCCCGTTCAGCTGCCGGCCCTCGCTGTCCTGGAAGGTCTGGGCGTACACCGCCTCGTACCCGTGGTTGCCCCACAGTCCGATCCGCGCGGCCACCGCGCGGGCCAGGTAGGAGGCGTTCCGGTCGGCGATGCGCCACTGCGGCGAGTCGATTGTGCCGACGCCGAAGTGGTCCAGGTTGTAGTCGAAGAGGTGCGGGTCCAGCTCCCAGCTCCCCGGCCTCCGCACCTCGCCGCCGCCCGTCCCGGCACGACTGACCCCCTCGACCCGGGCCCGCCCCCGCTCCAGCCCCTTGGCCAGCGCGTCGGCGAGTTCCGGGTCGGCGGCGACGTACGGCGAAGGCCCCTCCTCCAGCAGCCCGAGCGGCTGGAACCGGTCCTGGTACGCCTGGTCGGCCGAGGACGGCGGGAAGTCGGCCATCCACACCCGCAGCTCCTCGAAGAACCGCAGCTCCTCCGGTACGCCGGGCTCCGGCGCGGGCAGTCCGGTGGGGTGGGGCCTGCCGTCGAGCGGGGTGAGCGTGAGCCGCTCCTGGAGCGCTCGGACGCGTGGCAGGTCGCCGGGGCCGTCGCAGGCGTAGCGCCCGACGACGGTCACCACGGAGGTGGGTGCGTCGATGACCCCGCGCAGCCCGTCGGGGACGCTGCCGGCCCAGCCGGGCGGCACGATGAGCCACTCGCTCGCGCCGGTACCGGTGGCGCGCCGGCCGACGTACGCGAAGTTGTCCGTCCAGGCGTCGACGAACTGGAGCACGTAGTACGCGCCGCCGGTGTCGGGGACACGGAGGCGCAGCGGCCCGCCGGAGAGGTCGAGCTGGGCGATGGAGTAGACGGTGTCGTTGTTGACGGAGACGAACTCCGTACGGTGGTCGGCGAGGTGCTCGGAGTGGGCGAACCGGTTGAAGGGTTCGGCGGCCATCCCGCCGAACCCTTCACGGAGCGATCTCCCGACCATGGCGAGGTCGTACACCAGGGGGTATCCGTAGACGTACGCTTCGGCGGCGAGGTCCACGAGCTCCGTCCCCGCGCGGTCGGTCACCTCAGAGCACCGGCTTGGAGCGGTCGGTGCACAGGGCCCAGATGATGAAGACGTCGATGGCGATGGTGACGACGGCCCAGATCGGCGTGTACGGGAGCCACATGAAGTTGGCGATCAGGTTCAGCGACACGAGGACGATGCCCACGACCCGGGCCCAGGGCGCGCCCTTGAGGATGCTCAAGCCGACGAAGATCAGGAGCACGCCGAGGATCAGGTGGATCCAGCCCCATGCGGTGACGTTGAACTTGAAGACGTAGTCGTTGACGACCGTGTACACGTCGTTGGTGGCGATCCCCGCGATGCCCTTGATCACTCCGAGGACACCGTCGACGAAGAGCAGGAAACCCGCGAACAGCGTTCCGCCGCCGGCCCACGGATTACCGGCGTCGTCGCCGGGTGCGGCGGGGCGGGAGGTGCTGCCGGGCGTCGGTGCACTGGGCTGGGACATGAGAACTCCTCGGCCGGGCAGGCGCGCGCCTGCGATTTTGACCTGCGCTGATGGTGCGTGCAGATCAGCTCCGACGTTCCCTGCGACCGGCCCGGCCAGCCACTCGGACGCACCCGTTCGGGTGACGGCTCACGCGCACTCACCGGTTACGACTCAGTGGCCGGGCTCCAGGTGTCGAGGTCACCGCCGCGCCATTCGATCAGCCCCGGCCGGTCCAGCTCGACGGCCTCGTCCGGCCCCGGCGCGAACCCGGCGGCCCGCAACAACGCGGCCACCTCACCCCGCCCGTGCGCCAGCCCCACGATCTGCCCGTGCACGGTGACCCGCCGCGCTCCGGTCGCGGAGGGCGGGTAGACGATCACAGGCGGGTGGGCGGCCATGTCTCCACGGTGCCTTGGCGCTCGCGGGAGCGCATCCCGGGAGGACACGGCGGTGGTGGACCGGCGCCATCACGCCGCTCCGAAAAACGCCGAGCCTCTCGGCCGGAACGAGAGAGGATGAGCCATGGACCTGCGCATCCCTCGCCTGCGCCGCAAGCTGGCCGCCATCCCGCTCCAGCCGCTGCGCAGCCGCTCCTTCGGAGAAGAGCACCACATGTTCCGCTCCGGCCCGAAGCTGCCGGGAGCACGCGTCGCCGCGATCGAGGCCGAGCGCGGCATCGTCCTTCCCGATGCGTTTCGGCAGTTCGTCATGTACGTCGGCGGCTCGGGCGCGGCACCTTTCTACGGCCTCTTCCCGCTCGTGCGGTGTCGCCTGCTGGTCATGGAGCCGCTCGGAGAACCAGGAGCCCCCCGAGGCTTCGAACGAGCGGACGGAACGCCGGGCCCGAACGACCTCTTCCTGCACATCATCGAGATGGGCTGCACCGACGTCTGCGTCCTCGCGCTGACCGGCCCGCTGACCGGCCGCGTCCTCACCGGCAACAGCGACGGGCACTGGGGCCCCGACACCTCCCCCGCCACCGACTTCCTCGACTGGTACGAGAGTTGGCTCGACGGCATGAGCGACAGACGCACGGACAGAGCACTGGAACTCACCTCGCCCGGCTCTCCGCCCCCGTACCCGGCAATCACGGTCAGGGCCCGGTAGCCCCAGCCGACCGGGCAGCCGCCTGTCGCCCGTCTTCTACCGGCCGAGCAGCAACACCTCCGAGCCCACCGGCCGGAACCCGGCGGCCTGGAACGCCCTGATGCTGCGCGCGTTGCCCGCGGCCTGCTGCGACCAGAGAGGCTCTCCCTCGGGCACCAGGTGGCGGGCGGCGGTGGCCAGAGCCCGCCCGAGACCCCGGTGCCGGGCCTCCTCGTCCAGCTCGACGGCCACTTCCCAGCGCCCCGCCACCCCACGCCCGAGAACCAGCACCCCGCCGTCGACCGCCCACACCCGCACCCCGTCACGCCGCCTGCGGGCGCTGACCACCCGGGGATGAACGGGATCGGTGATCTCCCGCAGGTCCAGCGGAGGATCGCCGGGAAGAGCGGGCGCGACCGTGAGGAGGTCGATCGTGTCGGTGGTCCGGCCGGTCCGCTCCAGGAGCGCGTGCAGGAAGCGCGGGTGCATGGTGGCGGCCAGCGCGTCGCAGTCGAGGGACGCCAGGGTCGCGCGGACCCACGCGGGATCCTCGTCGGTGAACACCACCGAGTGCGCGGTGAAGGCGATCACCCCACTGTCCCGCCCACTCGGCGCCTCCACCACGGTGGTACGTCCGTCAGGCGCCGGAAACCGACCGCACGCGGCCCCGTCCAGGATCTCCGCGAGTGTCTGCCCCATACCTGTCCCTCTCCCCGCCCCTGCACGACTGCACGACTGCACCCACAGGAGCTGCCACCCATCATGGAGTACGTCCCGCGCCACGGTCCGCGGCGGGGGACGGGGACGTACGCGACCTGCGTCCATCGACAACTGGGGGAGGCGGCCGGTGATTGCTCAAGGGGTCAAGGTCACGGCGCGGTGCGACGAGTGCGGTGGTGTGCTGATACGGGACATGGGCCAGCGCATCGATCAGGGGCAGTTGTGGTGGGGTACGGACGGTTCCTGCTCCGCCTGCCCCAACGCCTGGTGCGAACAGGAAGCCTCCGGGGCAGCTCCTGAGGCGATCCGGCAGGCGTTACTCGCCGAATACGGCGCCGCCCGACTCCGCCTCGCGGAGCACGGTGCGAGCCTCGCCCCCGTACTGCGGGTCCTGCGGGAGGTGTTGGACCTGCCGCTCAGTGAGGCACGGGCGATGGCCGACACGCTCACGAGGACCGGCCTGCTCGGCACATGGGTCGAGATGGAGTTTTTCGCCGACGCGTTGCGACGCCGATCAGTGGCGACGACCGTCGAAACGGGGCTGACATGACGGTCGGAACGAGCCTGACACCGACCGGCCGTCGGCGCACCCCCACGGACCCGGCCGACACGCTCCCAGGCCCTACCGCACGCTCAACGGCGTCGCTCCGTACTGCCGTCCGCGCAGCCGACACAGGTCGTAGCCGCCGGCCGTACCTCCAGCCGAGCGGCCGGAATCGCCTCTCCGCACACCTCGCAGCGCCCGTAGCCGCCGCTCGCCAGCCTTTCCACGGCCAGGTCCAGCTCGGCCAGGTGCTCCCGCGCCTGCGCCAGCAGGGCGGCGACGTGGGCCCGCTCGAAGGCGGTGCTCGAACCCTCGGGGTCATGCTCGTCGTCGACGGCGACCAGGGCGTTCGCCTCGACGATCGCCTCGAAGTCACGGCTCAGCGCCGCCATGCGCTCGCTCGTGTCGGCGTGTTCCGCCACGAGCCGCTGCCATACCGCTTCCTGCTCGGACGGCGGGACATACGGATCACCACGGCTGTTCTCGGTCACCCACTCCACAACGCCGGGCCGGGAGCGCCCATTCCATGCCGCCCCTCGGCGGGTCCGCTACGAACCCTCGCTGAAGCGGACGGCCCAGGCGTAACCGCTCAAGGTGTCGTGCGGGACCTTCCGGACCTCTCTGACCTGGCAACCGTCGTGGGCGTACTTGAGCGCGAACCGGTCGAGAAGCTGCGCGTCGGTGAGTTCCTCCATGGACAGCGGCGCCCCGACCACGAGGTCCTCGTGGAGGACATCACCGGGTGCGGTGCCGTCCGAGCATGCCGAGCAGTGATGCGTTCTGGGTAGGGCCATACCGCCAGTGTGCGCCCTGCCCGGACACTCCGGTCACCATGGGAGGCCGCCCCCCGCGTGAGCACTGCGGAAACTCGTCCTCTGACGTCGTCGGAAGGGGGCCGGTGACGTCGTCGGAAGGGGGCCGGGCGGAGACCGCCGCTGCAACCGAGGCGCAGCGGCCGCCCGAAGCCGTGCCTGCCGGGTCTGGCCCGCTCCATCCGAAGCCGCCCTATCGGTTCACTCTGTTCCGGTCGGTGAGCGCCGGACGGCATCCAACCAGCACGTACACACCTGGGCCGACAGTTCGCACCCGGACGCGCCCTTGTGGCGCCCAGCTCTTCACAGCACGGTTTCGTTGAACGCCGCTCGGCGCTCAGGCGCCGGCCGGTTGGCCGACCTGATCACCAAGCCGAACGCTGATGACCGATCGCAACCACCTGCCGGAAGCAGACGCCGAAGGCCCTCAACCATGATCGGTTGAGGGCCTTCGTACTTCGCACTGGTGGGCGCGGACGGTTTCGAACCGCCGACATCTGCTTTGTAAGAGCAGCGCTCTACCCCTGAGCTACGCACCCGTGGATGAGGCAACAGCGTACATGGACCGGACCTCCCGCTCATAAACGGATCGGGAACCGCTCGGAGCGGCCCCGAACCGCAGGTACTGGTCGCGAGCGCTGGTCGCAAGCACCCGTCCGGAGGCGCGAGCGCCGGCCCCGGGCGGGGGTTAACCCCACCCCCGAGACGGTAGCCGTCCGGATGCCCCCGACCCGGCCCCGGTACATACGGTTTGCAGTACACCGGCAGCGACGGCCGGTGGCACCGTCCGGCTGTATCTCCTGGGGGACCGATCATCGTGGACATCCGTACCAGCGCACCGACTCGCACGCGCCGCAGGGCACCCGGCCGGCTGCTCGCCGTGGGGAGCGGGGCCACGCTGCTCGCGCTCGGTCTCGCCGGGTGCGGAAGCACCGACGTCGATGACGCGCCCGTGGAGCGCAAGTCGTTCGCGTTGCAGGGCAAGACGCTGACCATCGACGCCGAGGACTCGATCGTGACCCTCGTGCCGGCCGATGTGGACAAGGTCGAGGTCGAGCGGCAGGTCGACGGGTGGGTCGTGCTGGGGAGTGGGCCCGACCCCGTCTGGAAGATGGAGAACGACACCCTGACGCTCCGGGTGAAGTGCGACGCCATGATCAACAACTGTGCCGCGCGCCACGAGGTGAAGGTGCCCCGCGGCGTGACCGTGGCGGCCGAAGCGGACAACGGCCAGGTCACCGCGGCCGGGTTCGACACCCCGCTGCGGCTCTCCGCCGACAACGGCGACATCGTCGTACGGGACTCCGGCGGGCCGCTGGATCTCACGAGCGCCAACGGGTCGGTCCTCGCCGAGCGGATAGGCACCAAGTCCGTGGTCGCTCGCGCGGACAACGGCGAGATCCGGCTGGGGTTCAGCGGTGTGCCCGATCTAGTGGACACCGTCAGCGACAACGGGAGCATCGTCATCGATCTGCCGCAGGGCGGACAGAAGTACGCGGTGAACGCGAGCGCCGACAACGGCCAGGTCACCATCGGGGTGCCGCGCAGCGAGAGCAGCACCCATGTGGTGAAGGCCCGCAGCGACAACGGGGAGGTGAAGGTTCGAACGGCGAACTAGAACCGCGAACTATCGGGCCCGTGTGTTCGTCCTTACCTGGTGGGAGAATGTACCGACAGGGGCGGAACAGCACGGGAGAGGGATGTGACGGCGACACACACGCGGCCAGAGGCAGGAGCGGGTGGGAGTTCCGCCGTCGAGAGCGTTTCCGGTGCCCGGAACGGGGCCGGTGTCGAGGGCGGAGCCGGAGCCCGGTGTGAGGTCCAGGGGCGGCGAGCGCCTGGAAGACAGGCATGCCCGGCGGGCCAGGGACTCCGGGACGTTCTGGCCCTCGCGCTGCTGCCCGTGCCCCTGTTCGTCGCCACGCTGCCCGCCGCCTTCGCCGGGGGTGGGACGCGGCGGTGGTTCGGCGGGCGTGGGGAGAGCCAGCGTGCCGAGGCGCAGGCGGCCAGGGACGCGGCCGCCGAAGCCTTCTACGAGCTGGACACCGCCCAGCGTGACCTCAAGATCTCCATCGAGACGATCAACGCCGTCGACAACTCTCCGCGCGGCCGCAAGGCGGCGGAGGACTTCGCCGCACTGGGTCGGCGCATCGACGACGTCAGCCACGCCTACATCACCGCCGTCGACGCCCACGACCTGGACCGGGACGATCTGGAGCCCTCCGTCGCCGCCAGTGCCCGTACCGAGCTGACCCGGGCCAAGGACGATCTCGTACGGGTCAAGGGTGAGCTGGACCGGTTCGGGCAGGGGCTCGGGACGCTGCTGGGCAGTGCGGAGACCCAGCTCGCCCGGCTCGCCCCCGCTGTGGAGCGGGCCCGGCAGGCGCTGCTCGGGGCGAGCAACGCGCTCGATGCCGTACGGGCGGCGGGGCTGCGCGCCGATGAGCTCGCGGCCCGGCTCGCCGCCCTCGCCCCGGAGCTGACCAAGCTGAACCAGGGCGCGGGAAAGCACGGGGTAGCCGAGACGCTCCAGCGGGCCGATGTGGTCCTGCGCGACGCGGAGGCCCTGCGGGCGGAGGCGGAGCGGCTGCCGGAGCGGGCCGCCGAGATCGACCGGCGGCTGGTGTCGCTGCGGACCCGCGCCCAGGCCCTGACGACGCGGACGGGCTCGGTGGAGCCGGTCCTGAGCGAGCTGCGGCGGCGGTTCTCGGCCGCCTGCTGGCAGGACCTCCAGCCGGTGCCGGAGCAGGCCGCCGTCAACGTACGGCAGGCCGAGGAGAAGCTCGCGGAGGCGGCGAAGGCACGGGACGAGCAGCGCTGGGCGGATGCCACGTCCCGGCTCTCCACGGTCCGCGCCCTGCTCAACGCGGTCGACGAGGCGGTCTCCGCCGCCGGGGACCGGCTGCAGCGGCTGGACGCCGTGGCGAAGGACCCGCAGCAGGAGATCGAACGGACGCGGTTCGCCGTACGGGACGCGCAGCGCCTCGCCATGGCCGGCCGCCACACGCCCGATCCGCGGCACGCACGTCCGCTGGACGACTCCGTGGCGCGGCTCGACCGGGCCATCGCCGGTCTTGAGGGCCGCCACCCCGACTACTGGCACTTCCTGACCGAGACCGAGGCCGTACGGCAGACCGCGGCCCGGGTCGTCTCCGACATCCGCGAGGAGCGCGGCGCCGGGGCCTGAGCCCGCGCAGTCCCGGGTGGCCGGAGCCGTGCTTTTCCGAGCGGTCCGAGTCCGCGCTGCCTCGGGGGGCCGAAGGCACGCTGTTCGAAGGTGCCCGGAGCTATGCCGCGTACAGGGGCCCGCAGCCACGCCGCTCCAGGTGACCGTAGCCACGGGATCCCAAGTGGCCGCAGCCACGCCGCTCCAGGTGACCGTAGCCACGCGGTCCCAGGAGCCCGGAGCCACACCGCTCCAGGAGCCCGGAGCCACACCGCTTCAGGTGGCCGTAGCCGTCCGGCCGCGATGGCTCTAGCCTGAGGCCATGCCTCGCTATGAATTCCGCTGCCGCACCTGCGGAGACACGTTCGAACTCAGCCGTCCCATGGCCCAGTCCTCGGACCCGGCCTCCTGCCCGGCCGGCCACGACGACACGGTCAAGCTGCTCTCCGCCGTGGCCGTGGGCGGCGCCGCCGCGTCCGCACCCGCGCCGTCCAACGGCGGCGGGGGCGGAGGCTGCTGCGGCGGCGGTTGCTGCGGCTGAGCCCGACCGCGTAAACAGAGAAGGCAGAAGGAGGCCGCGCGCTACTTCCTGCGCGCGAGCGTCAGGCCGTCCGCGACCGTCAGCAGCACGCTGTCCATCCGGGCGTCGGCGGCCGCATGGTCGTTGAACTCCTTGATCGCCGCCGTCGACCCGGTGGCGTGCGGGTCCGTGACACCGCCGTGGAAGAGCACGTTGTCCACGGCGATGAGCCCGCCCTGCCGCATCCTGGGCACCAGCTCCTCCCAGTACGCGATGTAGCCGCCCTTGTCCGCGTCCAGGTAGGCGAAGTCGATGTGCGGCTCGGCGGGCATGGCGCTCAGGGTGTCCAGGGCCGGGGCGATGCGCAGGTCGATGCGGTCCGCGACGCCCGCCTTCTCCCAGGCCTCGCGCCCGTACGCCGTCCACTCCTCCGAGATGTCACAGGCGATCAGCGTGCCGTCGGCGGGCAGCGCCTGGGCCATCGCCAGAGCACTGAACCCGGTGAACGTGCCGACCTCCACCACGTGCCGCGCGCCCACCAGCCGGACGAGGAAGGCGAGCAGCGGGGCCTGCTCCTCGGCCGAGACCATGCCCGCGTGGTCGGGGAAGCGGGCGTGGGTGGTGTCCACCAGCTGCCGCTGGACCGGGTCCAGCGGCGGGTTGTGGGCCAGCATGTACGCGTACAGCTCGGGAGTGATCGTGGTCTCGTTGCCCTTGGTCATGGCTCCAGCCTTCCCCAACCCGCGCCGACCCGCAGCCGAACGCGCGGAGCCGGACTCACGCGGCCGAAGCCGTCAGGAACCGGCGCAGGATCTCCTCCCCCGCCGCCCCGCCACGCTCCTCCAGCGCCACGACGTGCGGGGCGCGCCAGTCGTGGTCGGCCAGTTCGCCGTGGCCGGGGCGCCAGCCGAGGTCGGCGGCGAGCAGCAGATCCGCGTCGAGGAGTGAGTCGCCGGCGGCGAGCGTGCGGGTGGCGCCGGAGCGACGGGCGACCTCGTTCATGGCGGCGCTCTTGGTGAGCGGCAACGGGACCGCGTAGATCTTGCGGCCCTGGAGCGAGACGGTCCAGCCGCGCTCCTGCGCCCACACGGCCAGCTCCTTCACCCACTCCTCCGGCAGCAGCGAGCGCTCGACGACCAGGTACGCGAAGAGGTTCTCGGCCACCCGCTCCTTGAGGAGCCAGGCCGGGTCGGCGGTGGTGGCGAGGTGGGCGCGGATCTCGGTGAGGGGGGCGCACTCGTCGGCGATGCGCGCCTCCACCTGCTGCTGCCAGTCACGGTCGGAGACGCCGTCGACCAGGATGTGGCCGCCGTTGGCGCAGATCGCGTACTGCGGTGCGGGGCCGGGGAGATGGATGCGGTGGTACTGCTCGCGGGTGCGGGTGGTGGTGGGGACGAAGACCGTGGAGCCGGCCACCTCGGTGAGGAGCGCGGCAGCCGTCTCGGTCATGTACGAGAGGGGCTTGTGGCCGTACACCTCGACGCAGAGCAGCCGAGGCGCCTCCGCGTCCGGCATCGACAGGTCGAGCGCGGCCGCCGAGTAGATCAGCGTACGGTCGAGGTCGCTCGCCACCAGCGTGGCCGACGAGGTGGCCGGTGAAGTCGCGCTCATGCGCCCTGCACCGCCTTGCCGTCCGCGCCCGTCGCGCCGCGCGTGAACCGCGGGTGGATCAGACCGACACAGCTGTACGGGAGGTCGTCGACCTCCTCGACCGGGACGCCGCGCTGTTCGGCCAGCAGCCGGATGTGGGTCAGGTCCGCGCCGGCGCCGCGCTTCGCGAGGATCTTCCACGGGACGCGGCGGAGCAGGACCCGGGTGGTCTCGCCGACGCCGGGCTTGACCAGGTTGACGTCGTGGATGCCGTACTCCTCGCTGATCCGCTCCACGGCCGCCCAGCCCTCCCAGGTCGGAGCCCGGTCGGCGGCGAGCAGCTCCTTGGTCTCCGCCGCCACCTGGTCCGCCACCTCGTCGAACCGCGCGGTCACCGCGGTCAGGAAGTCGCCCGACACGTCCGACTCCGCCAGCTCGCGGTAGAACTTCCCGCCGTGGAAGTCGTTCGGCCCGACCAGGTCGGCGCGGAGCACCGTACGGGAAATGAGGCCGGAGACCGTGGAGTTGAGGCAGGCCGAGGGGATCAGGAAGTCCTCGCGGGTGCCGTACGTACGGACGCAGCCGCCCGGGTCCGCGAGCACCGCGATCTCCGGGTCGAAGCCGACGGTCCCGCTCGACGCCTCGAACTCGCTGATCGCCGCCGCCAGTTCGCGGGTGATCGCGCCCTTCCCCGTCCAGCCGTCGACGAACACCACGTCGGCTGGGTCGTGATGGGCGGCGAGCCAGCGCAGCGCGGTGGTGTCGATGCCCCGGCCCCGCACGATGGAGATGGCGTAGTGCGGCAGGTCCAGGCCGTGCCGGTGGCTGGCCCAGTGGCGCATCAGGACCCCGACGGGCGTTCCGGCGCGGGCGAGCGAGACGAGGACCGGGCGCGGGCCGCGTTCGGCGAGGACCGTCTCGGTGACGGTGCCGACGGCACGGGCGATGCGCGCGGCGGAGGCGTCCAGCGCGGCCGTGAACAGGGCCTGGTACTCGGCGCTCGGCTGGTATTCCACGGGCAGCGACTCCGCGTAGTGTGCGCCGCCGCTCTGGATCGCCTCCTCGCGCTCCTCGGTCGGCGCCTCCAGCTCGGTGTCCGAGAGGTCCTGGAGCAGCCAGCCGACGTCCTCGGGGGCGTAACTGGAGAAGTCGGGGCCTCGGAGGGGCTCGGGCAGCACGGCGGGCTCCTGAACAGGTGTGGGGGTGTACGAGGGGACCACCGCGAGGATGACCTGGCCGGCGTGGGCCGCCAGGCGGGCCAGCAGGCCGTCGGGGGCGTGGAGCTCGGGAGTGTCGGCGGTGGAGTCGACGACGGCGACCACCGCGTCGAACCCGGCTCCCGCCACGTTGTACGCGAACCGGTCACCGGGGCCGTCCGCCGGACCGTCGTGGGCCGGGAAGACGAGGCGGGTGCGTATCGCGTAGCCGGGATCGTCGACGGCGAGGACGGGCGAGCGGGTGGTGGTGGAGTACCGGACCTCGGCGTCCGCGTCCAGCACCTCTTCCAGCGCGGTGCCCAGGCGCAGCGGCGCGTACATCAGCTCCTCGAAGCCGAGGACGAGAACGCGGCCGTGGCGGGCACCGCCGTCCAGCGCGTCCGCGATCCGCTCCGCCATCCTCGGAAGCGCCGCTTCGAGCGCTGCCCGGTGGCTCGGAGTGAAGCCGTGCCGGCCGCCGTCGGGGACCTCCGCCGGCCAGTCCAGGGCGATCCTGGTCACGGGGGCGACACCTGCGACAGCCTCGTCGACTCGGCCCGCCTGCTCCGCCTCCTGCGCCGCGACCAAGGCCTGGCCGCGTTCCAGTACGCCTTCGGGGAGCGTGACCGTGCCCGTGGAGCGGGTCACCAGGTCGACGCGGGCGCCGATCTCGGCGGCGAAGGCGGTCAGCCGGTCGCGATCGCCCGCCGAGCGCATGTCGACCAGCGCGACGATGACGTACCGGTCGCGCGGGTGCGGCTCGTGGAGCGCGCGGATGGTGTTGAGCACGGTGTTACCGGTGGAGAACTCGTCGTCGACCAGCACCAGAGTGGACGCCTCCGCTCCGTCGGCCAGCAGCTCGGGGTCCTCCGGCAGCAGCAGGTGCGAGGTGGCGTGCGAGTGGGCCTCCTCGAAGCCGCCCGCCTGCGCGACGCCCGCGACGGGCCGCCGGGTGGAGTGGAGGTACGGGGCATCCCGCAGACCGTCCGCGACGGCGTGGCCGAGGCCGGTGGCCGTCTCCGCGTACCCGAGGACGACCGCGCGGCGGGCCTCGTCCTCGCCGAGGAGCGCCCGTACACGCTCCCCGAGCCCGTATCCGGCCCCGTACACGACCGAAGGCTTCTGCGGCACGTGCTTGCCCAGCACGTTGGAGACGAGCAGGTGGGCCCGCTTGGGGTTGCGCCGCAAGGCGAGGCCCAACAGCTCCTGGAGCTCACCGTCGCCCTCCAGGGCCACTCCCAGCCGCTCGGCCACCCAGTCGCCCGACCACACCACGTCCACGGCCTCTTCTCTCCTGACGCGCCCGCTCATCGGTACGCGCTCACTACGCTCGGTCATCGGTGCACGCCGTCACGCGTGCTCACTTCGTCAGGCCGGCGGCCAGCAGGTCCACGAAGCCGACGTCCTCGCTCGCCACGCCGAAGACCTCGGCCCGCCGGAGTGTGCGCTCGGCCCAGGCCCGGTGGGGCTTCACTTCGTTCATCTTGTTCGTATACGCCGAGCGCAGCACCCCGCCGCCTTCGCGCTCGGGCCGCAGGATGTCCTGCGCGTCGGTGAACTCCTCGTGGCTGACCACGGAGAGTGCGTGGACGGGAGCCACGTGCGACGGATGGATGCAGGTCTTGCCGAGCAGGCCGTTGGCCCGGTCGAGCTCGATCTCGCGCAGCAGGCCGTCGAGGTCGTGCTCGATCAACGCAGTACGCAGCTCCTCGGCGCTGCCTTCCAGGAAGGGGCTGCGGCGCAGCTGGGGCTTGAACATGCGTTCCTGGCGGCGGAAGTACTCCCAGACCGGGCCGGTGATGGTGAAGCCGGTGCCGTCGGCCCGGCCCAGCACGTTGACGACGTCGGCGATGACGGAGCCGACGATCTGGACGTCGTACGCCGTCATGTCGGGCGCGCGGCGCAGTCCGTAGGCCGAGCAGAAGTCGGTGACGCCGAGCCGCAGCGCGAGCACGCGGTCCCGGTACTTGTCGACGGAACGCACGATGCCCTGGAGGACCTCGCCGCGCGTCTCCAGGTGGAGCAGCTCGGGCGATTCGAGGACGGGCATGGCGAACAGCCGCTGTCCGCAGGCGGCCTCGGCCTCCGCCAGGGCCTCCAGGAAGAGCCTGCCGCGCTCTTCGGTGAATTTGGGAAGTACAAAACCGGACAATGTCCGGACGGCCGTGCCGAGCCGGTCGACCAGGTCGGTGATCTGGCCCGGTTCACGGACCCGGACGAAGAGAAGCGGCAGCCCGGCGCCCGTGGCGTGCCGCTCCGCGAGCGTGGTGAACTGCCTGACCAGGTTGGCCTCGGCGTCGACCACCTCGGCGTCGTCGATCGAGTCCTCCAGGCACAGCACCATGGAGACGACACCGCGCCCGGCCTGCTTCATCACATCGTCGGCGAGGGTGGGCCGGGTGGCCGGTGAGTAGAGCGTGGCGCCCAGGGCGACGGAGAGCAGGCTCGCGGGCGAGGCCGCGGTGAACTCGCACGGCTCGCGGAAGAACAGGCCCTCCCGGGCAGCGGGCGATATATACCCGAAGTGACGCATGAGTTTTCCCCGAACTGCCTGACCGACCGGACAACGTATGGCCGGTAATAGTACGTACGGACGAGTGTCATCAGTTCCCGATATACATGAATTTCCGGTTACCCGCCCTTCACCCGGTCTCTGCTCGCGGTACCGTTCGGCCCTCCTCCTTCCCCTTCTCCGGCTCGGCACCGGCGCAACAGGACCGCAACAGGACCGGGTCTTTGCCGCCCCCCGCGTTGTCCGCACGTGCCGCCGGCAGGCAGGATGACGCCCATGACGCACACGATGCTGAAGGGCTCGAACGTCCCGGTCGACGCCATGGCCGTACGGGCCGTGCTGCGATGGACCCCGGGGACCGGCGTTCCCGATGTGGACGCCTCCGCTCTGCTGCTCGGGACCTCCGGCCGTGTGCGGTCCGACGAGGACTTCGTCTTCTACAACCAGCCCCGCCACCCGTCCGGGCTGGTCCGGCGGCTGCCGAAGCGCAGCGTCTCCGACGGGCTCACGGACACGATCGAGGCGGATCTCGGCGCGCTCGACCCGTCGGTGGACCAGGTGGTCATCGCCGCATCGTCCGACGGCGACGCCTTCCAGCGCGTTCCTGACCTGCGGATACTCCTTTTCGACGCCGCGTTCGCCGACGGCGAGCCGCTGGCCGTCTTCGATGTGCGGCCGGAGACCGGTGAGGAGACCGCGATCATCTGCGGGGAGCTCTACCGGCGCGGCGAGGGGTGGAAGTTCCGGGCGGTCGGCCAGGGCTATCCGACCGGGCTGATCGGGCTCGCCACCGCCTTCGGGATCTCGGTCGACGATTCGGAGGCCGGGGGCGGCTCGGAGGAGGGCCCGACCGGAGCCACTCAAGCTCCCGCGCACGCCGTCTCCGATCCCGCCGCGCCCACGCACGCCGCTTCCGCGCCGGGCCCCGACTCCCAGGCCACCGTCCTGCACCGGCAGCCCGCCTACGGCTACCCGCCGCCCGTCGCACCTCCGGCCGTGCCTCCGGTGCCCGCCGTGCCCGTGCCGCAGCCCGCCTCGAACGTCCAGCCCGCGTACGGCTACCCGCAGGCGGCCGGTGCGCCGCCCGCGTACGGCTATCCGCAGCCGGCCGCGGCCGCCGCCCACGCGCCCGACCCGCACTTCGTCCTGCCTCCGCAGGGGCCGCAGTTCATCCGGTCCTGAACTCATCCGGCCCGGGGGTTCAGGTCCGGGACTTGTAGCCGCGTCCCCACTGCATGCCGTAGCCGTAGAGCCGGTCCAGCTCGGACTGGAATCCGTAGACGAACTTCACCTCGCGCCGCACGATCAGCTCGCCCTTGACGTTCTCCACGGTGAACACCGCGCAGGAGCGGGCCTGCGGCGCGCGCTCGTCGAGTTCGATCTCGATGCGAGGGCCGTTGCCCGGGTAGAGCGTGATCTTGGCGTGCGTACGGTCGAACGCGGGCGTCCGGTCGTAGATGTAGACGAAGAAGAGCAGCCGCTTGAACTGGTCGCGCTGGTCGAGGTTGACGTAGACCGTCTCGCCGGAGGGTGCGCCGAAGCGGTCGTCCCCGCTGAGCCGGATGTAGGGCGGGCTGTTCAGATCGCCGATCAGATTGCCCAGCGGCTGGACGACCCCCTTGGTGCCGTCCGCCAGCTCGTACATGCAGCCGAGGTCCAGGTCGACGTTGACGACACCCTGGGTGTGCGCCTGCACGACCTCGGGCTGGAAGAGTTTGAGCGGGCGCCGCAGCATGCCGCTCTGGCGTGAGCGGCCTTCGATGTCCGACGTACGCATCCGCCAGGACAGGTTGACCCTCAGGTTGCCCGAGAGGGCGCCCTGTTTGCTGAGCGAGACCGTGGCATTGCGTTTCGAGAGCACGATGGCGCTCGATGTGCCGTTGCCCGAGTCGAACTGTGCCGCGCGCGCCGGCCACAGGCCGTCGAAGAATCCCATCCCAACCCCCACCTGTTTTCCCGACCTGCTACCCGCTGCCGCGGGCCCTAGCACACCACTGCGGGGCGGCCACCGGGCCGGGTCCGGGAGAGTCCCGGAGAGCCGTCGCCGTGTGGGCCGCCCCGCAGAGAGCGTTCCTCAATCCTTACCGGGTCACACCCCGGAGCGGACTTCGGCCTTGGAACCGGCACTTCCGCCGATGTCCCCGTGGCCTCCGCCCGAGGCGGCGATGGCCTTGTTGCGGCGGAGCGAGGACCAGAAGGAGAGACCGATCAGGACGACGCCGATCAGGCCGGTGATGATCTCGTTGATCTCGTACTGGATGGTGACCAGCAGGATGACCGAGAGCGCGCCGATCGCGTAGTGCGCGCCGTGCTCCAGGTAGACGTAGTCGTCCAGCGTGCCTTGGCGGACCAGGTAGACGGTGAGTGAACGGACGTACATCGCGCCGATACCGAGGCCGAGGGCCATCAGCACGATCTCGTTGGTGATGGCGAAGGCGCCGATGACGCCGTCGAACGAGAAGGACGCGTCCAGGACTTCCAGGTAGAGGAAGAGGAAGAACGCGGCCTTTCCGGCGAGAGCGACGCCGGTGACGGGCTTGCCCTTCTTCCTGGCCTCTTCCTCGGCCTCGTGTTCGCGCTCCTCCTCCTCTTCGAGCTTGCCCTCGAAGAATCCGGAGAGCCCGCCGACGATGAGGTAGGTGATCAGACCGGCGATACCCGAGAGCATGACGGTCGACGCCTTGTCCACATGCCCGCCACCGTGCTGGTGGGCCTGGGTCGCGAAGGTCATGGCGCTGATCATCAGCACGATCAGCGCGACGCAGACCGACAGCTTGTCGACCTTGCCGAGCTTGGCGAGCGGGCGCTCGATCCAGCGGAGCCACTGGATGTCACGGTCCTCGAAGATGAAGTCGAGGAAGATCATCAACAGGAACATGCCACCGAAGGCGGCGATCGACGGATGGGCGTCCGTCACCAGTTCCTTGTAGCGCTCGGGGTCGTTGAAGGAGAGGTCGATGGCCTCGATCGGCCCGAGCTGGGCGCTCACGGCCACGATCACGACGGGGAAGACCAGTCGCATACCGAAGACGGCGATCAGGATGCCGACGGTGAGGAAGATCCTCTGCCAGAAGGCATTCATCTTCTTCAGGATTCCGGCGTTGATCACCGCGTTGTCGAAGGACAGCGAGATCTCCAGGATCGTCAGGATCGCGACGATGCCGAATGCTTGCCACCCCCCGTAGAAGAAGGCTGCGACCAGGCCGAGCGCGGTCACCGCGAACGACCAGCCGAAGGTTTTCAGAACCACTGGTACCCCATCGTGTTATGTAAGGGTCTCCCCCGGTGTGTACGGGGCTCCCCCGCGCCGTGCGCGGCGTTACGAAACGTTGACGCCGAAGTCTAGAGCGATGCCGCGCAGCCCCGACGCGTACCCCTGACCGACTGCACGGAATTTCCACTCACCCTGATAACGGTAGAGCTCGCCGAAGATCATCGCGGTCTCCGTGGAGGCGTCCTCGCTCAGGTCGTAGCGCGCCAGCTCCTGGCCGTCGGCCTGGTTGACCACGCGGATGAAGGCGTTGCTGACCTGACCGAAGGCCTGGCCCCGGTTGTCCGCGTCATGGATGGAGACCGGGAAGACGATCTTGTCGCAGTGGGCGGGGACCTGGTCGAGGCGGACGATGACCGACTCGTCGTCGCCGTCGCCCTCACCCGTCAGGTTGTCGCCGGTGTGCTCGACGGAGCCGTCGGGGCTGGTGAGGTTGTTGTAGAAGACGAACCACTCGTCGCCGAGCACCCGGCCCGACCGGCACAGCAGCGCGCTGGCGTCGAGGTCGAAATCGGCTCCGGTGGTGGAGCGTGCGTCCCAGCCGAGCCCGACCAGCACCTGTGTGAGGTTGGGTGCGACCTTGGAGAGGGAGACATTGCCTCCCTTGGCGAGTGTGACGCCCATGTGTGTCCTCCCCGAGTCGTGGAAACGCTGACGGGCGCTTTCGACACCCGCGGTCGGGCGTCGAAAGCGCCCGGTTGAGCGCGTCCGGCGCCGCACAGGGCGGCGCCGGACGGGGTGGTGCGTGGGCGCGGCGCCGCGCACCCGGTCCTGCTGGGGCGTGCGAGTGCTCAGACGTTGACGCCGAAGTCCTGCGCGATGCCGCGCAGGCCCGAGGCGTAGCCCTGGCCGATGGCACGGAACTTCCACTCGGCGCCGTTGCGGTAGAGCTCGCCGAAGACCATCGCGGTCTCCGTCGAGGCGTCCTCGCTGAGGTCGTAGCGGGCGAGCTCGCTGTTGTCGGCCTGGTTCACCACGCGGATGTACGCGTTGCGGACCTGGCCGAAGCTCTGCTGACGGCTCTCGGCCTCGTAGATCGAGACCGGGAAGACGATCTTGTCGACGTCGGCCGGGACACCGGCGAGATTCACCTTGATGACCTCGTCGTCGCCCTCGCCCTCACCGGTGAGGTTGTCACCGGTGTGCTCGACGGAGCCGTCGGGGCTCTTCAGGTTGTTGAAGAAGACGAAATTGCCGTCCGCCGCGACCTTGCCCTCGGCGTTCGCCAGCAGCGCGCTGGCGTCGAGGTCGAAGTCGCCGCCGGTGGTGGTGCGGGCGTCCCAGCCCAGACCGACGATGACCGCGGTCAGGTTGGGCGCGGCCTTGGTCAGCGAGACGTTGCCGCCCTTGCTGAGGCTGACTCCCACGAGTCCTCCAGTAGTTTTCTCAGGGGCCGGCAGACACCAGCGTCCCCGTCGTTCGTTGGCATCGGATCAACGATTGGATCCTAGTGACCGGTTCCCGGCCAAAACAGGCTTTTGGCCGGGCGTCGCCAGGAGATCGACTCAGAGCGCGTCGAGCGCCTTGATGTAGTCGTTCAGGTCACGCGCGTCCGGCAGGCCGTTGACGACGCTCCAGCGGACGGTGCCGGCCTTGTCGATGATGAAGGTGCCGCGCACCGCGCAGCCCTTGTCCTCGTCGAAGACGCCGTACGCCCGTGAGGTCTCGCCGTGCGGCCAGAAGTCGGAGAGCAGCGGGTATTCGAGGCCCTCCTGCTCGGCGAAGACGCGCAGGGTGTGGATGGAGTCGTTGGAGACGGCGAGCAGCTGGGTGTCGTCGTTCTCGAAGCGGGGCAGCTCGTCGCGGAGCGCGCACAGCTCACCCGTGCAGACGCCGGTGAAGGCGAACGGGTAGAAGAGCAGCACCACGTTCTTCTCGCCGCGGAAGTCCGCGAGCCGCACGGTCCGGCCGTGGTTGTCCTTCAGTTCGAAATCCGGGGCCTCGGTGCCGACCTCGATCGCCATGGAACACGTATCCCTTCCGCCGCTTCCCACTTCTCGCTTCCCGGTTCGGCTGATACGAATCCCTGCGCACGCGTCCGGCCGTCCGGGTGACTCCCACCCTACGCACGGCCGGCGGAGCACGTACGAAGGCCCCCGGCAGCGCGTAAGCGCCGTCGGGGGCCCCGGGTGGTCCTGCGAGTGGTTCAGCGCTTGGCCTTGGCCCCCTTGGGGGTGGCCAGACGGCTTCCCGTCCAGTCCTTGCCCGCGCTGATGCTCTTGGTCTGGGCGAGACCGGCCGTCTGGGCAGCCTCATTGATGTCGCTCGGCTCGACGTATCCGTCACGGCCGGTCTTCGGCGTCATCAGCCAGACCGTACCGCCGTCCTCGAGCAGACCGATGGCATCCACCAGCGCGTCCGTAAGGTCGCCGTCCTCGTCGCGGAACCAGAGCAGGACGACGTCTGCGACATCGTCGTACTCCTCGTCGACGAGTTCCTGGCCGGTAGTGGCCTCAATGCCCTCACGGAGCTCCAGCTCGACGTCGTCGTCGTAGCCGATCTCCTGGACCACCTGTCCGGGCTCGAACCCCAGGCGTGCTGCCGGGTTGGTCCGCTCCTCCGCGTGGTCCGCGGTCGCGCTCACGGGATGCCTCCTGATCATGTCTTCGGAAAATGCTGCAGCCACGCGCGTGCGCGGGGCGTAGGCCGTAGTCCACACGGGCCCGGCGAATCGCGCAAGTACCCGGCGTACGAGACCGCCTAAACGGTGACGTTCCCTGCCACGTCACCGCGGGCTCCGGCAAGTCTCTCCGGGGCCTGGGCCTGTCCCTCCGGGGCTCCGCAAGGTCACCCCATCCGTTTACGTCCTTCCTCAGCTTATGCCGTTTCGCTCCGGCAATCGGAGTCGAACAGCCTTTGGGAACGCTTGGACGGCTTGGGCGTAAGGTTGCGGTTTGCCCGTACCCCGCCGCGTACTGCCCATACTCGTGCCCCGCCGGAGAAATTTCGGAACCTCGGAGTTACCCCACGGTAGAGATGACGTCCGGGCCCTCGCGGTAGCACGATGGAGGCGGCGCACACACAGTTGACCCGGGGGTACGTTCCCCGTAACAGACCCCGCAGAGCACCACCGAACAGCGAAGGAACAGTGTGGCTTCCGGATCCGATCGCAACCCGATCATCATTGGCGGCCTTCCGAGCCAGGTCCCGGATTTTGATCCCGAGGAGACCCAGGAATGGCTCGACTCCCTCGACGCCGCCGTCGACGAGCGAGGCCGTGAGCGGGCCCGCTACCTGATGCTCCGGCTCATCGAGCGCGCGCGCGAGAAGCGCGTCGCCGTGCCCGAGATGCGCAGCACGGACTACGTGAACACGATCGCCACGAAGGACGAGCCGTTCTTCCCCGGCGACGAGGAGATCGAGCGCAAGGTCCTCAACGCGACCCGCTGGAACGCGGCCGTGATGGTCTCGCGGGCCCAGCGCCCCGGGATCGGTGTCGGCGGCCACATCGCCACCTTCGCCTCCTCCGCCTCGCTCTACGACGTGGGCTTCAACCACTTCTTCCGCGGCAAGGACCAGGGCGACGGCGGCGACCAGATCTTCTTCCAGGGACACGCGTCCCCGGGGATCTACGCCCGCGCGTTCCTGCTGGACCGGTTGAGCGAGGCCCAGCTCGACGCCTTCCGCCAGGAGAAGTCGAAGGCGCCGAACGGTCTCTCCAGCTACCCGCACCCACGGCTGATGCCGGACTTCTGGGAGTTCCCGACCGTCTCGATGGGCCTCGGCCCGCTCGGCGCGATCTACCAGGCGCGGATGAACCGCTACATGGAGGCGCGCGGCATCGCCGACACCTCCAAGTCGCACGTGTGGGCCTACCTGGGCGACGGCGAGATGGACGAGCCCGAGTCGCTGGGCCAGCTGTCCATCGCCGCCCGCGAGAACCTGGACAACCTGACCTTCGTCGTCAACTGCAACCTGCAGCGCCTGGATGGCCCGGTGCGCGGCAACGGCAAGATCATCCAGGAGCTGGAGTCGCAGTTCCGGGGCGCCGGCTGGAACGTCATCAAGCTGGTCTGGGACCGCTCCTGGGACCCGCTGCTGGCGCAGGACCGCACGGGCATCCTGGTCAACAAGCTGAACACCACGCCGGACGGCCAGTTCCAGACGTACGCCACCGAGACCGGCTCGTACATCCGTGAGCACTTCTTCGGTGACGACCCGCGGCTGCGCGACATGGTCAAGGACATGACCGACCAGCAGATCCTGCACCTGGGTCGCGGCGGCCACGACCACCGCAAGGTCTACGCGGCCTACGCGGCGGCCAAGGCGCACAAGGGCCAGCCGACCGTAATCCTCGCGCAGACGGTCAAGGGCTGGACGCTGGGGCCGAACTTCGAGGGCCGCAACGCGACCCACCAGATGAAGAAGCTCACGGTCGAGGACCTCAAGAGGTTCCGCGACCGGCTGCACATCCCGATCACCGACAAGCAGCTGGACGAGGGCTATCCGCCCTACTACCACCCGGGCCGCGACTCGGAGGAGATCCAGTACATGCACGACCGCCGCAACAGTCTGGGCGGCTACGTGCCGACCCGGGTGGTGCGCGCGAAGCCCCTGCCGCAGCCCGAGGAGAAGACGTACGCGGCTGCGAAGAAGGGTTCGGGTTCGCAGTCGATCGCCACCACCATGGCGTTCGTCCGCATCCTGAAGGACCTCATGCGGGACAAGGAGATCGGCAAGCGTTTCGTGCTGATCGCGCCCGACGAGTACCGCACGTTCGGCATGGACGCGTTCTTCCCGAGCGCGAAGATCTACAACCCGCTGGGCCAGCAGTACGAAGCGGTCGACCGCGATCTGCTGCTCGCGTACAAGGAGTCGCCGACGGGCCAGATGCTGCACGACGGCATCTCCGAGGCGGGCTGTACGGCCTCGCTGATCGCCGCCGGTTCGGCGTACGCGACACACGGCGAGCCGTTGATCCCGGTGTACGTCTTCTACTCGATGTTCGGGTTCCAGCGCACCGGTGACCAGTTCTGGCAGATGGCCGACCAGCTCTCGCGCGGTTTCGTGCTGGGGGCGACCGCCGGGCGTACGACGCTGACCGGTGAGGGCCTCCAGCACGCGGACGGCCACTCGCAGCTGCTCGCCTCGACCAACCCGGGCTGTGTCGCCTACGACCCGGCCTTCGGGTACGAGATCGCGCACATCATGCAGGACGGGCTCCGCCGGATGTACGGCGAGGCCAACGAGGACGTCTTCTACTACCTCACCGTCTACAACGAGCCGATCCAGCACCCGGCCGAGCCGGAGAACGTCGACGTGGACGGCATCCTCAACGGTGTCTACCGCTTCAAGCAGGGCGAGGCGGGCGAGGTCCCGGCGCAGATCCTGGCGTCCGGTGTGGCGGTCCCGTGGGCCGTCGAGGCGCAGAAAATCCTCGCCGAGGAGTGGAACGTCAAGGCGGACGTCTGGTCGGCCACCTCCTGGAACGAGCTGCGGCGCGAGGCCGTGGACGTGGAGCGGTACAACCTGCTCCACCCGGAGGAGGAGCAGCGCGTCCCGTACGTGACGAAGAAGCTGGAAGGGGCCGAGGGCCCGTTCGTGGCGGTCTCGGACTGGATGCGTTCGGTGCCGGACCAGATCGCACGCTGGGTGCCCGGCACCTACCAGTCGCTGGGCGCGGACGGCTTCGGCTTCGCCGACACCCGTGGTGCGGCGCGCCGCTTCTTCCACATCGACGCGCAGTCGATCGTCCTCGCGGTGCTCACCGAGCTCGCGAAGGAGGGCAAGATCGACCGGTCGGCCCTGAAGAAGGCGCTGGACCGTTACGACCTCCTGGATGTGGCCGCGGCCGATCCGGGCGCGGCGGGCGGCGACGCGTAGCAGTAGAGGCGTTGCAGGGATCCGAAGGGCGGTGACGCGCGTGCGTCGCCGCCCTTCGGCGTGACCGGACGCTAGTTCTCCCAGATCTTGAACGCCCTCACCTGGTACGGGGAGCGGGGCAGCCAGGTCCCGCCGCCCGGGTACGTCTCGAACTCACCCGTCTCCTGGCATTCGGCCGACTGGTAGGTGGTGACGGGCCGGCCGGTGCGGTTGGCGAGGGACTGCGCGTCACCGCCCTTGGGGAGCGGGGTGCAGCTCTCGATGTCGACGGTGGAGAGTTCGTACGTCTGCCTGGCGCCGGTGAAGTCGGGCTTCTTCCAGAGGCAGAGCCGGCCCGCCTCGCAGGAGCCGAGCCGGACGTCCGAGGCCGCGGGCACGCTCGCCCGGGAACGGTCCTGGGCCAGCGCCTGCGGGATGAGCGCGGTGAGTGCCGTGACGGCCAGGCCCGCGGCGAGAACGGTCGTACGGTTCGTGCGCGTGGTCGTACGCATGGTGGATCAACCCCCGTGGTCGTGCGCAGCCCCTGTCGTGGCGCGGCGCTGTCCTGACCACCCTGACCAGCGGAGCGGCGCCGGCGGAAGAGGGAGACGGCCCACACCACCCTGATAGGCGACAGCCCCGCCGAAAGGATTCGGCGGGGCTGTGGTGTGCGCTGTGTTGACGCCTGGGGGCCTAGATGTGGCCGACTCCGGCGCCTGCCTCGGCGTTCGCGCCGCGCTTGGTGAGGGTGGCGACCAGCGCGGCGACCGTGGCGACGACGCCCGCGACGGTGAAGGCCAGGCCCATGCCGGACATGAACGTGTCGTGGATGACGCCGCCGATCGTGTCGATGACGTCCGGCGTCATACCGGGAGCCTTGGAGAGCGCGTCGACCGGGACCATGCCGAACTCGGCGGCCTCCTCCAGCTTCGGGTCGGGCGTGCCGGGCAGGCCGGCGTCCGTCCAGTTGGCGGCGAAGTCGGAGCTGACCTTGGAGGACATGACCGCGCCGAGGACGGCGGTGCCGAGCGCACCACCGACCTGCATGGCGGCCTGCTGGAGGCCGCCGGCCACGCCGGAGAGCTCCAGGGGCGCGTTGCCGACGATGACCTCGGTGGCGCCGACCATGACCGGGGCCAGACCGCAGCCGAGCAGGGCGAACCAGAGAGACATGACGAAGGTGCCGGTGGACTCGCTGAGCGTCGTCATACCGAACATCGCGGTGGCCGTGCAGACCATGCCGCCGACCAGCGGGACGCGGGGGCCGAACTTGGTGATCAGCAGACCGGCGACCGGCGATGAAACGATCATCATGGCGGTCAGCGGCAGCAGGTGCAGTCCGCTGTCGACCGGGCTGAGGCCGTGGACGCCCTGAAGGAAGAACGTCACGAAGAAGAGGCCACCCATGAAGGCGAACGCCATCAGCACCATAAGGACGGCGCCGGCCGTCAACGGGATGGACCGGAACATCGCCAGCGGAACGAGCGGCTCGCGTACCCGCGTCTGCCAGAGGCCGAAGGCGAGAAAGAGCGCGAGCGCGAGGCCGAGGAAGAACCAGGTCCATGCGCCGCCCCAGCCCCAGGACTCACCGGCCTTGATGATGCCCCAGATGAGGGAGAACATCGCCCCCGAGAGCAGCACGATGCCCAGGATGTCGAAGGAGCGCGGCGCGTTGGCGGCGCGGTGGTCCTTGAGGATCACCAGGCCGAAGACGAGCGCCAGGATGCCGACCGGCACGTTGATGAAGAAGACCGACTGCCAGCTGACGTGCTCGACGAGCAGACCGCCGACGATGGGGCCGCCCGCGGTGGACGCGCCGATGACCATGCCCCAGATACCGATCGCCATGTTCAGCTTCTCGGCGGGGAAGGTGGCCCGCAGCAGGCCGAGTGCGGCCGGCATCAGCAGAGCGCCGAAGAGGCCCTGGAGCACCCGGAAGAGGACGACCAGGCCGATCTCCTCGGAGAAACCGATCGCGGCGGAGGAGACGGCGAAGCCCGCGATGCCTATCAGGAAGGTCTGGCGGTGGCCGAAGCGGTCACCGAGCTTGCCCGCGGTGATCAGGGCGACGGCCAGGGCGAGCAGATAGCCGTTGGTGATCCACTGGACGTCGGCGAGTGTGGCGCCGAGGTCCCGCTGGATCGCGGGGTTCGCGATGGCGACGATCGTGCCGTCGAGCGCGACCATCATCACGCCGATGGCGACGGCGAACAGGGTCAGCCAGGGGTGGCCGCGAAGCCCCTTGGCCGCGGCGGGTACGGGGCCGTCTTCCGGTTCCCGCGGCGCCTTCTCGACGGTGGTCTGACTAGTCATACGCGGAGACTAGTGACAGCCGCTGACAGTTGACAAACGCATTCAGTGGACAGTAGCTGTCGCGTAGCTCACAGGTAAGCTGACCAGGACAAACGAGGGAAAAGAGGACTGGTACGTGACCCATGGGCAGAGAGCCGCGACCCGGCCCGGACTGCGTGAGCGCAAGAAACAGCGCACCCGCGACGCCCTGTTGCGCGCCGCCCTGGAACTCTTCACCACTCAGGGGTACGAGCGGACCACCGTCGACGAGATCGTCGAGGCGGTCGATGTCTCCCAGCGCACCTTCTTCCGCTACTTCGCGAGCAAGGAGGACATCACGTTCGCCGTACAGGAGATGGTCGAGTCCCGCTTCATCGCGGAGCTGCGCCGGCGCCCTTCCTGCGAGGCTCCCTTCGAGGCCATGCGGCGGGCGGTGCTCTGCGCCTGGAACAGCATCGGCGAGGCGATCGAGGAGGTCATCACGGTCGACCTCCATATGCGGACCTACCAGATGATCGAGTCGACCCCTTCCTTGCTCGCCGCCCACATGCGGCGCGGAATCGCTCTGGAGAACCAGATCGCTCAGCTGATCGCGGAGCGCGAGGGACTCGACGTGAGGAGGGATCCGCGGCCGCGGGTGGCCGTCGCCGCCTTCTCCGGGGTGATGCGGGTGACCGGCCAGCTGTGGGGCCAGGGGCACGATCCGAGCGTGGAGGCGCTCCGCGACCTCACGGAGGAGTATCTGGACCAGCTCGTCCCGGCGCTGGCGGGCGCCTGGCGTCAGGCGGAGTGACCACCGGCCGCAACCCGACGGCGAGACGGGAGCGGGCAGCGGCGAACAGAGGGCGGCCAGTAACCGTCTGTGAAGAAGTTCGGTTGAATCCTCTGCAGCCGGGTGACGTACCTCACCTGAATCACGGTCATACGCGCGTGTCTCCTAGGGTGTGGCTCAGTGACTTCTTTCGACTCCTCCCCCACCTTGACCGCATGGCGCGCGCTGCTCGCCGTAGCGGTCGTGTTCGTGATGCTGGCGACCACGGGCTGGTCCGCCATACGGGATCACCACACCGAAGGAGAGCGCGAGCTGGCCCTCGCCTCCTGGGCGCGGGACCGGATAGCGGGCCGTTCGCTGCCGGAGGTCGGGGCTCCGGCCTACCGGACGGCTCACTTCTTCGCCACGCTCACCTCGGGTCAGCAGCTCGCGCTCGCCGACAAGTACCCGTCGGTGGTAGGGAACCTGAACGGCGTCCCGGTCACGCTGCGCTACCACGCCAACCGGCTGGCCCTGAAGCGGGCGACGGCCGTCGAGAAGCGGCGCACGTACGACGAGGCGCTCTCGCCGGACGGCCGCGGCGAGGCGGCCCGGCGGATGGCCAGATTCCGGTCGATGCTCGCGAAGGACCGGCAGGTTCTGGCGTTCGACCCGTCCGGGCGGGGCCGCGCCGCTGAGGTCTTCGGCGACCTCGAACAGGCCGCGCGGGTCTCCGTCGTCGTCCCGGGCGTCGACACCGACCTCCTCACGATGGAGCGGAGACACCGCGTCAACTCCGCGTCCATCGGCATGGCGAAGTCCCTGTACGGGGCCGAGCGCGCCGCCTCTCCCGGAACGCGCACCGCCGTCATCGCCTGGGCCGACTACACCGCGCCGGCCGGTCTCGGCATGGACGCGGCGCTCGGCGTGCTCGCGGCGGAGGGTGCCCTGCGGCTGAACGCGCTGGTGAAGGCGTTGCCCGGCACGTCCGCGGTTTCGCTGTTCTGCCACAGCTACGGCTCCGTGGTGTGCGGCGTGGCCGCCGACAAGGCGCCCGACCGGGTGGCCGACATCGCCGTCGCCGGATCTCCCGGCATGCGGGCCGAGAGCGCCGCGCGGCTCGATACCGACGCCCGGATCTGGGCGATGCGGGACCGGAACGACTGGATCCGGGATGTCCCGCACCTGGAGTTCGGCGGCATCGGCCACGGCGCCGACCCGGTCGACCCGGCGTTCGGCGCCCGGCTGGTCTCGGCGGCCGGAGCGGCGGGCCACAGCGGCTATTTCGAACCCGGCACCGAGAGCCTCGGCAACTTCGCCGCGATCGGCGTCGGCGCATACGGATCGGTCCGCTGCGCAACCGCCGATGGCGCTTGCCACCGTGGTA
The DNA here is from genome assembly GCF_040614075.1 of Streptomyces sp. NPDC006174. Lineage (NCBI taxonomy): Bacteria > Bacillati > Actinomycetota > Actinomycetes > Kitasatosporales > Streptomycetaceae > Streptomyces > Streptomyces sp. NPDC006174. The sequence goes on along the minus strand of NZ_JBEXTJ010000005.1, from coordinate 365,471 downwards.
TTTCCGGCGAACGGGAGAGCTGACGCGCGTAGAGCCGCGTGACAAGCCGATTAATTGGGACTTACGCCGAGGGGGGACGTGTGAGCCTGTGCCGCATACGATGAGGCACATGGGTGATGTGCTGGCCGGAATTCATGCCACCTGGGAGTTCGACACCGACTCCGTGCTCATCCGCTTCGAACGGGGTATCCGCACGCCGAAGCTCCTGCAGAGCCTGCGGGAGCGCCGCATCCCGCATGCTGCGCTGTCGTCGGTGACGCTGACCCCGGGCAAGCGGGACACGGTGGTGCTGCGTGTCGTGCCGAGACCGGGTGCCGATCCGCTCCTGGAGGCTGCCGCGGGGCAGCTGAAGGAGGGGTGTGACCCCTACCGCCTGGTGCTTCCGGCGGAGCGGGAGCTGCTCGCGGAGTATTACGCGGACGAGCTGCGGTCCTGTCTGGGCCCCGCGTCCGAGGAGCCCGCCGACCGGTTCATGGTCTCCGCCCCCGAGGCGCCGATGCAGTTCAAGGCGTACGACGGGCGGGCCGCCTTCGACGGGGAGCGGGTCTCCTTCCGGTGGTTCTGGACGGGAGCCTCCAGCGCGAAGTGGAAGGCCGGTGACCAGACGTACCGGGTGAGCGAATTGGCCGGAATCGAGTGGCGCTCCCCCGAGGCCCCGGACGGCTACCTCCGGCTGGTGCCGCGCGCGGCCGTACCGGCTGACCACCGCACCGGCGGCAGCCTCGGCGACCTGCACGGGCCCGTCACTCCTGGCCTGGAGGCGGCCGGCATGGCCGCGAACGGCGCTCCGGCCACCGTGAGCCGCGTCCCGGCGGACCAGGATCCGGCGGCGGTCGTTTTCGGCCTCGGGTACGGGCCGGTGCACGAGTCGCTGCCCTTCGCCGCCGCCGTACTGGAATCCGTACGCCGGACCCAGAGCGCACCGGCCGTCCCGGCTCCGGTCCTCGTGAACGCCGGGCGGCGCGACCCCGCGGACATCGCCGAGCGGATACATCACCTCGGCGAACTGCATCAGGCGGGGCTGGTGACGGACGACGAGTACAGCGCGAAGAAGGCCCAGCTGCTCGCGGAGCTGTGAGACCCCGTACCGGAGTATCAGGAGGCGGCGGACTGTTCACCACTCCGGTATGACGCCCGGGAGGCGCTCCCGCTCCTAGGCTGACCCCGTCATGTCCACCACCTCCGCCGGGCCTCCGCCGCCCGCCGACGGCCTGCTGAGCGCCGCCCGCCGCAATCTGCGCGAGCTCGCCCACGGGCTGTCCCACGCGTCCCATCCGTCCACGCCGCTGCTGGCCGACGCACCGAAGCTGTGGCAGCGGCTCCTGCCGTATGCCGTGGTCCTGGCGCTGGCCGCGACCTTCATCCCGGTCACGATCACCGTGCTGAGCGGCCAGTACGGTGTGCCCGGCGCGCTGGCCGGGGCGCTCGGCGTTGCCCAGGCGGCGCCGCTGCTGATGCTGGCCCACCGGCCCCTCCAGGCGTGGTGGATCATCTTCCCGGCCGACATCCTGGGCGCGCTGGTGCTGCTGGCGCAGCCCGCCGAGCGGCACGACGTCTGGCCGTGGATCCCGCCGGTGATCGTCGCCTACCTCTTCCTGCTGCTGGCGCTCGGGCTGCGCGAGACGCGGCGGACCGTGATAGCCGTCTGGGTGGCGACGGGCGCCGCCGGAGCCGTGCTGCACCTGATCGCGCCGGACCGCAGCAGCGGCAGCGCCCTGCTCCTGACGATCCTGGGCGCGGTGGTGCTGTTCGTCGGCGGTGCGGTACGGGAGAGAGGCGTGGCACAGCGCCGGCTCGCCGAGCAGGAGACGATCAGCGAGGCCGAGCGGGCCCAGCGCACGCTGCTGGAGGAGCGGACCCGGATCGCGCGCGAGCTGCACGACGTGGTCGCGCACCACATGTCGGTGATCACCGTGCAGGCCGACTCCGCCCCGTACCGGATCAGCGGGCTGTCGAAGGCCGCCGAGGAGGAGTTCACGGCCATCGCGGCGGCCGCGCGGGAGTCGCTGGGCGAGATGCGGCGGCTGCTGTCGGTGCTGCGCAGCGACGGCACGGACGGCGACCGGGCTCCGCAGCCGGGCCTGGACCGGCTCCAGCAACTGGTGGAGGCGACGGTACGGGCGGGGCTGCCGGTGGAGTTGTCGCTCGCCGCCGAGCTGAGCGGGGGCCGGAGCAAGGACCCGGGCTCGGGGCCGGGTCCGGGGCGGGCCGAGGTGCCGCCGGCCGTGGATCTGTCGGCGTACCGGATCGTGCAGGAGGCCCTGGCCAATGTGGTGCGGCACGCGCCGGGGGCCCGCACCCGGGTCCTTGTCGCGACGGACACCGGCCACCTCGTCGTGCTGGTCGTCAACGGGCCTGCAGCTACCCGCAGTTCACCGCTGGAGACGAGCGGGACCGGGCACGGGCTGGTCGGGATGCGCGAGCGCGTACGGTTGACCGGCGGCACGCTGCACACCGGCCCGCTGCCCGACGGCGGGTTCCGGGTCGCGGCCCGGATACCGCTGCCCCCGCCCGCCCCGCCCGCCGCCGCACCAGCCGGCCCCTTGTCTCCGGAGGACCTGTGACCATCCGCGTGATCATCGTCGACGACCAGGCCATGGTGCGGGCGGGGTTCGCGGCGCTGCTGGCGGCGCAGAGCGACATCGATGTGGTGGGCGAGGCGGCGGACGGCCGGAAGGGAGTCGAGGTCAGCCGCCACCAGCATCCGGATGTCGTCCTGATGGACGTCCGGATGCCGGAGATGGACGGACTGGCCGCCGCTCACGAGCTGTTGAACCCGCCGATCGGGGTGGTGCACCGGCCGAAGGTGCTGATGCTGACCACGTTCGACGTGGACGACTACGTGTACGAGGCGCTCCGCGCCGGGGCCTCCGGGTTCCTGCTGAAGGACGCCCCGCCCGCCGATCTGATCGCCGCGGTACGGGTGGTGGCGGCCGGCGACGCGCTGCTGGCGCCTTCGGTGACGCGGCGGCTGATCGCGGACTTCGCGACGCAGCGGCCCTCGGGCGCGACGCGCGGTAAGCAGGCGCTACGGCTCAACGGGCTGACGCCGCGCGAGACTGAGGTGCTGGAGCTGATCGCGCGGGGGCTGTCGAACCAGGAGATCGCGGGTCGGCTGGTGCTGGCCGAGCAGACCGTGAAGACGCACATCGGCCGGGTGCTGGCCAAGCTGGACCTCCGGGACCGGGCACAGGCGGTGATCTTCGCGTACGAGTCGGGGCTGGTGACACCGGGGGACGCGGGGGCGTAGGGCCTGGCCCTCCCTCACCCCCTACTCCAGTAGCACCTCGCAGTTGGCACTCCGGTGTGACGCCCCCTCACCCACCGTCTTCCTACCTTCCTCCCGGTCGCGCCGATCGGTGCGGCGGCAGAGAGGGAGGGCACGATGCGCCGATACGCGAGGACCGTGGTCGCGTTCGCACTGGCGACGAGCGTGGTGACGGGGACGGCGGGCTGGGTTTCGGAGGATGCGCAGCAGGCGCTGACCGGGCCGCCGCCGGGCATCACGTCGTGGCGGGCGGACCGCGTGCTCGGAGCGGAGCTGCCCGATCCGGAGCGCGTGAGTCCTGTCGAAGTCGCCGCATTCTTCGACGGGTTGAGCAGGCGGGAGCGTCAACTCCTCCTCGTACGGCACGCCTCCGTCGTCGGCAACCTCGACGGCACGCCGCTGGAGCTGCGTTACCGCGCCAACGCCTTGGCGCTCGCCACCGCCGACGACCCCCGCTACCGCTCGCTCGCCGCGCCCGGCCGCCAGATCCTCGCGTTCGACCCACGCGGGCGCGGCCAGGTCGCCGAGGTCTTCGGGGACCTGCGCACCGCGCGCCGGGTCTCGGTGGTGGTGCCCGGCTCCGACAACGACGCCGGGACCTTCGACCGGAAGGTCGCCGCCCACGGCGCCCCGCCCGGCATGGCAAGGACCCTGCATCAGGCGGCCGGTGCGGGCACCGCCGTCATCGCCTGGGCCGGATACACCACCCCGGTCGGTGTAGGCGTCGACGCCGCGACCGGGCGCCTCGCGGAGGCGGGCGCCGAGCGGTTGGAGCGGTTCATCATGGGGCTGACCGCCGACGGACTGCCCGAACCGGCCGTCTTCTGCCACAGTTACGGCTCCGTCGTCTGCGGCCTCGCCGCCCACCGCCTGCCCGCCACCGACCTGGTGGTCCTCGGCTCGCCCGGCATGCGGGCCGACGATGTGGAAGCGCTGCGCACACGGGCCCGGGTGTGGGCGGCGAAGGCCCCGACCGACTGGATCGACGACGTGCCGAGTGTGCGGTTCGCGGGCCTAGGGCACGGCACGGACCCCACCGACCTGGCGTTCGGGGCCCGCCGCGTCCCGGCCGGCGACGCCGAGGGGCACGCCGGGTACTTCGCCCCGGGCACGGAATCGCTGCGGGTCTTCGCGGGGATCGCGCGAGGAGCCGCCGCCGGGGAAGGTGCGGCCCGATGAGGACGACTTCCTCCCGTACGCGCCGGCTCGCCGTCCGCGTGGACGCCGCCACCCCCGCCCACCGGGACCGGGCCATCGACGGCCTGCGCGCACTCGCACTGCTCGCCGTACCGCTCGGGCACTGGATGCTCGGCGGTTTCCGGCTCGACGCGGACGGGCTGCACAACGCGAGCCCGCTCTCCACGTTCGGAGCCTTCGCCCCGCTCAGCTGGGTGCTCCAGATGCTGGGGATCTTCTTCCTGGTCGGCGGGTACGCCTCGGTCCTCTCCTACCACCGCCGGCCCTCCACCACGGCCGCCTGGCTGCGCGGGCGGCTGGTCCGGCTCGGCAGGCCGGTGCTGGGGGTGGCCGCCGTCTGGGCGGTGCTGCTGGCCGCGCTGTCCTGGCTCGGTGTGCCGGGCGACACCTTGCGTACGGGGTCGACGCTGGTGATCCAACCGCTCTGGTTCGTCGGCGTATACACGGTGGTCACCACCCTCACCCCGCTCTGTGTCCGCCTCGCGCGGCGGCTCGGCGGGTGGGCCGCGCTGCCGCTGCTGGGGTCGGTCGCGGTGGTGGACTTCCTGCGGTACGGGCCTCTAGCCGACGGGATGCCGTCCTGGCTGAGCGTGCTGAACATCCTGCCCGGCTGGCTCTTCGCCTACCAGCTCGGCGTCGCGTGGGGCGAGGGCCGGATAGGTAAGCGGGGTGCGCGGCTGTTGCTCGTCGGGGGCGGAGCGCTCTTCGCCGTGCTGCTGCTGGCCTTCCACTATCCGGCGTCTATGGTCGGCGTGCCGGGCGAGGTGCGGACCAACTCCCACCCGCCGTCGCTGCTGGTGGTGGCATTGGCGGCGGCCCAGAGCGGAGCCGCGATCCTGGTGCGGGACCGGTTCGGGCGGTTGTTGCGCAGACCGCTGCTGTGGGCGCCGGTCGTGGTGGTCAACCTGTCGGCGATGACCATCCTGTGCTGGCACCAGAGCGCGATGCTGGCCGCCGCCATACCGGCCTCGGTGCTCGGCGACGGTACGGCGGCGGTGGCTGGGCTGACGACCGGGCCGGACACGGTGGGCTGGATCTTGGCGCGGCTCGTGTGGCTGCCGGTGTTCGCGGGACTGCTGGTGCTGATCGCGCGGTACACCCGCCGCTTCGACGCCCCGTGGCAGGCGGGCACCCGCGCCGCCAACGTCCGCCGCGCGCTGGCGGGGCTGCTGGCGGCGGGGTTCGCGGTGTTCGCGCTGGGGCTGGCGTGAGGGGGCCCGGGCCGTTGGTTCCGATGAACTTCATGAACCACGTGATGACCATGAGCCGGCCCTCCGGCCCATCGCCGCACCTACTCCCGCGCCGCCGACGTAAGGCTCATGTCCGGGTAGCGGTCCCCCGCCACCCGGCCCGCGATCGGCTCCAGCAGGGCCAGCTCCTCCGTCGTCAGCGTCAGCCGGGTCGCCGCCGCGTTCTCCAGGAGGCGGCTGCGCTTACGGGTGCCGGGGATCGGGACCACCGTCAGGCCGTGCACCCGGGCCCGCTGCTGCACCCAGGCGAGCGCCACCTGTGCGGCCGTCACCCCGCGAGCGGCGGCGATCTTGTGGACCGGCTCCAACAGGGCCGCGTTGGTGCGGGCGTTGTCGCCGGTGAAGCGGGGCTGCTGCTTACGGAAGTCGCCCTCGGACAGGTCCTTGCCCGCGTCGGTGAAGGACCCGGTGAGGAAGCCCCGGCCGAGCGGCGAGTACGGCACGAGCGTGACGCCGAGTTCCACCGCCGCGCCGAGCGCGCTCTTCTCGACGTCCCGGCTGAAGAGGGACCACTCCGACTGGAGCGCGGCGATCGGGTGCACGGCGTGCGCCTCGCGCAGCTCGGGGCCGGTCACCTCGCTCAGCCCGATCTGCTTGATCTTGCCCTGCTGGACCAGCTCCGCCATCGCGCCGATCGATTCGCCGAACGGGACGGCCGGGTCGTGGCGGTGCATGTAGTAGAGGTCGATGACGTCGGTGTTCAGCCGGCGCAGGCTCGCCTCGACGGCGGTCCGGATGTACGCCGGGTCGTTGCTCACGCCCCGGTAGCCGGGGTCGTCGGAGCGCATCAGCGCGTATTTGGTGGCGAGAGTGATCTCGTCGCGGTGGGCGCGCACGAAGGGGGCGAGGAACTCCTCGTTGGCGCCGCGGCCGTAGACGTCGGCAGTGTCGAAGAACGTGACGCCGGCTTCCAGGGCCGCGTCGAGGGTGTCGCGGGCGGAGCGCTCGTCGGTGTCACCGTAGAACTCGCTCATGCCCATGCAGCCGAGCCCTTGGACGCCGATCGTCGGCCCGCCGTCGCCGCCCAGCCGGACGGTTTCGATGGGCGCCATCTCGTTGTCGGTCATCAGGCGCTGTGCCTTTCCGGCGCCGTGCGGGCGCCCGCGTAGAACTCGATCTTGTGGTCGAGGACGGCGAGGGTGTCGTGGAGCTCGGCGATCCGCGTGATCACATCGCGGCGGGTCGACTCCAGCAGCTCCTGCCGCTGCTCGAAGGTGGACTCGCCCTCGCGGAGCAGCTCCGCGTACCGCACCATGTCGGCGACGGGCATCCCGGTCAGCCGCAGTTTGCCGACGAAGACCAGCCAGTCCAGGTCGCGGTTGGAGAAGCGGCGCTGGCCGGTGTGCGAGCGGTCGACGTGCGGCATCAGCCCGATCCGTTCGTACCAGCGCAAGGTGTGCGCGGTGAGCCCGGTGAAGGCGACGACCTCGCTGATCGTGTAACTGTCCTTGCCGGTGGGCCGGGGATGCGGCTTGGGCATGGCCGTACAGGCGTTCACGCCGGAAGTATCTGAGGAGGGCTGTGGCTGTGCGCTGGTCGCGGGGGTGCTCCGGGACGTTCCGTCGATCACCGTCATGCCCTCCACGCTAAATCCTTGGAGTGCACTCGAAGCAAGGAGAAACAGTGCTCAGAGTTCTTCCTCGGCCCGGGTGAGGGCGTCGGTGATCAGGCGGGTGGCGAACTCCCGGTCCTCGGCGATGCGGTTGATGTGCTCCGCGAGCAGGAAGCAGGTGGCCTCCAGCGGGGTCATCTCCGCCTCCGTCCACTTCCCGTACTGCTGGCGCCACAGGCTCGGGCTCAGGCCGGTGCCGGCGGCGATGACGAGACCCGCCATGGTGGGGATCGCCTCGGGGCGGATGCTCTGGGTCATCACGCGCATCGAGGCCACGAGCGGAGGGACCACGTACTCGATGACGTCCTTGTCGTGCTCCTCGTGCGCCTGGCGCAGCCAGGTCATGTACATGTAGATGAGAGTGCAGGCGCCGTCCAGCAGGTCATGGACGCTGCGCGGACCCATCGAGCTGGTGAAGTGCTTCATCAGCTCGCGCTGTTCGGCCCTGTCCTCGCTTTCGCTCGCACCCTCGTAGATGCTCCTGAGCCGGGAGTCGATCATCAGCAGCGCGGCGCCCACGTCGCCGGCGGGAGCGTGCTGGGGGCCGCAGGGCGATGACATGGTTGACACGGGAAGCCTCCTAGTCCGGCTGCGGTGCGCAGCGCTTCGCCTCCGCACAGTAGTCGGCCCAGGGGGCGGGAGTTGGCGACTTCGTCACCTTTCGGACGCGGTACGGGTGCTGCCTGCGCGAACGTTAGGCTCGGGCCCATGGAGAGCTTGCGGATCATCGACACCTGGCCCGTCCCGACCGCGGCGGCCGCCGTCGTACGGGCGGACGGCACCGTCCTCGGTACGCACGGGCCGACCGCGCACCGCTTCCCCCTCGCCTCGGTCACCAAGCCGCTCGCGGCCTACGCGGCGCTCGTGGCGTACGAGGAGGGAGCGGTCGAGCTGGACGAGCCGGCCGGGCCCGAGGGCTCCACGGTCCGCCACCTCCTGGCCCACACCAGCGGCCTCGCCTTCGACGAGCACCGGGTGACGGCCCCGCCCGGCGAGCGCCGCCTCTACTCCAACGCGGGCTTCGAGGTGCTGGGCGACCACATCGCGAAGGCGTCGGGCATTCCGTTCGCGGAGTACCTGCGCCAGGCCGTCCTGGAGCCGCTCGGCATGACGTCCACGACCCTGGACGGCTCACCCGCCCGCGACGGCGTCTCCACCGTGGACGACCTGGTCCGCTTCGCCGCCGAGGTCCAGGCCCCGCGCCTGCTCGACCCGCGTACGGTCCTCGAAGCCCAGAGCGTGGTCCACCCGGGCCTCAAGGGCGTCCTGCCGGGCTACGGCCACCAGAACCCGAACGACTGGGGCCTCGGCTTCGAGATCCGCGACGCCAAGTCCCCGCACTGGACAGGCGCTTCCTCCTCCCCGGCGACCTTCGGCCACTTCGGCCAGTCGGGCACGTTCCTGTGGATCGACCCGGTGGCCGGGGTGGCCTGCGTGGCACTGACGGACCGGGCCTTCGGGCCGTGGGCGGCGGAGGCGTGGACGCCGTTCACGGACGCGGTTCTCGCCGAACTGTCCTGAACCGGCTGCCGCCCAACTCGGGCGGCGTCAGGCGCTCGAACCAGACGGTCTTCCCGCTGCCGTCCCATGCTTGACGATGCCCCAGGCGTCGGCGTCGGCGTCGGCGTCGGCGTCGGCGTCGACCAGGATGAGCCCCGGCCCCGTCGTCCAGCGGGGTCACCGGTGATGGCGAGGGGGGGCATGGCCGGACTACTGTCCGCCCCTTCCGCCGCGTCGACGAGGAAGAGCAGTTCCCAGGCCTTGAGGTAGAGCCGCAGGACGCGACGTAGATGCCCGGCCGAGTGCTCGCCCAGGGTGAGGTCGGCGCGGCGGACGGGCTCCCCGGGATTCCTCCAGGGACACGTACAAACGCTCGAACCCGACGCTTCGCTCCGCGTCTGACGAGCTGACCTACCTCGATGAACACAACAATATTGCCGTAAGTTCACTTGAGCACGATCTTCCCTGCAGCCATGACACTGGCGCTACCAGCGCTGACGAGCTTCGAGACCTGGGCTCGGCCGTCAGACTCACCTGCCGTGCACCGACTCTTGGCCAAGCAGTTCTCCATATTTCCAAGGGTTCCCTTGAGGGCAGCCTCGCCAGCATTTTTGACACCGCCCCCTCCCCACTTATGACCCGCGAGACCTGAACTCGCCGGTCTTGTTGATCTGGCCCGACCCACCCCACGGTAGGAACGCATTCAGTTCTCCAGGTGCGCCATGGAGGGCCTTCTCAGCAGCTTCCTCCACCCCTGCACCGCCGGTTTTCCCCTACGCCATCACCAAGGCACGGTCGGCAGCCGTATCACGGCCGCGAATCAATACGAATTATTTCGGCACATTAACCCTTAACGGGTGGGTGAGCTTCCCGCTCGATCGCGCCTGCTCGTTACTCAAATCCTCAGCACAATTTCCACACGCTTCACACAATAATCTCGCACCGGGCCGCAAAGCCGTAAGTCTCGCCCTACCGCCGAACAGTGACAGGCCGAGCGACCTTACGATACGCAACGAAAGGCATAATGTCTGGAATCTAGCACTTGAGCAGCATGTGCAACATATTTGCCACTAGCTCCCCATCCCGTGCGGGGGTGAAGTTCTGCGACACGTATCGATTCGCAAGGGAAAGCAACCGACCACCTCGACCAGCACCCTGCTTGTGCTTTAATTCAAAAAAGAACGGGGCTTGCGCTCCCCGCTTCCCAGAGAGACACATGAGAGAAACCTGAATCCTTAAGGCAATTCCAGCCACATCATCGATCGCAGCGGTGATCGCATGTCCGCGCGTCGGACGCATCCAGCGTCGCCAGAGCCTCACCGCAAACCCTCTCTCGCCGCAACATACGGCCGAGGAGGCGCCGTCTGCGGTGAAGGAGGACTAGGTAGACGTCAAGGCCGGCAACACAATTCCGGCTGTGCCTGCTTGATTGTTTTTCATTCATGGACCATTAAACGTGAATTTCATTGACGGGCGGCAATCCAGGGAGTACCAGCGCCCTGCGGTCATGTCTCTTGCTCCAATCATTTTCCACCCATCAGGAAGACCCCATGCAACTCAGTTCGTCACGCGGCTCACGGGTCTGGCCCTTGCTGGCTGCGACCACCTCCATAAGCCTGCTCACCTTCGCTTTCCCCGCCCAAGCCATTGTAGGTACGCCGGTCGCCGACAAGTCCTACGGATTTGCCGCGAAGATCGAGATCGGCGAGGGAGACCTCGATCGCTCGTGCACCGGGGCTCTCGTCGATGTTCGGTGGATCCTCACAGCAGCAGCCTGCTTCACGAACGGGACCAGTGAACTCAAGTCAGGGAAACCTGGCGTGAAGACCACCGCTATCGTTGGTCGCACCGATCTCCAGGGGTCGGGCGGGCAGAGCCGCGAGGTCGTGAATCTGGTTCCCCACGGTTCACGTGGTCTGGTGCTGGCCCGTCTGAACACTCCTGTTACCGGAATTTCTCCGGTTGCGCTGGCCAAACAGGCCGCCGCTGCAGGCAATGTGCTGACGTCCGTAGGTTATGGGCGAACCAAAACCGAATGGGTGCCCAACAAGCTCCACTCCGGTTCCTTCACGGTCAACAGCGTTTCCGAGGACGCCGTCAACATCGTCGGAAACGGTGCGGGCAGCGCGATCTGCAAGGGGGACGCGGGTGGCCCCCTGCTCCGTGGAACGGGCGGTGCTGTCGAGCTTGTCGGTATCAGCACTGCTTCCCGGCAGGGCGGGTGCTTCGGAGAGACGGAGACCCGCACCGATGCCGTTGGTGCGCGCACGGACGGCCTGAGCCAGTGGGTCGCCGAAGCGGTCACGGGAGCCAGTGACTTCAACTGCGACGGGCAGCGCGACGTCGCGATCGCCGACCCCGACGCCGCGGTGAACGGTGCTGCGAAGGCCGGACGTGTGCAGCTGGTCCACGGCGGCGGCAAGGGCAACGCGGAACTGTCCCAGGCGCTGCCGGTCTTCTCCGGTTCCGCGGAGGCGAACGACCGCTTCGGCGGTTCGCTGGCGACGTTCGACCACAACCTCGACGGCTGCACCGACCTCGCCGTCGGCGTCCCCGGTGAGTCGATCGGTACCCAGGCCGGGGCCGGCGGTGTCCACATCGTCTACGGTTCGCCCGCCGGGCTCGGCAACGGCAAGGCGACGGTGAACCTGATCCAGGGCTCCGGCAGCGGCGCTCTGGCGGGGATGGGTGCGGAGGCGGGTGACCGGATGGGCGAGGCCATCGCCGCCGGGACCACCATCGCCGGTGTTCCGTACCTGGCGATCGGCGTGCCGGGCGAGGACGGTTCCGGATTCACCAACGCCGGTGCCGTGGTGTACCTGCACGGCACCGGGCTGACCAATGTTCTGATCAACCAGGACTCCGACGGCGTGCCCGGGGCGATGGAGAGCAACGACGAGTTCGGCGCCTCGCTCGCCGGGTCGCCCCAGCACCTGGCCATCGGCTCACCGGGAGAGGCGATCGGCAGCCTGGCCAGAGCCGGCGGTGTGGCCGTTTTCAACCACAAGCTGAACAGCGCCAAGATTCCCACGGGTCTCGCCGGGCTGGACCAGGATCTCGCCGAGATCCAGGACGGGTCCGAGGCCGGTGACACGTTCGGGTTCTCACTCAGCATGATCGCCTACCGGCCCAACGCGGCCGCGACCGGTACCGAGTCCCTGCTCGTCATCGGCATCCCGGGTGAGGGCACCACCACGGTCGACAACACCGGTCGTATCGATGTCGTCCGGCTGACTCCCACCGGCTTCAGCCAGCTGTCCGGAATCCACCAGGGCACCACGGACGTCTCCGGCTCCAACGAGGACGGCGACCGCTTCGGGCACACGGTGTCCGCCGTCACCACGAACCCCTCAGCGGTGAGCACCGCCACGAACACCCTGGTGGCGGTCGGAGTTCCCGGTGAAGACATCGGCACCGCGACGGACGCGGGAGGCATCATGACGTTCGGGCTGCTCGGAGCGCCGGGTGACTCCGACACCACCGTTCACCCGGGCCTCATGGGCCTGCCCGGTGCCCCGGTGACGGGGGAGAAGGTCGGCAGTGCGGTCACCGCCACCGGCACGCACCTCTACATCGGTGTCCCCGACGGGCCGACGGCTTACGGCCGCGCACACACCCTGCCGTTGGCGAACGCCATCGCCGGAGGCAGCGAGCCTGTCGTCACGTACGAGCCCGGCAAGGACGGACTCCCGGCGACCGGGCAGCGTTTCGGCGCCGGCATGCGCTGACTCCGCACCGCGGACAACAGCACCTTCCGGCCCCGGGAAACGCCGGTGGCGTTTGTCGGGGCCGTCCCCTGCCCAGCCGGAGTGATCAACCTCCTTCTCTCCCTTTCCTGAAAGAGACCTTTCGTGCGTCGTACTCTTCTGATCCTTGTGACCGCCGTGCTGGCGATCGTCGGCATCACGGCCGCAGCACCCGCACAGCCTGCCGTGACCAAGGTGGCGACGGCCGTGAAGGCCGAGGCCGTCACTCAGCAGTACGGGTCCCACCCCCGCCAGCGCCTGGACATCACCTGGAATCCGTCGCCCGCTCCCCGCCCGGCAGTCGTACTGATCACCGGCGGCTCCTGGTACACCCACGCCAGCTGGGCGACCAATGCGAAGCAGTTCGCCAACCAGGGCTTCCAGGTCTTCATCATGAATTACCGCCTCAACTTCGAAGCGGCCTGGCCCGCTCAGCGCGACGATGTGGCCAGTGCCGTGAAGTGGGTGCGTGACAACGCCGGCCGGTACGACGCCGACCCGGACAACGTTCTGATCGTGGGTTCGTCCGCCGGTGGGCAGCTGGCCACGGACGCCGCCACCCGCGGCACCAACGCCCTCGGTCTCAAGGGCGCCGTGGCTCTCTCCCCGGTCGCCTCGCCCTACCGGGCCTGGCAGGACGGCAACACCTCCACCGATGCCAGGATCCGCAAGCTCCGCGACAACGCCGCCATCCTGGCCCGCTGCTACCCGGACCCCGCCGACAACTCCACCGCCTACCGGGAGACCGGCTGCTGGGACACCTGGCGCGACATGGAGTCCAAGAACGCGGCAAGCAAGGGCGACGCACCGATGCTCCTGCTCCACTCCGACGGCGACTTCGTGCCCCCGGTGCACTCCACCGAGCTGGAGGCCGCCGCGAAGGCCGCAGGCGTTCCCGCCTCGGACGTGACCACGCGCATCGTCACCGGTTCCACCGCCCACGGGCAGGCCGTACTGGGCACTCCCGGCATGTTCGACACGGTCGTGTCCTGGCTCAAGGCCCGCACCTCCTGAGGCAGCTCCGCGGCTCCTCCTGAGACTTGAGGAGCCGTCAGGCGTACAGCTATTTCCCCACCTTCTCCAAGGAGCAGCAGATGAGTCGGCGTGCCCGAGCCGAACACACCGCCACCCGACAGCGTGCCCGCGTCGCGGTGGCCATCCTGGCCATGAGCGGTCTCGGCGCGGTGGTCTGGCCCGGGGCCGCCCAGGCGGCGCCCGGTGCGGCCACGGCGAGTCGATCCGACTTCGACAACGACGGATTCGACGACCTGATCGCCGGTGTCCCGCAGGCATCCTCCGCGGCCGGGCAGGTGTCCATCCTTCCCGGGAGCGGCAACGGCCCGTCGTCCACCGGGCTGAAGGTCATCACGCAGAGCAGTTCCGTTCCGGGTTCGCCCGAGCCCGGTGACCGCTTCGGCGCGGACGTCGCGTACGGGGACGTCGACGGCGACGGCCTCACCGATCTCGCCGTCGGATCTCCGGGCGAGGCGGACAGCGTGCACAAGGAGCGCGGCAACGTCATCGTCCTGACCGGCAGCAGCCGGCTCACCCAGGGCGACTACTTCACCACCGCCAACGACGACCCCCGCGACCCCACCGGGGCACGCCTCGGCACAGCGGTCGCGATGGGAGACATCACCGGTGACGGCCTGGACGACGTCGTGGGCGTCGGCCCGGGCGCCGGAGGCTCGGGCGGCTGGCTGGTATGGCGCGACAGCGCCACCAAGAAGGCCACCACCCTGCGCCTCACCTTCGAAGACCTCAACCATGTCGACGTCACGGCCGGCGACTTCAACGGCGACGGCTTCGACGACGTCGCCGTCACCACCGTCGATCGCCATGGACAGGCGAGAGCGTACGAATACCAGAGTGCCGGCCAAACCGGCCTCACCTACGCCATGGCCATCCAGATGGGCGCGGGCCGCACCATAGACTCCGGAGACATCAACCAGGACGGCCGGGACGACATCGTCGTCGGCCAGCCCTCCTCGCCCGAGGTCGCCCCTGCCTACGACCGCACCATCGGTGGCCAGGTCACGGTCAAGCTCGGCCAGGACTACGGCCTCTACTACCGCGGCCACACCACCTCCATCAGCCAGTCCACCCCCAACGTGCCCGGAGAAGCCGAGGAAGGCGACGCGATGGGCTCATCGGTCACCCTGCGCGACCTCGACGGTGACAAGACCCTCGACATCGTCACCGGCCTCCCCGGCCAGGACTCCACCGCCAACGGAGTCACCAGCGGCGACGCCGGAAGCGTCCTCCTCCTCCACCTGTCGACCACAGCCGACGGCATCGCGCTCACGTCCGCCACCAGCCTCAGCCAGGGCACCGGCGGCATCGGAGGCGCCGGCGAGCCCGACGACCGGCTGGGCAGCGCGGTCACCGCAGGCCACTTCACCGGAAACGGCACCACCGGCCTCGTCCTCGGAGCCTCCGGCGAGAACAACGGAGACGGCACCATGGTCTACCGCACCGTCACCGGCACCGCCACCTTCCTCAGCAGAAGCATCGCGGGAACTCCCACCGGAGGTCGGCTCGGCAGCGTCCTCACATCCTGACCGGACTCCGTGAGGTCCCGCTGCCGGTGTGGGAGCTCAGCCCGCCAGCTCCCACACCAGCAGCTCCGCCGCATCCGCCACCGCGGCCGCCTCCAGCCCCTCCGCGTCCGTGACCCGGGCCGCGTCACCCGGCCCCAATTCCTCACCGCCCAGCGCGACTCGGCCCCGCACCACATGCACGTACAGGCGTACGGCGTCCGGCAGCGCCGTGCGCTCGCCGCCGGTCAGCCGCCGCACGTGCAGCATCGCGCCGGCCGCGGGCACGGCGTACGGGGTCGAGTCGGCGATGCCGGGGACGACCGTGTACGAGGGTTCGCCGCCGGATTCCAGAGGGGCCAGCCACATCTGGAGGAAGGTCAACGGGGCCTCGTCGTCGTTGCGTTCGACGTGGCGGACTCCGGCGGCGGCGCTGAGGTGGGCCAGGTCTCCGGCCCGTACGACGGTGGAGTGACCGGCCGAGTCACGGTGGGTCAGCTCGCCCTCCACCACCCAGGTGACGATCTCCGTATGGCTGTGCGGGTGCTCGTCGAAGCCCGCACCGGCGGTGAGGCGCTCTTCGTTGCAGGCCAGAACCGGGCCGAAGCGGAGGTTGCCGGGGTCGTAGAAGGGGCCGAAGGAGAGGGCGTGCCGGGTCGTGATGCCTGCGTCCGGCTCGCCGCCCCGGTAGCGGTCCTCGGACCGGTGTACGGAAATCACCCGGCCACGGTAGCCCGGTGGCCCCTTTTCCGGGAGCGGCGACCACCGGACCGCGTGCTCCCGTACGGACCGGGCCGCGTGGTCCGGTACGCAACGGCCCGGACACCCCCGTACCGACCAGTAGGCGAGACCCTCGCCCCACCCCGCCGATCCACCGGCCCGATAAGGCAGTCTTGTCCTCGTGCCCCGACCCGATCCTGAGCATTCCGCCGCCCACGACGCCCACCTGCATGCCGCGACCCTGAAACGGCTGGAGCAGTCCTCCGGCCGGCTGGCCGCGAACGCGATTGCCCGCATGGACGAATCGCTGCCGTGGTACCGGGCGATGCCCCCGGAGAACCGGTCCTGGATCGGACTGGTCGCCCAGGCCGGTATCGCGGCGTTCACCGAGTGGTTCCGGCATCCGGAGACCCCGCAGGCCATCTCGACCGATGTGTTCGGCACGGCCCCGCGTGAGCTGACCCGGGCGATCACGCTGCGGCAGACCGTCGAGATGGTGCGGACGACGATCGAGGTCATGGAGGCCGCGATCGAGGAGGTGGCGGCGCCGGGCGACGAGTCGGTGCTGCGGGAGGCGCTGCTCGTCTACGCGCGGGAGATCGCCTTCGCCACCGCCCAGGTCTACGCCCAGGCCGCCGAGGCCCGCGGTGCCTGGGACGCGCGGCTGGAGTCGCTCGTGGTGAACGCGGTGCTCTCCGGCGAGGCGGACGAAGGGGCCGTGTCCCGGGCCGCCGCGCTCGGCTGGAACTCGCCCGAGCACGTCTGCGTCATCCTCGGCACCGCGCCAGACGGCGACAGCGAGCTGACCGTGGAGGCGATCCGGCGGGCCGCCCGGCATGCCAAGCTCCAGGTCCTCACCGGCGTACTCGGCAACCGGCTCGTCGTCATCGCCGGCGGCAGCGACAACCCGCTCCAGGTCGCGAAGGGCCTGATCGGGCCGTACGCGGCCGGGCCGGTCGTCGCCGGACCGGTCGTGCCGGACCTGCTGGCGGCCACCCGGTCCGCACAGGCCGCGGCGGCCGGGCTGAAGGCCGGCCTGGCGTGGCAGGACGCGCCGCGTCCGGTGCTGGCGGACGATCTCCTGCCCGAGCGCGCGATGGCCGGGGACCCTGCCGCGCGGGACCAGTTGGTGGAGGAGATCTACAGACCGCTGGAGGAAGCCGGTTCGGCGCTGCTGGAGACGCTGAGTGTCTATCTGGAGCAGGCGAGCAGTCTGGAGGGGGCGGCGCGGATGCTTTTCGTCCACCCCAACACCGTGCGCTACCGGCTACGACGTGTGACCGACGTCACCGGCTGGTCACCCTCCGATGTCCGCTCCGCGTTCACCCTGCGGATCGCCCTGATCCTGGGGCGCTTGGCCGCGGCGGATCCTCAGTCCTAGACTTTTGTCGGACTTCAACAATTCCCCTGACGGTTCTTCGTCCCTGTCCCCACGGGCGTACGGGGCCGTCCACAAGAGAGAGTGTGAGGGTGCTCGTACTCGTCGCTCCCGGCCAAGGCGCTCAGACGCCCGGCTTCCTGACTCCCTGGCTCGACCTCCCCGGTGCCGCCGACCGCATCGCGGCGTGGTCCGACGCCATCGGGCTCGACCTTGCCCACTACGGCACGCAGGCCGACGCGGACGAGATCCGCGACACGGCCGTCGCCCAGCCGCTCCTGGTCGCCGCGGGCCTGCTCTCGGCCGCCGCCCTGGACGCGCCCTCCCCCGACGTCGTCGCGGGTCACAGCGTCGGTGAGATCACCGCCGCCACGATCGCCGGTGTCATCGACGACGAGGCGGCGCTCCGCTTCGTCCGGACCCGTGGGCTCGGCATGGCCGAGGCCGCCGCGGTCACCGAGACCGGTATGGCGGCCCTGCTCGGCGGCGACCCCGCCGTCACGGTCCCGCACCTGGAGAAGCTCGGCCTGACGCCCGCCAACGTCAACGGCGGCGGCCAGATCGTCGCCGCCGGCACCGCGGCCCAGATCGCCGCCCTGGAGGCCGACAAGCCCGAAGGCGTACGCCGGGTCGTCGCGCTGAAGGTGGCCGGCGCGTTCCACACGCACCACATGGCCCCGGCCGTGGAGAAGCTCCGCGCGGCCGTCGGGGACCTCACGGTCACCGACCCGGTCGTGCGGTACGTGTCCAACGCCGACGGACACACGGTCGCCACCGGCACCGAGGTCATCGCCCGGCTGGTCGGCCAGGTCGCCAACCCGGTCCGCTGGGACCTGTGCATGGAGACCTTCCAGGAGCTCGGCGTGACCGCGCTGGTCGAGCTGAGCCCCGGCGGCACCCTCACCGGACTCGCCAAGCGGGCGCTGCCCGGTGTGAAGACGCTCGCGCTCAAGACCCCCGACGACCTCGACGCCGCCCGCGCGCTCATCTCCGAGCACGCAGGCGCCTAAGGAGCCCGAGCATGTCGAAGATCAAGCCCAGCAAGGGCGCCCCGTACGCGCGCATCCTCGGGGTCGGCGGCTACCGTCCGACCCGGGTCGTGCCGAACGAGGTGATCCTCGAGACGATCGACTCCTCCGACGAGTGGATCCGCTCCCGCTCCGGCATCGTCACCCGCCACTGGGCCTCCGACGAGGAGACCGTGGCGATGATGTCGATCGAGGCGTCCGGCAAGGCCATCGCGGACGCGGGCATCGACCCCGAGCAGATCGGCGCGGTCGTCGTCTCGACCGTCTCGCACTTCAAGCAGACCCCGGCCGTCGCCACCGAGATCGCCCACAAGATCGGCTCGGGCAAGCCCGCCGCCTTCGACATCTCGGCCGGCTGCGCGGGCTTCGGCTACGGCCTGACCCTCGCCAAGGGCATGATCGTCGAGGGCTCGGCGGAGTACGTCCTCGTCATCGGCGTGGAGCGGCTCAGCGACCTGACCGACCTGGAGGACCGCGCGACGGCCTTCCTCTTCGGTGACGGCGCGGGCGCGGTCGTCGTCGGCCCCTCGCAGGAGCCGGCCATCGGCCCGACCGTGTGGGGCTCCGAGGGCGACAAGTCCGAGACCATCAAGCAGACGGTGTCCTGGAACGAGCTGCACATCGGCGACGTCTCCAAGCTGCCGCTCGACTCCAAGGGCGAGATCAAGTTCCCGGCCATCACGCAGGAGGGCCAGGCGGTCTTCCGCTGGGCCGTCTACGAGATGGCGAAGGTCGCCCAGCAGGCGCTGGAAGCGGCCGGGATCTCACCCGAAGACCTGGACGTCTTCATTCCGCACCAGGCCAACATGCGGATCATCGACTCGATGGTGAAGACCCTGAAGCTGCCGGAACACGTCACGGTCGCCCGTGACATCGAGTCCACCGGCAACACGTCCGCCGCCTCGATCCCGCTCGCGATGGAGCGGCTCCTGGCGACCGGTCAGGCGAAGAGCGGCGACACCGCGCTCGTCATCGGCTTCGGGGCGGGTCTCGTCTACGCCGCGACGGTCGTTACCCTCCCCTAGGCACCCCGGACCTTCCGGTCCGTACGCACGAACCCTGAAGAAACCCACCGAAGGAGCGCCAAGATGGCCGCCACGCAGGAAGAGATCGTCACCGGTCTCGCCGAGATCGTCAACGAGATCGCCGGTATCCCGGTCGAGGACGTCCAGCTGGACAAGTCCTTCACCGACGACCTGGACGTCGACTCGCTCTCCATGGTCGAGGTCGTCGTCGCCGCCGAGGAGCGCTTCGACGTCAAGATCCCCGACGAGGACGTCAAGAACCTCAAGACGGTCGGCGACGCCGCCGACTACATCCTGAAGCACCAGGGCTGATCCCAGCCCGGCTGTGTCGCCACCCGGCGGTGGCGCCGCTGATTCACGACCCTCTACACGTGGAGAAGATTTTCCAGTGAACTCGACCAATCGCACCGTGGTCGTCACCGGTATCGGCGCAACCACTCCGCTGGGTGGCGACTCCGCATCGACCTGGGAAGGTCTGATGGCCGGCCGGTCCGGCGTCAAGCCTCTCGAAGGCGAGCGTTTCGCCGAACTGCCCGTCCGGATCGCCGCCCTCGCGGCCGTCGACCCGAACGACGTACTGCCCCGCCCGCTCGCCCGCAAGCTGGACCGCTCGGCGCAGTTCGCGCTGATCGCGGCCCGTGAAGCCTGGGCCGACGCGGGCTTCACCGCCAAGGCCGGCGAGGACGAGTCCATCGCCCCCGAGCGCCTCGGCTCGGTCATCGCCTCCGGCATCGGCGGCGTGATCACCCTGCTCGACCAGTACGACGTGCTGAAGGAGAAGGGCGTACGCCGCGTCTCCCCGCACACCGTTCCCATGCTCATGCCCAACGGTCCGGCGGCCAACGTCGGGCTGGAGGTCAACGCCCAGGCCGGTGTCCACACGCCGGTCTCCGCCTGCGCGTCCGGCGCCGAGGCCATCGGGTACGCCGTCGAGATGATCCGCACCGGTCGTGCCGACGTGGTCGTGGCCGGCGGCACCGAGGCGGCGATCCACCCGCTGCCGATCGCGGCCTTCGCCAACATGATGGCGATGTCCAAGAGCAACGACGAGCCGGAGAAGGCCGCGCGCCCGTACGACACCGGCCGGGACGGCTTCGTCCTCGGTGAGGGCGCGGGCGTCGTCATCCTGGAGTCGGCCGAGCACGCCGCCAAGCGCGGCGCCAAGGTCTACTGCGAGGTGCTGGGCCAGGGCCTGTCGGCCGACGCGCACCACATCGCGCAGCCCGAGCCGACCGGCCGGGGCATCGCGGCCGCCATGCAGAACCTGCTGGACTCCAGTGACCTCAAGCCGTCCGAGGTGGTCCACCTCAACGCGCACGCCACGTCGACGCCGCAGGGTGACATCGCGGAGATCAAGGCGCTGCGGAAGGTGCTGGGCGACGACCTGGACCATGTCGCGATCTCGGCGACGAAGTCGATGACGGGTCACCTGCTCGGTGGTGCGGGCGGTATCGAGACGGTGGCCACCGTGCTCGCGCTGCACCACCGGATCGCTCCGCCGACCATCAACGTCGACGAGCTGGACGAGGCGATCGACGCGGACATCGTGCGCGGTGAGCCTCGGGTGCTGCCCGAGGGCCCGATCGCGGCCATCAACAACTCGTTCGGGTTCGGTGGGCACAACGTGGTGCTGGCGTTCCGGTCCGTCTGACCCCTGCTTTTACGGGTGAAGCCCGCTTCCCGGTTGTCGGGGAGCGGGCTTCCGCGTGTTTCGGGGCGCTGCCCCGGACCCCGCTCCTCAATCGCCCGGAGGGGCTTGATTCGGTTACACCACCTGGTGCAGCCAGCGAACAGGCGCGCCCTCGCCCGCGTGGCGGAAGGACTCCAGCTCGTCGTCCCACGGCTTGCCGAGAAGGGAGGCGATCTCGGCCTCCAGGTCGCTCTCGCCGCGCGTCGAGCGGGCCAGGGCCGCGCGCAGGCGGTCCTCGGGGATCAGGATGTCACCGTGCATGCCGGTGACGGCGTGGAAGATGCCGAGGCCAGGAGTGGAGCTGTAGCGCTCGCCCTCGGCGGTGGGGCACGGCTCGGCGGTCACCTCGAAGCGGAGCAGGTCCCAGCCGCGCAGAGCGGAGGCGAGCTGCGAGGCGGTGCCGGCGCGGCCCTTCCAGGAGAACTCGGACCGCCAGGTGCCGGGCGCGGCCGGCTGTCTGATCCAGTCCAGCTGGACCCGCACACCGAGGACGCCCGCCACTGCCCACTCGACATGTGGGCACAGCGCGCGCGGGGCGGAGTGAACGTACAGGACTCCACGTGTCGTCACCGGAACCTCCCATGTGGGACGAGGTACGCCTTCCCCAGCGGCCTCGCGTCCGTACCGTCTCTTTCCGGCCAGGGCCCGAGGTTGTCATCAGTAAACAGCATCGGGAGTTAATCTCCTGAAAAGGGACAGTGTGTGACGTGACGAAATGTACCGGAGCCACCCGCCGTGACGAGGTGGCGAACGGTGCCACTGGTTCGACGGGGAAAAGCTACCGTGCGCGGGGGCCGTCCGTGTGACGTACCGTCGGTCCGGGCCCTCTGATTCGCCGGCTTTCACCCGGCAGGGCGCGCACGGCCACGACCTGGGGATCGTGGGCTTGCCGGGGGCATGACCAGAGGCATAAACCAGGGGTTGACCGGAGGGGAACGACGGATGACGGAGCGTGCGACACGCCCACGGATGCGCCGCCGCGTGGCGGCGTCGGCGGCCCTCTCGTTCGTCGCCGTCGCCGCGCTGGCCGGATGCAGTGGCGAGAGCTCAGGTGACGGCGTGTCACGGAACGCACCCGCCACCTCCTCCTCATCGCCCTCACCAACCCCGTCCCCCTCCCCCGCCTCCGGCTGGAACCCGAAGCCCGGATCCGTGGCAGCCGTCGGCGACTCCATCACCCGGGGCTTCGACGCCTGCTCGATGCTGGCGGACTGCCCCGAGGTGTCCTGGGCCACCGGCAGCGACAGCCTGGTGCGGAGTCTCGCCGTCCGGCTGCTGGGCTCGACGAAGGCGGCCGACCGGAGTACGAACCACGCGGTGTCGGGCGCCCGGATGGTCCAGCTGCCGGAGCAGATGGCGCTGGCGGCGAAGGAGCGGCCGGAGCTGGTCACCGTGATGATGGGCGCGAACGACGCCTGCCGGGACTCGGTGCGGCTGATGACGCCCGTCGCGGACTTCCAGGCGTCCTTCGAGGCGTCGATGCGGCAGCTGCGGGCCGGAGCGCCGAAGGCGCAGGTGTACGTGGCCAGCGTGCCGGACCTGAAGCGGCTCTGGTCGACCGGGCGGCTGGACGAAGGGGCCAAGAGGATCTGGAGCCTCGGCATCTGCCGGTCGATGCTGGCGGACGCGGACGACCTGGGACCGGCGGCCGTGGCGCGGCGGGACGCGGTGCGGGACCGGGTGATGGCGTACAACGAGGTGCTGCGGGACGTCTGCGCGAAGGACCGGCACTGCCGGTACGACGGCGGCGCGGTCTTCGACTTCCGCTTCACCGGGACCCAGCTCAGCCCGTGGGACTGGTTCCATCCCAGCCGCGACGGCCAGGCCCGGCTGGCGGAGATCGCCTACCGCACCATCACGGCCGCCGAGCCGCCCGCGTAGGACCCGCTGCGCGGGACCCGACGGGTGGCGGTACCCCGCTCTCCCCCTTCACCATGGGGAGCGTGACGTGCCCGTCGGCGACCGAGGGTGGTTGATGATGACGACAGTGGAGCAGAGGCCCGGTACGCCGGACGCCGAGGACACCGCCCCGCTCGTCTCTCCGGTCAGCTCGCACAACGAGTGGGACCCGCTGGAGGAGATCGTCGTCGGGCGGCTCGACGACGCGACGATCCCGTCCAGCCATCCCGTCGTCTCCTGCAACATCCCGCCATGGGCGGCCCGCTTCCAAGGGCTCGCGGCCGGCTACAAGTACCCGCGCCGGCTGATCGAGCCCGCGCAGCAGGAGCTGGACGGGTTCGTCTCGCTGCTCCACTCCCTCGGCATCACCGTCACCCGTCCGGACGCGGTCGACCACCGGAAGCGGTTCGCCACTCCGGACTGGTCCTCGCGCGGCTTCTGCAACACCTGTCCGCGCGACAGCATGCTGGTCATCGGCGACGAGATCATCGAGACCCCGATGGCGTGGCCGTGCCGGTACTTCGAGACGCACTCCTACCGCCGGATCCTCAAGGACTACTTCCGGCGCGGAGCCCGCTGGACCGCCGCGCCGAAACCGCAGCTGACGGACGAGCTCTTCGAGCCGGACTTCCGTACGCCAGGCGCCGACGAGGCCATGCGGTACATCCTCACCGAGTTCGAGCCGGTCTTCGACGCGGCGGATTTCGTCCGCGCGGGACGCGATCTCTTCGTGACGCGCTCCAACGTCACCAACGGCATGGGCATCGAGTGGCTGCGCCGCCACCTGGGGCCCGGTTACCGCATCCACGAGATCGAGAGCCGCTGCCGTACGCCCATGCACATCGACACGACGTTCCTCGTGCTGGCGCCCGGCAAGGCGCTGGTCAACCCGGACTACATCGACGTCGACCGGCTGCCCGCCGTTCTGGACTCCTGGGACATCCTGGTCGCGCCCGAGCCCGAGCCGGTCAAGGATCTCGTGCTCCGGACCACCTCGATGTGCGGCAAGTGGCTGAGCATGAACATCCTCATGGTCGACGAGAAGCGGGTCATCGCGGAGCGCCACCACACCGGGATG
The DNA here is from genome assembly GCF_040614075.1 of Streptomyces sp. NPDC006174. Lineage (NCBI taxonomy): Bacteria > Bacillati > Actinomycetota > Actinomycetes > Kitasatosporales > Streptomycetaceae > Streptomyces > Streptomyces sp. NPDC006174. The sequence goes on along the minus strand of NZ_JBEXTJ010000005.1, from coordinate 341,543 downwards.
CTGCGGGCGCTGGAGCGGTGGGGCTTCGAGCCGATCCCGTGCGACCTGATGCACTACGCGCCGTTCGGCGGCTCCTTCCACTGCGCGACGCTCGATGTGCGGCGGCGCGGAACGCTGGAGTCCTACTTCGACTGATCCGCCGTGACCGTCACCTTCGTGGTGGCCCGGACGTCGGTCAGTGAGCGGGCCGCCTGCACCTCGTACGTGCCGGGGACGGTCGTCCAGCCGTACGTCTCCTCGTCCCAGACCTGGTACGCGCGGTGCTCGACGGGGACCGTGACCTCCACGCTCTCGCCGGGGCCCGCCGTGACCCGGGCGAAGCCGGCGAGCCAGCGGGCCGGGCGCTCGGGGGCGCCGGAAACCGCTTCCGGCGCCAGGTAGATCTGGACGGTGTCGCTGCCGGGACGGTGGCCGGTGTTGCGGACGTGGACGGTGACCGAGTCCGGGGCGGCGGTGACGGCGTCGTACTCCCAGGTGGTGTAGCCGAGGCCGTGACCGAAAGCGTACGCCGGTGTGGTGCCTGCCTGCTCCCAGGCGCGGTAACCGATGAAGACGCCTTCGCTGTACGGGAGTTCGCCGTTGGTGGGTGCGGTGGCGGAGACCGGGACGTCGGCCAGGGCCACGGGCCAGGTGGTCGGGAGGCGGCCGCCCGGCTCTTCCTCTCCGCGCAGTACGTCGGCGAGCGCGTGGCCCGCCTCCTGGCCCGGGAACCAGGCCAGCAGGACCGCGGCGACCTCGTGGCGCCAGGGCAGCTCCACCGGAGAGCCGGCGTTGACGATGACGACCGTACGCGGGTTGGCGGCGGCGACCGCGTGGACCAAGGCGTCCTGGTGGCCCGGGAGCTTCAGGTCGGTGCGGTCGAAGCCCTCGGACTCGACGCGTTCGGTGGTGCCGACGACGACGATCGCGGTGTCCGCCGTACGGGCCGCCTCGACGGCCTCGGCGATCAGCTCGTCCGGGTCGCGGAGCGGCGCCAGGTGGACGAGCGAGAAGGCGACACCCTTGAGCGGGTGGCCGGTGGCAGGGCCGGGGCGGTGGCTCAGAGAGACCCGGACCGGAGTGCCTTCGGTGAGCGGGAGGCGGCCGCGTTCGACCGGCTCGTTGAGGAAGGCGCCGAGCGGGTCGGTGCCGGGTGCTCGGTCCTGGGTGCCGTCGAAGAGCGGGCGGTCGTCGACGGTGAGCGCGAAGGAGCCGGTGCCGCGCGTGCCGAAGGTGTGCTCGCCGCTCTCGCGCGGCGTGAAGGTGCCGGTGATCTCGACGGTGTCCAGGGTGTCGTGGGTGACGCCTTCGGGCAGGTCGGCGCCGATCCACTGGATCTGGCCGCTGGGCAGCGGGACGGTGGCGAGGACGGTTCCGCCGGCGTCGCGGCAGGCGGCGGTGAGGTCGAACCCGGCCTCGGCGACGGCCAGTTCGTCGCTCGGGTCGGCGCCGACCGCGTACGTCAGCGCGCCTTCGGGAAGTGCGGCCGTCAGTCCGTCGAGCGGCGGGACCACATGGTCCGGGAAGACCAGCGCCGAGCCGCCGCCGAGCACGCGGGCGTCCCGGGCCAGCGCGCCGGAGAGCGCGACGGTGGCGCCGGGTGCGAGCGGGAGGACGCCGCTCTCGTTGCGTACGAGCACGAAGGAGCGGCGGGCGATCTCGCGGGCCAGCGCCTCGCCGTCCACGGGCGCGGGCAGGTCGGCGGAGTCCACGGCGGGCGGGGCCGACTCCAGGGCACCGGTGCGGGCGGCGAGCAGCAGGACGTTCCGCACGGCGATGTCGACGATCTTCTCGTCCACCTCGCCCGCTCGGACGGCGTCGGCCAGCGCCTCGCCGTAGACCGTGCGCGGGCCGGGCATCGCGGCGTCCAGGCCGCCGGTGATGGCGCCGACGGTGGTCCGGGCGGCGAGCCAGTCGGAGACGATGAAGCCGTCGAAACCCCATTCGCCGCGCAGGACGGCGTTCTGGAGGTAGCGGTGCTCGGTCATCGTGGAGCCGTTGACCTGGTTGTAGGCGGCCATGATGCCCCAGGGACGGGCGTTCTTGACGATCCGCTCGAAGGGCGCGAGGTAGAGCTCGCGCAGCGGTCGCGGGGCGACGACGTTGTTGACGGTGAAGCGGTCGGTCTCGGCGTCGTTGGCCACGAAGTGCTTGACGGTGGTGCCGACCCCGCCGTCCTGGACGCCTCGGACGTAACCGGTGCCGATCTCGCCGGTGAGGTACGGGTCCTCGCTGTACGCCTCGAAGTGGCGGCCGCCGAGCGGCGTGCGGTGCAGGTTGACCGTAGGAGCGAGCAGCACGTGGACGCCCTTGCGACGGGCCTCCTGAGCGAGCAGGCGGCCCGCGCGCCGGGCCAGCTCCGGGTCCCAGGTGGCGGCGAGCGCGGTGGGCGAAGGCAGCGCGATGGAAGGGTCGGCGGCGGTCCAGCGGACGCCACGGACGCCGATCGGGCCGTCCGACATCACCAGGGAGCGCAGGCCGATCGCCGGCAGAGCGGGCAGCGACCACAGGTCCTGACCGGCCAGGAGACGCGCCTTGTCGTCGAGGTCGAGCGCGGCGAGGGCCGTGTCAACGGCGGTCCGACGGAGGGCCTCGGAGTTGCTGGTGCTGGACGCGGCTGCCACGGCCGTACCTCCTGGTCGAGTCCGGTGGAGGTCTCCATGGTGTCGCGGAGACCGGTACAACGGTAGGTTTTGTTATGTCTTCGTTACGTCAACGAGTGCGAGGACGGTGATGGCGTACGGTCCAGATGGGCGCGGCCGACGTGGGGCCGGGCGGCACGGAAGGGGCCGGTGATGGCACGGGCCAGGAGCGAGGAGCGGCGGGCCGGGATCCTGCGGGCCACCCTCGAAGTGATCGCCGAGCGCGGCTACCGGGGCGCGACGCTGGGTGCGGTGGCCGAGCGGGTGGGGCTGACCCAGCAAGGACTGCTGCACTACTTCCCGACGAAGGAAGCGCTGCTGGTGGCGGTGTTGGAGGACCGGGACCGCTGGGACACCGGCGGCCGGGGCGGTGCGGACGGGGCCTGGCGGCTGGAGCTGCTCGGTTCGCTGGTGGAGTACAACGCGATGCGGCCGGTGATCGTGCGGACCTTCTCGGCGCTGCTCGGCGAGAGCGTGACGGAGGACCACCCGGCCCGCGAGTTCTTCACCCGCCGCTACAGCCAGGTCCGCGCGGGCATGGCCGCCACTCTGCGCGCCGAGTACGGCGACACGCTGCCGGGCGGGCTCAGCCCGGAGCGGGCGGCGGTGCTGCTGGTGGCGGTGATGGACGGGTTGCAGTACCAGTGGCTGCTGGACCCGGAGGCGGTGGACATGCCGGAGGCGTTCGCGGACTTCCTGGGGCTGCTGAAAGGGCCCGAGGACCCTTCGTAGAGCTGAAGCCCCTTCAGCTGCCGTTCCTCAGCGCGCCAGGCCGAGCGTGACGCCGAGGCCGACCAGGACCGAGCCGATGGCCCGGTTCAGCACTTTCTGGCGCCGCAGCATCGCGCCGCGCAGCCGGGAGTGCGAGAAGAAGAGCGCGACCAGTGCGAACCAGCCGAGGTGCGCCGCCGACATGAAGAGTCCGTAGCCGGCCTGCTGCCACAAGGCGGTCTCCGGGCCGACGACCTGCGTGAAGGTCGCGACGACGAACAGCGTCGTCTTCGGGTTGAGCGCGTTGGTCAGGAAGCCGCCGCGCAGCGCGCCGAAGCGGGTGAGGCCCGGCCGGTCCGTGAGGTCGACGTCGAGGCCGGCGCGGGCCAGGAAGGTGCGGACGCCGATGTAGATCAGGTAGGCCGCACCGGCGAGCTTCACCGCGGTGAACAGCGCGGTGGAGGAGGCGATCAGCAGGCCGACGCCGAGCATCGTGTACGTGACGTGGACCAGCACGCCCGCCGCGACCCCGGCCGCCACGAGGACGCCGGTGGTGCGCCCGTACAGATAGCTGTTGCGGACGACCATGGCGAAGTCGGCGCCCGGACTGATGACGGCGAGGACCGTGATGGCGGCGACGGCCAGCAGCTCGGTCATTCGGCCCGCTCCTCGGCGGTGGCCGGAAGGCCGGCGGCCGGGTCGACCAGGTCGCGGGCCAGGAGCGTGGCTCCGGCGACCGCTCCCGGCATCAGGAACACCGCGACGAACGGGACCAGGAACGAGAGCGCGAGCGGGACGCCGAAGCCGAGCACCAGCAGTCGGCGGGTGCGCAGCAGGCCGAGCCGCTTCTTCAGGTGCAGCCCGCGGCGCTGGAGGGCCACGCCGGTCAGCTCCTCGGCCAGGAAGTAACCGGAGACGCAGATGCCGATCGCCGGGACGACGGTCTGGCCGACGACCGGGATGAAGCCGCAGGCGAAGAGGATGATCCCGAAGAACGCGACGCGCAGCAGGATCCGTACGGAGTCGCGTGCGGAGATCCACAGTTCGCGCCAGAGCGGCAGCCCGGACTCGTGGACCTCGCCGCCCTCGCCGCGTTCGACCTCCTCGGAGAGCGACTCGTAGAACGGCTGGCCGACCAGGAGGGTGACGGCGGTGAAGGTGATGACCGCGAGGAAGAGGCCGAAGACGAAGACGAACGCGGTCAGCGTGGTGCGGAGCAGACCGATCCACGGCGAGGACCAGTCGTCGGCGAACGGAGTGGCCCAAGCGACGAAGTCGTCGGCGCCGTAACCGAGTCCGGTCAGCGCGCCGGCGTACACGACGAGGGTGATGAGTCCGGGCAGCAGGCCGAAGCCGAACCACCGGCCGTGTCCGAGGACCCAACGCTGGCCCTTCACCAAGTAGCCGAAGCCTGCCCCGAGATCGTTCATGGACGTCAGCGTACTGGCGTACGGAAAACGGCGAGGACCGCACCCCGGAGCGGGATGCGGTCCTCACGCGTCGAGGCTGCTGTCAGGTCAGGCGACCGAGAGCTCGACCTTGATGTTGCCGCGGGTCGCGTTCGAGTACGGGCAGACCTGGTGGGCCTTCTCGATGAGCGACTGGGCGGTGGCGGCGTCGACGTTGGGGATGGTCGCGCTGATGGCGACCTCCAGGCCGAAGCCGCCGGCCTCGGTCTTGCCGATGGACACCGAGGCGGTGACCGTCGAGCCGGAGATGTCGGCCTTCTCCTGGCGGGCGACGACACCGAGCGCGCCCTGGAAGCAGGCGCTGTAGCCCGCCGCGAAGAGCTGCTCCGGGTTGGTGCCCGCGCCGCTGCCGCCCATGGCCTTCGGCGGGTTGACGACGACGTCGAGCTGGCCGTCGTCCGAGGAGACGCGGCCGTCACGGCCGTTCTCGGCGGTGGCGACAGCGGTGTAGGCGACGTCGATCTTCTGGATGGTCATGATGCGAGGATTCCTCCTGTTGGTGCGCCGCGACTCGCGCCCACGATCGCGACGGCCTGGGATGAGCCTAACGCGTGACCGGAACGGGCCAGGGACGGGTCAGACGAGCGAAACGATCATCTTCCCGGTGTTCTCACCGCGCAGCAGGCCGACAAACGCGTCGTAGCCGTTTTCGATGCCTTCGACCTTCGTCTCGCGGTACTTCAGCTCGCCGGAGGCCAGCCAGCCGGCGACCTCTTCGACGAACTTCGGCTGGAGGTCGGCGTGGTCGCCGACGAGCATGCCCTGCAGCCGCAGCCGCTTGCCGATGATCAGCGCCATGTTGCGCGGGCCGGGCGTCGGCTCGGTGGCGTTGTACTGCGCGATCATGCCGCAGATGGTGGCGCGGCCGTGCACGTTGAGCGCGCCGATCGCGGCTTCGAGGTGGTCGCCGCCGACGTTGTCGAAGTAGACGTCGATGCCGTCGGGCGCGGCTTCCTTGAGCTGGTCGCGGACCGGACCGTTCTTGTAGTTGAACGCGGCGTCGAAGCCGTACTCCTCGGTGAGGAGCTTGACCTTCTCGTCGGAGCCGGCGGAGCCGATGACCCGTGAGGCGCCCTTGAGCTTGGCCAGCTGGCCGACCTGACTGCCGACGGCACCGGCGGCGCCGGAGACGAAGACCGCGTCGCCCTCCTTGAAGGAGGCCACGTCGAACAGGCCCGCGTAGGCGGTGAGTCCGGTCATGCCGAGCACGCCGAGGTAGGCGGAGAGCGGAGCGAGGTCGGGATCGACCTTCACCGCGTGCTTGGCGGGCACGTCGGCGATCTCGCGCCAGCCGAGGCCGTGCAAGACGTGGTCACCGACGGCGAAGCCCTCGGCGTTCGAGGCGATGACCTCGCCGACCGCGCCGCCGTCCATGGGGTGGTCGAGCTTGAACGGCGGGGTGTACGACTTCACGTCGTTCATCCGGCCGCGCATGTACGGGTCGACGGAGAAGTACTTGTTACGGACGAGGATGCGGCCTTCGGCCGGAGCGGCCACGGCGGTCTCACGCAGCGCGAAGTCCTCGGCCTTGGGCCAGCCGTGCGGGCGGGCGACGAGGTGCCATTCGCGGCTGGACGCGGGAAGTGCTGCAGACATGGGCTCGGGGTCTCCTCAATGTCCTACGGGGAAGCCTTGGGGGAAAGCTTCATGACATGAAACAACCCTGCGCCTTCATATTTCATATTGTCAAGTAAATCGGTACGCTGTTGCTCATGGCCACCCGCACAGACCCCCTGACCCTCGAGGTCGTCGAGCTCATCGGCACCGTCGTGGCGCGCTACCACGAGGAGTACGACCGGGCCGCCGCCGAACACTCCCTCACCGGGGCGCAGGCACGGGTTCTCGGGCTGCTGGCCATGGAGCCGACCCCGATGCGGAAGATCGCCGTCAAGCTGAAGTGCGAGCCGTCGAACGTGACCGGCATCGTCGACCGCCTGGAGACCCGCGGCCTGGTCGAGCGCCGGGCGGACCCGGTGGACCGGCGCGTGAAGCTGGCCGCCGCGACGGAGACGGGCCGGCGGACGGCCCGGGAGCTGCGGGACGCGCTGACCTTCGCGCGGGAGCCGCTGGCCGAGCTGACGGACGCGGAGCGGACCGTACTGCGGGATCTGCTGCGGCGGATGCTGGGCGAGGCCTGATCCAGCCGAGAGGCCCTACGTGCACCACCACAGGAAGCGGGTGCAGGTCGGCGACGGTGTCGGCGAGGGCGTGGGTGTCGGCTCCTCGGTCGGGTCGGCCGGCGGTGGCGGAGGCGCCGGTACGGTCGGCGGCTCCTCCGGGCCTCCCGGCTCCTCCGGCCCCGGCGGGTCGGCGGTCGGGCTGTCCGGGGCGTCCGGCGGCGAGGCGGGTGCGGTCGTCGCCTCGCCGGGTTCGGGGTCCTTCGACTCCGTGGGCTCGGCCGTGGCAGAGGCGCCGGTCGACTCCTTCAGGCCGCCCGCCGGTGCGCTGCCCGACGGCGACGGGTCCACGGGTCTGCCGCGGCCGGTCGTGACCGGGCCCGGATCCTGCGGCGCATCGGAGACGACGGCGGAGTCCGGCACCGGGTCGTCCGGGTCGCGCGGCGCGTCCTCCACGAAGTCGGCGGCGGTGTCGTCCCGGCCCGGCTCCATCGCCAGCTCCGCCAGGCTCAGCGCGCCCGCCGCCAGCACCAGACCGCCCACCGCGAGCAGGACCGTACGCCCGCGTCTGCGGTGGCTGCCGGGCGCACGCCGGCGCGAGGGGGCTGCGGGCGCGGGCGCGGCGGCATCGGCGGGCGCGTCCTGCGCGTGGCCCGCGGGCGTCGGCGCGGGCACCGCGAAGGGGCCCAGCGCCTCGGCGGGAGTCCCGCACCCGGCGCAGGCCAGGGCTCCGTTGAGATGCCGTCGGCACGGGTGGCAGTAATCCATGGCGCCCGCAGATTAGACGCGCCGAGATCGACTCAGGAAGCGGACCAGGTGAGGATCCTGTGAGGAACACCGGATTCCGCGGACGGCCGGTCCGATACGCCTGACCTGCGGGAGGATGGGCGGCATGACCGCTCCCAACCCCTTCGGCCCGCGCGAGTTCCAGCTCGTCCTGCTCCGCCGGATGGCCGACCACCAGCCGGATCTGGTCGAGGAGGCACGCCAGGAGCTGAGCGCCTCGCTCGCCGACATGCGGGAGGCCAACCGGCGCTGGCAGGCCATGGTCCGCGCGCCCAGGGGCCGGGGGTCGCTGCGGCGCTACCGCTCGGTGCTCGGTGAGCCGGAGCGGACGCTGAAGCGGCGCGTGGGCGATCTGGAGTGCGAGGCGCTGCTCTGGCCGGTGCCGCTCTGGCCGGAGCTCCGGTTCGAGGTGATGGCCGCGCCAGGCGGGGCCGTGTGGAACGAGTGGCTCGTCCGGGCGCCGGAGGCGGCGGGCCCGCAGCTCACCTCCGTACCTTCTCTCCGTCCCTGGTCGTGCACCGTGGACGAGGTGGCGCGGGCCTTTCCGCCGGCGCGGCCGATGGAGGGCAGCGCGCCGACGCGGTGGGCGCTGGCCGTCACCGACCCGGCGAGCGGGGAGGCGTACGTCGCGGAGTTCACCTGGGGGCTGTTCCAGCGGCTGCTGCCGGGGTGAGGCCTCCGGGACGAGCTGGCGGTACGTCAGCTCCGTCGCCTCGTACGGCGCATCCCAGCGCGCGCGACCCGGCGGAGAACGCGACGATGCGATGAGAGGCCGGCTCCCGCCGGTACCCCCATCCGCGCTCTCGGGAGAACCTGCCGTGACCGTCAGCCTTGAGCAGTTGCAGCGTTGCCACATCGCCGTCGATCTCGGGGCCGCGAGGACCCGTGTGTACGTCAAGGGCCTCGGGCTCGTCGTCGACGAACCGAGCGTCGCCGCCGTCAACACCCGTACCGGATCGCTCATCGCGGTCGGTGTGCTCGCCGAGCAGATGACCGGCCGCACCCCCGAATACATCCGGGTGGTCCGCCCGGTCTCCGGCGGCTCAGTCATCGACATCGAGATGGCCCAGCGGATGCTGCGCCATCTGCTCGGGGACAAGCTCCGCCGCCAGCTGCGCCGCAAGCCGCGGCTGCGCGCCGCCGCCTGCATCCCGCACGAGGCCGATCCTCTGGCGCAGCGCGCGACGGTGGAGACCCTGGTCGGGCTCGGCGCCCGTCGGGTCGAGCTGGTGGACACGCTGATCGCGGCGGCCGCCGGATGCGGGCTGCCGGTGGAACAGCCGACCGCCACCATGATCATGGCGTGCGGTGCGGCCACCACGCAGATCGCGGTGCTCTCGCTCGGCTCGATCGTGACGGCCGTACGGATCCCGGTCGGCGGCAACGCCATCGACGAGGCCGTGATCCAGTACCTGCGCCAGCACCACGAGCTGATGCTCCCGAGCCAGTCCGTGCGCCCGCTGCAACTGGCGCTGCACGGCAACGGCCTCCAGCTCACCGGGCCCGCGCTGACCGAGATCCACGGTCGGGACGTGGCGACCGGCCTGGCCCGCTCGGTCCAGGTCGACACCGCCGCCGTACGGAAGGCCATCCACACGCCGCTCACCGCCGTCCTGGACGGCGTGGGCAAGGTGCTGCGGGAGTGCCCGCCCGACCTGGTGGCCGACCTCGCGGACCGCGGGATCATGATGGTCGGCGGCAGCGCGCTGCTGCCGGGGTTCGACGAGATGCTCCGGGACGCGACCGGTATGCCGGTCCTCATCGCCGACCGGCCCGACGTCTGCTCGGTGCTCGGCCTCGGCGCGATGCTGGACGGCAAGATCCAGCCGATGGTCCTCAACCCGACCGCGAGTTAGATCCGCATGCCGGTGGACCGGCTGCCGCACCTCCTGGAGGCCGTCCTCAGCATCGGCAGCGACCTCGGGCTCCGGACCACCCTCCAGCAGATCGTGGACACCGCGACCACCCTGACCGGGGCCCGGTACGGCGCCCTCGGTGTGCTGGAGCCCGACCAGGACCGGACCGAGGCGCTCTACACCACCGGCATGACGGAGGAGGAGCGGCGGCTCGTCGACCACCTCCTCCCGGAGCGCCGGGCGGCCCTTCCTCCTGAGGACGGGAGGAAGGCGCCGCCCGCTCCGGCACACCTCACGGCCCCGATCCAGGTGCACACCGAACTCTTCGGCCATCTCTGCCTGGCCGGGAAGAGTCCGGGCTCCTTCAGCGAGACGGACCGGGCCCTGCTGCACGTCCTCGCCGCCCAGGCGGGCATCGCGATCGGCAACGCCCGGCTCTACGAGAGCGCCCGGCAGCGCGAGCGGTGGATCGAGGGGGCCGCGGCCGTCACCACGGCCCTGCTGACCGGGACGGACGCGGCCGACGCGCTGATGACCGTGGCCGAGAGCGCCCGGCTGCTGGCCGGTGCCTCGGCCGGAGTGATCCTCCAGCCGACCGAGGCGGGCGGCATGGAGATCGTGACCGCCTCCACGCTCGACGACCCGGCGGGCATCGTCGGCACGACCATCGCGCCCGGCTCGCCGGTCCTGGTCCAACTGCTCGGCGGCGAACCGGTCTTCATCGAAGACTCCGCCACCGACCCCCGGATGACCACCGACGTACGGTCCCGGTTCGGGCCCAGCATGATGCTGCCGCTGCAGAGCGGTGGCCGGCTGATCGGCACCCTCGCACTGCCACGGCACCGTGGCGCACCTCCGTACACGGCCGTCGACCGGCTGCTGGCCACCCAGTTCGCCTCACAGGCCGCACTGGCGCTGGTGATGGCCGACGCGCAGGCGGACCGGGAGCAGCTCGCGGTGTACGAGGACCGCGACCGGATCGCCCGTGACCTGCACGATCTGGTGGTCCAGCGGCTCTTCGCCACGGAGATGATGCTGGAGTCGACGCGCCGGCGGGCCCTGGGCGAAGGCGGTGGCGGCGCCTCGGGCGAGACGGAGGCCGATGAGCTGCTCGGGCGGGCCGTGGACGAGCTGGACTCCACCATCCAGGAGGTCCGCACCGCGATCTTCGCGCTCCAGCAGCCGCCGGCCGAGGCGCCGAGCACGTTCCGGGGCCGGGTGCTGCGGGAGACCGGCGGCGCGTCGGCGCTGCTCGGCTTTCCGCCGTCGGTGCACTTCACCGGTGCGGTGGACGCGCTGGTGGATGAGGAGGCGGGCCGGGAACTGCTGGCCGTGCTGCGCGGAGCGCTGGCCGCCGCGCACCGCAGAGCCGGGGTCTCGGCGATCGACGTGGCGGTGGACGCGACGGTCCGGCTGGAGGACGGGCGGAGCGCGGTGCGGCTGGTGGTGGCGGATGACGCGCAGAGCGAGGAGGACGGCCCGACGACGGTGACCTGGCAGGCGCCGCTCTGACGCGGTGAGCGCCTCGCCGCTCCGACCCGGTGAGCGCCAGCCGCCTGCCGTCAGCGCTTCGAAGCCGCACGGAGCGGGCGTGCCGGAGCGGTCACTGCTTCGGAGCAGCCCGCAGCGCGATCCGGGTGGTGGAGTGCGCGACCCCGGCCTCCCGTTTCAGCCGCCGCAGCAGCGTGTCCAGCGACACCGGGTCGGCCGCCGTAGCGCGGATCAGGTAGTCGTGGCCGCCCGTCACGTGCACCACCTCCGTGATCCCGGGCAGCATCAGCACCGAGCGCTCGAACTCCTCGTTCGTCGTGTCGAGCCGCAGCGTCACATCGATGAAGACGACCAGACCCGAACGGGTGTCGGCGGCCGGGTCGACGATGACGGTGAAGCCGCGGATCACCCCGTCCCGGCGCATCCGGCGGACCCGGTCGCCCGCAGCGTTGGCGCTGAGCCCGACCCGTACGCCCAGATCCCGGTACGAGATCCGCGCGTCCTCCTGGAGAATGCCGAGGATTTCTCTGTCCAGCCGATCCATACCGTGATTGTCCCAGCTTGCGGCGGTATCGGCTGAGGAGAGCCGGTGAGAACCGAGGGAGGTCGCTGTCGCCCGGTCGGCGCACTCCGGCGGGCCGTGCGCTCCGCCGCGTCCTTGACTTGCTGGTGTGAACACCGCCGTCAAGCAGTCCCCTGAGCCCTCCGACGCCTCCGCACCGGCGGCCACCACACCTTCCGCCGCGTACCGCAATCTCGCCATGGCCACGATCGGCTTCGCCCTCACCTTCTGGGCGTGGAACCTGATCGCGCCGATGTCCGGCGACTACAAGGACCGGCTCGGGCTCAGCTCGTTCCAGCAGTCGTTCCTGGTGGCCGTGCCGGTGCTGGTCGGGTCGCTCGGCCGGATCCCGGTGGGCGCGCTGACCGACAAGTACGGCGCCAAGCTGATGTTCCCGCTGGTGTCGGCGCTGACCATCGTGCCGGTGCTGCTGCTGATCCCGGCGAAGAACTCGTACGGAGCGATGATCGCGGTCGGCTTCCTGCTCGGGCTCGGCGGGACCACGTTCGCGATCGGCGTCCCGCTGGTCAACTCGTGGTTCCCGCCGGCCAAGCGAGGGTTCGCGCTGGGCGTGTTCGGGATGGGCATGGGCGGGGTCGCGCTCTCCGGCTACTTCACTCCGCGCATCGCCGAGCACGGCGACAACCTGCCGTTCCTGGTGGTGGCGGGCGCGCTGGTGGTGTTCGCGCTGCTCGCCGCCGTCCTGGTCAGCGACCATCCCGACCGGAAGATCCCGACCGACACCTTGGCGCACCGGCTCGGCGAGGCCGGAAAGCTGCGGGTGACGTGGGAGCTGTCGGCGCTGTACGCGATCGGCTTCGGCGGGATCGTGGCGTTCGGGGTCTATCTGCCGACGTACCTGAAGACCTGGTACGAGATGTCACCGACCGAGGCAGGCACCAAGGCGGCCGGGTTCGCGCTGGTCACGGTCGTCTTCCGGCCGATCGGCGGCTGGCTCTCGGACCGGGTCCACCCGGCGCTCGTCACCTCCGGCGCGCTGCTGCTGGCGGCCCTGCTGGCGGTCGTCCAGGCGTTCGAGCCGCCGCTGACTCCGATCGGCACCATCGCTCTGCTGGCCATGGCGGCCGGGCTCGGCACGGCGAGCGGCAGCGTGTTCGCCCTGGTCTCGCAGGTGACCCCGCAGCCGAAGGTGGGCAGTGTGACGGGCATCGTCGGCGCGATGGGCGGGCTCGGCGGCTTCGTACCGCCGCTGGTGATGGGCGCGATCTACAGCGCCAAGGACAGTTACGCGATCGGCTTCATGCTCCTGTCCGATCTGGCGCTGGCGGGATGCGTGTACGCGTACGGGCGGATGCGGACCATCCAGCGCGACGGGTGAGGGCTCGAGCGTGAAGAACGGCCGCGTTCCCGCCGGAACGCGGCCGTTCGTCCGTGTCCCCCGGTTCTACTCGCGCTGCTGCTCGAAGCGGTCCGTCCAGTACGCGGTCCGGTCCAGGTACGCCGTCTCGGCGGCCTCACCGGTCTTGCCGTAGGCCCCGTCGAAGGTCTCGTAGCCGTGGCCCGGAGGCGGGACGGAGGCGGCGGGTTCGATGGAGCTGCCTTCGTGCCACTCGTTGAACGAGGTGACGGAGACCCAGGTGGGGTCACCGCCGATGGCCGGGTCCAGGGCGTTGGACCACTGGCGGTCGTAGGAGGCGCCGTCCGCGCGGCCGAGGGTGGGAGTGGTGTTGCCGGGGACGGCCCGGTCGTCGATGTAGCCGGGCGCGACCGAGGGGGCCCAGATCAGGCCGTTGGCCTTGGCGTGGTCTCCGGCGTTCTTCCAGCCGGGTGCCGTGGCGCCGGCGATGCCGTCGTAGGTGTAGAGCCCGCCGAAGTGGTCGGCCTTGCTGGTGTCGGTGGTCTGGGCGAGGACGATGGCGGTGTCCTTGACCGCGTCCAGCGCCGACCAGTCCTGGATCCGCAGGCTCTCGAAGACGTAGTAGGCGTTGCGGTCGCCGTGGGCCGCGTCCCGGTAGAACGCCGGATGGTCGCCGAACTCGCCTTCCAGATAGCCGATGTCGTCGACGACGGAGGCAGCGGTGCGGCCGCTGTACGGCTCGATGTGCCAGGCGACCTGGATACCGTGGCGGGCTGCCGCGTCCAGGACGTCACCGGCCAGGGAATCCTCGTAACCTCCTCGTCCCCACCAGCTGTAGACGATGACGCCCGCACCGGACCGCCGCACCCACTTCATGTGCTGGTCGACCGCTCCGGCGATGTCACCGGAGTCGTACGGGCCGAGCTTCGGGTAGAGGTCGGCGCCGATGGAGGCGGGCGGCGTGTGGCCGCCCTGCTGCCAGTGGCGCCAGCTTCCTGCCGGGCCTTCCGGAGTGCCGTACCACGGGTAGTAGAAGAGGTGGACGTCCGACGAGCCCTCGTCCTCGGCGGCCGGCGTCCGGATGAGGCCGAGGCGGTCGACGTCGAAGAGCGCGCCCGCTCCGCCGGTGAACCGCAGGAAGAGCGGGCCCGTTCCGGCGGTGAGCGTGGTGGTGACCTCGGTGAAGGTGTCCCAGCCGCCGGTGGGCGTGACGTCCACCGAACCGAGGAGCGGACCGGTGGCGGAGCCGGAGCGGACCTCGATGGTGCCGCCCGCACCGGCCGAGGAGACCGTGGCGGTGAAGGCGGTGGCTCCGGCGGTGTCGAGAGCGCCGTAGCCCGCCCAGTCGCCGTGGTCGATGTAGCCGAGGGTCGCGCCGCCGCTCGCCGCCGCGTGCGAGGCGGTCTGGACGCCGGAGGAGGAGGTGTACGCCTCGGCCTCGGCGCTGTCACCGCCCGGGCCGGGGCCGGGGTCACCGGTGGTGGAGCAGTCGGCCTCGACGGCTCCGGCCGCGTACTGGATGCCGCCGAGGAGGAGTTGGCGGAAGTCCGGGTCGGCGAAGGACTCGATGGTGTGGCCGAGGCCGGTGTAGAAGGAGCGGCCGTATCGCTGCTCGTGGCACCAGGTGATGGGGTGGTCGCGGCCCATCTCGCCGCCGCTGTAGCTGGATTCGTCGAGCGACTGGAGTACGTGGACGTCCGCGCGCGGGTTGGAGCGGTAGTCGTACCACTCGTCGGTCCGCGTCCAGGTGTCGTCCAGGTGCGCGGTGGCCGGATGGACGTGGTCCTCGGTGGTGAGACGGGCCTCCTGGATCGCCGGGTGGCTCTTGAACCAGGCGCCGACGAGGTCCTCGTACTCCGGCCAGTCGTACTCGGTGTCGGCCGCCGCGTGGACGCCGACGAAGCCGCCGCCTCCGTCCACGTACCCCTTGAGTGTGTTCTGCTGGCTGTCGTTCAGGACGTCGCCGGTCGTGGAGAGGAAGACGACGGCCTCGTACGCGGCGAGGTTCTGCGGAGTGAAGGCGGTCGCGTCCTCGGTGGCGGTGACCGTGAAGTCGTTCGCCGCGCCGAGCTGTTGGATGGCGGTGATGCCCGCCGGGATCGAGTCGTGGCGGAAGCCGGCGGTCTTGGAGAAGACCAGGACCTGGTACGGATCGGCGGTGGCCGCAGCGCTCGGCACGCCCGGGCTGAGGAGGGCGGCACCGAGCGCGAGGGCCACGGCGCCGGCCAGGCGGCGGATGCGGGATCGTCTCATCGGTTGCTCACCTGTGCTTCCTGTGTGGTGAAGGTGAAGGCGTCCAGGTCGAAGAGGTTGCCCTGACCCGTCGGGCCCTCGAAGACGAGGAAGAGTCGGATGGGACCGGCGGGTGCGTCGCGCACGTCCGCCGTGACGTCGGTGAAGTCCTCCCAGCCACCGGTCGGGGCCACGGCGAGCCTGGAGAGGAGCGTGCCGGTGGGCGAGCCCGCCCGCAGTTCCAACGTGCCGCCGGCGCCGCCGGAGGCGACCCGTGCGGTGACGGAGGTGGCGTCGGCGAGGACGTACGGCTCGAAGGAGACCCAGTCGCCGTCGTCGGTGTAGCCCACGGTGGCGCCGCCCTCGGCGGGTCCGTGCGCGGCGATCTCGATGCCGGACTGGGCGGCGAAGTGCTCACCTTGGCGGTGGCGCGGCTGGAGGATGGAGTCGCTGTGTGTGGTGAGCCCGCCGCCGTCCGTGTACTCGGCGTCGAAGACCCCGTAGATGTTGGCGGCGCTGTCGTGCTCGCCGTCGACGGGGACGTCGATGGTGCCGGAGCAGCCGTTCTTCGAGGTGATCTGGTGGCGGTGGCTGTCGTGGCCGAGGAGGTAGGTGACCTTGACCTTGGAGCAGTCGACCGTGCCGTCCTCGGGGTCGCTGACGCTCACGGTGAACGGGACGGAGTCGCCGAAGGAGAACAGCGTGCCGTCGGCCGGAGTGGTGAGCGTGACCGTGGGCGCGGTGTTGCCGGCCGTCACGACCAGGCTCGCGGTGCCGGTGAGGCCTTCGGGGTCGGTGACGGTGAGGGTCGGGGTGTAGGTCCCGGCCGTGGTGTAGGTGTGGCTGGGGTCGGCTTCGGTGGAGGTGGCTCCGTCGCCGAAGTCCCAGGCGTAGGTGAGGTCTCCGCCCTCGGGGTCGTTGCTGCCGGCCGAGGAGAAGGTGACCGCGAGCGGAGTGGGGCCGGAGGTCTTGTCGGCGGCGGCCCGGGCGACCGGGGAGCGGTTGCTGCCGGCGAGGTACTCGATGCGGTACAGCGCCTGGTTGCCCGCGCCGGTGCCGTAGTCGAGGACGTACAGCGCGCCGTCGGGTCCGAAGGCGGAGTCCATCACCTGCGTGCCGGTCCACGGAAAGGTGTCGATGGCGCCCGGTGACCCGTCCGACTTCACCTCCACGGGCTTGATCCACTTGCGGCCGTACTCGGTGGCGAAGAAGCGGCCGTCGAGCGAGGCCGGGAACTTCACGGCGGAGTCGAGGTCCGGGTCGAAGGTGTATACGGGACCGGCCATCGGGGACTCGGAGCCGCCGCCGAACTCCGGCGGAGAGCCCGCGTCACCGGCGTACCGGATCCAGGCGGGCTGAGCCGGAGGCAGGGTGGCGAGGCCGGTGTTGCGGAAGGAGTTGTTGGCCGGGCCGGAGGCGCAGTCGTACTTCGGACCGGCGGGACCGCCGGGGAAGGTGTACTCGCCGTACGTCTCCGTGGGCGTGTTGGTGCCGGTGCAGTACGGCCAGCCGTAGTTGCCGGGCTCGGTGACGCGGTTGAACTCGACCTGGCCGCTGGGGCCTCGGTTCGGGTCGGTGGTTCCGGCGTCGGGGCCGTAGTCGCCGATGTAGACGGCTCCGGTCGACTTGTCGACGGACATCCGGAACGGGTTGCGGAAGCCCATCGCGTAGATCTCGGGACGCGTGTCGGCGGTGCCGGGCGCGAAGAGGTTACCTGCCGGGACGGTGTAGCCGCCGTCGGCCGTCGGCTTGATCCGGAGCAGCTTGCCGCGCAGGTCATCGGTGTTGCCGGAGGACCGCTGCGCGTCGAACTGCGGGTTGCGGTCGGTGCGTTCGTCGATGGGCGCGTAACCGCTGGACTCGAACGGGTTGGTGTCGTCGCCGGTGGTGAGGTAGAGGTTCCCGGCCGCGTCGAAGTCGATGTCTCCGCCGACGTGGCAGCACTGGCCCCGGTCGCTCTCGACTTCGAGGACCACCTTCTCGCTGGCGGTATCCAGCGTTCCGTCGGCCCTGAGCACGAAGCGGGAGAGGTTCAGATGACCCTTCCACGGCTCGAAGTCGGCGGCGGATCCGGTGGTGGGAGCGTCGCCGGGCGGAGTGTCCAGGAGCGGCGAGTAGTAGAGGTAGACGTACCGGTTGGCGGCGAAGTCCGGGTCGACGGCGATGCCTTGGAGGCCCTCCTCGTCGTGGGTGTAGACGTCGAGCTTGCCTGCCGTCCTCGTGGACCCGGCGGCGTCGGTCAGCCGGACCGTGCCGTCGCGGGCGGTGTGCAGCACGGACCGGTCCGGCAGCACGGCGAGCGACATGGCCTCACCCAGTTCAGCCGCACCGAGGGCGAGTTGGACCTGCTGGTAGTCGGCGGCGGGGATGTCGGCCGCGACGCGTGGGGCGCGGGCGTCGGGATCGGTGGCGGTGGCCGTGGCGGTGGGGGCGGCCAGGGCGGTGGCGAGCAGAGCGGCGAGCGCGGTGGCGTAGTGGGACCACCGTGGGGGCGCGGGTGACATGGGGTGGGGTCGTTCCTTCCTGACGGTACGTGGGGTCTGTCAGGCAAGGCGCTGTCGCGCTTTGCGACGTGCAGGCCGGCCGGGCGCAGGCAGCTTTTTCCTTCCGGGGAGCGCTCCAACTCCCTTACCAAGCAGGCTTTTTGCATGCTGGCAACGCAAAATTAATTTGTCAATGCTGTGTCGAAATTGCGGTTCGGTGCTCCGTGCAGCCATGTGGCGAGGCGGGCCGAGTCTCC
Source organism: Streptomyces sp. NPDC006174 (assembly GCF_040614075.1). Lineage (NCBI taxonomy): Bacteria > Bacillati > Actinomycetota > Actinomycetes > Kitasatosporales > Streptomycetaceae > Streptomyces > Streptomyces sp. NPDC006174. The sequence continues at coordinate 323,640 of NZ_JBEXTJ010000005.1, read as the reverse complement.
GGAGGCCGACCTGGGGTGACGCTGCCCTCATCACCGTCCGGGTCCCGGCGCGGCCCGCGCCGAGCCCCTAGGCTTCCCGGCGTGACCCTCCTTCTCTCCGCGCTCCAGTCCCCCACCGGCCCGGCAGCCTCCCGGGAGGCCGTCCGGTTCGGTGACCTCTCCCTGACCTACGGCGAACTGGCCGCCGCCTCCACCGCGCTCGCCGCCCGGATCGCGGACGCGGGCCGGGTCGCCGTCTGGGCCACTCCGACACCGGAAACGGTGATCGCGGTGGTGGCGGCGCTCCGGGCCGGGGTACCGGCCGTGCCGCTCAACCCTCGTACCGGCGAACGCGAGTTGGCGCACATCCTGGCCGACAGCGAGCCCACCGCCGTGCTGGCGGGCCCGGACGACGCGCTGCCTCCGGCGCTGGAGAAGCTGCGCCGGGTGACGGCCGACGCGCGGGCGTTCGAGCGTACGGACGGTCACCCGGCGGTCGAGGCGGACCCCGAGGACCCCGCCCTCATCGTCTACACCTCCGGCACCACCGGCCCGCCCAAAGGTGCCGTCCTGCCCCGCCGGGCCATCGCCTCGTCGCTGGACGCGCTGGAGGACGCCTGGGCGTGGACCGGCGAGGACGTCCTGGTCCACGCGCTGCCGCTCTTCCACGTCCACGGGCTGATCCTGGGCGTGCTCGGACCGCTGCGCCGGGGCGGCTCGCTGCGCCACCTGGGGAGGTTCTCGGCCGAGGGTGTGGCGCGTGAACTCGGCTCCGGAGGCACGATGCTCTTCGGCGTACCGACGATGTACCACCGGCTCGCGGAGGTGCTGGACGGACCGGCAGGCGCCGCCGGACGGCAGGCGCTGACACAGGCGTTGACCGGAGCGCGGCTGCTGGTCTCCGGTTCGGCGGCGCTGCCCGTGCACGACCACGAGCGCATCGCGGCGGCGACCGGACGGCGCGTGATCGAGCGGTACGGGATGACGGAGACGCTGATGAACACGGGGATCCGGGCGGACGGTGTACCGCGTCCGGGCACGGTCGGGCCGCCGCTCGCCGGAGTGGAGCTGCGGCTGGTGGAGGAGGACGGCACAGTGCTGAACGGTCCGGAGGCGATCGGCGAGATCCAGGTCCGGGGCCCGAACCTGTTCACCGGCTACCTGAACCGGCCCGACGCCACGGCCGCCGCGCACACGGCCGACGGCTGGTTCCGCACGGGCGATGTCGGCACGGTGGACGCGGACGGTTACGTCACGATCGTCGGGCGCAAGGCCACCGACCTGATCAAGAGCGGCGGCTACAAGATCGGCGCGGGCGAGATCGAGAACGTCCTCCTCGCTCATCCCGGCGTCCGGGAAGCGGCCGTCACCGGCGAGGAGGACCCGGATCTCGGCGAGCGGGTCGTGGCCTGGGTGGTCGCGGCCGATCCCGGCTCTCCACCGTCGGCCGAAGAGCTGGCGGACCATGTGGCGGGCCAACTGGCCCCGCACAAGCGCCCGCGCACGGTGCACTTCCTGGACGCGCTGCCCCGTAACGACCTGGGAAAGATCATGAAGAGGTCGCTCCATGTCCGCTGACCCGTCCCCGGCACCCTCTGACCCTGCTCCGCGCCTGACGGCCCGGGAGGCGATCGCGCTGCTCACCGGCGCGGCGGGCTTCACCGAGCACCGCCCGCCGCCGCGCACCCTGCCGCCGGACGGCCCGCTCGGCTGGACCGGGTACGACGCGGCGCGCGAGCGGGCGGCGGAACGCACCGGCGAGGAGGAGTCCGTGGTGTACGGGACCGGCCTCGTCGGCGACCGCGCGTGTGTCCTCCTCTCCTTCGAATTCGGCTTCCTGGGAGGCTCGTTGGGCCAGCTGACGGGCGACCGGCTGGAGGCCGCGTACGAGCTCGCGCTGACCCGGCGCCTCCCGCTGCTGGCGCTCGTCGCCACGGGCGGCAGCCGCATGCAGGAAGGCATGGTCGCGCTCACCCAGCTCCAGCGGGTGGCGGCCGCCTCCACCCGGCTGCGGGCGGCGGGGCTTGCGCAGATCGCCGTGGTCCGCGACCCGACGACCGGCGGCGGCTGGGCCACGGTCGGGGCGGGCGCGGATGTGGTGCTGGCGCTGCCGGGCGCGCAGGTCGGGTTCGCCGGGTCCCGGGTGCGGCCGCCGGACGCGGACCCATACGCGTACGGCGCCGAGGGCCAGTTCGCGGCGGGCCAGGTGGACGCGGTGGTCCCGCCCGGAGAGCTGCCGGGCACGGTGGGCCGCTGGCTGCGGGCGCTGGCGCCGGGCTCTCCCGGCCGGCACGATCCACCGCCCGCCGCACCTCTTCCGCGCGCTCAGCCGTGCTCCGCCTCCGGGCTGCCTGCGAGCGGCCGGGAAGCGGTGGAGCGGGCCCGTTCCGCGCAACGACCGCGCGCGGAAGCGTACTTGGCCGACTACTTCGCCGTACGCCTCCCTCTACACGGCGACCGCTGCGGCTCCACGGACCCGGGGCTGCTGGCCGGCTTCGGGCTGCGCGCGGACGGGCAGCCGGTGGCGTACGTCGCTCAGTGCGGGACCCCGACGCGCCCGGCCGGATACCGTACGGCGGCCCGCACGATCCGGCTCGCGGACCGGCTCTCCATTCCCGTCCTCACCTTGGTCGACACACCAGGCGCCGCCAACGACGCCGAGGCGGAACGGGCCGGCGCGGGCGCGTCCATCGCGGACACCTTCGCGGCGATCGCGGCGGCCCAGGTCCCGGTGACGACCCTGGTGATCGGCGAGGGCGGCTCGGGCGGTGCGCTGGCTCTCGCGGCGCCGGGCAACACCCATGTGACGGCCGACAGTTACTTCTCCGTCATCGCTCCGGAGCTGGCTGCGGCGATCCTCAAGCGGCCCACGGAGGAGACGGGCGCCACCGCCGACCAGCTCCGCCTGCGGCCGCAGGACCTGGTGGAGCTGGGGATCGCGCGCTCGATCGTCCGGTAGGGCGGGCTACGGTTGCGGGTCCCGGGCGTCGTAGCGGGCGAAGCCGCGCCACTTCAGGGCGAGCAGGGCGACGGCGACGACACAGGCGGCGCCTCCGCCGACGACGGCCACGGCAGGTGAGGTGAGGTCGGCGACCGAACCGGCCAGGAAGTCGCCGAGCCGGGGCCCGCCCGCGACGACGACGATGAAGACGCCCTGGAGCCGGCCGCGCATCTCGTCGGGGACGGCCGCCTGGAGCATGGTGTTGCGGAAGACCATGGACACGGTGTCGGCGCACCCGGCGATGGCCAGGAAGAGCAGCCCGAGCCAGAGGTGCCGGGTGAGCCCGAAGACGGTGATGGCGGCGCCCCAGCTGCCGACGGCCAGCAGGACGGCGAGGCCGTGCAGCCGGATGCGGCCGAGCCAGCCGGAGAACACGCCGCCGAGGAGCGCGCCGAGCGCGGGTGCGGCGACCAGCATGCCGGTGGTGGTGGCGTCACCTCCGTACCAGAGGATGGCGACGACCGGGAAGAGCGCCCGGGGGTGGGCGAGGACCATGGCGCACAGGTCGGTCAGGAAGGTCATCCGGAGGTTGGGCCGGCCGGCCAGGAACCGCAGCCCGTCCAGTACGGAGGCCCGTTTGCGCGCCCCTTCCTCCCGGTCCGGCAGCATCGAGGGCAGCCGCCACATCGCGTAGAGGGAGGCGGTGAAGGTGACGGCGTCGACGGTGTACGCGGCGCGGTACCCCCACCAGCCGACGATGAGCCCGCCCAGCATCGGCCCGACGAGCGCGCCGGTCGTACTGGTCATGGAGCTCAACGCGTTGGCGGCGGGCAGCTGCTCGGGCGGCAGGAGCCGGGCGATCATCGAGGAGCGGGCGGGTGCGTTGAGCGCGAAGCAGACGGCCTGGAGGGCGACGATCGCGTACAGCAGGCCGACGTTCTCGATGCCGGCGAAGGTGGCGGCCATCAGGACGAGGGCCAGGGAGAACGAGCCCGTCGCGCTGAACAGGCCGAGCCTGCGCCGGTCGACGGTGTCGGCGACGGCCCCGCCGTAGAGCCCGAACACGACGAGCGGCACGAGCGAACAGAACCCGATGAGCCCCACGGAGAACGCGGAGCCGGTGATGTCGTACACCTGGAGCGACACGGCGAGGGCCGTCATGCCCTGCCCGATCCAGGACACGGTGTTCCCGAACCAGAGCCGCCGGTAGTCGGGCGAGGACCTCAGCGGAGTGAGGTCGGCCAGTATGCGCGTGCGGTGTACAGGTGGTTCGCTCGTTTCGGTCACAGGGGATGGTAGTCACGTCCTGTTCCCGCCGGTCCGGGCAGCCGTCGGCGTACGCGGTGGATACCGCCGTGACCTGGAGGAAACGGTGTGGTGAGGCGAGGCGTCCGCCCGACCGGGGCGCATCCGAACGGAGACAGCTGTGCCGTACAACCCCCTACCCCGATCAGCCCGGCGCGTCCGGGTTCCCGCAGCCCTGGCGGTGACCCCGGTGCTGCTGCTCGGTGCGGCGGCGCCGGGCCAGCCGGGTGCCACAGGCGGCGCGTTGGCGGTCGGCGCCGAGCCGGTGGGGCGGATGCCACTCGGCCCCGCCGACGTACCGACCCGGACCAGACCCGCCGACGTGCTGGCCCCAGGCGTCACGTACCGCAAGTTCTGGCAGGGCGAGGCCTCGGACTCCTGGCGGTCTGGGTCCGGCACCCCGGGTCGGGCACGGAGACTCTCGGCAGCAGGGCGGACGCCGACGCGCTGGCGGCATCGGTGAACGCGGCCGGATTCCCCGCTCGCGTCGACACCTTCACCGTGCCGGCGAGCGTCGACACGGACAGCCGGATCGTGGGGTACGGGGTCCGGGTCGGCCGGTTCGCCGCCGACCGCCGGGAGGACGCCGTCCTGAGCAGACAGGCCTCGACGGCCGCCGGTTTCACCAACAGCCGGATCTTCTTCACCACCGAGGACGGAGGCCCGAGCAGGGGTCCGTGGCAGGTCAGGGTGATCACGGTCGCGCCGTCGGCCCAGGTCACGCTGAAGGCCGTGCACGGGAAGGACATCCAGGGCTCCGAGACGGTGAGGCAGCTCGCCAAGGCCAGTGGCGCGCTCGTCGCGGTCAACGGCTCGGAATTCGACATCTCCGGCCCTGACAACACCGGCTCCGGAGGCTTCGAGGGCGAACCTCAGGGCCTGTACCTGCAGAACAACACCCTCCTCAGCGCGCCGAACAACGGCCGGACCGCCCTGCTGCTGGAGGGGCTGAAGGGCCGGGCAGCGGTTGACGAGATCAGCTCCGAGACGCGGATCACCGCACCCGACGGCGCGACGCGCGTGGTCGACGGCATCAACCGGGCGACCGGTCAGGTCCTGGGCTGCGGCGGTGTCGGGAACGACTACCGCCTCTCCAACCGGGTCAGAACGCTCCAGCCCTGGCGCAACACCGACTGCGTCGACCCCGACGAGATCGTCGTCTTCCGCCCGGAGTGGGGCGCCACCACTCCCACACCCGTACGCCGGGACGGAACGTGGACCGACCCCGCCGCGGGATGGCAGGTCCAGTGGCACGCGGACGACGCGGAGTTCGCCGCCCGGTCCGTGGATGTCGTCATGGACGGCAACTGGGTCGTCAAGGAGCTCCGCGGCCCGGCCGGTGAGCGCCCGATCCCGCCCGGCGGCCGGGTCCTCCAGGGCATCGGCGCGGGAGCGGACTGGCTCCGCGCGCACAGCGAGGTCGGCAAGGCGTTCAAGCCGGGCACCACGGTCAAGGACCGCGACGGCAGGTCCGTGACCACGCCCACGCTGTCCGCGGTGGCGGGCGGTACGCCGGCGCTGGTCCGGGGCGGAGAGGTGTGGATGAACCCGGCCGCCAACGGGATGTCCCAGGCGTCCTGCGTCCCGGCCGAGCTCGGTCCGGGCGAGAAGTGCCGGGCCAACAACACGCTCCTGCAGCGCCATGCCCGTACGCTCGCCGGCGTGACCGCCGCCGGTGAGCTGCTGCTCGTCACGACGACGGCCGCGACCCGGCCCTGAGTGTGGGAGCGACACTGCCCGAGGCGGCCGAGGTGATGAAGTGGCTGGGCGCCGAGGACGCGGTGGGGATGGGCAGCGGCGGCGACACCACCCTCGTCGCCAAGGACACGCTCTACAACCGGCCGGTGGACGACTGGTGCGGCCCGCTGCGCGAGCGGCCGATGAGCAACGCCGTGGTCATCGTCGAGAAGCCGTGAACGACAGGTCCTGACGGCCCGCGCGCCGCCTCCCCGGCGGATCCGGTCGAGCGGTTCGCCGTACCGTCGCCTCCGGTCCCGCGGAGAGCGGCGGTACGGCGAACTGCCGCGGCGCTGGTGGTTCTTGTCCGTGCGGACGGGTTCTCGACCGGGACCGCCGGCGGTGCGGCGCTACTTCTCCCCGGCTGCGAGAACGCAGGCCTTGATCCGGTTACGGTCGATTTTGCCGGTGGAGGTCCTGGGCAGCGGCTCCGTCACCATTTCGATCACGCTGGGGATCGCCGCGCGTACCGTGCGCTCCGAGCAGTGCTGACGCAGCGAAAGGCTGTTCACACTTCCCGGTTCGGTCAGCCGCAGGCGCGCGTGCAGGCGATGGCCGGCGACCGGATCGGCGAGCGCGACGACGGCCGCCTCGGCGACGGCCGGATGGTCCAGGAGGATCTGCTCCACGCTCTGGGTGCTGACCTGGAAACCCCGCACCTTCACCAGATAGTCGGTCCGGCCGATCACGCTCAGAGCTCCGTCCTCGTGCACGGTGACGATGTCGCCGGTGCGGTAGTAGACGAGGCCGGGTTCACCGTCCGGGTGCGGGGCGAAGGTCTTCCCGTTGGGCGCGTTCAGGTATCCCGCGCTCTGGAAAGGGGTGCTGACCAGGAGCTCGCCTTGGCCTGGGCCGGTCGACGCGCGGCCGTCCTGGCCGATGACCAGCCAGCGCACACCGGTCAGCGGCCGGCCGATCGGCAACGGGGTGCGCAGGGGTTGGTCCTGGTCCAGTTCGTGGAGGAAGCTGTTGTTCGTCTCCGTACAGCCGTAGTTGTTGTACCAGCGTGCCTTGGAGAAGGTGGCCGGGACCTCGGCGAGCACACGGGCGGGCATGCTGTCACCGGCGAAGATGACGTGCGCGGGCGTGTCGAGAGGACCGCTCTGCGCCGTCGCCTCCGCGAGCAGCTGGAAGAGCAGCGGCACGCCCTGGACGACGGACACCGCGTGATCGGCGACCAGATCACGCAGATAGCCGGCCGAGGTGCCCCTGCCCGGGTCGACCAGCACGACGGTGCCGCCGTACGCCAGTGTCGTCCACACGTCCAGCATGCAGAGATCGAAGTTGAGGGGCGCGTAGTTGAGGACGGCGGTACCGGTCGTGATCCCGAAGGTCTCGGCCCCCCACGCGGTGAAACGGCCGACCGCCCCGGACGACAGCGGAACGACCTTCGGCAGACCGGTCGATCCGGAGGTGGTGAGCATGAAGGTCACGGCTTCGTCGTCGACGGCCGCGACGGCCGGGTACTCCTCGCCGCCGCCGGGTTCCGCGGCCGGGTCCACCACGTGGTCGACGGGTGGAGCGTCGGCGAGGCCGAGCACCACCGCGCACCCCGCCTGCTGGAAGAGCGCTTTCAGGGGCGCTTCGGGCAGCTCGTGCGAGGGCAGGAGGAAGGAGCGGCCGGCCATCAGGCAGCCGAGCACCAGGGCCACGGCTTCCGGTGACTTGCGTACCAGCAGTCCGACGGGACGGCCGGCGTCCGGCACCGCCGCCTCGACCTGGGTGCGGGCCCTGGCCGCCATGGCGTACAGATCGCCGTAACTCACCGGCCGGTCCTCCCAGATGAGCGCCGGTGCGCCGGGCTGGGCGGCCGCGTGAGCCGCGAACGACGCGACGAGCGAGCGGCTCATGCCACGCCACCCGCTTCCGCCCGCTCGGCCGTCGTCCGGATGGTCCGCACGGAGCGGAAGTTCCCGGCCGTCAGTGCGGGGCCGGTCAGCGTGATGCCGTGCTGCTTCCGCAGCCAGCTCGCGATGTGCAGCACTCCGAGACTGTCGATCACTCCGGTCGCCAGCAGGTCGTAGTCCGGGTCGAGTTCGGTCCACTCGACATCGGAGAGAAAGCGCTCGACGACGAACTGGGCGATCTCCTCCTCGGAGATCCTGATCAGCGCCTCCGGCTCGATCCCGGACTCGGTGGTCATTTCTGTTTTCCATCCTGGAGTCGTGACATGGGGAGCAGCGCCTTGTCCCGGTGTTCGGTCTCACACCTCGACGAGGGTGCAGAACCAGTGCATGCCGGGAGAGGCGACACCCGCGAGGGCGACGAGGTCCCCTTGGACCAGCTCGCCGGCCTCCGCGTGGAGGTGGAGGGAGACCAGTTGATCGGCGGCGCCCATGTGCCCCATGCGGCGGGCGAGTTCGGCGTTGGTGCGGTCGACATGGATGCCGATCGCGTCGGCGGCGCCGTATATCGCCCGTTGGCTGTCGTTGAAGTAGACGAGCCGGGCCAGTTCGCTCCGGTCCCGGCCGGCCCGTGCCAGCGCCTGGTCGACCACGTCGGCGAACCGCCCGACGACCTCGCCGATGAACTCCCCGAAGCGCCCGGGGTCCTCGCCGAAGTGCTCGTAGACCGCGATCATCGGGTCCAGGTCGCGATGGGTCCGGCCCGGAGGCGGTACGGGGTGGGCGGAACCTCCGATCTCGATACGGAACAGATCCGCGAACTCGGGGTTGGTGAAGCTGGCGGAGGAGAGCCGGCGCAGGCGCGGGTGCCCACGGCGCAGGACGGCGGCGGCGGCTCCGTCACTGGCGATGGTGCCGTTGAAGTCCATCCGGTTGGTGTGCGTCTCGCTGACCACGTTGACCATGGCCACCAGTACGGTGCCCGTATCGGGCGAGAGCGCCATCGCACCGGCCGCGTGGTCCAGGGCCAGCGACCACGCGGCGCAGGACTGGGTGAACAGCACGGTCGGGGTGGAGTGGGCGCCGAGCGCTCTGGCCACCGCCGCCGAGGGGTCCCATCCCAGGTACTGAGGGATGTCGGAGTGGCCGAGGACGATCAGGTCCACGTCCTCGATGGAGAGGCCGGCGTTCTTCAGGGCGACGCGGGACGCCTCGGCCGCCAGGTCGACCGCCGTCACCCCGTCGGCCACCCGGTGATAGCTCTCGTAGCCCAGTTTGGTGACGGCCTCGGGATCGGGAAGGTACTCGGCCGCGGTTCCGGCCACATCACGTGGAGTGCCGAACGCGGTTCCGGTCGCGACGATGCCCATCTCCACCGAGGTCTCCACTCGTCGTCCTTCAGCTCTCATGGGTACCGGTCCCCCGCGCCGTGAGGACCGCTTCGAGGCCGAGGGCCCAGTGCAGCAGGCGCTCGTCCTCGCCGTCACGGCCGACGCACTGGAAGCCGAGCGGCAGGGCGCCGGCGGGCCGGGCGGTGGGGATGGTGAGGCACGGGAGGCCGACGCCGCTCCACGGCAGGGACATCACCGAGTCTCCGGCGCTCTCCAGGCCGAGCGGAGCCGGTCCGGTGGCGGCCGGGGTGATCCACAGGTCGACGCCGTGCTCGGCCGTGGCTGCGGCCAGCCGGTCGCGGAACGCTTCGCGTCGCGCCAGTGAGTCCGCGTAGTCGGACGCCTGTGCACCCTGGCCCTGGCGGATCGCCTCGGCGGTGCGCTCGTCGTAGAGCTCCTCGTGACGCGCGAACAGGTCGGCGTGGGCCTGGGACAGCTCGTAGAGGTTGATCACGAAGAAGTCGAAGACCTCTTCCTCGAAGTTCTCGAACATGGGGACGCTCACCACGTCGTAGCCCGCCGTGCGCAGCGCGGCCACCTGCTCGTCGAAGGCGCTACGGGCCTCCGGCTCGGCGAAGCCCAGGTACGGGCCCTCCGGGATGCCGAGCACCGGCCGGCCGGCCACCGCCCGGTCGGGCCGCCAGTCGTCGCACAGACAGCTCGCGGCCAGCGCGACGTCGGCGACCCGGGCGGTGATCATGCCGACGGTGTCGAGGGTCGGGGCGACGGGGAGGACACCGTCCAGCGGAATGCGTCCGTGACTGGGCTTGAAGCCGACCACTCCGCAGTACGCGGCGGGGCGGATGAGCGACCCGATGGTCTGGGTACCGATGGCGAGCGGCACCAGACCCGCGGCGACGGCCGCGGCGGAGCCGCTGCTCGTTCCACCCGGAGTGTGCTCCGGGCGGTGCGGATTACGGGTGGGACCCGGCGCCGTGACGGCGAACTCACCCGTCACGGTCTTCCCCGCGATGACCGCCCCGGCCTTGAGCAGCCGGTCCACGACCGTGGCCTGCGCTCCTGCCAGGGCCTCGGGCGGCAGCGCCGAACCCGCCCCGGTGGGCAGGCCGTCGACGTGGATGATGTCCTTGATCCCGACCGGAACTCCGTACAGCGGAGGCCGGTCTCCCGGCGCCGTCCCGCGCCGGCCGGCTTCCTGGGCCGCGTGGGCCAGCCGGTCCGTCCGGCCGGGCTCCGCCACGAAGGACTGGACGGTGCCGTCCACCTCCGCGATGCGCTCGATGGTCCTGGCCGCGTACTTCTGCGGCTCGACTCCACCCGTCCGCAGGCTTTCGGCGACGTCCGTCAGCGATAGGGGCTGAACAAGATCTTCCATGATGTCCTTCGTATGTTCCGGTCGGCAGGCATGGGTTGCGGTCGGCGGGCCGGGGCCCGTCATCGTTGCTGTGTGTCTTCAGGCCTCTTGGTCCCGGTCGCCGGAGTGAGGGCGCCGTCCTCCGGAGGGACCGCCGGCCCATCCTCCTCGCCGGTGGGCGCGGCCCCGGGCGGGGACAGTTCCTCCACGTCGGCCAGCGGGATGTCGAGCACCTTCACGTACCGCCGCGCCGCGTGCAGGGTGATCGCCAGCACGGCCATGGCGGCGGCCAGCACCAGGATGGCCCGCTCCACGCCCGCCGCGTCGGCGAGGATGCCCGCTCCCAACGGGCCGATCCACTGGACCCCTTGGACGAAGAAGCGGCTGGTCGCCGCGACTCTGCCCTGGTACCGGTCCGGGACCAGCCGGACCTCGTACGACTCGGTCACGACGTTCATCGGCACCATGCTGATCATGGCGACCATCACCACCAGGCCGATCTGCCACGGCTGGGAGACCGACACCACCACGGCGAAGGAGGCCATGAAGATCCACGCGGAGATGATCAGGACCCGCCGTGCGCCCAGCTTGCCCATCAGCAGAGGGCCGAGGACCGCTCCGATGACACCGCCGGTGACCGCGAGCGAGGTGGCGAGACCGACCGCCGTGGGCCCGCCTCCCCGGTGCTGTATCAGCACCACGAAGAGCAGGATGAAGCCCTCGGCGACCGCGTTGAGTACAGCGCCCCAGATGAGCGTGAACACCAGGTAGTCGCTGCGCCTGATCATGCGCAGGCCGTCGCCCACGTCCTTGGCCAGGCTGGACCTGGGCCCCTCACCGGGGTGCCGGTCCGGGCCGAGGGGCCGGCGGATCAGCAGGGAGCCGAGGGTGACGAAGAGGAAGGAGACCGCGTCGAAGAGGAACGGGATCCAGCGGCCCATCGCGTAGAGCAGGCCACCGAGCGGTGCGCCGATCAGCTGGGCGACCATGTCGCGGCCCATCCCTTGGGCCGTCGCGGTCGCTATCTGCTCCTTGGGGACGATCCTGCGGAGAACCGGCATCGAGACGGCGACCCGCAGTCCGGCCGCCAGACCGCTGAGCAGGGCCATGGCGCCGATCGCGGAGATCGAGGGGTCGCCCCGGAACACCAGGAGGGCGACGACGGCCATCGACACCGCCTGGACCAGCGGCGCCAGACACAGGATGGCGCGGCGCGACACCCGGTCCGCCAGCGCCCCGCCCACCGCGAGGGTGGCCAGCTTGCCGACCATGTGCAGGACGGTGATGACGCCGGCCTGGGCGGCGGATCCGGTCAGGTGGAGGACCAGCAGCGGGAAGGCCAGTGTCGACACGCTGGTGCCCAGCGTCGACAGGCCGTTGCCCGACCACCAGTACATGTAGTCGCGATCCCGCCACAGTGACGGGGGGCCGGCCGAAGCCGGCCCGGTCTCTTCGGGACGCGCCTGCGCCATGGCTAGTCGTCCTCTGTCCGTTGTCTCCACGCTCGTCCGGGCGTATGCCGCCGACCTCCGATGCATGCTGGTCGATGAGGAACGGGCCGGGCCAGGCAGCGCACCGGCAACTCGACGGGCGGGAATTGCCGCTCGATCCGTTGTCCAGCAACAGCAGGAGGAGGAGGAGGAGGAGGCGAGGCGTGATCGCTGAGGTGGTGCCCACCGGGGTGCGGACGCGGGAGGCGTTCGACGACGACGGCCCGGAAGCCCCCGTCACCCTCTTCGCCACCGAACGGGCGGTGGTGGAAGGGGTGCACGACGAGCGGCGCAAGGAGTTCACCACGGTGCGCGGGTGCGCCCGTGCGGCACTGGCCGGCCTCGGGGTGGACTCGGCACCCTTGGTGCCAGGCCCTCTGGGCGCACCCGGCTGGCCGGCGGGGGTCGTGGGGAGCATGGCCCACTGCCGGAGCTATCGCGCGGCCGCTGTCGCGCTGACCGAAGACTTCGCCGCTCTGGGCATCGACGCGGAGCCGCGGAAGCCCCTCCCCCGCTTCATGGCGGAGCGGATCGTCACGGACGTCGAGGCGGGCTGGCTCCGGCAGGACTCTCGCCCGGCCGCCGGTCTGCCACTGGACCGTCTGCTCTTCTGTGCCAAGGAGGCTTCCTACAAGGCGTTCTCGCCGTGGACGGGAGCCCGTTTCGGCTTCCGGGACTTCACCGTCCGGCTGCGGCCCGACGGCACGTTCCTCACCGCTCCCCCGACGTCCGGAACGCCCATGTCACCTTCCGGTCCAGTTGTGTTCACCGGCCGCTGGTCGGCACGTTCCGGCCTCCTCCTGTCCGTAGTGGCACTTTCGGCCAGCCATGTTTCGCATGACCTGCTGAACGATTTGGCGCTGAAAGCAGCGAAAAAACGGGACAATGAGAAACAACCGACCCGGCGACCTGCGTGAGCTTCACCCTACGGCAATGTCATTTCAAGCCAATCTTGCCTGTCCGAGAGCACGTCGATGCGGTACTTTCAGGCCGTCATGAGCGTTCGTCGACGTGGTCAATGCCTCTTGGGGACCGGCAGCACCGATCGACCTCGGGAGAGTACGGCGTTTCCCTTCCGGGCGTCCGGAAGGATGACGTGGCCGGGATCCGCAAGGGGCAGGGGCGTCTCGTCGCATCCGGTCCGACGACCCGAACGGTCGGCAGCCTCCGGGCTCCGCGGGATCGGGCCCCGCGTCACCACTCGTCCATTGGCCGCGCACCAGACAGGAAAGGCGACCGATCAGTGCAGGACGCCGTGAACGCCGGTTTCTCGCCTCACACCGGCGAGTCACAGCTGATCAAAGCCAGGACGGCCGGAGGCGTGCCGCTCAGCCGAATTTTCTGCCGTCTCCACATCTCCCAATCGGATGAGGTCTTCGAGTAGGGTCCTCCGTAATTGCACGGAGATGTTTCACTGAGCCGCTCGTCAGCGCATACGCGAACCTCCCGGCGCTATAAACGCCATGGCTCGCCTATCGGTACCACCGCTCTCACAAAGAATGCGGCGACCGGAATTTCGCATCGCGCGGATGCGCACGACTGGCACTGTTAATCATTCACGGGGGGCTTACATGCCAATTCTGAAGGAACACTACTCTTTCGACAGAACAGACATTCATCAGCTCCGCGACTTCCTTCTCAATCAGCGCAGACTGTCCGGCTGGACGCAGGAGGAGCTCTCCGACCGGTCCGGCGTCAGTGTCCGGACCATCCGCAATCTGGAAACCGGCTCCAACACCAACCCGCGTCGGACTTCCGTCAACCTGCTGCTCACCGCGCTCGGCGCCACCGCCGCCGTGTTCTCCGAGCCGGCGCCCTGGGACAGCGGGCGCCGGCCGGCGTTCGGGCATCCCCCGGACCTCCACTCCGAGCCGGCATCGCTCCCGCCGTGGCAGGGCCCCAGGCCCTTGGGCGACGCGCTGGTGGGCCGCCAGGCCGACCTGGGGCACGTGCTCTCCGCCGCGCAGCGCAGTCGGCTGATCGTTCTCACCGGACCCGGTGGCGTGGGCAAGACCCGCATCGCCCTGGCAGCGGCATCCCGGCTGCGCCCGCTGTTCCAGGGCGGAGTGGCCGTCGCCGAACTGCACGACATCCCGCCCCAGCATCTCGAACCCGCCGCCTCGGCAGCCGAGTTGACGCGTGTAGTGCGGCGCCTGACCAGCAACGAAGGCGGGGCGCGGGGCGGTGCCGGGCTCGGACGGCGGCTCCTGGTCCTGGACAGCGCCGAGCATGTCTCGCAGCAGACGGCGCGGATAGCCCGACAGCTCCTCGACGAGCATCCCGGGCTCCAGATCATCGTGACCTCGCGCCGCGCCCTGGCCGTCGGCGCGGCCGAGACCTGGGAGGTCGAGCCGCTCTCGTACGACCAGCTGGACGGCTCGGACACCGAGCTCCCGAGCGCGGTGGAGCTGTTCCTGCGCCGGGTACGGGCCAGTCTGCCGACGCTCGACCTGGGCAACCGCCTGCCGCTGGTGCAGCAGCTCTGCCGGCTCCTCGACGGCATGCCCCTGGCGATAGAAGTGGCCGCGCGAGGACTCAGATCGCTCCCTCTCACCACCCTCCTGCACGACGGGATGCTCTTCCACCTGCTCGCACACGTCGACGCCGGCGACCTGTCGCGGCACCGCACGCTGTCGGACAGCGTGCGGTGGAGCTACGAACTGTTGCCTCCGCCTCATCGCGAGCTGCTCCGTGAACTGTCCTCGCTGCCCCGCACGTTCTCCCTGGACGCGATCCCGGCCCGGTCGGGCGGGGGATTCGGAAGCACACGTGTCGCCCACCTCCTGGCCGAACTCGCCGACGTCTCACTGATCCAGATCCATCGGGGCCAGCAGTACAGATACGGGGTCCACGCGCTCGTGCGGCACTGGGTCACCCAGGAGGAAGCCTCGGCGGACCTCGGACGGTCCGGCGAGCACGGCCGCGACCGGCCCGTACTGGCGGGCAGCGCCTGGCGCCGGGCCATCTGACGCTCCGCCGGAGGCGGCGGCCCGCTCACGCCGACGCCGGCCCGGCAGCCGACCTGACGGCCTGGAGTGAGAAATGTCGCGGGCCGTCGAGGCTCGACAGCATCAGCTCCTCCAGCCACGGCAGACAGCTCTCCTCCAGCTCGGTCGCGTGGTCCAGCCGCCGCAGCAGTCGCTGAAGCGCCAGCACCAGCCATCCGCTGCCGCCCGGTGCCGCGCGCTCCCGCTCGAAGGAGTAGAGCCAGGTGTAGAGGCAGGAGGCGGCCGCGTGGTGGACGCTGTGCTCGGTCGCCTGGTCCTGCCCGTGCGTGGAGGCGGCGTCGGGCGCCTCGGCGGCGATCCGCGCGTAGAAGTCGGTCCGGCGTCGGGAGAGTTCGCTGAGCACCTTGACGAGCGCGGCGCCCTCGGGCCCGGCGAGTTCGGATTCCGCGATCCGGCGGGCGTCGGCGGCCGCCGGGTCCCAGCCGCGGGTGATCTCGTCCTCACTGGCGTTGGTCAGCCGCAGCGCCCTGCCCGAGGGATGCCACCGCGGAGCGTCCTCGGACCAGTCGAAGAGCTGCCGCAGCACCTCTTCCCCGCCGACGGCGGGACGGTCGGCCACGCGTGCCACCGCGGGAAGCTGTGAGGCGATGCTGTGGAGGTTGACGTGCGTGGTCCCCTCGAAGATGCTCGCTATCGCGTGGTCGCGCTGGAGCTTCTGGAACGCTCCGGAGGCCACGCCTTCGCGCAGATAGCTCCGGGCTCCGAGCACCCTGGCGGCCTCCTGCACCACCTCCTCGCCGAGGGTCGGGACGAGGTATTTGACCACGGACGACCACAGGCTGAGCCGGGACGGCACGACGGAGAGCGAACGCGCCACCGGCAGCGCCGTGCACTCCGCGATCAGCAGGTCCACATGGGCGTGGACCAGATGCCGCCGGATGACCGGAAGCCGGTAGATCTCCTGTCCGTAGAGCACTCGCTCACGCGCGTGACGCAGAGCGATCCGCAGCACCGAGTCCATGGTGCCGATGGACAGTGCTCCGATCGCCGTACGGGTGATCTGGAGCACCTGCAGGATCCCGACCAGTCCGGCACCGGGACGCCCGAGGAGTGCGGCGGCCGGCACCCTGGTGCGGTCGAAGGTGATCCCGCTGAGGTCATGACCGCGCAGCCCGACCGTTCTCACGAACGGATGGTTGGTCCAACTGCCCTTCTCCAGCTGCTCCTTGTCCAGGAGCAGCAGAGAGGACCGCGAACCGTCGATCGCCGCGTAGACAGTGACGAAGCGGCCCCGGGTCGCGTTGCCGACAGGCCACTTCTCTCCGGTCAGGAGGAAGTCGTCGCCGTCGGATTCGGCAACGGTCTCGTTGGTGCCGAGATCGCTGCCGTGGTCGGGTTCGGAAACCGCGAAGCAGGCGAGCTCCCCGTCCAGGAGGGCGCCCGCGACCCGTGCGCGCTGCTCGTCGTTCCCCCACAGCCAGACCGAGTTGACGCCGAGCAGCGCGGAGCCGAACATCACCGCGAGCGTCAGATTGCGGCGCGCGAGCGTACGGGTGAGCAGGAAGAGGTCTTCGAGGTTCCGGAGCCGGCCACCGAACTCCTCGGGCACCAGGTAACCGGAGAAGCCCCACGATCTGAGCAGTTCCACCGCCCCTGGTGGAAGGCTGTCGTTCTCCTCGTGCGCCACGATCTCGGCGAAGGAGAAGGGTCCGCTCCCGGCAGCCGGGTCACCGAGCGTCCGCTCCAGATCGGCGACCAGCGCGTAGGCCGCACGCTCCACCGCGTGGCCGCTCATACCAGGGGGCTGTCGACGCCGTAGCGGCTGAACATGCCGCTCAGGACTTCCTCGTCGGGCAGCTCCGCCCGGCCCGCGACCACCTCGGCGCTGACCAGCTCGATCACGTCGCTGACCCTCTCCAGCTTCATGGCGGCCTCAGGATTCAGCGCCTGGAGGGTGAAGAGATCCTCCAGGTTGTATCCGAGCTCCGCGAGGACCAGGGAGTGGAAGCCGAGGTCACCGACGAGCCGGTGGTCGAGATCGATCCGGTCCAGCTTGCGAGGCGCGACCACCTGGACCATACCGATCACCACGGGAGCGATGGCCTCGATGCCGATGGCGGCAGGAGTGTGAGTCATGCCGTCGAGGCTAGGACCTGCCGATGACCGGGCCCAGGCAACGGGCCCGGCAAGCGCGCGGCAACTAGGGGGTGTCGGGCAACCCGGCCGACTTCCCGCGCTGGGCATCCTGACGCCGTCCCGCCGAAGTTGCCGCCCGGCTGCCTGGCCGGAACCGGGGCGCGGCGATGAGGCTGACCGGCACGAGCACGGCGGATGGGACGCCGGCGGTCGACCGGGTCAGCGTCCGGAGCCCGCTCCGGTGAGGCTCACCGGCTGGGAGGAGAGACCGCTCAGGAAGTTCGAGTACACGTAAGCCGGCGGGCCGGTAGGACGAGCTTCGGCGACCAGGTCGCACAGGCTCTCCAGGAGGGCCGTCAGCTCGGCGCGGGCCAGGAACGCGCCGAGGCAGAAGTGGGGTCCGTAGGCGAACGCCAGGTGCTTGTTGGGGGTCCGCGCCAGGTCGAACTCCTCGGGCTCGGCGAAGACCCGGCCGTCACGGTTGGCGGAGGCCAGCCAGGTGGTGACGATGTCGCCCTCCTCGACGAACTGGTCGCCGAGGAAGAGATCCTGGGTCGCGGTCCGCCCGCTGTGCAGAGCGGGGCTCGTCCAGCGCAGTACCTCCTCGACCGCCGAGTCCGTCGTCACCTCGCCGGACTTGAGGGCCCGCCACTGGTCGGGCCGCTCCATCAGCGCCTGGAGCCCGCCGACCATCGAGAAGCGGGTCGTCTCGTGGCCGCCCATGATGATGCTGTAGCAGTTGAAGACGATCTCCTCGTGCGTGAGGGGCCGCCCGTCGATCTCCTTGGTCACCAGCAGGCTGACCACATCGTCGTACGGTTTGTCGTGCCGGGCGGCGGCCAGCTCCGAGAAGTAGAGCAGCAGTCCGTTGCGCGACGCCCAGGTCGCCTCCTCGTCGGGGAGCCCGTCCGCGGTGGACAGGGCGGAGGAGGTGAGTTCGATGATGTGCTGCCGGTCGGCGGGCGGCACGCCGAGCAGGTCGCAGATGGCGGCGAGCGGGATGTGCGCGGCCACGTCGGCGGCGAAGTCCACCTCGCCCCGCTCCACCGCCTCCTCGACCAGCCGCCGGGTGCCACGCCGCACGCTCTCGACCACCACGCCGAGGGAGCGCGGCGAGAACGGCTTGAGCAGCGCGCTGCGCAGCGCCTTGTGCGGCTGTCCGTCCGTGACGGCCAGCATCCTTCCGGCCGCCGAGTCACCGCCGGCGAGCAGGGTGTCCAGCACGTTGCCCTGCTCCGAGGTGAAGCTCCCGCTGTCGCTGAGCACCGAGACGACGTCCGCGTAACCACTGATCACCCAGAACCCCGGACGGCTGCCGCTCTCGGGCTGCCAGTGCACCGGCGCCTCCTCCCGCAGCCGGCGCCACAACGGCCCCAGGTCGTGGTGGGCGTGCAGCAGCGGATCGGCCAGATCGACGGCGTCGAGCGGGCCCTGATCGAGTGCGGGGCGGGTGTGCATGGGGCGGTTCCTCGGACTCGGGTTACGGGCGGGCGGCAGCGGAAGGGCGCGGGGCGGACGGCGGTGGCCGGCCGCCGTCCGGGTCAGCGCATCGGCTCGGTGGGGCCGGGGAAGAACGCGGTGGTGGCGCCGGCCGTCTCCGCGCCGTCCACGGTGAACTGCTGACCGGAGATGAAGGACGCCTGCGGCGAGGCCAGGAAGTGGAACACGTCCGCGATCTCCTCGGGCAGGGCGTGCCGCCGGGCCGGGATGCGTTCGTTGACCTCGTCGAGCATCGCGTCGGTGTACTCGGCGCGCTGCATGGGTGTCAGTACGGCGCCGGGGGCGACGCACGCCGTCCTGATCAGCGGGCTCAGCTCCACGGCGAAGGTCTGGCACAGCGAGGCGACACCGGCCTTGCTGGCGTTGTAGTCCGCGTAGAGAGGGTAGCCGCGCGAACCGTTGACGGACGCCGTCGCCAGGAGCACTCCGTGGCCCTCCCGCAGCATGTGCGGAACGGCGTGCCGCCACAGGGCCAGGACACCCATCAGATTGACGTCCAGGGTGCGCCGGGCGTCCTTCTCGGTGAGGTCGAGGATGGAGTGCCGGACGCTGATGCCCGCGTTGGCGATGACGACGTCGAGGCGGCCGCGGTCGGCGTGTACCCGGTCGACGGCCTCACCGACGGCGGTCCAGTCGGCGACGTCGAGCAGGACCGTCCGGATCTCGCCTCCTCCCTCGCGAGGGCCGTCCGCCGTGCCGCCGGTGGGTGCCTGGATGTCGAGATTGACCACGTGGTCGCCCGAGCGGGCGAACCGCTCGGCGGTGGCGAGTCCGATGCCGCTGGACGCGCCGGACACGATGACGGTGCGCATGATGTCTCTCCTGATCTTCTTCGGCCCGACCCTGTCTTCTTCGGTCCGACCGGCTCAGACGATGACGCGGTGGCTGCCGGGTACGTATCCGCTGAGGTTGCGGCGCAGGTTGCGGCTGACGGTGAGCTTCTTCAGCCAGCGGTCGGTGCCGTCGTACCGGGCCGTGAACGACCGACGGCCGTGCACCGCGCGGTAGTTGTCCACGATGAGCAGTGAGCCGGGGCCCACGGCGACGTCCCTCTGCACCCGGTGCAGCTCGGCCATCAGCCGGTCGAGCGCGCCCTCGGCCTCGGTGTCCCCCGGTGCGACGTCCATGAACGGCCGGTCGATGCGCAGGTAGGGGCTGAACCGGTCGCCGGACAGGACGGCGGTCGGCGTGGCGCCGCTGATCATCGCGTACAGCTTCTCCAGCGCGGGATGGGCGGGGTCCTGGGCCTCCA
Source organism: Streptomyces sp. NPDC006174 (assembly GCF_040614075.1). NCBI lineage: Bacteria > Bacillati > Actinomycetota > Actinomycetes > Kitasatosporales > Streptomycetaceae > Streptomyces > Streptomyces sp. NPDC006174. The sequence goes on along the minus strand of NZ_JBEXTJ010000005.1, from coordinate 303,802 downwards.
ACTGCCGTATGTGCTCGGTGTCCGGCATGATGAGGAAACGCGGCTCGGCGAGCACCGCGCGGTCGTCATCGCTCAGCCGTACGTCACGGACGGATGCGACGATGGTCGGCACCAGGTCGTGGTTGCGCAGCCCGAAGAGCATGAGGTAGTCGCAGCGGTTCGGATGGAAGCCGTCCTCGGTGTGGAACTCCAGCAGGCTCTCGCTGCCGTAGCCGCTCTGCCGCTGCTCGTCGCCGCGGATCGGCAGGATGTTCTGGATGATGCGCCCTTCCTGGAGGGTCGCCCAGCCGAACGGGTCGCCCAGCGCCATGCCGCACATCGCCAGCCACAGCTCCTGGGACCGGGCCGCGTCGGAGCGGATGGCCTGGCGCCAGTGGTCCGGGGTCGGTCCGATCAGCGCGTCGTCCACCGGGAAGCCGTGTACCAGGCACGCGGCGGACCGCTCGGTCCTGCGGTAGGAGAGGAGGAATCTGCGCAGGCCGGCGGGGAGCAGTTCCTCGGCCGTGTGGGCGTGGTCGTAGAAGTCCGCCAGGCCGGGCGCCCCGTGGGCGCTCCCGAGCCGTGCGGCGGCCTCCTCCAGCTGGGTCACCTCGGTGGTGTCCAGGTGGTACTCGACCGGAGTGTCGCCGCGATCCTTCTCCGACGGGACCGGCGCGGCCACGTCCGGGGAAGGTACGTCAACAGTCGGGGTGCTGCTGGTCATGTCGGTTGTCCTCACCTGGTCGTGACCGCTTCGGTCGTCCGTCGTTCGGTCCTGTGCGGTCCGCGCCGCATGGCCGGGCCGCGTGGTGGTGCGCACCGGACCGGCCTGGCAGGGTCCAGGCCGTCCGTGGTCCGGTGGTGGCGCTCGGTGCGGTGGTGCGTGTCCGGCGGTACGTCGGTCCCACGTGGGGCGGGGCCGGCTACCGCCAGTCCTCGGCGAACTCGTCGAGCTCGCTCTGGTCCAGGGTGATCAGCGGTTCCTGCGCGTCGGCCGCGTCGGTGTCCGCCGCCGGAACCAGGTCCTTGACCGCGGTGGCGAGTGCCGCCACGGTCTTGTGGGCGAAGACATCGCGCGGGGCGATGTCCAGGCCCTCCGCGTGGGCCATCGTGACGAGCTTGATGGAGACGATCGAGTCGCCGCCCAGGTCGAAGAAGCTGTCGTCGATGCCGACGCCCTCCGTGCCGAGGGCCTTCTCGAACAGCGCGCACAGCAGCTTCTCGCGGTCGGTCCGTGGTGCCCGCCCGCCGTCGGCTCCCGAGAAGTCCGGTGCGGGCAGAGCGGCGCGGTCGAGCTTGCCGCTCGGTGTCACCGGCAGCCGGTCGAGCACGACGACGGCCGCCGGCACCATGTGCTCCGGCAGCACGGCGGCGACCCGGTCACGGAGCGCCGCCGGGTCGAGCGGGCCGGCCGCCGCCGGGGCCACGTACGCCACCAGGCGTGGTGAGCCGGGTGTGTCCTCCCGGACGACCACGACGGTCTGCGCCACCGAAGGCTCGGCGGCGAGCACCGCCTCGATCTCGCCCGGTTCGATACGGAAGCCTCGTACCTTGACCTGCTCGTCGGCGCGGCCCAGGTACTCCAGGCCGCCGTCCGCCGTGCGCCGCGCCAGGTCGCCCGAGCGGTACATGCGAGTGCCCGGCGGGCCGAACGGGTCGGCCACGAAGCGCTCCGCGGTCAGCCCGGACCGCCGCAGATAACCGCGGGCCAGGCCGTGGCCCGCCAGGTAGAGCTCACCCGCCACCCCGACGGGGACCGGCCGCAGGGAGGCGTCCAGCACATGGACCCGCGCACCGGCGACCGGCCCGCCCATCGGCGGAGCGGTCCGCCCGGACAGCGGGCGGCTCATCGTCGCCATGACGGTCGCCTCGGTGGGACCGTACGCGTTGACCATGCGGCGCCCGGCCGACCAGCGTGCGACCAGGTCCGGCGGGCACGCCTCACCGCCGACGACGAGGGTGACCCCGTCGGGCAGGGCGTCCTCGGGCAGTACGGCGAGCGAGGACGGCGGCAACAGGAGCGCGGTCACGCCGTGGCGCGCGACCGTCCGCGCCAGGGCCGGTCCGGGAAGCAGCTCGTCGGCGTCCGCGGTGACCGCGCTCGCTCCGGTCAGGAGCGCCGTGGCCAGTTCCCATACGGACGCGTCGAAGCTCGGCGAGGCGAACAGCAGCACCCGCTCCCGCGCACGGAGCGCGAGCCCGTCCTGCTGCTGGGCGACCAGCGCGGCGATCCCGAGGTGGGACACCAGCACGCCCTTGGGCCGGCCGGTCGACCCGGAGGTGTAGATCAGATAGGCGGCGTTCGCGGGCCGCAGCGGCGCGATCCGGTCGGCGTCGGTGAGAGTGCCCCCGGACAGACCGGACGTCAACTCCGCATCGGCGTCAAGGAGTTCGCTGCTGTTCTCGGCATCCGGTCCGGGCCCGTCCAGGCACAGCACCTCCTTCGCACCGGCCTCGGCCATGACCGCCGCGCCCTCACCGGTGGTGAGGACGAGATCCGGCCGCGCGTCACCGATCAGGTAGCGCAGCCGGTCCGGCGGATAGCCGAGGTCCAGCGGGAGATAGGCCGCGCCGGCCTTGAGGACCGCCAGGACCGCGAGGACGGACCGCGCCGACTTCGGCATCGCGACCGCCACGACACGCTCCGGCCCGATGCCCCGGCCCACCAGTGCGCGGGCGAGCCGGTTGGCCTGGACGTCGAGGTCCCCGTAGGTGAGGGCCAGTTCGTTGTCGTACACCGCGACGGCGTCGGGGCTGGCCCGCACCTGCTCCTCGAAGAGCTCCGGGAAGGTCGCCGTCCGCTCGTGGGCCGCTCCTTCCGCCGCGGCCAGGAGCTCACCGCGTTCCCGGTCCGTGAGCAGGTCGATCCGGCCCAGCGGTACGGTCCGGTCGTGCACGAAGCGGTCGAGGACCGTGCGCACCCTGGCCAGGAGCGCACCGGCCGCCTCGGCCGTGAACAGGTCGGCCCGGTAGCTGAGTTCGAGGCTGAGCCGCTCGTCGGGCATGACGACCAGGCTGAGCGGATAGTGCGAGGCGCCCGGGACGGGCTCCTCGTCCAGGGAGATCCGCAGGCCCGGTACCTGTTCCTGGATGGCCGCGCCGTCGAAGGGAGTGTTCTCGAACCCGATGACGGTGTCGAAGAGTTCGCCGAGTCCCAGCGCCCGCTGCACCTCGGGGAGCCCGACATGGTGGTACGGGCGCAGCTCGGCCTGGTGCGACTGGAGGTCGGTCAGGATGTGGTCGAGCGGTCGTGCGGGATCCAGCCGTACCCGTACGGCGACGGTGTTCATGAACAGGCCGACGATCTCCTCCACGCCCGCCAGCTCCGGTGGACGCCCGGCGGTCGTCGCGCCGAACACGATGTCGTCGCGGCCCAGTTGGTGGCCGAGTGCCACCGCCCAGGCGCCCTGGACCACGGTGTTGAGCGTCAGGCCCGCACCGCGTGCCGCGGCGGCGAGCGCGTCCGTCCCCTGCGCGTCCAGGACCTCCGTCACCAGGTGGGGCACGGTCGCGGTGGCCGCGTCGGCGCCAGGAGCGACCAGGGTCGGTCCTTCGACACCGGCCAGGGCCTCACTCCAGGCCCGCGTCGCCCGCTCGTCCTCCTGCCGGGTGAGCCAGCCGAGGAAGTCGGTGAACTGAGCCACCGGCCGGCCTCGGTCGGCGCCACCGCGGGCGTAGAGGGAGAAGACGTCACGGAAGAACAGCGGCAGCGACCAGCCGTCGAGCAGGGCGTGGTGGTAGGTGGTCAGCAGAGCGTGGTCGTCGGTCCCGAGCCGGACCAGGGTGACGCGCATCAGCGGCGGGTCGGTGAGGTCGAAGCGGGTGACACGGTCCTCGTCGACCAGCTCCGCCAGCCGACGGCGGCGTTCGTCCTCGCCGTGACCGGAGAGATCGATCTCCCGCCAGGGCACGCGCAGGCCCTCGTGCACCACCTGGACGGAACGGCCCGAGGCCAGGAGCCGGAACGAGACGCGCAGCGCGGTGTGACGGGTGAGAGCCGCGTCGAACGCCTTGCGCAGCACGGCGGACGCCAGCGGTCCTTCCAGCCGTGCGGGCGCCTGGGCGGTGTAGACGTCGATACCGTCGGCGGCCAGCAGCGCGTGGAAGTGCATGCCCTGCTGGAGCGGAGTGAGCGGCAGTACGCCGGTGAGCTCGTGTCCGTCGGCGGTGATCTCCGCACGTTCGGCGTCGTTCAGCGCGAGCAGCGGCCCGGTGACGGAGCTGTCCGCCGCCGCGGGGTCCTTCTCCTCGATGTCCTCGGCCGCCTCGGCGAGCTTGGCGATGGTCTTGTGGACGAAGACGTCCCTGACGGTGACGGCGAGCCCGGCGCGGTGGGCGCGGGCCGCGAGCTGCATCGAGATGATGGAGTCGCCGCCGAGGTCGAAGAAGCTGTCGTCGACTCCGATACGCGACTGCCCCAGCACCTCCGCGAACACCTCGTGCAACACCAGCTCCCGCTCCGTCACCGGAGCCCGGTACACGTCCACCGCCCGGAACTCCGGCACCGGCAACGCACCACGGTCCACCTTGCCGTTCGGCGTCAGCGCGAACGACTCCACCACCATCACCACCGCCGGAACCATGTACTCCGGCAACCGCCCCGCCACGTACTCACGCAACGCGACCGCGTCCGGCCGCTCACCGGCGGCAGCCCGTACGTATCCGACGATCCGGCGTACGCCCTCGCCGCCGGCGGACACCGCCGCGACCGCCTGGCCCACCGTGGGGTGGTCGGCCAGCACGGCCTGGATCTCGCCGAGTTCGATGCGGTGGCCGCGTACCTTGACCTGGAAGTCGGACCGGCCGCGGTATTCCACGGCGCCGTCGGCACGGCGGCACCCGAGGTCGCCGGTGCGGTACATCCGGGCACCCGCCGGGCCGAACACGTCGGCCACGAACCGCTCCGCCGACAAGCCGGGACGGCCCAGATACCCACGGGCGACCCCGTCACCGGCGATGTACAGCTCGCCGACGACGCCGGCCGGCACCGGCCGCAGGAACGCGTCCAGGAGGTAGACCCGGGTGTTGTCGGCGGGGACACCGATGGCGGGCGGGCCCGCCGCGCCGGGTGAGCCGCCGGGGTGCCAGAGCATCGCGTCGACCGTGCACTCGGCGGGACCGTAGAGGTTGTACACCGACAGGCCGGGTATGCCGTGGAGTTCGGTCCACAGGTCGTCGGCCACCTCCTCGCCGCCGAGCGCGAGGACACGCACGCGGTGCCCCTCCCCCGACGCCGCGAACATGCCCGCGTCGAGCATCTGCCGTGCGACGGAGGGTGTGGTGTCGACGACGTCGATCCGTGCTTCCGCCACATGGCGGACGAGTGCCAGGGAATCCTTGCGCACGGTGTCACCGACCATGTGCAGCTCGTGTCCGGCGACCATCCACAGAAGCTGGCTCCAGGAGGCGTCGAAGCCGAGCGAGTTGGTGAGCGCGGCACGCAGCGGCCGTCCGCCCGCCCGCGCCCGCTCGGGCTCGAAGAAGTTCGCCCGGTGGCTGTGGAACATGTTGGCCAGGTTGCGGTGCTCCACGGCCACACCCTTGGGACGTCCCGTGGAGCCCGAGGTGTGGATGACGTAGGCGAGGTGGGCGGGCAGCAGCGGACCGGTGCGGTCGCCGTCGTCGAGGTCCGTCCCGTCCGCGGGCGGAATGGTCTCGTCGAGCAGCAGCGCCGGCACGGATTCGGGTACGGCGGACACCGTCGCGACCGAGGCCAGGACGAGGGCCGGTCCGGCCTCCGCGCAGATCGCCGCGACGCGCTCCGCGGGGTGGCCGACGTCGATCGGCAGGTACGCGGCGCCCGACTTGAGGACGGCCAGGATCGCCACCACGGCGTCCGTGGTCCGCGGCACGGCGACGCCGACGAGGTCGCCCGGTCCCACACCGCGCGCGACGATCAGCCGGGCCAGGCGGTTGGCGTCGGCGTTGAGCAGGTCGAAGGTGAGGCTGGTCGTGCCGTCCGTGACGGCCACCGCGTCGGGCGTCGCGCGGGCCTGTGCCTCGAACAGACCGGGCAGCGTCCCGGCCGGCCGCTCGACGGTGCGTCCGCTCGCCTCGCGCAGGATCTCGCACCGCTCGGCGTCCGTCCGCGAGGGGAACCGTCCGGCCTGCTCGTCGGGCCGGGCGGCGATGTCCTCCAGCAGACCGGTCAGGCGCCGCAGTACGCCGCACGCGGCATCGGCGGTGTAGACGTCCTCGCGGTAGTTGAGTTCGAAGCGGAGCCGGCTGCCGGGGTGGACGGCCAGGCTCAGCGGGTAGTGGGTGCCTTCGAACGCCTCGTCGACGGCGTCCCGCAGCAGACCGACGTCGAGTCCGGGCACCGAGGCGCCCCGGACGGCGTGTTCCACGGGGACGTTCTCGAAGGCGACGGTGGTGTCGAAGAGTTCGGTGGCGCCCACGGCGCGGTGGATCTCGGCCAGGCCGAGATAGTCGTGGCCCATCACGGTCGTGTGGTCGTGCTGGATACGGGCCAGCAGCTCCGCCACCGGCTCCGCCGGGTCGACCCGTACCCGGGCCGGCACGGTGTTCATCATCAGGCCCACCATGCGGTCGCTGCCGGGCAGCTCCGGCGGGCGGCCGGCGACGGTGTTCCCGTAGACGACGTCCTGGCGGCCGGTCAGCTCGGTCAGCAGCAGCGCCCAGGCGCCCTGGACCAGGGTGTTGACGGTGAGTTCACGGCTCCGGGCCAGGGCGGTGAGGGCCGCACCGGCCTGCTCGGACAGCTCCGTGACGACGCGCCGCTGGCCCCGCTCCGAGGAACCGGTGCCGGCTCCGTCCGCGACGAGCGTGGCGCCGTCGACCCCGTCCAGCACGCTCTTCCAGGCCCGCTCGGCCTGGTCCCTGTCCTGCTCGCCGACCCAGCCGAGATAGTCCTGGAAGGGCACCGTCGGCTCCAGCCGCTCCGCCGTGCCGCCGTCCCCGTAGATGCGGAACAGATCGCCGAGGATCAAGGGCAGCGACCAGCCGTCCAGCAGGATGTGGTGGTTGGTGATCAGCAGGATGTGCCGGTCGGCTGCGAGCCGTATCAGCGTGAACCGGAGCAGCGGCGGTTTCGCCATGTCGAAACGCCGTGCGCGCTCCTCGGTGAGCAGCCGGGAGAGGCGCGGCCTCAGTTCCTCCTGGCCGAAGCCGGAGAGGTCGACCTCCTCCCACGGCGGCTCGACGGCCCGCGCGACGGCCTGGACGGCCTCTCCGGAGCGGCGGCGCAGGAATCCCGCCCGCAGGCTCGCGTGCCGACCGACCAGTGCGCCGCAGGAGGCGCGCAGCAGGCCGGTGTCGAGCGTCCCGGTCAGCTCCAGCGGCGTCTGGACGTTGTAGAAGTCGACGTTTCCGCTGTCGGCCCGTCCCTCCTCGTAGAGCGCGTGGAAAAGGATGCCCTGCTGCAACGGCGAGAGCGGCAGGACCGCTTCCAGGGATGTCTGTCTCACAGTGCTGCCCCCCACTGGGCTTCGAGCTCGTCGAGTTCTTCCGCGTCGATCCGCACCAGGCCCCCGGTACGAGGGGCCGCGGCCCGCTCGCCGACGTCCTCGGCCGCCTCGGCGAGCTTGGCGATGGTCTTGTGGACGAAGACGTCCTTCACGGTGACGGCGAGTCCGGCCCGATGGGCCCCGGACGCCACCTGTACGGCGATGATGGAGTCGCCGCCGAGGTCGAAGAAGCTGTCGTCGACACCGACACGCGGCTGACCCAGCACCTGGGCGAACACTTCGTGCAACACCAGCTCCCGCTCCGTCACCGGAGCCCGGTACACGTCCACCGCCCGGAACTCCGGCACCGGCAACGCACCCCGGTCCACCTTGCCGTTCGGCGTCAGCGCGAACGACTCCACCACCATCACCACCGCCGGAACCATGTACTCCGGCAACCGCCCCGCCACCAGCTCACGCAACCCGACCGCATCCGGCCGCTCACCGGCGACGGCCGGGGTCACGTAGGCCACCAGGTGCCGGTGTCCCGGCCGGTCCTCGCGGACGGCCGCCACAGCCCGGCCGACGCCTGGCGACTCGGCGAGAACGCTCTCCACCTCGCCGAGTTCGATGCGGAAGCCACGTACCTTGACCTGGCTGTCGGCCCGGCCCAGGTAGGAGAGCTCGCCGCTCGCCGACCGCTGTGCCACGTCCCCCGTCCGGTACATGCGGCTGCCGGGCGCGCCGAAGGGGTCGGCGACGAACCGTTCCCCGGTGGTGCCGGGACGGCCGAGGTAGCCGCGGGCGAGCCCGTCACCGCTGAGGTACACCTCGCCCGCCACTCCGGGCGGTACCGGCCGCAGCGCGTCGTCGAGCAGCCGGACGCGGGTGCCGGGGACGGCACGGCCCATGGGCGGGACGATCCGTCCGGACAGCGCGCCGGTCTGGGTCGCGATGACCGTCGACTCGGTGGGGCCGTAGGCGTTGACCATGTGCCGGCCGGGCGACCAGCGTGCGACCAGGTCCGGCGGGCACGCCTCGGCGCCGACGACCAGGTTGATTCCCTCCGGAAGCCCGCCGGCCGGCAGGGCCGCCAGCGTGGACGGTGCCAGCAGCAGGCAGTCGACGCCGAGTTCGGCGACGAGCCCGGCCAGTGGTGGCCCGGGCGTGAGCCGTTCGGCCGGTGCGACCACCGCGGTGGCGCCGGTGAGGAGCGCCGCGCACAGCTCCCATACGGAGGCGTCGAAGCTGGGTGAGGAGAACTGGAGCACGCGGGTCTCGGGCGTCAGGCGCAGCAGGTCGCTCTGGTGGCGTGTCAGCGCGGCGAGGCCGGTGTGCGTGACGACGACGCCCTTGGGCCTGCCGGTCGATCCGGAGGTGTAGATGACGTACGCCGGGTGGGTCGGGCGCAGAGGTGTGCGGCGGCCCCGGTCGTCGAGATCGTCGCCGTCGGTGTCGCCGCCCGCCGGCGGGCGGCCGACGGGAACGGCCGCCTCGTCCAGGTACAGGCGCTCCACCGCGGGAGCGAGCGTGGCGTCGTCGGCGGCGCGGGTCGTCAGCAGCAGCAGCGGTGCGGTGTCGTCGAGCATGGCGGTGACCCGGGACCGCGGGTAGTCGAGGTCGACCGGGAGACAGGCCGCGCCCGACTTCAGCACCGCCACCGTGGCGGTCAGGGCGGCGCTGCCGCGCGGCAGGGCCACCGCCACCAGCCGCTCGGGGCCGGCACCGTGCTCGACCAGCACCCTTGCCAGGCGGTTGGCGCGGGCGTTGAGCGCCGCGTAGTCGAGGGATTCGGTCGGCGAGAGCACGGCGCGGGCGTGCGGGGTCCGCCTGACCTGCTCCTCGAACAGCTGCGGGAAGGTACGCGGGACGACGGGTTCCGAATCCTGCCCGGGGCCGCCCTCGGCGAGTGCCCGGGTGCGTTCCGCCGGGGTCAGGACCTCCACGCGGGCGAGCGGCACCTCTGCGGGAGTGGCGAGGAAGCGGGCCAGGAAGTCCGTGAACCGGTGCTGGTGCGTGCGGAGTTCGGCGAGGCTGTACCGGTCGGGGTTGGCCTCGAACTCGATGCGCATGCCCCGGCCGCCGGGATCGGGGTGGCAGGTGATGTTGAGGTCGGTGACCGGTCCGCCGGACAGCGCCATCACCTCGGCCTCGCGACCGGTGAACGCGGTCTCGGAGCCCGACGGCATGATGTTCACGAGCACGCCGAACAACTGCTCCTCGGTGCCGAGCATGCCGAGGTCCCGCCGTAGTTCGTCGTACGGGTAGCGCTGATGGGTGAGCAGTTCGCCCAGCCGCCGGGCGACCTGGCGCACCAGCTGGACGCGGTCGGCCGCCGGGTCGACGGTGATCCGCAACGGGAGCGTGTTCGACAGCATGCCGGGCACGTTCTGGGACCGCGCGCCGAGCCGGGCGGTGGTGGGCACGCCCAGGGTCAGGTCCTGGACTCCCGTCATTCCGTGCAGATAGGCGGCGACCGCCGCCAGCATCGGCACCGTCCACGGGGTGCGGGCCGCCCTTCCGGCGGTGTGCAGCGCCCGCAGTCCGTCCGGCGGAAGCGTCGTCGTCGTGGCGATCGCCATGCCCGCCGCCGTCGTCGGCGCTCCCTGGCCCAGACCGGCCGTCTCGGGCCGGTCGGCGAAGACGCCCGCCCAGTACGTCCGGTCCGCGGTGTACTCCGCCGACGCCCGGTAGGCGCTCTCGTCCGCCAGCAGGTCCTGGAGCCGGCCCAGCGGCTCGCCGTCGGGTTCCGTCCCGGCGGCCAGCGCCTCGTAGCACGCGGAGATCCGGCGCGAGTGCAGCACCGACCCGAAGGCGTCGGACAGGATGTGGTGGCTGCGCTGGTACCAGACGTGGTGATCGGCTCCGACCCGTATCAGGATGTGCGCCGACAGCGCGTCCTTCGCCAGGTCGAGCGGGGTCGCGCGGTCACGGTCGATGAGCGTCCGCGCGGCGGCGAGAGGGTCCGGCTCACCGCTGAAGTCGTACTCCTGCCAGGTCGAACAGCCGGGTGCGACCGGCCGCTGGTACGTACCGTCCGGCCGCTCCACCAGTTCGACGTCGAAGCTTCCGCTCTCCCCTTCGGCCCGGCGGATCGCGCGCTGGAGCAGTCCGCCGTCCAGCGGTCCGCGTACCTCCATGGCGACCATGGTGTTGTAGGCCGGGTTGGCGGGGTCGAGCTGCTGGGCGAAGAACACCCCCCGCTGGGCCGCCGTCAGCGGCAGCAGACCGTTCTCTGCGCGTGAAGTCATCGGGTCGTAACCGCTCTCTCGTGCATCCCCGCGAGCCTGGAGGCCCGGATCTCGCGACGATGCTGCATCGCCCGCCCGTGCGGAAACCAGGCAACCGAACCGGCAATCAGCGGCGCTGTTCGAAATGCCGCCCGGTCCGGGGCGAGTTACCGGCCGCTTGCCTGGTTCTCCTTCGGGACGCGGGTGATGCTGCGGCGGACCGGGCACGGCGCCACGCCTCGCGTGTGCCGGACGTGCCACGAACCACCGGAGAGGACAGGGACGTTGGGAGACCAGGACCGAGGCCTGCTCGATTGGCTGGACCAGCCGTCCACCGAGCGCGGCCTGTACTACGCGGATTCCGCCGACGGATGGGAGTTCTGGTCCTACCGTGATCTGGCCGCGCTGGTGCTGAGAACCGCCGCCGCCCTGCGTGCGGGAGGGGTCGGGCAGGGTGACGTCGTCGGCCTGGTGCTGCGCTCCAGCCCGGGCTTCGTCGCCGGGTTCTTCGGCGCGCTGGCGGCCGGTGCGACGCCGTGCTCCATCCCTCCGCCCTTCGCCTTCCAGCGTGCCGACGAGTACGAGAAGCACGCGAGCCATCTGTTCGCGACGGCCGCGCCCCGGTTCACCGTCTGCGACGACGAGTCGCTGGAGCAGATCCGTAAGGTCGCGAGCGGGCTGGGGCTCCAGGAGCCGGTCGCCTTCGACGAACTCGTGGCCGGGGCGGAGCCGCTGGAGCGGCCGATGCCGCTGCCGGAGACCGCGCTGATCCAGTTCACCTCCGGGTCCAGCGGCTTCTCGCGCGGCGTGCTGATCTCCGCCGACGCGCTGCGGACCAACCTCGCCGGCATGGGGCAGTGGCTGGGCTGCGCGCCCCAGTACCCGGCGATCAGCTGGCTGCCGGTCCACCACGACATGGGTCTCGTCGGGTTCCTGCTGAACGTCGTCGTCACCGGCTTCGACGGCTGGATGATGCAGCCGGACGACTTCATCCGCTCTCCGCTGCGGTATCTGCGCTGCATCAGCGACCAGGGCGCCGTCATGACGGCCATGCCCAACTTCGGACTGGCGTACATCCTGCGCCGGGTGAGACCGGACGACCTGCGGGAGCTGCGCTTCGACTCGGTCCGGTGCGTGATCATCGGCGCGGAGCGGGTCGACCGGCAGGTACTGGAGGACTTCCACGCGCTGCTGGGGCCGCACGGGCTCGACCGCGGCGCGCTGCTCCCCGCGTACGGCAGCGCCGAGGCGACCCTGGCGGTGACCGGTCTGGCCCCTGGCGAGGGCTGGTCGGCGCAGGCACCGGACGCCGGTGACGCGGCGTCCCTCGCCGGAGCGGCGGTGGTCGGCTGCGGCCGTCCGCTGGAGGGCAGGACGGTGCGGATCCTGTCCGAGGACGGTGAGGAGCTGCCGGACGGACGGGTCGGCGAGATCGTCGTCACCGGGGTCTCGATCGCGAGCGGGTACATCGGCACCACCGGGTCCGCCTCCGGTACCAGCGTCGACGGCGCGGGCCTGGCCACCGGTGACGCGGGCTTCCTGCGGGACGGGCAGCTCTTCGTGATCGGCCGGCTCGGCGACGGGCTGAAGGTGAACGGGAAGATGGTCTTCGCCGAGAGCCTGGAGGCCCTGCTGCACCACCGGGGCATCCCGGAGCGGCGCGTCGCCGTCCTGCTCGGGGTGCGCGACGGGGTGCCGACCGGCGTGGCGGTGTTCGGCGGCGTGCGGCCCGGCTGGCGGGAGGCCGCCCACGAGGTTCTCTCCGAATGGCTCGGCGACGCGGTACTCCACCTGGTCGAGCTGCCGCGTGGCGGTGTCTCGGTCACCTCCAGCGGAAAGCCGCGCCGGAGGGTCATCTGGAAGGCGCTCTGCGCGGGCGAGTTCAACGCGACGACCCGGCCGCTGACGGCGGGAGCGGAGGAGGACGCACCGGTCGCGGCGGACTGATCGGTCCTCAGCGAACCGTACGCGTGACAATAGTGTGTGCCGCACAGTACAGTGCAGTGCATGGCTACAGAAGAGATCGCTCTTGGCCAGGCCCAGGAGCTGCGTCGCGGCACGGTCGTCCTGGCCTGCCTGGCGCTGCTCCGCAAGCCGCAGTACGGGTACGCACTGCTGGAGACACTCAACGACGCGGGTGTCACCGTCGACGGCAACACCCTCTATCCCTTGCTGCGCCGGCTCGAGAAGCAAGGCCTGCTCACCAGCGAATGGAACACCGACGAGTCCCGGCCACGGAAGTTCTACCGGGTGAGTCCCGAGGGCTCCCGGGTACGCACCTCACTGGTGCGCGAATGGCAGGACCTCGTCGCCTCGATCTCACGGCTTACCAAGGAGAATGGATGAGCACGAACACGCTCACCGAGCGCTACGTGCACGAGGTCGTCAGGCGGCTGCCCGCGGATCAGCGCGACGACATCGCCGACGAACTGCGCACCACCATCGCCGACACCATCGAAGCGCGCGACCCGGCCCGTCCCGAGACGGTCGAGCGCGAGGTGCTGAGCGAGATGGGCGATCCGATCCGGCACGCCGCGCGCTACACCGACCGGCCGCTCGCCCTGATCGGCCCCGATCTCTACCCGACCTACATCCGGCTGCTGGTCTTCCTGCTGACCACCGTGCTGCCGGTGCTCACCGCCGTGTTCGTGCTGCTGGAGATCGTGGACGACAACGGCCTCGGGGCGGCCGTGGGCGCCGGCGTCGAGACCGTGTTCACGGTCGGCGCCCAGATGGTCACCGTACTCACCGTGCTGTTCGCCGTCGCCGAGCGCGCCGGCCACCGGAAGGGGACTCTCATCCGTACCACCGACTGGACGCCCGACGACCTGCCCGAGACCCGCGAGCCCCAGAAGGCCGGCATCGGTGCCGTCCTGACGGCGGTCTGGTACGCGCTGCTGCTCGGCCTGACCGTCTGGCAGCAGCTCTCCGAGCCCTACCGGACCGACGGCGGCGAGCGGATCGCCGTACTCGACCCGGACCTGTGGTCGGGGTGGATCTGGCCGGTCCTCATCGGGCTCGCCGGCCTCGTCGTGCTCGCTCTGGTCCGCGTGATCACGCACGGCTGGACCAGCCGGCTGGCCGTCCTGCACGCCGTCGCCCAGGCGGTGTTCGTGCTGCCGCTGGCCTGGATCATCCAGCAGCGGCAGATCTTCAACCCGGACTTCCTGGCGGACGTCACCGACAACACGACGCCCGAGGTCTACACCGGAGTGGCGCTGATCGTCCTGGTCGCCGGTCTGATCGCCGTCGTCAACGGCTTCCGCGCGGCGAAGAAGTAGGACGGACAGGCGAGAGAAGCTCAAACGCCGGCGCCGATGTCACCCGAGGTGGCATCGGCGCCGGCGCGACCGTGGACGAACCCTGCGGTCAGCGCGTCACCGCCATGATCTCGGGACGCACCAGGTTCTCCGCCAGCAGCAGGCTCTTGACCCGGTCCGAGAGCATGTCCAACTGCCGCAGGACATGGATGACCTGCTGGAACAGCATCTGCCGGTAGGTGGCCATCATCGGGTTCGTCCGGGCGAACAGCAGACCCTGCTCCACGTCGAGTTCCATCCGCTCCCAGACCTCGCGCAGCATGAACCGGCGCGACATCAGCTGGATGGCCTCCAGCAGGAAGTCCTCACGCTCACGCAGCTCGGCGGAGGTCACCTGCCCGTACATGCCGGTGAGCGCGGTGACTCCGAAGGCGATGTGCCGGGCCTCGTCGCTCGCGACCATCTTGGTGATCTGACGGATGATCGGGTCTCCGAAGCCGCTGCTCGCGAGCCGCAGCGCGGTGATCGCCAGCCCCTCCACGACCACCTGCATGCCGAGATAGACGATGTCCCACCGGGATTCCGACAGCAGATCGTGCAGCAGCGTCTTGAGCCCGGGATTGATCGGGTACGAATCGCCCAGCTTCTCGTCGACGTAGCGGGCGAACGCCTCGACGTGCCGCGCCTCGTCGGCGACCTGCGAGGCCGCGTAGGTCTTGGCGTCCATGTCCGGCACCGTCTCCACCAGCCGGGCCGTGGTCACCAGCGCACCCTGCTCGCCGTGGAGGAACTGGCTGCACATCCACGACTGGTACTGCCAGCGGAACTGCGTCAGCAGTTCACGGGGCACGGGACTTCCCTCGCCGACGACGAAGGACGCGAGTCTCCCGCCGCTCTCCTCCGACAGCTCCGCCCCGAAGTGGATCTCGTGGTCCCAATCGATGTCGGTGGTGGCGTTCCACTGCGAGACCTTGTTCTTCTCGTAGAGGTTCCACACCCGGCTGTCGCGCTGGCCGTAGTCCCAGTTCAGGATGGCCTTGAACATCGCGTCGACCTCCATGAGGTCCTCGGTGACGCTGTCCAGCGTGAAGAAGGTCGATTCGGCCGAGCCGGTCACCGAGCCTGGAACTGTGGTCATTGGATTACGGTCCACCCCTCGGGCACGGAACAGGACTGACGCTCGTGGAGTCTGACGCGCCGCGGAACACCTCTCCAGGCACCCATGGGGCAACTTGGCGGCAGACCGGTTGCCGGTCCCGTGCCTGGTTCCGCCGCCGGCCGCCGAACCATGATGGCCGGAAGGGGCTGCCGCCCCTCATGACCGCCGGCCGACCGAAGGGGCGGGACGCGCATGACTGCCGCCGCACCACCCACCTGCTCAGGGACCCCGTCCGGCTCGCGCAGCGCACCGCCGCACCGCGCCGACCACCCCTGGATCGTGGGCCGGGTCCACACGTCCCAGCCGCGGATGCGGCTGTTCTGTCTGCCGCAGGCGGGCGGCAGCGCGGCCTCGTTCGCCCCGTGGCGGCCCGCCCCGCCCTCCGGCGTGGAGCTCGCGACGGTGGAGCTGCCGGGCCGGGGTGCACGCAGCACCGATCCGCTGCCGGACACCATGGAGGAGCTGGCCGATGCGGTGATCGACGGCATCGCGGACGAGTTCGACCTGCCGTACGCGATCTTCGGCCACAGTTTCGGCGCGCTGCTCGGCTATGAGGTCGCCGTCCGGATCGCGCGGCGCGGCCTGACCCCGCCGCGCGCACTGCTGGTGTCCGCGGCACGGTCGCCGCACACCCCGGTGCGCCGGCGTGTGTCGGACCGGGACGACGACGGACTGCTCGCCTGGCTGAACGGCTTCGGCGGCATTCCTTCCGAGCTGTCACGCTACCCGGCGTATCTGCGGTACGCGCTGGACACCGTCCGCCGCGACCTCGCCCTCACCGAAACCTACCTGGCCGCCGGACCGGAGCGGGTCGACTGCCCGCTGCACGTCCTCGGTGGTGCGGACGACCCACTGGTCGGCGGGGCGCAGTTGGAGCGCTGGCGGGACTGCGCGGCGGGCGCGTTCTCGCTCCGGCTGCTGCCCGGCGGGCACGACTACCTCTTCACCGGCGCGCCCGCCACGCTCGACGCCATCGGAAAGACGCTGCGCTGAGGGCGGGAAGCTGCCGGTCGGCTGCCTGTCCCCGCACGCGAACCGTGCGGCAGCATCGCGCTGTCGGCCGCGTCAGCCCGCTCCGCCCGCCGCCGTATCACTGCCACCACCGACCGCTCACGGGGATGACCTCACAGTGAACGAAGCGACCGAGTCGCCGATCGAGATGGCACTGCCCCTCACGCCGCTGCAGGAGGGCATGCTCTTCCACGCGCTGTACGACTCCGAGACGGTGGACGTCTACAACATCCAGGCCGGCTTCGAACTGACCGGGGAGATCTCGGCGGAGCGGCTGCGCGCCGCCTGCGCCGCCACGCTCCGCCGCCATGCCGCCCTGCGGGCCGGTTTCCGGCTGCGCGCCAACGGGAAGCCCGTGCAGCTGGTACGCCGCGTCGTGGAGACGCCGTGGACGGAACTCGATCTGTCGGCGGAGTCGGAGTCCGGACGGCGGAAGCGGCTGCTGGCCTTCCTCGAGGACGAGCGGCTGCGCCGCTTCGAGATGGGTGCGCCACCGCTGATGCGGTTCGCGCTGATCCGGCTGGCACCCGACCACCACGCCTTCGTCATGACGTACCACCACATCCTGCTGGACGGATGGTCCCTGCCGCTCGTCCTCCAGGACCTGCTGGCGTTCTACCGGAGCGAAGGCGACGACACCGCCTTTGGCCCGCTCACCTCCTTCTCGGACTTCCTCAGGTGGCTCTCCCGCCAGGACCGGCCCGCCGCGGAGCAGGCATGGCGGAAGGCTCTGCACGGTCTGGACGAACCGACACTCGTCGCCCCCGGCGCGCCCTTCGCGGAGGCGATGCCCGGCCTGGCCTTCGTGACGCTGTCCAAGGACGCGACCAAGGCGCTGACCGCGACCGCCCGGGAGCACGGCCTCACGCTCAACACCGTCGTACAAGGCGCCTGGTCACTGCTCCTCTCGCTGCTGACCGGGCGCGACGACGTGGTCTTCGGCCAGACCGTGCACGGCCGCCCGCCGCAGCTCCCCGGCGTCGACTCGGTCGTGGGCCTGCTCATGAACGCGATCCCGGTACGGGTGCGGATCGCGCCCGAGGATTCGATGGCCGCCCTCTTCGCCCGGATCCAGGACGAACAGGCCGCACTCGCCCCGCACCACCACCTGGGCCTGGCCGAGGTGCAGCGGCTGTCCGGGCACGGCGCGCTCTTCGACACCTCCACCGGCTTCGGCAACGCGCCCTTCGACTGGGAGGCCGTGCAGGACGGTCCGGCCGGCCTGCGCGTGAGTCTGCTGGAAGGGGACGACGAAACTGCCGGACAGCAGGAGATCACCGGATCGACCCACTACCCTCTGAGCGTCTTCGCCGTCCCCGGCCCCAGCCTGCGGCTCGAACTCAACTACCGGACCGACCTGTTCGACGCCGAACGCATCGAACTGATCGGCTCCCGGCTGAGGTTGCTGCTCGAGACCTTCGCCGAGCGGCCCACGACGCCGGTCGCCGCCGTTCCGCTGCTGACCCGCGAGGAACGGGAGCGGGTGATCGGCGCCTGGGGAGGCCGGCGAGCGGAGACCGGGCAGGTTCCCGACCGCGTACCGGCGACGCTCACCGAGCGGTTCGAGGCCCAGGCGCACGCCACACCCGACGCCCCGGCCGTGGCGGACGGGGAGCGGTCGCTCAGCTACCTCCGGCTCGACGCGGCGGCGAACCGGCTGGCACGGCTGCTGCTGGCCCGCGGCGTGAAGCCCGGCGACTTCGTCGCCGTGGCGCTGCCGCGCGGTACGGACCTGATCGTGGCGCTGCTCGGCACGCTGAAGGCGGGAGCCGGATATCTGCCGATCGATCCCTCCTATCCCGCCGACCGCGTCTCCTTCATGCTCGACGACGCCTCCCCGTCCGTCGTCGTCTGCGCCGGCACCACCCGCCCGGCGCTCATCACGCACCCGTCGGTCGTCCCGCTCGCCGACCCGGCCGTCCAGGAGGAGCTGGCGCTGCTGCCCGCGCACCGCCTGGAGGACGGCGAACGCGGCGCGCCGCTGCGGCTCACGGACGCCGCGTACGTCATCTACACCTCGGGATCGACCGGCCGGCCCAAGGGTGTCGCCGTCGAGCACCGTACGGTCGACAGCTACCTCGCCTTCGCCCGCGCCGCCTATCCCGGCCTCGCCGGACAGGCGCTGGTGCACTCACCGCCCTCTTTCGACCTCACGGTCACCGGCATCTTCGGCCCGCTGACCTCCGGCGGTCTGGTGCGCGTCGTCGACCTGGAGGACTTCGACGCCCCGGACGACTCCACGGTGCCGCCCACCTTCGTCAAGGCCACGCCCAGCCACCTGCCGGTGCTGGCCGCGTCGTCCGACTGGTACTCGCCGACCGGAGAACTGGTCCTGGGCGGTGAGCAGTTGAACGGCGAGGCGCTGGAGAAGTGGCGTGCGGCCCACCCGGGCGTGACCGTCGTGAACGAGTACGGACCCACGGAGGCGACCGTGGGATGCATGGAGTACCGCCTGGAGCCGGGCGATCCGCTGCCGGGAGGTGCGGTGCCGATCGGCCGTCCGGTCCCCGACGCCCGTGTCTACCTCCTGGACGGCTTCCTGCGTCCCGTCCCCGCGGGCATCCCCGCCGAGCTGTACATCGGCGGTGACGTACTCGCCCGCGGCTACGTCAACCGGCCCGGCCTCTCCGCGACCCGCTTCGTCGCCGACCCCTTCGGCCCGCCCGGTTCCCGGATGTACCGCACCGGGGACATCGCGTGCTGGCGGCCCGACGGCGTCATGGTCTACCGCGGCCGGTCCGACGACCAGGTCAAGGTCCGCGGCTTCCGGATCGAACTGGGCGAGGTGGAGACCGTCGTCGCGGCCGATCCCGCCGTCGCGCAGGCGGCGGCGGCCGTACGGAAGGACCGGCGCGGCACCGAGCGGCTGGTGGCCTATGTCGTACCGGCGGACGGCGCGTCCGCGGACCTCGCCACGCTGGCGGACCGGATCGGTGCGCGGCTGCCCGCGAGCATGGTGCCGTCCGCGTTCGTCACCCTGCCCGCACTGCCGATGAGCCCGAACGGCAAGGTGGACCGGGCCGCACTGCCGGCCCCGGACGAGACGCGCGAGTCCGGGCGGCGACAGGGGCTGGACCAGGCTCGGGACGAGAGCGTCGAGGCCGTTCTCGTCGACCTGTTCGTCCAGGTGCTCGGCGTGGACAGCGCCGAGGCGGCGGACGACTTCTTCGCTCTCGGCGGCGACTCCATCACCGCCATCCAGCTCGTCGTCCGCGCCCGCTCCGCGGGCTTCCGCCTGACCCCGAAGCACATCTTCACCCACCGCACCGCGAGCGCGCTCGCCGCCTTCCTCATGGTGAGCCCGGCCGGCGCGGCGGACACCGCGGACGGCGGCCCGGGCGCGGGCGGCCCGACGGCGACGTGGCCGGCGGACGTGATCCCGGCCACGCCGATCATGCTCTGGCTGCGGGAGCAGGGCGGAACGACCGACGCGTACCACCAGTCGACGCTGCTCCGGGTGCCGGCCGCACTCGACGCCGGCCTGCTGGCCACGGCCGTACAGCATCTCGCCGAGCGGCACCAGTCGCTGCGCGCGCGTCTCCAGGAGGACGGGGCGCTGACGCTGGATCCGGTGGACCCGGTGACGTCGCGGAACTCCGTACGCCGGGTGGAGGTCGTGGGTCTCGGCCCGGAAGCCGTCCGTCTCCGGATCGCCGCGTGCGCCCGCGAGGACGCCGACTCGCTCGCTCCGCGCGCCGGCGCCATGCTGCGGGTGACCTGGTTCGACGCGGGCGAGGGCGCCCAGGGCAGGTTGCTCGTCACGCTCCACCACCTGGCCGTCGACGCGGTCTCCTGGCACATCCTGCTGACCGACCTGTACAGCGTCTGGCAGGAACTGGCAGCGGGCTCCGCCCCGTCGGCCGGTCCGGTACCGCTCCCGCTGAGGGAGTGGAGCCTGCTGCTCCGCGCGGCGGCGGAAGCACCCGCGCTGAGGAGCGAACTGCCTCACTGGCGGCGGACTTTGAGCAGAGGCGACGGCCGGCTCGCCGATGTGGAGCTCTCGCCGTCCCACGACGTCTACGCGACCGCCGGTGAACTCTCCCTCACCCTCCCGCCCGAGCTGACCGCTCCTCTGCTCACGACCGTTCCCGCCGTCTTCGGCACCCACACGAACGAGGTGCTGCTCACCGCTCTGGCCGTGGCCGTCGCCGCCTGGCGGCGTGACCGTTCACCCGGTGACGGCGACAGCACCGCCGTACTGATCGACGTGGAGGGCCACGGCCGCGAACAGACGTCGGAGGACGTCGACCTGTCCGGCACCGTCGGCTGGCTGACCACGCTGTACCCGGTACGTGTCGACGCCAGGATCGGCGACTGGGCGCCGGACGACGATCCGGCCGGAGCCCGCCTCGGCGAGGCCGTGCGCCGGGTCACGGCCCAGTTCGAGGCCATCCCCCGGCGCGGCACCGGCTTCGGTCTGCTGCGCTACCTGAACGAGGAGACAGCCGCCGAGCTGGCGGCCCGCCCCGCACCGCAGATCGGGTACAACTACCTCGGCAGACAGGGCGGTGCGGGGACCACCGACTGGAGCGTGGCTCCCGAGTCGGACGTCCTGCCTCTCGGCGCCGACCCCCGTATGGCCATGGCGCACCTCGTCGAACTGACCGCGGCGGTCAGCGACGGCCCGGAAGGGCCACGCCTGGTGGCGCACTGGCTGTGGGCCCGGCGGCTCCTGTCCGACCAGGACATCGCCGAGCTGGGCCGACTATGGTTCGCGGCGCTGCGCGCGCTGGTGGAGCACGGGACGAGCACGGAGGCCATCGTCCCGCGGCAGACGATCCCGCCCGTCCTGCCACGGGAGGGCGGGTCGCTGGGCGGGGAACCGCTCGACCGGCACGACACCGAGCTCGCCGCACTCGGCGCCCGTATCGGCCTGCCCGTGGTCGAGGCCCTGCCGATGACGCCGCTCCAGGAGGGGCTGCTCTTCCACGCCCGGTACGACAGCCGGGACCTCGATGTCTACAACGTGCAGATCTCGTTGGAGGTTCAGGGCCCGCTCCACACCGAGCGGTTCCGGGCCGCCTGCGACGCTCTCCTGGAACGGCACCCGATGCTGCGGGCGGCCTTCCTGCAGAAGCGGTCCGGGGAGCCGGTGCAGGTGATCCCGGAGCGGACGGCCATGCCGTGGCACGTCCATGACCTGACCGGCCTCGACCCGCGCGATCAGGCCGACAGGCTGGCGGCGGTGCTGACAGCCGACCGGCACCGGCGCTTCGACCCCGCCGACCCGCCGCTGATGCGCTGCACCCTGGTCGGCCTGGGCGAGGACCGGCAGCAGATCATCCTGACCATGCACCACCTGCTGGTGGACGGCTGGACCACTTCGCTGCTGCTGCGCGACCTGCTCGCTCTCTACGACCACGGCGACGCGAGCGGCCTGCCCGCACCCGGTCACTATCCCGACTATCTGCGATGGCTGGCCGAACAGGACCGCGAGAAGGCGCGTACGGCCTGGCTGGAGGCGCTGGCCGGGCTGAAGGGCCCCACGCTGGCCTGCCCCGGCACGGACACCGCACGGATCCGCTTCCTTCCGGAGCGGACCGTCGTCACCCTCTCCGAGACGGACACCTCCGCGCTGCTCGACATCTCGCGCCGTCACGGTGTCACGCTCAACACGCTGGTCCGGGTCGCGTGGGCGCTGTGCCTGCACCGGCGGACCGGCCGGCTGGACATCACGTTCGGGGCCACGGTCTCGGGCCGGGTGGCCGAACTCCCGGGCGTCGAGGAGATGGTGGGGGTGTTCATCAACACGGTGCCGGTACGGGTGCGTCTCGACCCGGCCGAACCGGTGGCCGAACTGCTCGAACGCCTCCAGGGCGAGCACGCCGAACTTCTCGATCACCACTACCTCCCGCTGAGCGACATCCAGCGGACGGTGGGAGTGGGGACCCTGTTCGACAGTTGCGTCGTCTTCGAGAACTTCCCGACCGCCGAAACCCTGCCGAGCGGTCCGGACAACGGCTTGCGGCTGACGGACGTCGTCGGCCACGACGCCTACCACTATCCGCTCAAGCTGATGGCCGCACCCGGCCGGCAGCTGGAGCTGGAGATCAGCTACCGCCCGGACCTGTTCGACGCACCGCTCGGGCAGCAGGTGGCCGATCGTCTACGGGAACTGCTGATCGAGCTGCCCGGAGCGCTGGCCCTCCCGACGGGCCGGTTCCTGGAACACACTCCCGCACCACCTGCCGGACCAGGGCAGCAGATGATGTGCGAGCTGATCGCGGAGGTGCTGGGACGCGACTTCGTCAGCGCGGACGAGGACGTGTTCGAGCTCGGCTGCGACTCCCTGACGGCCCTGCGCCTGGCGGGCCGGATCGAGTCGGAGCTGGGACGGCCCGTCGATGTGGAGACCGTCTTCCGCTGCCGTACCGCCCGCGCCCTCGGCACCGCACTCACCTGAGGCCCACGCGAAGCCCGGAACCAGCCCGGGACGAACTCTGAGAACAGAAAGACTGAAACCATGACAAACCCCTTCGACAACGAAGACGGCGTCTTCCACGTGCTCGTCAACGACGAGGGTCAGCACTCCCTGTGGCCCGCGTTCGCCGAGGTCCCGGCCGGCTGGGACGTGGTGGTGTCGGACAGCACCCGCCAGACCTGCCTCGACCACATCGAGGAGAACTGGACCGACATCCGGCCCGCCTCGCTCGCCGCGACCGACGCGGCCTGACCCGTTTCCCTCATCGAACGCTCCGGCAGAGATAGGTGGCTGCACATGCCGAACAACTTCCCCCCGGTCGTCAACTCATGGAACGAGTGGGACACCCTCCGGGAAATGGTGGTCGGCTCCGCCGACAACGCCTGCTTCGAACCGGCTGAGCCAGGCAGCCGGCCCGCGATACGCAACGCTCCCGACCAGCCGTTCCCGACGGGCCCGAAGTCCAAGGAGGCCATCGATCTGGCCAACGAGGAACTCGCCGGTCTCGCCTCGCTCCTGGAATCCCAGGGCGTGACCGTACGCCGCCCCGAGACGCACGACTTCTCCGCCCCGGTCACCACCCCCGACTTCGAGGTCGAGAACCAGTACTGCGCCGTCTGCCCGCGCGACGTGATGATCACCATGGGCAACGAGATCATCGAGGCGACCATGTCGCGCCGGGCCCGCTACTTCGAGTACCAGCCCTACCGGAAGCTGGTCTACGAGTACTGGAACGCCGACCCGCGGGTGGGATGGACGACCGCGCCCAAGCCGTCGATGAAGGACGGCATGTACCGCGAGGACTTCTGGGAGTGGCCGCTGGAGGAGCGCCACGCGAAGATGCACTCGTTCGAATTCTGCGTCAACCAGGACGAGGTGGTCTTCGACGCCGCCGACATGAGCCGGCTGGGCCGCGACATCCTGGTCCAGGAGTCGATGACCACCAACCGGGCCGGCATCCACTGGCTCAAGCGCCACCTGGAGCCCCGCGGCTTCCGCGTCCACCCCGTGCACTTCCCGCTGGACTTCTTCCCGTCCCACATCGACTGCACCTTCGTACCGCTGCGCCCCGGCCTGATCCTCACCAACCCGGAACGGCCGCTGCGCGAGGGCGAGGAGAAGATGTTCCTCGAGAACGACTGGCAGCTGGTCGACGTGCCCCAGCCCGTTCTGGCCAACGACGAGATGCCGATGTACTGCCAGTCGTCGAAGTGGCTCTCGATGAACGTGCTGAGCATCTCGCCGACCAAGGTCATCTGCGAGGAGCAGGAGAAGCCCCTCCAGGACCTTCTCGCCTCATTCGGCTTCGAGGTCTTCCCGATCCCGTTCCGCAACGTCTTCGAGTACGGCGGCTCCCTCCACTGCGCCACGTGGGACATCCACCGCGACGGCGACAAGCAGGACTACTTCCCCTCGCTCCGGTACGAGCCGCTGATCTGACCGTTCCACCCGAACGCGAACGCCGCCACCCACACGATCAGAGACGGCCCCGGACACCGTCCGGGGCCGTCGGCTTGGGGCCAGACACGCCCTTCGCCGCACACAACCATCCCGGGACATACGTATCCCCAGGTCAGAACGATTCTGCCTGGGGACACTGGGTGGGGCGGGTGGGACTCGAACCCACGGCCGACGGATTATGAGTCCGCTGCTCTAACCGGCTGAGCTACCGCCCCGTTTCGGCGTGGCGCGTACAAGTGTGCGCACCGTCTGCCGCAGCATAGCCGGTCATACGATCTCTCGCCTCGGATGGCCGACTTCGCCTGATCTTGAGGACGGCGCTGCGTGCTGCCCGGTTGCAGGGAAGATCGAAGAGACCCGAAAGAGTCACGCCGGGACCGCACAAAGGGTCCGGCCGGGTACGCGAAAGAGGACCCCGAAGGGCCCTCTTCCGTTCCGCTCCCCCGACTGGACTCGAACCAGTAACCCTCCGGTTAACAGCCGAATGCTCTGCCAATTGAGCTACAGGGGATCGCGCTCCCCCGACTGGACTCGAACCAGTAACCTGCCGGTTAACAGCCGGCTGCTCTGCCAATTGAGCTACAGGGGATTGCTGCGTTGCTTCGAAATCGTACCTGCCTGGCGGCTGCCGGGCGGCGCGCGTTCGCTGCGACACATACATTAGCGCAAGCAGGGGGGTGCTCCGCCAATCGGTATCGCCCGGGATGATCTCGGGTGCTCGCGGGTAGGCGGGCTGCACACGTCGCACCAAGCGTAGGAAGGGTGGCAGCCATGCGGTACCGGCTCACGTTCATCGCCGGAGTGGCCCTCGGTTACGTGCTCGGCACGCGAGCCGGGCGCGAGCGTTACGAGCAGCTGAAGAAGTCGGCCCGGCAGTTCACGGAGAACCCCGCCGTGCGCAACGCCGCCGAGAGTGCCGCGCACAGCGGACGGGACATCGCCGACAAGGCGTACCACTCGGTCAGTGACAAGGTCGGGGACAAGGTGCCCGCCTCCGTCGCCGAGCGCGTCCGGTCGCTGAAGGAGCGCAGCAGCCAGAACGGCGGCGCCGAGGACGACTGGGGGACGACCAACACCTGACCGGCCCTACGTAGTCCGTATCACGTGAGGCGGCTGTTACGGGGAAGTCCCGCGGTGCGGCAGAATCTGCGTATGGGCATAGTCGCGGGGCTGGACAGTTCTTCCGCCTTCACTCACATCGTCGTCTGCGACACGGACTCGGGCGCCGTGCTCCGGGAGGGGTACGCCGCCCATCCGGTCGAGGCCAAGGCCACCGAGGTCGATCCGCAGGCCTGGCTGCTCTCGCTCGGTGAGGCGGCCTCCGGCGGGCTGCTCGAAGGCGTGCAGGCCATCGGCGTCTCGGCCCAGCAGCACGGGCTCGTCCCGCTGGACCGGCAGGGCAACCTCGTGCGTCCCGCGCTGCTCGGCAACGACCGGCGGGCGCAGGTGGCCGCGGCCGATCTCGTGGACGCGCTCGGCGGGCGGCAGGCCTGGGCCGAGGCGGTCGGGGCCGTGCCGCAGGCCGCGCAGCCCGTGGCGAAGCTGCGGTGGCTGGCCCGGACCGAGCCGGAGAACGCCCAGCGGGTCGCCGCCGTGCTCCAGCCGCACGACTGGCTCGTGTGGCAGTTGCTCGGCCGGCCCGCCCGGCGGACCACGGACCGGGGCGCCGCCTCGGGGACCGGTTACTGGTCGGCCGGGTCCGCCGCCTACCGGCCCGACCTCGTCGAGCTGGCCCTCGGCCACACGGCCGCGCTGCCCGAGGTGCTCGGGCCCGCCGACTCCGCCGGCATGACGCCCGAGGGGCTCCTGATCTCCGCCGGGACCGGCGAGACGATGGCCGCCGCCTTCGGGCTCGGGGTCGCGGTCGGCGACGCGGTGGTGTCGCTCGGGGCCTCCGGCTCCGTGATGGCGGTGCACCACGAGGCGCTCGCCGACCCGCACGGCATGATCACCTCGTTCGCCGACGCCACCGGGATGCATCTGCCGGTGGTGCACGTCTCCAACGCCGTACGCACGTTGCGCGGGACCGCCGAGATGCTCGGCGTGGACGGGTTGGAGGAGCTCTCGGACCTCGCTCTGAAGTCGACGCCCGGCGCCTCCGGTCTGGTGCTGCTGCCGTACCTGGAAGGCGAGCGCACTCCGCAGCTCCCGCACACCGCCGGCACCCTCAGCGGCCTGCGGCGCGAGTCGATGAAGCCGGAGCACCTGGCGCGGGCCTCGTTCGAAGGAATGCTCTGCTCGCTGGCCGACGCGCTGGACGTGCTGCGCGGGCGGGGCGTGGAGGTGCGGCGGGTGTTCCTGCTCGGTGCCGCCGCCGAACTGCCCGCCGTACAGGCGCTGACTCCGGCGGTGTTCGGCACGCAGGTCGTCGTACCGCAGCCCGCCCAGTACGCGGCGCTCGGCGCGGCCCGGCAGGCGGCGTGGGCGCTCGGTGTCTCGCAGGGCCGCCTCGACCCGCGCACTCCGCCGGCCTGGCAGGGCGCGGCCGCGCAGGTGCTGGACCCGGGCGAGGAGCTGGCGGTCGGACGGGCGGTGCGCCAGCAGTACGGAGCGACCCGGGACCAGATCCACCCGGGCGCCTTCGGCGGGACGCCGTAGGAGTTCCTTCAGCGGGACCGCGTAAAGCGGCGTCTTCGGCGGAACCCCGTAAGAGGCTTGGCGCGCTCCAGCCTTGACCGGAGTTTGGGGAAAAGGGTTCGCCGCTGGAGTACGGCGTACGCGAAACTTGGTCGGCCTCTTTCCTCCGCCGACTCCGAGAGACACGCGTGCTCATAAAACTCCTGCGGGCCCAGCTGGGCCCGTACAAGAAACCCATCGCGCTGCTGGTCCTCCTCCAGCTGCTCCAGACCTGCGCCACCCTGTATCTGCCCAGCCTCAACGCCGACATCATCGACAACGGTGTCGTGAAGGGCGATACCGGCTACATCCTGGAGTTCGGCGGCCTCATGATCGCCGTCAGCGTGCTCCAGGTGCTCTGCAATGTCGGCGCCGTCTACTACGGGGCCCGGACCGCGTCGGCGCTCGGGCGGGACGTGCGGGCGGCGGTCTTCGACCGGGTGCAGTCGTTCTCGGCCCGGGAGCTCGGGCGGTTCGGAGCGCCCTCGCTGAT
This sequence comes from Streptomyces sp. NPDC006174, assembly GCF_040614075.1. Taxonomy (NCBI): domain Bacteria; kingdom Bacillati; phylum Actinomycetota; class Actinomycetes; order Kitasatosporales; family Streptomycetaceae; genus Streptomyces; species Streptomyces sp. NPDC006174. The sequence continues at coordinate 276,766 of NZ_JBEXTJ010000005.1, read as the reverse complement.
CACCCGGACCACCAATGACGTCCAGCAGGTCCAGATGCTGGTGCTGATGGCGTTCACGCTGATGGTGTCGGCGCCGATCATGTGTGTCGGCGGCATCATCATGGCGCTCGGCCAGGACGTGCCGCTGTCGGCGGTGCTGCTGGCGGTGGTGCCGGTGCTCGGGATCTCGGTGAGCATCATCGTGGCGAAGATGCGGCCGCTGTTCCGGACCATGCAGGAGCGGCTGGACACGGTGAACCGGGTGCTGCGCGAGCAGATCACCGGCAACCGCGTGATCCGGGCGTTCGTCCGTGACCGTTACGAGGAGAAGCGGTTCCGCGGCGCCAACACCGAGCTGACCGATGTGTCGGTGGCGACCGGGCGGCTGATGGCGCTGATGTTCCCGACGGTGATGACGGTGGTCAACCTGTCGTCCGTCGCGGTGGTGTGGTTCGGCGCGCACCGCATCGACAGCGGCGGGATGCAGATCGGTGCGCTGACCGCGTTCCTCGCCTATCTGATGCAGATCGTGATGGCCGTGATGATGGCCACCTTCATGTTCATGATGGTGCCGCGTGCCGAGGTGTGCGCCGAGCGCATCGAGGAGGTGCTCGGTACGGATTCCAGCGTGGTTCCGCCCGTCTCTCCCGTCACCGAGCTGCGCCGGCACGGGCATCTGGAGGTGCGCGGTGCGGAGTTCCGGTACCCGGGTGCCGAGGAGCCGGTGCTGCGGGCCGTGGATCTGGTGGCCCGGCCCGGTGAGACCACGGCGATCATCGGGTCGACCGGGAGCGGGAAGTCCACGCTGCTCGGTCTCGTACCGCGGCTGTTCGATGTGACGGACGGCGAGGTGCTGGTCGACGGCGAGGACGTGCGGACGCTGGATCCGGTGCTGCTGGCGAAGACGGTGAGCCTGGTGCCGCAGAAGCCGTACCTCTTCTCCGGGACGGTCGCGACGAACCTGCGGTACGGGAATCCGGAGGCGAGTGACGAGGAGCTGTGGCACGCGCTGGAGGTGGCGCAGGCCAAGGAGTTCGTGGCGGCGCTGGAACACGGGTTGGAGGCGCCGATCGCGCAGGGCGGCACCAATGTGTCGGGCGGTCAGCGGCAGCGGCTCGCCATCGCGCGGACACTGGTGCAGCGGCCGGAGATCTACCTCTTCGACGACTCGTTCTCGGCGCTGGACTACGCGACCGACGCCGCGCTGCGGGCCGCGCTGGGCCGCGAGACGGCCGGAGCGACGGTGGTGATCGTGGCGCAGCGGGTCTCCACCATCCGCGACGCCGACCGGATCCTGGTGCTGGACGAGGGCAGGGTCGTGGGCAGCGGGAACCATCACGAGCTGATGGACGGCAATGAAACGTACCGGGAGATCGTGCTCTCCCAGCTGACGGAAGCGGAGGCCGCGTAATGGCCGGTCCGGGCGGACGGATGATGGCCGGGGGCGCGCCCACCGAGCGGTCGATGGACTTCAAGGGGTCGAGCAAGCGGCTGCTGAAGCGGTTCGGCCAGGAGAAGGCGTCGCTGTATCTGATGCTGGGCGCGGTGACCGTCAGCGTGGCGCTGTCGGTGGCCGGGCCGAAGATCCTCGGGAAGGCGACCGACCTGATCTTCGCGGGGGTCGTCGGCCGGCAGATGCGGGAGGGCACCACCAAGGCGGAGGCGATCGAGGGGCTGCGCGCGGAGGGCAGCGGCTCGATGGCCGACATGCTCACCGGGGTGGACTTCACACCGGGCGTGGGGATCGACTTCGGCGCGGTGGGCGGTGTGCTGCTGGCGGTGCTGGTGATCTACGTCGCCGCCGGGCTGCTGATGCTGGTCTCGACGCGGCTGTCGATCCGGGTGATCAACCGGATCGTCTTCCAGCTTCGGGAGGACCTCCAGACGAAGCTGGCGCGGCTGCCGCTGTCGTACTTCGACCGGGCCAAGCGCGGTGAGGTGCTCAGCCGGGCGACCAACGACATCGACAACATCTCGCAGACGCTCCAGCAGACGATGGGCCAGCTGGTCAACTCACTGCTGACCATCGTCGGCGTACTGATCATGATGGTCTGGATCTCGCCGCTGCTGGCGCTGGTCGCGCTGGTGACGATCCCGCTGTCGGTGGTCGTGGCGACGCGGGTCGGCAAGCGGTCGCAGCCGCAGTTCGTGCAGCAGTGGCGGGTGACGGGGAAGCTCAACGCCCATATCGAGGAGATGTACACCGGCCACACGCTGGTGAAGGTGTTCGGGCGGCAGGAGGAGTCGGCACGGGACTTCGCCGAGCAGAACGACGCGCTGTACGAGGCCGGATTCAAGGCGCAGTTCGCCAGCGGGATCATGCAGCCGCTGATGATGTTCATCTCGAACCTCAACTATGTGCTGGTGGCCGTCGTCGGTGGTCTGCGGGTCGCCTCGGGCACGCTGTCGATCGGTGACGTGCAGGCGTTCATCCAGTACTCCCGGCAGTTCTCGATGCCGCTGACGCAGGTCGCCTCGATGGCGAACCTGGTGCAGTCCGGCATCGCGTCGGCCGAGCGGGTCTTCGAGCTGCTGGACGCGGAGGAGCAGGACGCGGACCCGGAGCGCGGTGAGCTTCCGAAGGAGCTGACGGGACGGGTCTCGCTGGAGAAGGTGTCCTTCCGCTACGAGGCGGACAAGCCGCTCATCGAGGATCTGTCGCTGAGCGTTGAGCCGGGTCAGACGGTCGCGATCGTCGGCCCGACCGGCGCGGGCAAGACCACGCTGGTCAACCTGCTGATGCGGTTCTACGAGGTGACCGGCGGCCGGATCGCGCTCGACGGGGTCGATGTGGCGACGGTGTCCCGGGACGATCTGCGGTCGCGGATCGGCATGGTGCTCCAGGACACCTGGCTGTTCGGCGGTTCGATAGCGCAGAACATCGCGTACGGCGCTGCGCGCGAGGTCACCCGGGAAGAGATCGAGGAGGCGGCCCGGGCGGCGCACGCGGACCGCTTCATCCGGACGCTGCCCGACGGGTACGACTCGGTGATCGACGACGAGGGTTCCGGAGTCAGCGCGGGCGAGAAGCAGCTGATCACCATCGCGCGGGCGTTCCTCTCCGACCCGGTGATCCTGGTCCTGGACGAGGCGACCAGCTCGGTGGACACCCGGACCGAGGTGCTGATCCAGAAGGCGATGGCGCGGCTGGCCCATGGACGTACGTCGTTCGTGATCGCGCACCGGCTCTCCACGATCCGGGACGCGGACGTGATCCTGGTGATGGAGAGCGGGTCGATCGTGGAACAGGGCACGCACGAGGAGCTGTTGGCGGCCGGCGGTGCGTACGCGCGGTTGTACGCGGCCCAGTTCGCGGAGGCGCTGGCGGAGGTGGACTGAGCCGCCTTCTCCGGGATCAGTCCAGGTAGCCGCGGAGCTGGTCGGCGAAGGCGTGGTCCCGCAGCCTGCTGAGGGTCTTGGACTCGATCTGGCGGATGCGTTCGCGCGTCACGCCGAAGATCCGGCCGATCTCCTCCAGGGTGCGGGGCCGCCCGTCGTCCAGGCCGTACCGCAGTTGCACGACCTTGCGTTCGCGCTCGCCGAGGGTGGAGAGGACCGCCTCCAGGTGCTCGCGCAGCAGGAGGAAGGCGGCGGACTCGACGGGTGAGGCGGCGTCGCCGTCCTCGATGAGGTCGCCGAAGGAGACGTCGTCCTCCTCGCCGACGGGCGCGTGCAGGGAGACCGGCTCCTGGGCCAGGCGCAGGACTTCGGTGACCCGCTCCGGCGTGAGGTCGAGCTGGGCGGCGACCTCTTCGGCGGTCGGCTCGTACCCGCGTTCCTGGAGCATCCGGCGCTGGACCCGGACCACGCGGTTGATCAGCTCCACGACGTGGACGGGGACGCGGATGGTGCGGGCCTGGTCGGCCAGGGCGCGGGACACGGCCTGGCGGATCCACCAGGTCGCGTACGTCGAGAACTTGTAGCCCCGGGCGTAGTCGAACTTCTCCACCGCCCGGATCAGCCCGAGGTTCCCCTCCTGGACCAGGTCGAGCATGGTCAGGCCGCGTCCCACGTACCGCTTGGCGACGGAGACGACGAGGCGGAGGTTGGCCTCGATGAGCCGGCGCTTGGCGGTGCGGCCCATGACGACGAGCCGGTCCAGGTCGCCGGCGAGCCGGGAGTCCAGGTCCGGGTGGTTCGCGAGGCGCTCCTCCGCGAAGAGCCCGGCCTCCACGCACCGGGCCAGCTCGACCTCCTCGGCGGCGGTGAGCAGCCGGATGCGGCCGATCTCGCGCAGGTACTGCCGGAAGAGGTCTGAGGTGGGGCCGCCGCTGTCCGCCCGGCTCCGCGCCTCACGGGGCTCCGGGGCGTGCTCCGCTTCCTCCATGAGGGCCTCGGGTGCGCTCACTCGCGGGTGGGCCGCGGTCTCCGGGGGGTTGTCCGGACGGTTCTCGGGGTGTTTACCGGGGCGGATCTCCGGCAGGACGTCCGGGTGGTTCCCCGGCGGGACGTCCGGGTGGTTCTCCGGGTGGTGGACGGCCCGGTTCTGCACGGGAATCGCCGACATGTGCTCGGTCGTGGTCGTCACGGTCCGGGTCTGCACGGGGGCGACCTCCCGGTGATCGCTGCAGGATGACGCTGGGAGCCTCAGTGTGAGGCACGGCACAGGGTTGCCACGAGGGGCATGCGGGGACTTTTTGATTCCGTTCGGTCACCGGTCGATTACCGGTCCCGGTCCGGTGGGCGGGCGCCGGTGCCGCTTCGGCCGTCGTCCGTCCGGTCCCGGCGGATCGTCCGGCCGACCGGTGGGAGAGTGCGGACATGAAGATTGCCGACCGCACACTGACACCGGACGTGATCGCGGCCCTGACGTACTGGCCCGATGTCATCTGGGGAGGTCAGACGTACCCTCCGGACCCGGTGGACCTCAGCGCTCTGACCCCGTTCCTCACCGAGGTGCTGGCGGATCTGCCCTGGTGGAACCGCGACTGGAAGGTCAGCCACGTCGAGCCGGGCCGGCCTCTGGAGATCGAGAGTGATCACCGTGGCCACTCTGCGCCGTACACCGAGGTGTCCGTGCCGGGGACGGTCGGTCCCGGCGGTGGCGAGTGCCTGCCGTTCGTCGCGAAGGTCGGGTTCGCGGGCGACCGGCTGATCCGCTTTCAGGCCAAGATCGACGACGTGGTCGTCGGCCCCGCCGCTGCCCCTGCCGGGCAGCTGGAGCCGCATCCGTTCGGGCGGGTGTTCACCGGACTGATGGACCTGCGCGGAATTCCGGTCAAAATGATGGCGATGGAGACCGGGCGTTCGCGGTCCACCATCCACCTGCTGCGCAGCGGAAGGCTCCAGCCGCATCCGCTTCTCGTCCAGCAGATCGCCACCGTTCTGGGCCTGTCCGAAGCGGATGTCCGGGCCATCGCCGGACTCGACGCCGACCGGCCTCGGGAGGAGACCCTCTAGAGCGCGTCGGCGCCCCGCGCCCGCAGGGACTGCGCGTACTGCTGGAGGACCCAGACCTCGTTCTGCGCGGCCGCCAGATCGTCGGGGGCCACATGGTTGCCGAGGCGGGCGAGGCTGCTCTGGACGTCGTTGATCCGGCGGTCGACGGCGCGCAGCCGGACGTGGACGAGCTGCATGCCCGCGTAGGTCTCGTCGATGGTCCGGCCGTGGAAGACCTCGACGGCCAGCTCGGTGACGAGGTTGCGCACGCTGTTGTTGGGGGCCGCGTCCATGACGGCGACCAGATATTCGCGGTTGTCGCCGAGGCCGCGCTCGGCGCCGCCCGCCTCTTCGATGCACTGGCGCACCGCGGCATAGGGCGGGGCGGTGAACTCGTCCACGCCGTACGCGTCGAAGGCCGGGGAGACCAGGGCGGGCTTCTGGAGGGCGAGCTTGAGCAGCTCGCGCTCGGTGCGGTGGGCGGGGCTGCGGAGGTTGAGCGCGGGACCGGAGGAGGCGGTGGGGGCCTGGGCAGGCTGCTGCGGTGCGCCGCCGCGCCGGTCCTGGGAGCCGGGGCCGCGGCCGCCCTTCTCTCCGCGGTCGCGGGCCCAGCGGGCGAGCTGGGCGACGCGGTGGACGACGAACTCCTGATCCAGGATGCCGACGAGCCCGGCGAGCTGGACCGCCACCTCACGCTGCACACTGCTGGTCTTGATCTTGGCGACCACGGCGGCCGCCTCGTCGAGCGCGGCAGCGCGGCCCGCCGGGGTCTCCAGGTCGTACCGGCCGACGATCTGGCGCAGCGCGAACTCGAAGAGCGGGGTGCGCGGCTCGACCAGGTCGCGTACGGCGTCGTCACCCTTGGCCAGCCGCAGGTCGCACGGGTCCATGCCGTCCGGGGCGATGGCGATGTAGGTCTCGGCGGCGAACTTCTGGTCGTCCTCGAAGGCGCGCAGCGCGGCCTTCTGACCGGCCGAGTCGCCGTCGAAGGTGAAGATCACACGGGCGCTGCCGTTGTCCATGAGGAGGCGGCGCAGGATCTTGATGTGGTCGTTGCCGAAGGCGGTGCCGCAGGTGGCGATGGCGGTGGTGACCCCGGCGAGATGGCAGGCCATGACGTCGGTGTAGCCCTCGACGACGACGGCCCGGCTGGCCTTGGCGATGTCCTTCTTGGCCAGGTCGATGCCGTACAGCACCTGGGATTTCTTGTAGACCGGGGTCTCGGGGGTGTTCAGGTACTTCGGGCCGTTGTCGTCGTCGCGGAGCTTGCGGGCGCCGAAGCCGACGATCTCGCCGGCGGTGTCGCTGATCGGCCACATCAGCCGGCCGCGGAAGCGGTCGATGGGGCCGCGGCGGCCGTCCTGGGAGAGGCCGGAGGTGATGAGCTCCTTGTCGCTGAAGCCCTTGCCGCGCAGATAGCGGGTGAGGTGGTCCCAGCCGGCCGGGCTGTAGCCGACGCGGAAGTGGGCCGCGGCGTCCTGGTCGAAGCCGCGCTCGGCGAGGAACTTCCGGCCGATCTCGGCCTCGGGGCTCTCCAGCGCGCGGACGTAGAAGTCGGCGGCGGCCTGGTGGGCCTCGATCAGCCGGATGCGTTCGCCGCGCTGGTGGGAGGGGTTGTAGCCGCCCTCCTCGTACCGCAGGGTGATGCCCGCCTTGGCGGCGAGGCGCTCGACCGTCTCCGAGAAGGAGAGGTGGTCGATCTTCATCACGAAGGCGATCGTGTCGCCGCCCTCCTGGCAGCCGAAGCAGTGGAACAGGCCCTTGCCGGGACTGACCTGGAAGGAGGGGGACTTCTCGTCGTGAAAGGGGCAGAGTCCCTTGAGGTTCCCGCCGCCCGCGCTGCGCAGCTGGAGGTATTCGGACACGACGGAGTCGATCGGGACCGCGTCCCGTACCGCCTTCACGTCGTCATCGTTGATCCTGCCGGCCACGGATGAAGTCTACGGGTGAGGTCGGACAACCTGACGCCCGCCGGGTTCCCGTCCGCCGCTCCGTACGCGGGTCGGTCCGCACGGGGCGGCGGACGGGGCGGCGTACGGGGCGCCATGGTGGCCGCCGTGTCGGCCGCCCTCCTCCTTCTCGTACTCCTCCGTGGTCCGAAGAGCCCGGTCCCGGAGGCGCGGGCATCGGCCCCCGGGCCCGGGCGGTCGTCAGAGCAGGGACGACAGCTCCACCGACGGATCGGCCAGCGCCTCCGGGTCGTGCTGCTGACCGGCCCGGATCAGCTCCTGGATCGTCTCCGTCACGTCCCACACGTTGACGTTCATCCCGGCCAGGACGCGGCGGTCCTTGAGCCAGAACGCGATGAACTCCCGCTTCCCCGCGTCGCCCCGGATGATCACCTCGTCGTAGGTGCCGGGCGGCGCCCAGCCGGAGTATTCGAGGCCCAGGTCGTACTGGTCGGAGAAGAAGTACGGCACCCGGTCGTACGTCACGTCCTGGCCGAGCATGGAGCGGGCGGCGGCCGGTCCGCTGTTGAGGGCGTTGGCCCAGTGCTCGACGCGGAGCCGGACGCCGAGCAGCGGGTGGGCGACGGCGGCGACGTCACCGGCGGCGTAGATGTGCGGGTCGGAGGTGCGCAGCGAGGCGTCCACGGCGATGCCGCCGCCGTGCGCCCGCTCGGCCATCTCCAGACCGGCGGCCTCGGCGAGGGCCGAGCGCGGGGCGGCGCCGATCGCGGCGAGGACGTCGTGGGCCGGGTGCTCCTCGCCGTCGTCGGTACGGGCGGCCAGCACCATGCCGTCCTGGCCGGTGATCTCGGTGAGGCGCGCGCCGAAGTGGAAGCGGACGCCGTGCGAGCTGTGCAGCTCGGTGAAGATCTGGCCCAGCTCGGGGCCGACGACCTGGTGCAGCGGCGTGGCCTCCGACTCGACGACGGTGACCTCGGCCCCGTATCCCCGGGCGGCGGCGGCGACCTCCAGGCCGATCCAGCCGCCTCCGGCGATCACCAGGTGGCCGTTGTCGCGGCCGAGGGCGGCGAGCACGTTGCGCAGCCGGTCGGCGTGGGCGAGGCGGCGCAGGTGGTGGACGCCCGCGAGGTCGGTGCCGGGGACGTCGAGGCGGCGCGGTTCGGAGCCGGTGGCGATCAGCAGCTTGTCGTAGTGGATGACGGTGTTGTCGCCGAGCCGCACCGTCTTCGCGTACCGGTCGAGAGCCGTGACGGGCTGGCCGAGGTGCAGCTCGATGTCGGCGCCGGCGTACCAGGGGCGCTCGTGGACGAAGACGCTGTCGCGTTCCTCCTTGCCGCCGAGGTAGCCCTTGGAGAGCGGTGGCCGCTCATAGGGGTGGTCGCGCTCGTCGCCGATGAGGATCACCCGGCCGGTGAACCCTTCCGCGCGGAGCGTTTCGGCCGCCTTCGCCCCTGCGAGTCCCGCTCCGACGATGACGAATGTCCGATGTGCGTCGACCACTTGATGCCTCCTCAGTGCTGTGCTGCGCGGCGCCTCCGGCTGCGAGCGTCCCGCACGCAGCGTGATGGCGAAAGAGGGTGTGCCCCGGAGAGGTCACACCCAGTGGTCATTCATCCGGTCTTCTCCAGTCTGCCTCTCAGCCTCGGCGGGCGGTGAGCGCGGCGTGCAGGGATCGTGCGGAGGCGTCGGTCAGGGCCGCGATCTGGTCGACCAGGACGCGCTTACGGGCGTGGTCGTCGGGCGCCTGGTCGAACAGGGCCCGGAAGTGCGGCTCCAGGCCCTCGGGCGCACGGGCGGTGAGCGCGGCGGCCAGCTCGGCGATGACGATGCGCTGGTCGGCGCGGAGGGTCTCCTGTTCGGCGCGCTGCATCACGTAACGGTCGGCGACCGCCTTGAGGACCGCGCACTCGTTGCGGACGGTGCGCGGAACGACCAGCTCTGCTCCGTACCGGGTGAGGCGGCCGGGGCCGTAGAGCTCGCGGGTGGCGGTCTCGGCCTCGGTGCAGAACCGGCCGATGAGCTGGCTGGTGGCGTCCTTCAGACGGGCCTGGGCCACGGCGGAGCCGTCGTAACCGTGCGGCCACCACTCCTGGTCGATCAGCCGGTCCAGCGCCTCCGCCAGCTCCTGCGGGTCGGTGTCCACGGGGACGTACCGGCCGATGGCGACGGCGAAGATCTCCTCGCGCTCCGGCTCGGCGTAGAGGCAGTTGGGGTCGATGTGCCCGGCGTGCAGCCCGTCCTCGAAGTCGTGCACCGAGTACGCCACGTCGTCGGACCAGTCCATCACCTGGGCCTCGAAGCAGGTGCGGTCCTCGGGCGCTCCCTTGCGCGCCCACTCGAAGACCGGCAGGTCGTCCGGGTACACGCCGAACTTCACCGAGTGCGGGTCCGTGGGGTGCGCGCCGCGCGGCCACGGGTACTTGGTGGCGGCGTCGAGGGCGGCGCGGGTCAGGTTGAGGCCGACGCTGACCAGCTCGCCGGTGCGCGGGTCGTGGACGAACCGCTTGGGCTCCAGGCGGGTCAGCAACCGCAGCGACTGGGCGTTGCCTTCGAAGCCGCCGCAGTCGGAGGCGAAGTCGTTGAGCGCCTGTTCGCCGTTGTGGCCGAAGGGCGGGTGGCCCATGTCGTGCGAGAGGCAGGCCGTCTCCACGAGATCCGGGTCGCAGCCGAGGACCGCGCCGAGCTCCCGGCCAACCTGCGCGCACTCCAAGGAGTGGGTGAGCCGGGTGCGCGGGCTGGCGTCCCAGACGAGCGAACGCGTGCCGGGCGTGACCACCTGGGTCTTTCCGGCGAGCCGGCGCAGCGCGGCGGAGTGCAGCACCCGGGCCCGGTCGCGCTGGAAGGCGGTGCGGCCGGGACGCTTGTCCTGCTCGGTGTCGAACCGCTCGGTGTCCGCCGCCCCGTAACCGCCCCCGGTGCCGCGCTCGCCGAGTGAGCCATGTGTCTGATCTGCCCCGTGTGCGCCCTGTGTGCCGTCCATGGTTCCGACAGTAGCGACCGGGACCGACAACGCGCCGTGAGCGGGCCGGGGAGTCAGGCGGAAGCGAGCAAGGTCACGGCGTCGGTGGAGGCGGTGGCCGACACGGCCTGGTCGTAGCGGTGGAGGAGGAGGCGGGCCATCGCGGGGTGGGCGCCGAGCGGAACCGCGGCGGTGCCGGGCGCGGCGCTCGCGGCGGCGCTCGCGAAGCGGCCGGGCGCGGTGAAGTACGAGGCGACGAAGGTACGGTGCCGGCCTCGGGCGGCCAGGGCGCGCAGCGCGGCGGGGACGGTGGGCGTGGCGGCGGAGGCGTACGCGGGGATCACGGGCACGCCGCCGAGCCGCTCGCCGAGCATCCGGGCCGTACGCCGGGTGTCCTGGGCCGAGTCGGGATCGCGGGACCCGGCGGCAGCGAGGACCACGGCGGCCCGGCGGCTCCCTGCGTCGGCGGCGTCCCAGCCAGCCTCCACGAGCCGGCCGTACAGCGCCTCCACCAGCAGCGGGTGCGGGCCGAGCGGGGCGGCGATGCGGGTCCGTACGGAGGGAGCGGCGGCCGCGGCCGTGGGCAGGTCGTGCTTGACGTGGTGGCCTCGGCCCAGGAGCAGCGGTACGAGGACGGCGTCGGCGCCGCGCAGGCCGTCCATGGTGTCCGGGAGGAGCGGCTGGTTCAGCTCGATGTGGCCGAGGCGGACGTCCAGGCCGGGGCGCAGGTCGCGGACCCGGTCCAGGAGCGCGAGGACGGTACGCAGGGCCTGCGGGTCGCGGCTGCCGTGGGCGACGGCGACGAGGGCGGGCGCGGCGGACGCGCTGGTGGACGGCCGGGGCGCGGCGAGGGGCCGGGGCACGGCGAGGGGCCGGGGCACGGCGAGGGGGCGGGTGCGGTGCATGGGCCTGCGGGTTCCGTTCCGGGAGGCGGGGCGGTCGGTGATGGACCTGATCGTGCCGGGTGGAGGTTGCCGGGCCGTTGCCTGAGGGTCACGGAGCTTTGCCGCCGCCTCACGGAGGGGTGGTGGCCGGTGTGCGGTGCGGGGGCCTGCACCCGTTTCTGCCGGTCGGCGAACCTTTCGGGCGTTTCGCTCGTCAGGTGAGTTGGGACCGAACGACGGTACGAACGGTGAGGGGGCTCTCGTGCGAGGGATGCGAAGGGCGCGGGAGACGTCGGAGGTGCGGGCTGCACTGGAGGCGCCGGTGGCGTCGGTGGCGTCGGAGGACAGCGCGAAGAGACAGAGACCATGGCTGCGGCTGCTCCGGCTCTCCGCGCTCCGGCTGCCGCGTACCCGCCGGGGCCGGCGGCTCGCCGTGCAAGGGCTGATGGCCATCTGCGTGCTGGCTCTGCTGCCCGCGACCTGGATGCGGGTGGACGCGGGCGACCGGGTCGGGACCACGGCGGACGCGCCGGCCCGGGAGGTCGCCATGGTGTTCGGCGCCGGACTCTGGAACGGCCGGCCGACCCCGTATCTGGCCCACCGCCTGGACGCGGCGGCCGAGTTGTACCGGACGGGCAAGGTGAAGGTCGTCCTGGTCACCGGGGACAACAGCCGGGCGGAGTACGACGAACCGGACGCGATGCGGACGTATCTGACCGAGCGTGGAGTGCCGGACGGCCGGATCGTCAGCGACTACGCCGGGTTCGACAGCTGGGACTCGTGCGTGCGGGCCAAGAAGATATTCGGGGTCGACCGGGCGGTGCTGGTGAGCCAGGGCTTCCACATCCACCGGGCGACCACACTGTGCCGCTCCGCCGGGATCGACGCGTTCGGGGTCGCGGTCGACGAGCCTCGGGACGCGACCTGGTATTACGGCGGGACCCGGGAGTTGGCCGCATCGGGCAAGGCGGCCCTGGACGCACTCCTCCGTCCCGACCCGCGCTTCCTCGGGCCGAAGGAGGCGGGCGTGACGGAGGCGCTGGCCTCGGCGGCGCCGTGAACTGGAGCCCGTGGGCCATGGCGACGCCGTGACCTGAGGCCAGTGAGCCTCGGCGGCGTCGTGGCCTGGGACCTCACAGGCGTGCGAGCGGTGGGCTGAGGCGGGCGTTCCGGTGGCGTAACCGGGTGCCTCCGTTCCCGTAATACCGCTCTCGCAGGCTGGGGCCCATGACCGGTACCGAGACGCCCACCCACTGCCCGTACTGCGCACTCCAGTGCGGGATGAGCCTGCGCCCGGTCTCCGGCGGGGCGGTGGCCGAAGTGGTGGAGCGCACCGGATTCCCGGTCAACCGGGGCGCGTTGTGCGGCAAGGGCCGGTCCGCGCCGGCCGTGCTGCGCCAAGGGGTCCGGCTGACTTCTCCGCTGGTACGCAGGCGGCCCGGCGGTGCGTTGGAGGAGGCGGGCTGGGACGAGGCGCTGGGGCGGATCGCGGAGGGGCTCGGCGGAGTGCGGGCGGCGCACGGGGCGGATGCGGTGGGGGTGTTCGGCGGGGGCGGACTGACCAACGAGAAGGCGTACGCGCTCGGGAAGTTCGCCCGGGTGGTGCTCGGGACCTCGCAGATCGACTACAACGGCCGGTTCTGCATGTCGTCGGCGGCGGCAGCGCACCAGAGGGCGTTCGGGCTCGACCGGGGGCTGCCGTTCCCGCTGGAGGACATCCCGCGGACGGGATGCGTGATCCTGGTCGGGTCGAACCTGGCCGAGACGATGCCGCCCGCGCTGCGGTATCTCACCGAACTGAAGGCGAACGGCGGCCGGCTGATCGTCATCGACCCGCGCCGCACCCGCACCGCCGAGCAGGCGGACCTGCACCTGGCGCCCCGTCCCGGCACCGATCTGGCCCTGGCGCTCGGGATGCTGCACTTGGTGGTGGCGGAAAGCCGGGTGGACGAGCAGTTCGTACGGAGCCGTACGCGCGGGTGGGAGGAGGCGCGGGCCGGGGCGATGGCGCACTGGCCGGAGCTGGTGGAGCGGATCTGCGGGGTGGAGGTGGCCCGGCTGCGGGAGGCGGTGGAGCTGTTCTGCGGGGCGGAGAGCGGGATGGTGCTGACGGCGCGGGGGCCGGAGCAGCAGGCCAAGGGGACGGACACGGTGGGCGCGTGGATCAACTTCTGCCTGGCCACCGGCCGGGCGGGGCGGCCGCTGTCCGGATACGGGTGTCTGACCGGGCAGGGCAACGGTCAGGGCGGCCGGGAGCACGGCCAGAAGGCGGACCAGCTTCCCGGCTACCGCAAGCTGACCGACCCGGACGCCCGTCGCCATGTCGCGGAGGTGTGGGGCGTGGCCCCGGACAGTCTGCCGGGGCCGGGACGGAGCGCGTACGAGCTGTTGGACGCGCTGGGCCAGGACGTGCGGGCGCTGCTGGTGATGGGCTCCAACCCGGTGGTCTCGGCGCCGCACGCCTCGCACGTGGAACAACGCCTGGCGTCGCTGGACTTCCTGGCGGTGGCGGATGTCGTCCTCTCCGAGACGGCGGAGCTGGCGGACGTGGTGCTGCCGGTGACGCAGTGGGCGGAGGAGAGCGGGACCACCACCAACCTGGAGGGCCGGGTGGTGCTGCGGCGGCGGGCGCTCGACCCGCCGGAGGGGGTGCGCAGCGACCTGGAGGTGCTGCACGCGCTGGCCGGACTGCTGGGCCACGGCAAGGGGTTCCCGGCCGACCCGGCCGAGGTGTTCGCGGAGTTGCGGCGGGCCTCGGCGGGCGGTGCGGCGGACTACGCGGGCATCACGTACGAGCGGATCGCGGCGGAGGACGGTGTGTTCTGGCCGTGCCCGGACGCGGACCATCCGGGTACGCCGCGGCTCTTCCTGGACCGGTTCGCGACGGCGGACGGGCGGGCCGCGTTCGTGCCGGTGGTGCACCGGGCGGCGGCCGAGGAGACGGACCGGGAGTATCCGGTGGTGCTGACGACGGGGCGGGTGGTGGCGCAGTACCAGTCGGGGGCCCAGACCCGCCGGGTGGAGGAGCTGAACGCGGCGGCTCCGGGCCCGTTCGTGGAGTTGCACCCGCGCCTGGCCGAGCGGATCGGCGTGGCGGAGGGCGAGCTCGTCGCCGTGGTGTCCCGGCGCGGTCGGGCGGTGGCGCCGGCCCGGATCACCGGGGCGATCCGGGCGGACACGGTGTTCATGCCGTTCCACTGGCCGGGTGAGGGGCGGGCCAACACGCTGACCAACCCGGCCCTCGACCCGGTGTCGCGGATGCCGGAGTTCAAGGTGTGCGCGGTCCGCCTGGAGCCCGCCCGGTGATCCACCGTCCTTCGGCGATGACGTTGCCGCTGGTGCGCAGCGACCGGGTGACGGCAGCCGCGGCGAGGTAGACCCAGGCACGGGTCCCGGCCCCGGAAGGCTCCTGACCCGTTTCGCCCTTGCCCGGCAGCTCGACCTCGCGGACGACCCTCTCGTACAGATTGCGCGGGTGGCCGGGCCCGAGGTACTCCTCCAGATGGTCCAGGAGCCCGAGCAGCTCCCCGTACACTCCGGGCGCGGCGGTGAGCAGGGTGCCGTGGACGCGGCCGTGGCCGTCGATGGCGTACGGGTAGCCGGGCCCGTCGTACAGCAGGGCCCGGGGCAGGACGGCTGCTCGCTCTTCCGACGTTCGGCCCCGGAGGAACAGGTCGTGGTTGGGTTCGCCGGGGAGCAGCGTGCCGTACACGAAGAACGGCAGCTCGTCGGTGGACGGGGAGTTGGGGTCGAAGGTGCTCATGGCCGCCGTCACAGGGCGGTCGCGGGGGCCGTCTCCGCCGTGACCCAGCCGAGGTAGCGGGCGCTGCCGCGGATGACGGGGATGGCGATGATCTCCGGGGTCTCGTAGTCGTGCGCCTCCTGGAGGTACTCCTCCAGCTCCTCGTAGCGCTCGGCCGCCGTCTTGAAGAGCACCTGCCACTCCTCGGAGGACTCGATGGCGTTCTGCCACCGGTAGACCGAGGTGACGGGCGCGGAGATCTGCGCGCAGGCCGCCAGCCGGGCCTCCACCGCCCCCTGCGCCAGCTCGTGGGCCTTCTCCTCGCTGTCGGTCGTGGTCAGTACGGTCAGCCATGCCGGCGGCGCTGTCATCGTCGGTCTCCTCGGATACGGCGGGCACCTTGCCCGTGCTCCGATTGTCGGCCCGGAGCGGTTCAGGCGCCGTACGGATGCCGGTTTCGCGCGTCGCGCAGGGCGACGCCCCACCAGGCCAGCTGGTCCAGGAGCGCCTTGGCGGCCGCGTCGACGTCCGCCGGCTCCCGGTGGTTGCCCTCGTCGTCGAAGAGAGCGCCCGCGTTGTGGAAGGAGACGGTGTCGCGGACGGAGACCGTATGCGTTTCGGCGAAGACCTGCCGGAGCTGCTCGACGGCCCGCAACCCGCCGGACCTGCCGCCGTACGAGACGAAGGCGACGGGTTTGGCCTGCCATTCGGTGCGGTGCCAGTCGATGAGGTTCTTGAGCGGGGCCGGGAAGGAGTGGTTGTACTCGGGTGTGACCACGACGAACGCGTCGGCAGCGGCCAGCCGCTCGGAGACCGCCTCGATACGGGCCGCGTCCTCGGGCGCGGGACGGAAGGAGAGAGAGGCGGGGAGGTCGGCGGTGAGGACGTCGATGAGCTCGGTCTCGATGCCGTCGTACCGAGCGGCCCGGCCGAGGAACCAGTCGGCGATGACCGGCCCGAAGCGGCCTTCCCGGTTGCTGCCGAGGATGACGGCGACCTTGAGAGGGGCAGGGGCAAAGGCGGAAGCCTTGGTGGTGGTGTCCATGTGGTCGAGTCTTGAGCCTCAACTTTGGTTGAGGTCAAGCCGACAGCGGGTTCCGCCCGCACGGGCCTACGCGTAGGGCCGGAGGGCCACCGTGACATCCATGGCGAAGACGTTCGCCCCCGCCGCCGACGGCAGGCCCAGAGCCCGGTCCAGCACACGGCCCAGAGGACCGCAGCCGCTGGTGCGCGGGGCGGCGAACTCCGCGTCCTGGGTGCCGAAGGCGACGACCAAGGGGTCCTTGGATATCACCCGGGTGGGATCGGTGTCCTTCAGGACGAGGTGGACCGCGTCCTCGTCGCTGCCCACCGAGCAGCCCGAGGACGGCCGGGCCGGCGGCCCGTACGCCGAGCCGATGGCGAACGTGAGGGCGAACTCGCCGCGCCGGGTGTCGTCGGACAGGAAGTCCGAGTAGCCGCCGTACCGCGGAGTCAGAGTCAGCGGAGTGCCTCCCACGCGGATCGGCGCAGCGGTCATCCGACCGAAGACCTGGCGGAACTCACCGTCCACGCGGCCTTCCGCGAAGGTGATCCTCATAGGCTCGGTGAGCTGTTCGTCGAAGGCACCCATGCGCAGATGACCCGTGGCGTGCATGACCTCGCAGCGCCAGGTCCCGGGGTCCGCCCCTGTGGGCAGGTCGTCGGCGGCCGGGCAGGCGGAGAAGTCGAACTCGGTCGGATCCACGGCCCGTTCAGCCGCCTGCGCGGGTGCGGCACCCAGAGCTAGTCCGGCAAGCAGGGTTCCCGCGACGGCACCGGCGAAGCGGCGGACAGCGCGATTCAAGGTCACTCGGTTCGGTGTCATATGCACAGCATTACAGAGATTCCTCTGCAGAGGAAGGTCTGCAGAGGAATCTCTGTCGTTCAGGTAGACTGCCACCATGACGAAAGAGCGGAGAGCGGAAGCCGCCGAGCGGCGCACGGTCGACAGCCCCCAGGCACTCAAGGCCCTCTCGCACCCCCTGCGCCTGCGCATCCTGCGCCACCTCGGCGCGGCGGGCCCGGCCACCTCGACCACACTGGCCGCCGCCCTCGGCGAGAACACCGGGACGCTCAGCTACCACCTGCGCATGCTGGAGCGCAGCGGCCTGATCGAGGACATCCCCGAGCGCTCCACCGGACGGGAGCGCTGGTGGCGTGGCGTGCGCGGGCTCGACATCCGCAGACCGCCGCAGGACGAGCTGACCGAGGCCGAGCGCGCCCTGTCGGCCGAGCTGGACCGGATGAGGATGGAGGAGGACGTCGAACTCGCCCGGCAGTTCACCGCCGGACAGGCGGAGTCCGAGGGCTGGATGCGAGGTTCGCGCAGCCTGGCCCACCTCACCAAGGCGGAGCTCGACGCCTTCCACGACGACTACCTGGCCCTGCTCGCACGCTATGCCCACGGACCCGAGGACGCCCCCGACGACGCACGACCCGTACTCCTCCGCTGGTTCGGCCTGCCCGCGGAATGACCGGCAGTCGGCCGGCGCACTCTCCGACGACCCTCCGAAAGCCGCCAGTTCGGACGATTCGTGTCCGTCACCGCCTGGCGACCGTCGGCCTGATGATCCGCGAGACACAGCCCCCTCCTACGGTGGTCATATGACGAATCACCCGCCCAGCGCATCAGCCCTCCCCCTCCCCTACGTCGAGATGGACGGCCATCCCGCCACCGAGGACGACCTCCGCGTCCCCGCGCTCTTCGGGTTCGGGCACTTCACCGCCATGCAGGTGAGGGACCGGCGCGTACGAGGGCTCGGGCTGCATCTCGACCGGCTGACGGCGGCGAACCAGGAGCTGTTCCAACTGCCTCTGGACGGCGAGCCTGTGAGGGAGCTGATCCGGCGCGCGCTGGACAGGTCCGGGCTGCGGGACGCGTCCGTGCGGGTGCATGGGTTTCTGCCGCCCGGAGAGAGCCGTACGCGGGTCATGGTCACCGTGCGCGAGCCCGCCACGATGGCGGCCGGAGCGCGGAGCCTGATGTCGGTGCCGTACGCGCGGGCCGTGCCGCACATCAAGCGGCCGGGCGAGTTCGGGCAGACGTATTACGGGATGCTCGCCGCGCGGGCCGGGTTCGACGAGGCTCTGCTGACCGCGCCGGGTGGAGTGGTGGCCGAAGGGTCCTTCACCAACATCGGCTTCTGGGACGGGACTTCGGTGGTGTGGCCGGACGCCCCGGCGCTCGTCGGCACCACCATGGCCCTCCTGGAGCGCGGCCTCGCGGCGGCCGGCGAGCCGTCGGTGCGGCGGGCGGTGACACTGGACGAGGTGAGTGCGTACCGAGGCGCCTTCATCTGCAACTCGCAGGGGATCGCGCCGGTGCGGCGGATCGACGCGGTGGAGTTCGCGAGCGGAGAGGAGGACATGGAGGGCGTGGTCGGGCGGCTGAAGGTCGTATATCAGGATGCGCCGGCGGAGCTTCTCTGAGACTTGGCCGGAAATCGACCTTCCCATGGTCGTTCCGCCGCGGTGACGGACCATGGAGAGTATGCAGATTCTCATCGAGGCCTCCGCGCTTCCCGGTCGCGCGTGCGGGCCGGACTCCGACTTTCCCGGGTTCGAGAACATCCATGTCGGTGTTCAGCGCAAGGACCGGCCCGGTGAGTTGCTCGGGCTCTGTCCCGGGGACGCCCCGAGCGCTTCCTGGACCTTGGAGTGCGCGGTGAATACAACAGCGGACGGGGTCGAGATCTCGGGGCCGTACATCCAGAATCGGCTGGGCGGACGGTTCGTCTATCTGTCGTGGGGGACCGTGGACGAGGCCGGGCTCTTCTCCATGTTCCGGCGCGCCAAGCTGATGTTCAGCGACATCGGGCCCGAGGTCCTCGAAGCGGCCGCGCGTTCCGGACAGCTCACGGGACGACTGGGGCTGACCGACGCCAAGGGGCAGCCGCTGTGCGGCCGGGTGCGGCCGCCGGCGATCTCCTGGAGTGCGAGTACGAGGACGAGCACAAGTGCGCGTACGACGCTCGGCGAGTGACAGCCGAGTGATACCTGTCCCGCCGGATCCGACACCGCCCCCATCGGCCGGGGGGGGGAGGCCGGTGGGGGCGGATGCCGTGGGGGGCGGGGATCCGTCCCGTGGAGGGGGTGTCTTGCGTGTGCCCGCGACCCGGCAGCCCATGTGTGTGATGTGGGTCACATTGCGCGTTCGCCTCTCACTCGATCGGCACCCGGTCCGGCAGTACGGACCGAACGGCCCAGTCGCACCGCCGTGACCTGCGAGGATTCCCGGCGGCAAGAGTGCCGCGCCGGTCCGTACGGGTGAAAGCTGACCTGGCGTCAGAAGGCATGCGCTGCGGAGCGCCCGTTAGGTCGGGGACAGGACACAACCGCTCGCGCCGTCTGCCCGGAGGAATCCCCATGCGCAGTCCTGCCCGCCTCATGACCGGCACCGCCACCGCCGCGGCCACCGTCATAGCGCTCGGTCTCACCGCCGCCCCGTCCGCGTACGCAGGCGACGACTTCGGCCGGCTGGAGATCACCCCCGCCACCGCTCCGACCGGCGCCAAGGTCACCGTGAACACCACCGCCTGCGGCCCCAAGGGCTCCGGCATCGGTGACGCCAACTCGCTGGACGCCGGGGACTTCGAGGTCCGCCACGGGACGCACAAGGAGGTGCTCGTCGGCCAGTTCACCGTGCCGCACGACACCCGGCCCGGCGTCTACGAGATCGTCGTCTCCTGCGACAACGGCAAGGACGCCGTCGGCGACCTCAAGGTGATCGGCGGCGGCAAGCACGACAGGCCCGACCACGACCGCCCGTCCGGCCATGTACGGACCGGGGTCGGCGGCAGCGTCGAGCCGAACTCCACGCAGGTCGCCCTCGGCGTCGGCGTGGTCGGCATGGCGGCCGTCGGCGGTCTGTGGCTGCTGCGCCGCCGGACCGAGCCCACCGACGGCAGCTGAGGCGAGGGCCGCAAGGCCCCGGGGCCCCAGCGCCCGGCCCCAGGCCCACCACACGTGGGAGAGCCGCACCGCTCCCCCGCACCGACCGGCCGGACGCGTCCCCGAGCGCGTCCGGCCCGCCCCGGTCCACCACCTCCGACCCGAGACCCGCCAGGCTCCCGAGACCCACCGGAACAACGGCTGACGAGGACGGCGAACGTGTCCCAGAGCGCGCAGAAAGCCCGCGGCTGGCTGGTGGGCATCGCCGTGCTGTGCGGTATCTGGCTCGTCCAGAACGGCTCCGGCGACCAGCTGATCCCGCCGCAGCCCTCCAGCGCCCAGGCCTTCGCCGCCGGGCCCCAGCTCCAGCCCGGCTCCCCGGTCGCCGAGCCGCTGCGCCCCTCCGACCCGGTCCGCATCCGCATCCCGAGCATCGACGTCGACGCGCCCATGATGCGGCTCGGGCTCGGCGCCGACGGCAGCCTGGACGTGCCGCCGGACGAGGACCGCAACCTCGCGGGCTGGTACGCCGACGGCGTCCCGCCCGGCGCGCAGGGCACCGCCATCGTCGCCGGGCATGTCGACAACGCCGCCGGGCCCTCCGTCTTCTACGCCCTCGGCGCCCTCACCAAAGGCACCCGCGTCGAGGTCGTCCGCGAGGACGGACGCACCGCGGTCTTCTCGATCGACGCCATCGAGGTGTACGACAACAAGGACTTTCCCGACCAGCGCGTCTACGGCGACTCCCCGCACGCCTCGCTGCGGCTGATCACCTGCGGCGGCGGCTTCTCCAAGGAGACCGGCTACCAGGGCAATGTGGTGGCCTACGCCCATCTCACCGACGTGCGGTGAGCCCGGTCCACGTAGACGTGCGGTGAACGCGACACATAGCCGTACACGTCCCTACACCGTCCACTGGTCGTAGCCCAGCTTCGCCACCAGCGACAACACCACCGTCAGCAGCACCGCCCGGACGAAACCGCTCCCCCGGCTCAGCGCCATCCGCGCCCCGGCCATCGCGCCCGCCAGGTTGAAGAGGGCCATCAGCGCGGCCAGCTGCCACAGGACCGTGCCCTGGTACGCGAACATCGCCAGCGCTCCCGCGTTCGTGCACACATTGACGATCTTGGCGGTGGCGGAGGCCGTCACCAGGTCCAGGTGGAGTACGGCGGTGAGCGCGAGCACCAGGAAGGTGCCGGTGCCCGGGCCGAAGAGGCCGTCGTAAAAGCCGATCCCGCCGCCGACCAGCACGATCGCGGTGACGATCCGGGACCGGGTGACCGGCCGCGCGTCGGTGTCGCCCGCCGCCGCCGTGCCGAACGACGGACGCAGCAGGACGAAGGCGGCGACCCCGAGCAGCGCCACCATGATCACCGGGCGCAGCACCTCGCTGCTGATCCCGGCGGCGAAGAACGCGCCGGCCATCGACCCGGCGAGCGCCATCAGCCCCACCCGTACCGCCAGCCCCACCTGCACCGGTGCTCTGCGGACGTACGTGATCGCGGCGCCCGAGGTGCCGACGATCGCGACGGCCTTGTTGGTGCCGAGGACATGGGCGGCCGGGACGTTCGGCAGGCCGAGCAGCAGCGCCGGCAGGAGGAGCAGCCCGCCGCCGCCCACCACCGCGTCGATCCAGCCCGCGGCGGCCGCGGCCAGGCAGAGGAGGATCAGGGTGGTGAGGGTGATGTCGGGCATGGACTTGACACTAAAGGGGCCCTCGGCGCCGGAACTCACAGGGGCCGCCTGCCGGCGCTGAGCGCACGGTTCCGCCCGGGAAACCGGCGGGATGCGGCTGGGTAACACCCGCCGCGCATGCTCCTGCCCATGAGGAAGAAGACGGAGAGTGCCGCGCCCGTCGTGGTGATCGGCGCCGGAATGGCCGGCGCCCGGCTCGCCGCGCGGGTCCCCGGCGTCACCGTCGTCGGCGAGGAGCGGCACGCCCCGTACAACCGGGTGCTGCTGGCCGATGTGCTGGCCGGACGGTACGAGCCGGACGTCATCGCGCTGCCGGCCACCGAGGTACGGCGCGGAGTGCGGGCGGTCCGGATCGACCGGGCCGACCGGCTGGTCCACTGCGACGACGGCAGCGTCCTGCGCTACGGGCGCCTGGTCCTGGCCACCGGCTCCAACCCGGTGCTCCCGCCGCTGCGCGGGCTCGGCGCCACTCTGCCGGACGGCGTGCATCCCTTCCGGACCCTCGACGACGCCTTGGCGCTGCGCGCTGCCGTACGTCCCGGAGTGCGCGCGGTCGTCATCGGCGGCGGGCTCCTCGGAGTGTCGGCCGCCCGGGCGCTCGTGGAGTGCGGCGCGCAGGTGGTGCTGGCGCAGCAGGGCGAGCACCTCATGGAGCGCCAGCTCGACCCGGAGGCGGCCGCCTTGCTGCGCGGCCACCTCGAAGCGCTCGGCGTGGAGGTGCACACCGAGTGCCGGGTGCGAGGGCTGCGCTGCGCCACCGAGCCGACAGCCGTACGGGCCGTCCAGCTCGCCGACGGCTACGAGCTCGCAGCCGACCTCACCGTGCTGGCCTGCGGAGTGCGGCCACGGACCGGCCTCGCCCTGGCCGCCGGTCTGGAGGTCCGCAAGGGGATCGTGGTCGACGACGAACTGCGCACCTCGGACCCGTACATCCACGCTCTCGGCGACTGCGCCGAGCACCGCGCCACGCTCTACGGGCTGGCCGGACCCGCGCTGGAACAGGCCGACGTGCTGGCCGAGGTGCTGGCCGGACGGCCCGCCCGCTACGAAGGCACCCGGGCCCTGACCCGGCTGTCGCTGCGCTCGGGGAGAACCGGAGGCCCGGTGGGCCCCGAAAGCTCCGGCTCCCTCGACGGTCTCGACCTCGCCGCCTTCGGTGAGGCCCGTCCGCTGCCCGGCGATGACGTCGTCCGGCTGGCCGACGGCACCCGGGGCGCGTACCGCTCGGTCGTCGTCCGGGACGGGCGGCTCGCCGGCGGAGTGCTGCTGGGCGACCTCGGCGCGGTCGCCGGACTCGCCCGTACCTGGCAGGACGACGAACCGCTGCCGCCCGCCATGTCCCTGCTCCACCTGCTCACCGACGACGGAGGCCACTGAGATGCCGGACACCACCATCCCGAACACCCCGACCGTCGTCCTCGTCGGGCACGGCATGGTCGGCCAGCGGTTCCTGGAGTCGCTGGCCGCGCGCGGGCTGACGCCGGCCGCCGGGCGGGCCCGGGTCGTCGTGCTCTGCGAGGAGCCCCGGCCCGCCTACGACCGGGTCCGGCTCACCTCGTACTTCGCCGGCCGCTCTCCCGGGGAACTCTCGCTCGTGGAGCCGGAGTTCATGGCGAAGCACGGCTTCGAGCTGTACGTCGGCGACCCGGCCGCGAGCGTCGACCGTACGGCCGGGACGGTGACCGCGCGCTCCGGTGCGGTGTTCGCGTACGACACGCTGGTGCTGGCGACGGGCTCGTATCCCTTCGTCCCGCCGGTGCCGGGGAAGGACGCGCGGGGCTGTTTCGTGTACCGGACGATCGAGGATCTGCTCGCGATCGAGGAGTACGCGAAAGGCGCCGGGACCGGTGCGGTGGTCGGCGGCGGGCTGCTCGGTCTGGAGGCGGCCGGTGCGCTCAAGGGGCTCGGGCTGCGTACCCATGTGGTGGAGTTCGCGCCGCGGCTGATGCCGGTCCAGGTGGACGAGGGCGGCGGCGCGGCGCTGCTGCGGACGATCGAGAACATGGGGCTGACCGTCCACACCGGCGTCGGTACGCAGGCGGTCACCGTGGGCGCGGACGGAGCCGTGACCGGGATGGCGCTCTCGGACGGGTCCTCGCTGGCCACGGATCTGGTGGTGTTCTCCGCCGGTGTGCGGCCGCGTGACCAGCTGGCGCGCGACTGCGGGCTCGCGGTCGGCGAGCGTGGCGGGATCGTGGTGGACGAGGAGTGCCGTACGTCCGATCCGGCCGTGTTCGCGATCGGCGAGTGCGCGCTCGCGTCGGACGGCCGGGTCTACGGTCTGGTGGCGCCGGGCTACGAGATGGCGGAGACCGTGGCCGAGGTGCTCGGCGGCGGACAGGCCGGGTTCACCGGTGCCGACATGTCGACCAAGCTGAAGCTGCTCGGCGTGGACGTGGCCTCGTTCGGCGACGCGCACGGGAGCGCGGAGGGCTCGCTGGACGTGGTGTACGCCGACTCCCGCTCCGGCGTCTACAAGAAGCTGGTCATCGGCGCGGACGGCACGCTATTGGGCGGAGTGCTGGTCGGGGACGCCGCCGACTACGGCACTCTGCGGCCGATGACCGGGACCGTCCTGCCGGTCGCGCCGGAGCAGCTGGTGCTGCCGGCCGGAGCGGGCGGGCCGGTGACGCTCGGCCCGTCCGCGCTGCCGGACGACGCCGTCATCTGCTCCTGCCACAACGTGACCAAGGGCGCGATCTGCGAGCACACCACGCTGCCCGAGGTGAAGAAGTGCACCCGGGCCGGGACCGGCTGCGGCAGCTGCGTCAAGGTGATCGGACAACTGCTGCCGCAGAGCCAGGACACCGGGCTGTGCGGCTGCTTCGCGTACAGCCGCAGCGAGTTGTACGAGATCGTCCGCACGCTGGAGATCACCTCGTTCACCGCGCTCCTCGACTCGCACGGCCGCGAGGAGGCGCGCGGCGGCGAAGGCTGCGAGGTCTGCAAGCCGACGGTCGGCTCGGTCATCGCCTCGCTCGCGCCGACCGTCGGCGCCAGCGGTTACGTCCTGGACGGAGAGCAGGCGGCGATCCAGGACACCAACGACCACTTCCTCGCCAACCTCCAGCGCAACGGCTCCTATTCGGTCGTCCCGCGCATCCCCGGCGGCGAGATCACTCCGGAGAAACTCATTGTGATCGGCGAGGTCGCCCGCGACTTCGGCCTCTACACGAAGATCACCGGCGGCCAGCGCATCGACCTCTTCGGCGCCCGGGTCGAGCAACTGCCGCTCATCTGGACCCGTTTGGTCGACGCGGGCTTCGAGTCCGGGCACGCGTACGGAAAGTCGCTGCGCACGGTCAAGTCCTGTGTCGGGCAGACCTGGTGCCGCTACGGCGTCCAGGACTCGGTGCGGATGGCGATCGACCTGGAGCTGCGCTACCGGGGCCTGCGCTCGCCGCACAAGCTGAAGTCGGCGGTCTCCGGCTGCGCCCGCGAGTGCGCGGAGGCGCGCGGCAAGGACTTCGGGATCATCGCCACGGCCGGCGGCTGGAACCTCTACGTCGGCGGCAACGGCGGAGCCACGCCGCGCCACGCCGATCTGCTGGCGCAGGACCTCTCGGACGCCGAACTGGTGCGCCTCATCGACCGGTTCCTGATGTTCTACATCCGTACGGCGGACCGTCTGGAGCGCACCTCGGCCTGGCTGGAGCGGATCGACGGCGGCCTGGAGCACGTACGGGATGTCGTCGTCCACGACTCGCTGGGGCTCTGCGAGGAGTTGGAGAGGCTGATGGCCGACCACGTGGCCGGCTACCGCGACGAGTGGGCCGCGACCATCGACGACCCGGAGCGGCTGCGGCGGTTCGTGAGCTTCGTCAACGCGCCCGACGCACCCGACCCCTCGGTGAAGTTCGTCCCGGAGCGGGACCAGATCAAACCCGATCTGGAGCTGCTCGCGGGTCCCGTCCTCGCCGTCCGCACCCTCGAAGGGACCCCGTCCTGATGACCACCACCACGCCGAGCACCACGGCGACCGTCGTCCGGGTCGCGCACGCCGACGGCTGGCTCACCGTCTGCGACCTGGAGCTGCTGAGCCCGGGCCGCGGTGTCGCGGTGCTGCTGCCGGACGGCGAGCAGGCGGCGCTGTTCCTGGACCGGTCGGGAGTGGTACGGGCGATCTCCAACCGGGACCCGTTCTCCGGCGCGTACGTCCTCTCGCGCGGGCTGCTCGGCTCGGCGGGCGGGCGGCCGTTCGTGGCCTCGCCGCTGCTGAAGCAGCGCTTCGACCTGGAGACCGGCCGGTGCCTGGACGACGAGGAGGTCTCGGTGCCGGTGTACGCGGTGCGGCTGGAGTGACCGCCCGGCCCGGCTCCGGCCCTCTGCCGTTCACCCTGTGTTGACGGTGCGTCAACTACGTACTCCTACAGTCCTGACGCGCGACCCGCCGGTCCGTCCGGAGCGGCGGGCCCTCACTCATCCGTGGAGTGAATCGTGGAACGTCGGACCTTCTTGCGTACGGCGGTGGTCGGCAGCTCGGCGGCGGCCTTCGGCGGCACCCTGTGGCGCGGTGCCGCCTCCGCCGCACCCGCCCAGCCGGCCCCCGGCCCGTACGGCGCGCTGCAGGCGGCCAACGGCAACGGCATCCAGCTGCCGAGCGGCTTCACCAGCCGCATCATCGCCCGGTCGGGCCAGACCGTGGCGAACACCTCCTACCGGTGGCACAGCGCGCCCGACGGCGGTGCGACCTACGCCGACGGATCGGGCTGGATCTACGTGTCCAACGCCGAGGTGTCGTCCGGCAGCGGTGGCGGGGCCAGCGCGGTGCGGTTCAACTCCTCGGGAACGGTGACGTCCGCGTACCGGATCCTGTCGGGGACGAACATCAACTGCGCGGGCGGCGCGACCCCGTGGAAGACCTGGCTCTCCTGCGAGGAGGTCACCCGTGGCTACGTCTACGAGACCGACCCGTGGGGCGTGAACGCGGCCGTGCGGCGGCCCGCGCTCGGCCGGTTCAAGCACGAGGCGGCGGCCGCCGACCCCGACCACGGGTACATCTACCTCACCGAGGACGAGAGCGACGGCCGCTTCTACCGCTTCCGGCCCGCCACCTGGGGCAACCTCTCGAGCGGCACGCTCCAGGTGCTGGTGGCGGGTACGGGCACCTTCGGGCCGGTGACCTGGGCCGACGTTCCGGACCCGGCGGCCTCCTCGACCCAGACCCGCCACCAGGTCTCCGGCGCCAAGGTCTTCAACGGCGGCGAGGGCTGCTTCTACGCGGCGGGCACCTGCTGGTTCACCACCAAGGGCGACAACCGGGTGTGGGCGTACGACGCGAACACCTCGTCGATCTCGCTGACGTACGACGACTCGCTGGTGACGGGCGGCGCGGCCCCGCTCACCGGTGTCGACAACGTCACCCGCGCCGGCTCCGGCGATCTGTACGTGGCGGAGGACGGCGGAAACATGGAGATCTGCCTGATCACGCCGAACGACACGGTGGCGCCGTTCCTGCGGATCACCGGCCAGTCCTCCTCGGAGATCACCGGCCCGGCGTTCTCGCCGGACGGCAGGCGGCTGTACTTCTCCTCGCAGCGCGGCACCAGCGGCAGCTCGTCCGGCGGCATCACGTACGAGGTGACGGGCCCGTTCCGCAGCTGACGCGGCGGTGTGCGCCGGAGCTCCCCCGTGGCTCCGGCGCACACCCGGTGGCTCTCAGGCCCGGCCGGTGGCTCAGGCCCCGCCCTGGGCGGCGGCCTCGTCCATCCAGATGACCTCCCAGATGTGGCCGTCGGGGTCCTGGAACGAGCGGCCGTACATGAAGCCCAGCTCCTGCGTCTCGCCCGCCGGCGAACCGCCGGACGCCAGCGCGGCGTCGGCGAGCCGGTCGACCTCCTCGCGGCTGTCCGCGCTCAGGGCGAGGATGACCTCGGTCGTCCTCGCGGCGTCGGCCACATCCTTCTTGGTGAAGTCCCTGAAGCGCTCCTCGGTCATCAGCATGGCGAAGATCGTGTCGCTGATCACCAGACACGCGGTCTTCTCGTCGCTGAAGGCGGGGTTGGTCGAGAAGCCGAGCTTCCCGAAGAAACCCTTCGTGGTCTCCACGTCCTTCACCGGCAGGTTCACGAAGATCATCCGAGCCATGGTCGTTGCCTCTTTCTCAGTCCCGTCATGCGCCGCGGTGGCCCGTCCGGCGCTTTCGAAGAGGTAGACGCAGGCGCCGCCCGGAACTCATCGGCGTACGGCGAACGAACTTTCACGGGTTCCGGAGAGCCGCCTTGTCCACGGTCAGGACAGCGCCAGCGGCGCCCCGCCCCGGAGCAGCGAGCCGCCCAGCGGCGTCAGCGTGTGGAGCACCGAGCTGCCGTGGCGCAGGGTGAGGACCAGGCCCGCCTCGCGCAGGACGGAGGCGTGCTGGCTGGCGGAGGCGAGCGAGACTCCGGCGCGGCGGGCCAGTTCGCTGGTCGTGCAGCCGTTGCCTATGGACTGCAGGACGGCGGAGCGGGTGTGGCCGACGAGGCGGCCGAGCCACGGTCCGGGCTCGGCGAACTCCGGAGCGCCGGTGTGGGTGACCGGGTAGACGAGGACGGGCGGGAGCGACGGGTCGCGGTAGACGACCGGCGTGCCGCGGCAGAAGAACGAGGGCTGGAGCAGCAGCCCGCGCCCGTCGAGATACAGGTCGCGGTCGACCGGGTAGTCCGCCTCCAGCACCGGCGCCCGCCACCGGATCATCGGCGGCAGCGTGGTCAGCAGCCCGTCGGCACCGCCGTCCAGGAGCGCGCGGCCCCGCACGGCCCGGTCGGCCTCGATGCTCGCCCGGATGTGCGGCCAGTACGGCTCGACGGCGGCGTCGTGGTAGCTGCGCAGGGCGCCGATGAGCCGGGCCAGCGGCTCGGCGCGGCCCTCGGAGAGCGCGGCCGGCAGCGCGGCGGTGACCCGGCCGGCGCCGGCGTCCGGGCCCTCGGGTCCCCGGCCGCCGCGCTGTCGCCGCCGGCCGGCGGCCATCAGGTCCAGCTCGCGGCGGATGCGGTCGGCGGGCGTGTCGCGCAATGCCTCCATTCCCACGTCGAGCCCGAAAGGCTCGGCGCCTTCCTGCGAGGGCGTCAGGAAATCCGGGAAATAGCCGCGGGGCGGGACGACCGCCGACAGCAGTTGCGCTTCACCATTCAACCGCGCCCGTGTTTCGCTCCGCCATTTCCCGAACACCGTCGAAGCCCGCCGGTCCCTCAGCCGGTGAAAACTGAGAATCGTTTCCCACAACGCGTCCGGTCTCGTGGCCATCCGCACCCGCGAAAGGTCCAGCCTGGACACATGGATCCGCAGCACTACCGCCCCCACCTGTTGCATCCGCAATTGCCCCCACCGAAGGGTATGCGGACCGTCACAGGAGGTCACCACGGGGTTTCGGCCAGAAGTGAAACGTCTCGCCCCGTTCCGCTTCACCCGAAAAGCTGTACGACGTCGGGTACGCATCCGGTGCCCGCCGGATGAGCACGTGAAGGCCGTGGGGGGCTTTGTGTGTTCGGCGGCGGCGGGCGACGGTGCGGCTCCGTACCCGACGGGGGTAAGCCGGGTGCGGTCCATGGGTGGGGATCCATGGACCGCACCCCGGTCCCACTCCGCTCCACCGGGCGGCCATCGCATTTTCTTTGCGCATTAAACGAAGCAATGTGTGCTACGACACATCGGTAGCGCGTATTCCGCTACGGGCGGTCTTCTGGCGACGCCCACCACATATTCCGCGGGCAAGGCGAAGCGGCGGCACCCCCGCACAGGGTGCCGCCGCTTCTCGGTGTTCCGGGGATCCGGCCGGGATCACGGGCCGGTGAGGGACCCGGCCCAATTCCCTTATAAATCCCCGGAGTTGGTCACTCGTACCGCATCAGCGGCTGTCGCTCCCGCGCGACTGCGCCGCCGCCCGGCCCGCCTCCAGACGCGCCACCGGGATCCGGAACGGCGAGCAGGAGACGTAGTCCAGGCCCACCTCGTGGAAGAAGTGCACCGACTCCGGGTCACCGCCGTGCTCACCGCAGACGCCGAGCTTCAGGTCCGGCCGAGTGGCCCGGCCGGCCTCCACGGCGCTGCGCACCAGCGCGCCCACGCCGTCCTTGTCGATCGTCTCGAACGGCGAGACCCCGAAGATGCCCTTCTCCAGGTACGCGGTGAAGAACGAGGCCTCCACGTCGTCACGGGAGAAGCCCCACACGGTCTGGGTCAGGTCGTTGGTGCCGAACGAGAAGAACTGCGCGGCCTCGGCGATCTGGCCCGCCGTCAGCGCCGCGCGCGGCAGCTCGATCATGGTGCCGATGGTCAGCTTGAGGTCGGTGCCGGTGGCCGCCTGGACCTCCGCGATGACCCGGTCGGCCTCCTCGCGGACGATCTCCAGCTCCTGGACCGTACCGACGAGCGGAATCATGATCTCGGGGCGCGGGTCGCCCTTGGCGTTCTTGCGCTGGGCGGCCGCCTCGGCGATGGCCCGTACCTGCATGGCGAAGAGACCGGGGATGACCAGGCCCAAGCGCACGCCGCGCAGACCCAGCATCGGGTTCTGCTCGTGCAGCTTGTGGACCGCCTGGAGGAGGCGCAGGTCGTTCTCGTTGGCGTCCTTTCGGGACTCCGCGAGCGCCACACGCACCGACAGCTCGGTGATGTCCGGCAGGAACTCGTGCAGCGGCGGGTCGAGCAGCCGTACGGTGACGGGCAGGCCGTCCATCGACTCGAACAGCTCGATGAAGTCGGCCTTCTGCAGCGGCAGGAGCGCGGCGAGGGCACTCTCGCGCTCGTCGTCGGTGTCCGCCAGGATCAGCTTCTCGACCATCTCGCGGCGCTCACCGAGGAACATGTGCTCGGTGCGGCACAGCCCGATGCCCTGCGCGCCGAAGCGACGGGCGCGCAGCGCGTCCTCGGCGTTGTCCGCGTTGGCCCGCACCCGCAGCCGGCGCACCCGGTCCGCGTACGCCATGATCCGGTGCACGGCGGCGACCAGCTCGTCGGCGTCGTCGGCGCCCGCGTGCATCCGGCCCTCGAAGTACTCGACGACCGGCGACGGTACGACCGGTACTTCGCCGAGGTAGACCTTGCCGGTGGAGCCGTCGATCGAGACGAGGTCGCCCTCCTCGATCACCTTGCCGCCGACCGTCATCCGGCGGCGCTTGGTGTCGACCTCCAGGTCCTCGGCGCCGCAGACACAGGTCTTGCCCATGCCGCGCGCCACGACCGCCGCGTGCGAGGTCTTGCCGCCGCGCGAGGTCAGGATGCCCTCGGCGGCGATCATGCCTTCGAGGTCGTCGGGGTTGGTCTCGCGGCGGATCAGGATGACCTTCTCGCCGGAGCGGGACCACTTGATCGCGGTGTACGAGTCGAAGACGGCCTTGCCGACGGCGGCACCCGGCGAGGCGGCGATGCCCCGGCCGAGCAGCTCGGTCTTCGCCTCGTCGTCGAAGCGCGGGAACATCAGCTGCGCGAGCTGGGCGCCGTTGACGCGCTGGAGCGCCTCGGCCTCGTCGATCAGGCCCTGGTCCACGAGCTGGGTGGCGATCCGGAAGGCGGCACCGGCGGTGCGCTTGCCGACCCGGGTCTGGAGCATCCAGAGCTGGCCGCGCTCGATGGTGAACTCGATGTCGCAGAGATCCTTGTAGTGGTTCTCCAGCGTCTCCATGATGCCCATGAGCTGGTCGTACGACTTCTTGTCGATCGACTCCAGATCGGCGAGCGGCACCGTGTTGCGGATACCGGCGACGACGTCCTCGCCCTGCGCGTTCTGGAGGTAGTCGCCGTAGACGCCCTGGTGGCCGCTGGCCGGGTCGCGGGTGAAGGCCACGCCCGTACCGGAGTCGGGACCGAGGTTGCCGAAGACCATCGAACAGACGTTGACCGCTGTGCCGAGGTCGCCGGGGATGCGCTCCTGGCGGCGGTAGAGCTTGGCGCGGTCGGTGTTCCACGAGTCGAAGACCGCGTTTATGGCCAGGTCCATCTGCTCCCGCGCGTCCTGCGGGAACTCGCGTCCGGCCCGGTCCTGGACGATCTTCTTGAACTGCTTGACCAGCTTCTTCAGGTCGGCCGCGGCCAGGTCGGTGTCGACCGTGACCTTCTTGGCCGTCTTGGCGTCCTCCAGGGCCTCCTCGAAGAGGTCGCCGTCGACGCCGAGCACGGTCTTGCCGAACATCTGGATGAGGCGCCGGTAGGAGTCCCAGGCGAAGCGCTCGTCACCGGACTGGGTGGCGAGGCCGACCACCGAGGCGTCGGAGAGGCCGATGTTGAGGACCGTGTCCATCATGCCGGGCATGGAGAACTTGGCACCCGAGCGGACGGAGACCAGCAGCGGGTCGTCGGCCTGGCCGAGCTTCTTGGCCATCCGCTCCTCCAGCGCGGTGAGGTGCGCACTCACCTCGTCGCGCAGCGCCTTCGGTGCCTGCCCGCTCTCCAGGTAGACCTTGCACGCCTCGGTGGTGATCGTGAAGCCCGGAGGGACGGGCAACCCGAGGTTGGTCATCTCGGCGAGGTTGGCACCCTTGCCGCCCAGAAGATCCTTCAGATCCTTGTTGCCCTCGGTGAAGTCGTAGACGAACTTCTGGGGACCTTTGTTTTCCGACACTGGTCTCGACTCCTCGAGGACGCGGTGGCTGCCCTGACGGCCAGGAACATACCCAGATCGAAGGTGTATGGGTACGTCCACTTGGTCGTCATGCGGCCGCAACCACCCGTCCGCCAGCAGATCGAAAGAACCTCTCCGGTGGGCGGGCTGCGGCTCTCCATTCAGCTCTTGAAGGCAGCATGGCCGTTTCTTGACCCTCCGCCCTCACATGAGCGGACTACTCCACACCTGAGTACACCTCTCGAAGACCGTCACGTGGCACTGAGTGCCAGGTCTTCCAGAAGTGCAGCCACCGCCATATCGCTCATCTGAGCACACCTCCGATCAAGGGTGGCGTGAATCACGCTGGTTTCGGACCCTGAATTTCAGGATTCGGACGCCTCAAGGACGCCTCAGGCAGTCGCTGAGCACCCCGAGGTCCACCTCTTCCAGGCTACGGGCGAACGTCCGCGCCCGCCCCGGGGCCACCGGGAGCAGCGACGGGACCACCAGCACCGCGCACCCGGCGGCATCGGCGGAGGCGGTGCCGTCAGGCGAGTCCTCCACGGCCACACAGGCGGCGGGATCGGCGGCGAAGCGCTCGGCCGCCGTGCGGTACGGATCGGGATGCGGCTTGGTCCGTACGGTGTCGTCGGCGGACAGCGTGAAGGCGAAGTCCACTCCGGCCAGCGACCCGGCCACCACCGCGTCCACAACACTCCGCGGCGAGGCGCTGACCAGCGCGAACGGCACTTCGGCGCCTTCGAGTGAGGCCAGCAGCGCGGCGGCTCCGGGGCGCAGTGGGGCGCCGGCGTCGACCTTGCGGAAGAAGGATTCGGTCAGCTCGGCGGCGGTACGGGCCAGCGCGGCGGTCCGGTCATCGGCGGTCCGGTCATCGGCGGTCCGGTCGTCGGCGGTCCGGTCGTCGGCGGTCCGGTCGGGAAGGGTTGGCGAGCCGCCTCCCGTCACGCCGATCAGATGAGCGGCGGTGTCGGCGACGGCCCGGCCGACGACCTCCGGCGCGTCGGCGTCGGTCAGCCGGTGGCCGAGCCCGGCCGCGACCTCGCGGGCCGTCTCCCACCAGAGGACCTCGGTGTCGACGAGCGTGCCGTCCATGTCGAAGAGGACGGCGGCCAGGGCGCTCACGCGTCCGTCCGGTCGGCGGCGTGCGCGGCATCGGGTGCCGTCGTCTCCCGTACGGGCACGACCAGCACGGGCCGACGGACCGGGACGACCCGGGCTCGTACACCGGGAGCCAGCTCCGTGGCGTCCCGTGACGGCAGGTCGGCCTTGACCGCGACGCCGTCCGGGAGGTCGAGCAGGACCCGGGTGACCGAGCCCAGGAAGGCGGCCGAGACGACCGTGGCCGTACCGTCCGCGTCGGCGCTGACGCCGATGTTCTCGGGCCGGATGAGGACGTCGACCCGTCCTCGGCCCGCGGGAACGTCACCGTCGACCGGGAGCACTGCAGCGGCGACCTCCACCGAACCGTCACCGGTCAGCCGGCCCGGCACCCGGTTCATGGTGCCGACGAACTCGGCGACGAACGGCGTGGCCGGTCGCTCGTACAGCTCGGCCGGAGGCGCGCACTGCTCCAGGCGGCCGGCGTTGAGGACGGCGACCCGGTCGGCCATGGAGAGGGCCTCCTCCTGGTCGTGGGTGACGAAGATGGTGGTGATCCCGAGCGCCAGCTGGAGGCGGCGGATCTCCTCGCGCAGCGTGAGCCGGACCTTGGCATCGAGCGCCGAGAGCGGCTCGTCCAGGAGGAGGACGCGGGGCCGCAGAGCGAGCGCACGGGCCAGGGCGACGCGCTGCTGCTGGCCGCCGGACATCTGGTGCGGGTAGCGGTCGCCGTGGGCGGGCAGTCCGACGAGTTCGAGCAGCTCGTTGGCGGAGGCGTGCCGGTCGGAGATGGCCACGCCCTTCATCCGAGGGCCGAAGGCGACGTTGTCGCGGGCGTTGAGGTGCGGGAAGAGGCTGTAGGACTGGAAGACCATGCCGGCGTCGCGCCGGTTGGCGGGGACCGGGGTGATGTCCTCGCCGTCGACGAGGACCTCGCCGGAGTCGGGCTGCTCGAATCCGGCGAGGACCCGCAGCGCGGTGGTCTTGCCGCAGCCGGAGGGGCCGAGGAGCGCGAGGAGCTCGCCGGGTTCGGCGGTGAGGTCGAGGCCGTCGAGAGCCACGGTGGCGCCGAACGCCCGGCGCAGGGAGCGGAACTCCACCCGGGCTCCGGTGGCGGCCCGGCCTTCCCGCGCGACGGCTTCGGCCGGCTCGGGACGGGGGGCGGCGGTGGGCAGGGCTGACATGGGTGGCTACTCCTTGCCGGGTACGGAGGTGGGGACGACGGCCGGGACGGTGACGGCGGCTTCGGAGGTCAGGGCGGAGGCGGTGGGCCCGGTTCCGCTGGTGGCATCGGCGGCCGGGGTCACCGTGACCGGACCGGCCGGGATCGCGGTGGCGGAGGCGGACGAACCGGTTCCGGCGCGCGAGAGGACGAGCAGCAGGGCCCAGGTGATGAGCAGAGAAAGCAGTGAGACGGCGACCGACATCCGGGCCTCGGCGCCGGAGACGGTGACGATCCACACCGCGAAGGGCCGGAAGCCCAGCAGCGAGGCGACCGTGTACTCACCGAGCACCAGCGCCAGGGTCAGGAACGAGGCCCCGGCGAGCGACGAGCGCAGGTTCGGCAGGATGACGCTCACGATCACCTGCAACCGGCTCGCGCCGCAGTTCCGGGCCGCCTCCACCAGCGTAGGCACGTCGACCGCGCGCAGCCCGGCGTCCAGCGAACGGTGCACGAACGGCAGCGCCAGCACGGTGTAGGCGAGGACCAGCACCACCGGGAACGACTCGTTCTGGACGGCCAGGAAGGTCTGGTAGAGCGGGGTCCGCGAGAAGTGGTCCGGCCCCCAGCGCAGCACGGTGGCGATGCCGGTGACCAGCGCGATCGGCGGCACCACCAGCGGCAGCATGCAGACGATCTCCACGACGGCCCGCAGCCGGGGCGGCCCGAGCCGCACCGCGACGAGCGCCGGGATGACGAGCAGCAGAGCCAGCGCGATGGTGGCGGCGGCGAGCGAGAGCGAGAGGAATAGGCTCTCGGTGAACCCGTCGGCGGACAGGATGCCGCTGTACGCCTCGAAGGTGAGGCCCTGGTTCGGCACGTGGACGCTGAAGACGAACGAGGAGAGCAGCGGAGTGATGAAGTACAGCCCGGCGACGGCCAGGACGGCTCCCCGCCAGTAGCGCGGACGCGAGCGGCGAGCCTTCACCGGGGCGGATGCCTCGGGGAGCGTGGTGGTCGTCAGTGCAGCCATCGGGAGCTCCGTCGCTGGAGGGGCAGATAGACCGCCATCACCAGTCCGGCGATCACGATCATGTCGAGGCTCAGCGCCAGGGCCACGTTCTCCTGGCCGACCAGGACGTTTCCGGAGAGCGCGTCGGCGATCTTCAGGGTCACCAGCGGGACGGAGCCGCCGACCAGCGCGGCTGCCGTGGCGTGCGCGGCGAAGGCGCTGCCGAAGAGGAGGACGAACCCGCCGAGCAGCGAGGGCGCCAGCACCGGCAGTCCGACGTAGCGCCAGAACTGCCAGGCGGTGGCGCCGTTGTTGCGGGCGGCCTCGCGCCACTGCGGGCGCAGTCCGTCCAGCGCCGGGACGACGACGATCACCATGAGCGGGATGAGGAAGTAGAGGTAGATGACGGTGAGCCCGGTGAAGGAGTAGAGGTTCCAGCCGAGCGCGTCCAGGTGGCCGAGCTGCGTGACCACTCCGGAGATGCCGAGGGTGGCGACGAAGGCGAAGGCGAGCGGGATGCCGCCGAAGTTGGCGAGCACGCCGGAGGCGGTGAGCACGGCTCCGCGCAGCGCGCCGCGCCGGGAGGTGACGACGGCCTGCGCGATCAGGACGCCGAAGACGGTGGCGATGGCGGCGGTGAGCGCGGAGAGTTCGACGCTGCCGGCGAGCGAGGTGAGGTAGGGCCCTTGGAGCGAGCGCTGGAGGTGTTCGCCGGTGAACTCGGTGGTCCCGGCGACCGCGTCGGTACGGGTGATGGCCCCGTACAGCAGCGCTCCGGCGGGCAGTCCGAAGCAGAGGCCGGCGAAGACGAGCAGCGGGAGCGCGCCGAGCCAGGCGCGAGGCGGCCGGCGGCGGCGCGTACGGCCACCGGCCTTCACAGGGGCCGCCCCGGGTCCCGGGGCGGCGGTCGGGTGGGAAGGGGGCATCAGGAGACGGCCTTGTCCCAGTTCTCGGAGAGCGTGGTGTTGGCCTGGTCGAGCTCCTCGGAGGAGGGGAAGGCCGGCGTGCCGTCGACGGCGGGAAGCTTGGCCACGAAGGTCTTGTCGGCCGTCCCGTCCTCGGTCATGGCGGGCAGCAGCACCGGACGGGCATATCCCTTGAGCCAGAGGTTCTGGCCCTCGGCGCTGTACAGGTACTCCATCCACAGGCGGGCGGCCGCCGGGTGCGGGGCGTCCTTGTTGATGGCCTGCGAGTAGAACTGGGCGTAGACGCCGTCCTTCGGTACGGAGACCTTCCAGTCGACTCCCTCGCCCTTGAACTGGTCGGCGTACCCGGCGTTCAGGTAGTCCCAGTCGATGCTGATCGGCGTCTCGCCCTTCTCGACGGTGGCCGGCGTGGACTCGACGGGAATGAAGTTGCCGCTCTTCTTCAGCTTGCCGAAGAAGTCGATGCCGGGCTGGATGTCCCCGAACGAACCCTTGTTGGCCAGGGACGCCGCGTACACGCCGCCGAACGCGGAGCCGGACTTGGTCGGGTTGCCGTTGAGCGCGACCTTGCCCCTGTACTCGGGCTTCAGCAGGTCGGCGAAGGTCTCGGGGCAGGTCTTGATGCGGGCGGCGTCGCAGCCGATGGAGACGTAGCCGCCGTAGTCGTTGTACCAGCGGCCGTCGGCGTCCTTCTGGCTGTCGGGGATCTTGTCCCAGGAGGTGACCTTGTACGGCGCGAAGAGGTTCTCGGCGGCGCCGCTGCGGGCGAAGGCGATGCCGAGGTCGAGGACGTCGGGCGCGCGCTTCTGGCCCTTGCGGGACTTGACGGCGGCTATCTCGTCGGAGCTGGAGCCGTCCGGGTTCTCGCTCTTGATCTTGATCTTGTACTTGGCCTGGAACGCCTTGATGATCTCGCCGTAGTTCGCCCAGTCCGGCGGCAGCGCGATCACGTTCAGCTCGCCCTCCTTCTCGGCGGCGGCGACCAGCTTCTCCAGCCCGCCGAAGTCGGCGACCGAGGTGGCCTCGGTGGACTTCACTCCGTTCGCACCGGTCGTGACCTCCTCCTCGGGCGCGGCGCCGCACGCGGTGAGAGCGGTGAGGGCGGCGGTGGAGAGGGCGAGGGCGGCAACGGCACGGCTGTTGGCGCGGATACGGGGACGGGGTCGGGCTCTGTGCACGGTAGGTCTCCCAGGAGCGAAGCGTGAGGGCCACTTGTTCATACAAGCTGGCACCAGTTCGCCCGGGCCAGGTGTCCGGGAAGTTAACGTCCCATGTCTGCTGCCACAAGAGGGCGGGAAGAGGAAAGCCCACTATTCAGGGGTTGTGGTAGATAACGACCTCGCATCGAAACGTTCCTCGACGACGCTAGAGTGAGCGGCAGGTCCGTCACCGAAGAGCGGACCTGTACACAGCGCATCCTGCGCAGGGAGAGTCGAGGGGGACGTGTGGGCGCTACGCGCTACCGGGAGATCGCCGAGTCGCTGCGGCACGCCATCCGCACCGGCACCTATCCGCTCGGCTCCCGGCTGCCGTCCGAGAGCGACCTCTCGGCCCGCTGGGAGGTCTCCCGCGGCACGGTCCGCCAGGCGGTGGCGCTGCTGGCGTCCGAAGGCTTGATCGGCTCCCGGCAAGGAGCGCGCCGGGTCGTCCTGCGCCAGGAGCGCCGCCAGAGCTTCCAGCAGCTCAACAGCTTCGCGCAGTGGGCGCAGGCGCTGGGATGCGAGGTCAGCAGCCGCATCCTGACCCGCACGCTGCGCACGGCCACCGAGGAGGAGGCGGAGCGCCTGGACGCGGAGGCGGGCGCCGACGTCCTCTACGTACTCCGCCTGCGTCACCTGGACGGCGAGCCGGTGATGGTCGAGCGGACGGTGTACGCGGACTGGGTGGCGCCGGCCGTCCTGGAGCTGCCGGAGGACTGCGTCTCGATCATGGACAGCATCGCGGAGCGGGCGGACATCGTCGCGCACTACGGCGAGCACCTGATCGACGCGGTCGCGGCGGGCAGCGAGGACGCGCGGCTGCTGCGGGTCCGCCGGGCCAGCCCGCTGCTGCGCCAGCGCCACCTGACGTACACGGCGGCGGGCCGGGCCATCGAGTGGACGGACGACCGCTACCGGGCGGGCAGCGTGGTCTTCAACGTGATGAACTCCGCCGGCGCGGCCCCGCTGGAGCGACGAGCGGGACCGGACGTGCGGGGCTGAGACCTGTCCGTACGCGTACGGGCTCAGCAGTCTCGCAGCCGCGCTCGTACGCGTACGACCTCAGCCGCCGGAGGTGTCCAGCTCCGCGTCGGCGCTGACGCCCGAGCAGTCGTACGGGTCCTTGAGCCAGCCGTCCGGCAGGACGACCCGGTTGTTGCCCGAGGTCCGCCCGCGCGGCCCGTCGGCGCCGTCCGGCCAGGGCTGGTCGAGGTCCAGCTCGTGCAGCTGGCCGGCCAGCTCCTCCAGCGAGGAGGTGATGGCCAGCTTCTTGCGCATCTCGGAGCCGACCGCGAAGCCCTTGAGATACCAGGCCACGTGCTTACGGAAGTCGATCACGCCACGCGCCTCGTCGCCGATCCACTCCCCCAGCAGCGTCGCGTGCCGCACCATGACGTCCGCGACCTCGCGCAGGGTGGGCGCGTGCCGGGTCGCGCTGCCCTCCATGGCGTTGACCAGATCGGCGAAGAGCCAGGGCCGCCCGAGGCATCCGCGCCCGACGACCACGCCGTCGCATCCGGTCTCACGCATCATCCGCAGCGCGTCATCGGCGCACCAGATGTCGCCGTTGCCGAGTACGGGGATCTCCGGGACGTGCTCCTTGAGCCGGGCGATGGCGTCCCAGTCGGCGGTGCCGCCGTAGTGCTGAGCGGTGGTGCGCCCGTGCAGGGCGACGGCGGTGACGCCTTCCTCCACGGCGATGCGGCCGGCGTCCAGGAAGGTGAGGTGGTCGTCGTCGATGCCCTTGCGCATCTTGATGGTGACAGGCAGGTCTCCGGCGCCCGAGACGGCCTCCTTGAGGATGGCGCGCAGCAGCGGCCGCTTGTACGGAAGCGCGGAGCCGCCGCCCTTGCGGGTGACCTTGGGGACCGGGCAGCCGAAGTTGAGGTCGATGTGGTCGGCGAGGTTCTCGTCGACGATCATGCGGACGGCCTTGCCGACGGTGACCGGGTCCACTCCGTACAGCTGGATCGAGCGCGGGGTCTCGGTCGCGTCGAAATGGATGAGCTGCATGGTCTTCTCGTTGCGCTCCACCAGCGCCCGCGTGGTGATCATCTCGCTGACGAACAGCCCCTTGCCTCCGGAGAACTCCCGGCACAGCGTCCGGAACGGAGCATTGGTGATCCCGGCCATGGGCGCGAGCACCACGGGCGGCTGCACGGTGTGCGGGCCGATACGGAGCTGAGGAAGGGCAGGGGCGAGCGTGGTCATTGCTCCATTGTCGCGTACGCGGAAGGGGCGGCCGGCTCGGGCTTCCGCGAACGCGGGAGGGGTGGCGGCCGTGGCGTGGCGGCCGGCGGCGGCAAAACGAGCTCGGCTGCGGTGAGGCCATGTGATCGCGTGCGCCCAGCAGCGAGAGGCGCCGACCAAACGGGCAGTCCGGTCGGTTCTGCGAAACCCGGGCCTCGCCCTAGATCCGCCCTCTTCGATGACCCTCCTCCTCACCATGCGTTTCTTCGCCCGACCTTGATCACCCGCGCGTTCGAAGCGAGGATCGGTCGTTCGCATGGTCGGTTTTCGGCCCCGTTTCCTTGATGCCGAAACAGTTGCTACAAGGAAAGAGATTCCTCGCGAGATCCCGTTCACGGATGAACCGGACACCGAAGTCGGCTTGATCTGACTCGTTTACGCGTTTCTGGTCGAGAACTTGTTCGTGTCGCGTGAAGGAATCGTGGCAGCGTGTGCCGCTCCGGTGATCGCAGCGGTCACCGTGTCCACGAATCCCGCGGGGGGATCGCATGGTTTCGCGTGCTTCCGGCACGCCGTTTCGGCGTGCTCGTACATCTCGTACATCTCGCAGAAGTGCTCTGACGGCGGCTTTGGTGGTCGCCGCTCTGGGCGCTTCCGCACTGCCGGCGCTGGCCGCGCCGGGTGAGGACCCGGCTCCGGCCCCGGTCTCGGTCTGGGGCCCGGGCGGTCCGAAGGCGGAGATTCCGCCGGTGAAGGTCGGCTCCAACAAGCCGGTGGCCAGTGCGGCGCAGGCGGCTCCTTCCGAGGAGAAGGCGGCCTGGCTGGAGGAGGAGAAGGACCGGGCCGAGACGGGCGCACCGCCCGCACCCGCACGACAGGCCGCCCGCAGCTCGGTGGCCGCCGAGTCGTCGGCGTACGTCCCGGAGGGTCAGGGCTCGGTCCCGTGGCACCAGATCTCCGACTTCCGGATCACCGACTCGCTGGTGGCCCGGGTCAACCACTCCAACGGCAACCTGATGCTGGCCGGCACCGACTTCGATGTCGCGGGGGTGGGGCAGGGTCTGCGGCTGGCCCGGACGTACAACTCGCTCGACGCACCGTGGGGCAAGGTGTCGCAGCGGTGGTGGCAGGAGTACGAGCGCTACCTGAACCTGTCGAACACGGACGAGGTGGTCCTGTACGACGCCACCGGAGCGGCGGTCCGCTTCGCCAAGGAGTCGAACGGGACGCTCACCACGCCGAAGGGCTACTCCCAGGACCTGAAGAAGAACGCGGACGGCACGTACACGCTGACCGATCGCAAGTCCGGCTCCAAGGACACCTACAACGCCAGCGGCACGCTGACGAAGGTGACGGACAGGAACAAGGGCTCCATCACCGTCACCCAGCACAACGAGGGCGCGGAACACAAGGGCTTCAAGCTCACCGAGACCCGCTCGGGCCGATGGGTGGACCTGGTCAAGACGTACGCGAACCAGTGGCAGGCCAAGGACCACACCGGCCGCACCGCCGTCCTCGACCTCAACGCGGCCGGTGACCTGGCGAAGACGACGGACACCGAGGGCAAGGCCACGGTGTTCGGCTACGACTCCTCGCGCCGCCTGACGAAGATCACCACGCCGAAAGGCCGGGTGACGGTCTTCACCTACGACAACCAGAACCGCGTCACCTCGATGCTCCGGGCCACCGAGCTGAACGGCTCCGGCCACACCGGCCCGACCTGGACCTACGCCTACTCCGCCACGAGTCCGTCAGCGGCCGGTACGACGACGGTCACCGACCCGGAGACCCACGCCACGAAGTACGAGCACGACGCGGACGGCCAGGTCACCAAGGTCACCGACGCGCTGCAGCAGACGCGCTCCAAGAAGTACGACGCGAACCGGAACGTGGAGGAGGCCGCCGACGCCATGGGCACCGGTGGCGTCGGCGCCAACGTCACGAAGTACGGCTGGGACTCGCGCAACAACCCCACCGGCTCCACGCTTCCCACCGGGGCGTCCGCGACCGTGGAGGGGTACCAGACGATCGCGGGCAGGGATCTGCCCGCCCGGTCGACCACGGCGGAAGACGACAAGACCGACTACACCTACGACACGGCCGGCAACACCAAGACCGTCGCCGTCCAGGGCACCGGCGGCGGCAACCAGTCCTTCGACTACAACCCCGCCACCCCCACCTGCGGCGGCTTCGAAGGCCAGACCTGCAAGGTCACCACGAAACTGACCGCGTCCAAGTCGGTGGCCACGAACTTCACCTACGACGCCCAGGGCAACCTGAAGACGGTCAAGGCCCCGGCGCCGCTGGGCACGACGACCTACACCTACGACGACCTGGGCCGGGTGGTGAGCGCGAAGGACGCCCGCGGAATCACCATCACCTACGAGTACGACCACCGCGACCGGGTCAAGAAGGTCGACTCCTCCAACTACCAGACCGTCACCTACGAGTACGACGGCGACGGCAACCTCGTCCAGCGCTCCGACGGCACCGGCGTCATCACCTACGAATTCGACCCGCTCTCCCGCGAAACGGTCCGCACCCTGCAGAACGGCTCGCAGACGGTCCTGGCCTACACCCCGGCCGGCAACGTCGACACCTACAAAGACCCCGCCGGCCTGACCGACTACACCTGGAACAAGGTCAACAAGCTCACCGAGCTCAAGGACCCGACGGGCAAGATCACCAAGTACGCGTACAACAAGAACGACGTCCGCACCACGACCACCTACCCCGGCAACACCGTCCACACGGTCACGCCGGACAAGTCCGGCCGCCCCGAGAGGATCAAGGCCACCAGCCCCAAGGGCACCCTGGTCGACCTCGCCTACACCTACACCCGCCCGGACGGCAAGGACGGCGGCAAGATCCGCACCACCACCGACGCGGTCGCCGGCACGAAGACCAGCTACGAGTACGACAGCGCCGGCCGCTTCTCCTACGCGGCGGAAACCAAGGGCAGCACGCTCAACTCCTCCTGGCAGTACTGCTACGACC
Organism: Streptomyces sp. NPDC006174; assembly: GCF_040614075.1. Classification (NCBI taxonomy): domain Bacteria; kingdom Bacillati; phylum Actinomycetota; class Actinomycetes; order Kitasatosporales; family Streptomycetaceae; genus Streptomyces; species Streptomyces sp. NPDC006174. The sequence goes on along the minus strand of NZ_JBEXTJ010000005.1, from coordinate 234,183 downwards.
TCGCCGGCAACCTCACCTCCCAGGGCACCGACAAGGGCTGCCCGCGCGGCACCACCTACACCATCAACGACGCCCAGCAGATCACCGCGAAGGACGGCTCCACCACCAACTGGTCCTACAACCAGATCGGCAACGAGACCGCCGCCGCCTCCACCCCGGAGACCACTCGCACCGGCATCAAGTGGACCGACCACTCACAGATGACGTCGATCACCACCGGCGGCAAGACCTACGCGGGCCAGTACGGTTCCACGGACCAGTCCGAGCGCATCAAGCTCGGCGACACCTTCTTCCACAACGGCCCGCTCGGCCTCTCCGCCACCTCAACAGCCGGAGTCGACACCGGATTCAACCGTGAACCCGGGGGCACCCTGAACTCCATGACCCGCGGGGGCAAGAACCACTACTACCTCACCGACGCACTCGGCAGCGTCGTGGCCCTGGCCGACGAGGCGGGCACGAAGGTCAACGCCTACGCCTACAGCCCGCGCGGCGTCCAGCGCGCCGGCACGAACGAGCAGGTGCCGCAGCCCTACCGCTTCGCCGGTGGCTACCAGGACCCCACCGGTCTTTACCACTTCGCGGCTCGCTACTACGACCCCAACATCGGCCGCTTCACCACCCCCGACCCCTCCGGCCAGGAGAAGAACCCCTACCTCTACGCCGAAGGCGACCCGGTCAACCGCATCGACCCCACCGGACTCATCAGCTTCGATGGTGTCGCGGATGCACTCGGTCCTATTGGCGACGTCGCCACCGGAGCGGTTCACTTGGCCCAGGGAGACACTCAAGCTTTGTGGGGCGACGTCGCAGGTGTGGTCGCCGGTGGCGTGGCAGGAGCCTTGTGCGGAGCGGCAGTAGCCGCAAGCGCTGGTCCCACTCTAGGAGGATCCCTGGGTGCTACGGCGGGTTGCTACGCAATCTCGTGGAGCGCAGGGCAAATAGCATCTAACGCTGTCAGCGGATAGGTAAAATTCCGGGTGGGAGAGGGTAATTCCCCTCTCCCACCCGGCAACGGGAAGGAATTCAGCATGTCGGAGCCGCATGTCGGATGGACGATGGAGCAGCGGGCCGCCGTCAGGCGCTATGTTCAGTTCGCGGCCGTTTTTGCAGTTCTGGGTGTAGCCTTTTCGATCTTCCTGATTATTTCGGGAAATAGTGGAGGATGGGCGCTTCTGGGAATCATCGCATGCATCTCCATGGTGGGGTATTTTTTCATCCAGAGGGGAAAGAACGGGCGGGCCTGATACCAGTAGCCGTGGGCGGTGTTGCCAGTCCGTAGGGACCAGGAAACGCCGATCTGCCATGTCGAACGAGTATGCAGGTCTTACAGAGATGAGCCCCACACGCTGGGATGCATATTCATGCTGCAGCGAGTGGGGCTACTTTGCGCGCATATCCATGTTTCGCCGGTGGCTACCAGGAAGCCACCGGCCTCTACCACTTCGCCGCCCGCTACTACGACCCCAACATCGGCCGCTTCACCACCTCCGGCCCCTCCGGCCAGGAGAAGAACCCCTACCTCTACGCCGAGGGCGACCCCGTCAACCGCATCGACCCCACCGGACTGCTCAGTCGGGGCGGATTGGTGGACAAGGCCCGAACAGCATTCGACATCGCCGGAGTCGTAGGCGATTTCGCCGGTGGTAACACGAAAGCAGGCTTTGCCGGCTTGACGGGCATGGCTGCCGGCGCGCTCGTAGGGGCCACCTGCGGGGCTACAGCAGCCGCCTTCGGCGTGTCACCACCGGCGGCGTTGGCCTGGCGGTCGGAGTCGGCTGCTACGCAGCGACGCAATTCGGGAGTTATGCCGCCGAAGACTTCGTCAACAGGCAATTCTGGATCAGGAGGCTCATCATGATTGTCGCCGTCGTGCTCGTGCTGCTCGGAGTGCTGTTCGTCGCCATCGAAATCTACGCATCTCGGGCGCAGGGCAGAATGATCGCGGCAGGGCTTGATGGCCGGAGCGCTTGAGGAGGCGTACTTCCAGGATGGCGGCCGCCGCGTCGGCGCCCTGGACGAAGTGCGCTTCACCGACATCGAGCACCTCGCGTTCGACCTGCGGACGAGCGCCTCGAACAGCCTGTGAACCCCGGACCGTCAACGGTTCGGGGCTCGCTGAGCCGGCAGTTGTCAGGAGTCCTTTGCCGGACGGCGTGGCTAGCACCTGTTGACAGGCCGCTCACACCAGCAAACCGCATCCATGCCAGTGGCCTGCCCCCGCAACTCGCTCAAGCCCATGAAAGTAGAGGGGCCCATCGCCGTGACGGCGATGGGCCCCTTGTTTCGGCTCCGCCCCAGGACCAGCGGCCCGGGCCGAATCAGCGAGTCGTCCTCGGCCTGGCGGCGTCGTGCACCATGCCGCATTCCCGCTACCGGCCGGTCACCGGTGCCAGGTGTTTCAGGGAAGGTGCTTGCGGGCCGCCGCGACGGAGTCCGTGACGCTGTTCACCGCCGTGTCCGTCACGTCGCCGAGCCGGTCGGTGACGGCGTGGGCCCGGTGGGAGAGGGCGTTGGACGCCTGGTCCGCGGCGTGGCGGGTGCGGTAGGCGAGCGACGGCTTGCCGTGCGTGTCGGCCGCGGCGATGAGGAGGCCTCCGGCCAGGGACACGTTCGCGAGCAACTCGGCCCGCCGGGCCGCACGTTCGTCGGGATCCTCGTCCGCTCCGTCGGAGTAGGCCGCCAGGGCCGACGGCACCAGTGTCACCGCAAGGGCCGCCGACGCCAGCCGGGGCGCGCGTCCCAGTGCGAGGAGGACTCCGGCGCCGAGCTGCACCGCACCTTGGAGGCGTGCGAGCTGCTCGGGGTCGTCCGGGAGGAAGGAGTACCGCGAGGCCAGTCTCGCGAGCGGATCGTTGCCGGTACCACCGGAGTGGTCCCGGGGGACGGGGTGGCGTACCGCCGTGTACCCGTCGCGGATGAATTTCGTGGCCAGCAAGGGCCGGGCGACTCTGCGCAGAACAGCCATGTGCGTCGGCTGCCCTGTCCACGGCGAAGCACACCCGTCCGACTGCCGGGACGCTCCGGAAGCGCGTGGCCGGACCCGGTCGGTACCCGTCCGTCCGGGCGTACGAGGCAGACCGCCGGGATGGGAGCGGCCCTAGGGGGCACAAGGGCTGTGACACGACCGATGTGACGGATGGTGACGCATGCTGCTCCCTCGCCCGGACACGATTCGCACGCTGCTGGCCCGTTACTACGAGCTGCAGCTGGAACACTCCCAGGACTCCCACTACGAGCTGCAGCGGAGTCTGGAGGACGTGACGTACACGTTGTGCGTCAGCACCGGCACCCGGACCGTCCAGGACGCTCTGCTCGCGGCGGAAGCCATCCTGCGGACGTCACCGACGGATCAGCAGCCCGCACTTCAGATCCCGGAACAGCGGAACACGCCACCTGGATCCGCCTCACACCGCTCGGCTTCCTGAGCGCCGCGAGGCAGAGAGCCAGGTGGATACTCCGTGACAGGAAACGAAGCCGACGCGGCCGGTCACGTATGCCGGCCGGCCTCGGCGGCCGAGGCGCGCAGAGAAGTGGAGTTCGCTCTCCACCCTCTGCTGTGCTCGCCGGACAACTCCTACCTCCGGGCGCACCGGGCCGGTTTCGAGGACGCGATGCTGGTCGCCTCCGAACTCGTCGGGCATGTGCTCCACCATCCCCAGGACTCCCGCGATGTGCTCCACCACCCGGAGAACTCCCCCGACCTGCTCCACCACCAGGAGCACTCCCCCGGCTGCTTCCTCGTGTGCCTCCTCCACAGCGACGAGGTCACCATCACCGTGACCGACACCTGCGAGGAGATACTTCCTCTCTGTCCACGCGCACCGGCTCCCGGAAGCACCGGCCTGGCCGGCCTGGGATGGTGGGTGATCAACAAGGTCGCCGACCAGGTCGTCGTCCAAGCCCTGCCCACCGGCGGCAAGACGATCACCGTGGCCGTGCCGCTCTCCGGTCCCTGACGCCCCTCTCCGGCTCCCTCCGCCTCATCCTCGTAAGTCTCTCCTCGGAACCATCGCCTCAGGAATTTCAGGCATCCACTTTCCCTATTTGATCCTTTCCGGTCCGCCCAGGCGTTCATCACTCCATCCCATTCTTCCGCACTCCCGATGGCGTCAGAGAATTCCTCTCCGGACCAGGTAGGTTTCGATGTGAAGGTATTCTCGCCACCCGAAGGAAATGCTTGATGAAGGTTCGCACCGGGAATCCGTCCGTAACTCGTGCCATGGCAGACGACTTGCTGCCGGACCAGAATCAGCGGGCCCCGTCGCCGAAGGACTCCCGAGAGATCAGCCGGCTGCTCTTCGCGCGGCTCGCCGAACTGGAGGAGGGCACCACCGCACACCAGTACGTCCGCAACACCCTGGTCGAGATCCATATGAACCTGGTGCGGTTCGCGGCAAGGCGCTACCGCATCCACCAGGCCGGGCAGTTCGAAGACATCCTCCAGGTCGGCACCATCGGCCTCATCAAGGCCATCGAGCGCTTCGAACTCTCCCGTGAGGTGGACTTCCCCGCTTTCGCACTCCCTTACATCAGCGGCGAAATCAAGCGCTTCTTCCGTGACACCACCTGGTCCGTCCACGTACCCAGGCGCCTCAAGGAACTGCGCTCCTCCATCAAGGCCGCCCGCGAGGATCTGGCCGTGCATCTCGACCGCGCCCCCACCACCTCGGAGCTGGCCCTCCATCTCGGCCTGCCCGATGAGGACGTGGCAGAGGCGCTGATCGCGGCCAACGGCTACACCGCCGACTCCCTCGACGCCCCCCTCGGCACCGGCGCCGACGGTGCCGGAAGCACCACGCCGAGCTGGTCCGAAACGCTCGGCGACCAGGACAGCAGGCTGCAGCACGTGGAGAACCTGCACACGCTCGCGCCTCTCCTGGCAGCTCTGGACGACCGCCAGCGCACCGTGCTGCGGCTGCGCTACGGACAGGAACTGACGCAGACAGAGATCGGCGCGCATCTGGGCGTTTCGCAGATGCACGTCTCACGCATCCTCAAACGCACCTTGGCGGTATTGCGCGCCGGAATGCTCGACTGAGGACAGGCCGCGTTCAGGCAACACCAGGGCCTGGAAGATCCTGCGGGGCTGTCGTCCGGAAGAGCGTCAGTCGATGCAGAACTCGTTGCCCTCGATATCCAGCATCGGAATGCACGCATCGTGGCCGTCGTACAGCGTCTGCACGTGTACGGCGCCGAGCGGCTCCAGGCGCGCGCGTTCAGCCTCCAGTGCGGCGAGACGCTCCTCACCTGCCAGGCCGGTGCCGGGAACCGCCTGGTCGATGACATCGGCGCACTCCACCAACGGGCGCCGACGCCTTCCTCCCTCATATGAGCCCCTGGAGGCCGGCCCACGTGCCGTCCGAGCACGCCCCTCACCACTGGCGGTGTACGGCCGCCTTCGGGCCGGTCATCAAGGTCGCCGCCGGGACGTCCTCGGCCACCACCGCGCCGGCCGCGATCACCGCGTCCCTGCCGATGGTGACGCCCGGCAGGATCGTGGCGCCGGCGCCGATCCAGACGTTCTCCTGTACGTGGATGGGCCCGCCGGTGAGGTAGTGGCGCCGCTCCTCCGGGTCGACCGGGTGGCCGCTCGTGATGAACGTGGCCTTCGGGCCGACCATCACGCGCTCGTCGAGCCGGATTCCCGCGTAGTCCAGGAACGTGCAGTTCTGGTTGATGAACACCCGGTCGGCCAGGTCGAGACGGAGGCCGTGGTCGGTGAAGAAGGGCGGATAGACCGTGGTCCTGGGCGGCAGCGGCCTGCCGAGGATCTGTGCGAACAGCGCCGCCTTGCCGTCCTCGTCCTCGAAAGGCAGGACGTTCAGCCGGGAGGTCAGTTCGGTGGCCCGGAGAACCCTGTCGGCCATGGCCTGGAACTCGGGGCTGTGGATGCGCATGAGACGGTCGCTGGGCATGGACACCACCCTGCCACCCCGGCCGCGGCGTACGGTCTGGTCGTCGCCACCGCAGGCGGCTGTCCGCTCGAGAAGATCAAGCAGCTCGCCGACTCCGCCGCGCGCTGAGCGTACGCACACCAGGAGCCCGAGGCTCTGTCCGCCTCGGGCTCCTCCGCGTTCTCCGGCTCACTTACATGCTGGCGAGGACCGCGCCCAGAATCATGCCGCCCACCAGCCCGATGGCGCTGACGACGATGGCGACCGTGGAGAGCCGCTCGTGCCGGACGGTCTTGGCGATGATGGCCATCACCAGGCCGGCCAGCGCGAAGACGATGGGCAGGATGATGAACCCGATCACGCCCAGGACGATCGCGATGATGCTGAGCACGTTGCTGCTCGCCCCGCGCTGAGGCGTGCCATGGTTCTGCTGACCGGTCGGCTGGTTGCCGTACTGCGTAGTCATCTGCCACTCCTTCGGGACGGTCGCTCCGAGATCCGATCCCGATGCGGACCGGCCTATCGCTCGGATGCCCCGAAGTTCCTTGCTGACACCGCGACTTGGTGAACAGTGGCGATCGGTGCGGCCGCGCGGGCCCGGAAGCCTTCAGGCTCGCCGGTACGTTCCCGCCGTGGGCGAACACCTTCCCGCCGGAGGAGTCCACCTGTCTCCGCGCGAGATCGAAGCCCTCGACGCCCGGTGGTCCTCCTCCTGGACCCCGCGCGAGGTCGCGCGGCGACTGGCCGGGATCGGTACGCCCTGGTACGTGGCCGCCGGCTGGGCGCTGGATCTGTTCCGGGGCCGGCGGACGCGGCCTCACGGGAACACCGAGATCGGGATTCCGGCCGCGCGTTGGTCCTGCTGTCCAAGGCAAAGCACCGCCGCCCGAAGGACCAGGCGGACTTCGACGCGACCGTCCCGTACCTGGCCCCGGCCCAGCGCGGGACGTTGACCGGGCTGCTCAGCCGGGTACATCCGGGACATGTCTGGCTGGCGGAGCTGTAAGGCAAGGGGAACACTTCCGACTCCCGAAGAGCCCTGTTTCAGGCGGGAGTTGCCAGACATGCGCCGCCGTGGCCAGGGCATGACGGCGGTCAACGACGCGCTGGAGACGGGCAAGTCCACCTGCGTGGTGGCGCCTGGGCCGGCCGGTAGCTGAGCCCGCGTACGGCTCTCGCGTCATGCCGGGTGCCCCGGAACCCTTTCGTTCCGGGGCACCCAAGTCACCGCACGTCCGGTCCGATGCGCGCCGTCGTACGGCTCGTCGAGTCGTACGTCCGGGCCTCGGCCCACCGTCCCGACGCCGCCGCTCCTGGCGGAAGCCACCGGCCGTCGGGACCGGCCCACACGGCGTCGCGGCCGCGGCCGAGCGTGATGTGCGGGACCCATCGGCCAGGAGCGAGCAGCGGATGCGACCGGCCGTCACCGTCGGCCTCTCGCAGGATCCGCCATACCCTCTCGTGCAGCGTGAGCAGCGCGGCGTCCGGCCGGACCGCCCAGGCCAGCACATTGCTCCGGCCGGAGAAGCGCAGCAGCCCGGTCAGGTGGAGCGGCAGCGGCAGCGCGTCGAGCGCCTCCGCCAGCGCTCCGCGGGTCGCGGCCGGCAGGACGTCCGCCGTGGCGAGCGTGAGGTGCGGCCGGTTGGTCGGGTGGCGGTGGCCGGCCTGGCTGGGCAGGCCCTCGTCGGCGATGGACCGCCACACGCGCCGTACGACCCGCTCGGTCGCCTCGTCCGGCAGGAGCTCGATGCTGTGCACCAGCGCAGCGTACGACCGCGCTCCCACAATTCGGTTGCGCGCCGGTGCCCGGCTTCGACGCTGGGGCCGGAGTCCGTCCTGTGGGCCCGGGCGTCGTGGCCCTACAACTGCGAGGACTTCGCGCTGTTCCTGAACGAGGCTCCCGGCGCGCAGCTCTACCTCGGCGTCGCGGACACCGATGCGGGGATCGACGGCGCGCCGCACTCTCCCGAGTTCGCGGCCGACGAGCGCGCGATCGGCCACGGCGTGCGTGCCATGACCGGTCTCCTGACCCATCGGCTGGCAGCCTCGGAGCGTGCCTGCCAGACGTCGCCCGGCAGGCGGCAGGACGACGACAGACCCTAGACCTGCTGCGGGAGCCCGCCGTCGCCTTCTATCACCAGCCGGTCGGTGCCGGGCTCCTCCCCTCCTTCGACCACGGTCACGTCGATCCTCCCGTCGCCGGTGGTGTCGAACTGGTAGACATCCGCGACGCCGTCACCGGTCGTGTCCGTCATCCACACGTCGGGCTTGCCGTCGCCGTTGGTGTCCGCGCTGAGGAGGACATGGTGCTCGTCCCCTTGGGTCACCGTCGCTTCTTCGGCGGACTCGTTGGTTTCCATGGCGGCCGGTTGCCCCCGGGAGACGGTTCAAAACCGGGACGGCGGGCGGTATCGGGTGCTCGGGCGCCGCGCGGTACGCGGGGTGGGACAGGATGAGGACATGCTCGACTACGACGACGAGGCCACGCACTACGACGCCTCCCGAGGTGGTGAACCGAGAGCCCGCGCGGCTGCGGACGCGGTGGAACGGCTCCTGCCGGAAGGGCCGTGCGTGGTCCTGGACATCGCGTGCGGCACCGGCATCGTGACCGAGCGGCTGGTACGGCCTGGGCGGACGGTGGTGGGCGTCGACCGTTCGCCCGGCATGCTGGGCCTGGCCGGACGGCGGATGCCAGGAGGCGTCGTACGAGGCGACGCCACCAGGCTGCCGTGCACGACGGCCTCGGTGGACGCCGTCGTCATCGTGTGGCTGCTCCATCTCCTGCCGGACGCCGAAGCGGTGCTGGCCGAGGCGGCCCGCGTGCTGCGGCCCGGCGGCGTGCTGATCACCACCGTCGACAAGGACGACGCGTACTTCGCCGAGGACAGCGACCTCGCCCGGATCACGGCGGAGCTGCGGCACCGGTACGCGCCTCGCGTGTCCGACCGCTCGGCCCGGGTGCTCGGCGCGGCGGCGGACCTGGGTCTGGAGCTCACGGGCCGGACGGTGTTCCCGGGCATCGGCCAGGGCCGCAGCCCTCGCGGCTGGTGCGAGGCGATCGACACGGGCCTCATCCACTGGTGCACGCACGCGGCTCCGGGCCGGGCGGCCGACGTACGCCGACGGCTCGCCGCGCTGCCGGACCAGGACACGGCCCGTCCGGATCCGCAGTACCGGCTGGTGGCCCTCAAGTCGTGAGGCCGCCGAGCAGGTCAGAAGACGGACAGCCCGGTCAGCGTGGTGAAGCGGTCCAGGGCCGAGACGCCCGCCACCGAGTTGCCGCGCTTGTCGAGGCCCGGGCTCCAGACGCACAGCGTGCACACGCCCGGCACGATGGCGATGATCCCGCCGCCGACGCCGCTCTTGCCCGGCAGCCCCACCCGGTACGCGAACTCACCGGCCGCGTCGTACGTACCGCAGGTGAGCATCACCGCGTTGACCTGCTTCGCCTGGCTGCGGGTCAGCAGCGCCGAACCCTCGGCCCGGACACCGCGCCGGGCCAGGAATCCGGCAGCGAGGGCCAGGTCCGCGCAGGACGCCTCGATGGAGCACTGGCGGAAGTAGGCGGCGAGCAAGGTGGGGACCGGGAGCGTGATGTTGCCGTAGGAGGCCATGAAGTGGGCCAGCGCGGCGTTGCGGTCACCGTAGGCCGCCTCGGAGGCGGCCACCTCCGGTCTGAAGTCGATGGCGGAGTTGCCGCTCTCCACCCGCAGCAGCTCACGCACCTGGCCGGCGGCGTCCCCGGTCAGACCTTGCAGCCGGTCGGTCACGACCAACGCACCGGCGTTGATGAACGGATTGCGCGGAATCCCGTTCTCGTACTCCAGCTGCACCAGCGAGTTGAACGGGTTGCCGGACGGCTCGCGGCCCACGCCTCGCCAGAGCTGCTCGCCGTCCAGCGAGAGCGCCAGGGCCAGCGCGAACACCTTGGAGATGGACTGCGTCGAGAACGGCTGCCGCCAGTCGCCGACCCCGTAGACGGTCCCGTCCGGCTCCGCGACGGCCATGCCGAACCGCCGGGGGTCGGCACCGGCGAGCATCGGTATGTAGTCGGCGGGCGTGCCGTGGTCGGTGAGTGTGGCCATCTCCTCGGCGATGCGGCTGATCACCGAGGAGAACCGGTGCGATCCGGCGCGCGGGGCCGGAGAGGCGGCGGAGGCGTGAGGCACGGCGTTTCCTGACGGGGCGAGGAGAGGGCCGGGAGGTCCGGCGTACGGAGGTGAGGCGAGGCCGCCCTCAGTCTGACCTGCCGACCCGGAGCGGCCAAAAGCCCCTGGACGCTCCCGGAGAGCAGGAGGCCCCACCGCGCTCGGCACGCTGTTCACCGGAAACTCAGAACTCTTCCGTCACAGAGCCGAGAAAGGGGTTCTTCCACCGGCCGGTGGAAGAACCCCTTTCTCAGCGGCCGGAAAACTTTCCCGCCAACCGGAGGACAGAATTCCGCTGGGGAACACCTACCGAGGCCGGAAAAAATTCTGCGCGCCTGGAGAGCGGAATGCGTCAGGCGTTGATCTTCTTCAGATCCACCACGTCCTCGGCGGCGGGCTTCTGCGCGTCGACCTTCTTGTTGTAATCACTCAGCACCGTCTCGCTCGGCACTTTGCCGCCTTCGGACACCGCCTTGAGAACGTAGGGCTCGCCCTCGGTGGCCACGTACATGGTGATCTTCTCGCCGTTCTCCTGCTTCTTCTCCAGGATCAGCGCGGGCGTGCCGTCGACCTCCGTGGTCTCGCCCTTCTTCATTCCCTTGCGCTCGGACTTGTCGCTGTCCAGCATCGCGAGGGCGGCCTGCTTGTCGCACATTCCCTCCGTCCCGGCCTGCGTCGAATCGGAGACCACCCACTTGTCCTGCACCTGCTTGACCACCTTCTCGGTGCCGGGCTTGCCCTTCAGCGTGTTCTGCCAGAACTTCTCGTCGCCCCGCACGTAGACGCTCTGCCCGACCTGGACGACATCGGCCTTGGCCCCCTGTCCGGTCATGGTGCCCGTACAGTGGTCCTGGTCGTCGACGTGGAAATCGAGGCCGATCTCGTTGCCGTCGGGCTGCTGCGCCTTTCCGACGATCCGCAGGGATTTCGCGTCACGCGTCGCCTTGACCGCTTCCGCCGCGATGGTGTCCGCGCTCTTTCCCTCGAACGCGTCGTCGGAACTCTCACCGCCGCACCCCACCAGTGCCGTCGCTCCCAGAGACACCGAAACCGCAGCCAGGATGACCTTCTTCATCGCATTCCCTCCCGGAAATAATCGCAGGCCTCCCCGGGCCCTCACGAGCCCGGCTACCCAGCAGAAGCGGAAGGTCACTCACCTATTTTCTCGACTTTTTCCGGCGGCTGCGGGAAAGAGGCGGAATTCGGTCAACGTGGCCGGTGTCCGGCGGCGTGTGGGCCTTCCGCCAACAGACCTGACGAACTCTGCACGCGACGGCCGGACAGCAGGACCGCTCCACCGTGCGCGGCACGGTGGAGCGGTCCTGGATCGGCTCGTCAGGCGGCGTCGAACGGTCCGGCCCGCACACCCGCGACGAACGCCGAGAACGCGGCCGTACGGACGTCGACCACCGGGCCGTCCACGCACTTGGAGTCACGGACCGGGACGATGCCCTGCGCGGCGACGAAGTTGGCGGCAACCTCAACGCAGGCAAGGCACCGCCGTTCGAGCTGTACGAGGACGTGAACCAACGGGAAGATTCGGTCTTCACGGAGTGCCCTTTCCGTAGCAGGAAGCCTCACCATGCATGACCCGGTGACGCGGACGCCAGAGGACCTTGATCCGGCCGTCACGCCTCAAAGTCGTACTCATGGACGTGGGCCGACGCGTCCAGGACCATCTCGTTGACCTCAACGACGCGCCGGTCCTCCGCGAAGGCGGTCCGGCAGACGAGCATGACGGGTGTACCTGCCGGAAGGCTCAGCCTTGACGTCTCCTCCGGCCGAGGCCTGCGCGAGCGGACCTCCTCACGGAAGTGGGCCGGCTCGTGGTCCAGTTCGGCCAGTCGTGCGTAGGCCCTCCCGGTCCGGTGTCCCGCTGGGTGACGGCCGGACCCGCGACCAGGGCGGCGGCAAGGTACGAGGTGGCCAGCAGCACCGGATGCCGTCCAGTTCGAACCTCCGGCTCCTGATCCACGCGCTCTCGCTCCCCGCCGGGCCGAGCACCCTCGCCGCGTTCTCCGAAGGTTGCCCTTCGCGCACCACCACCTGGTCCACCACCAGGTCCCGATCCCCGAGGTCCGTCTCCGAGGCAGAGCGTCCGGATCCCCACTGCTCGCCCGCCGGCCGCTGAATCCTGCGGCGCCTCAGCGGCCGGAAAGCCTGGGCGGCCCCTCGCTCGTTCCGCGTATATCGCCTCTCCGTCACGCCGGAATCAGTTCAGGCCTGACGGTCTCCCGCGCCCGTTCGTAAAGGGCCTGAGCATCATGGTTCCTGATGTGCGGGCGAATGAGGGTGAACATGTCCGTCATGCGCTTGTCGATGCGGCCCGAATTCACTTGGGGGTAGTCGTCCAGCGCGAGCCCCCATGTCTGGCAAGCGGCTTCAAGGTGGCCCGTTGCCAGTTGCCGTTCCGCGAGGATCGCTCGCTCCTTCACGCGCGTACGGCGGTAGACGCTGTACCGCAGGCGGTCCGACTCCTGCATGGCAGCGACAGCGCCATGTACATCGCCCATTTCGAACCGCACCTGGCTCGTGTGGTAGCACAGAGACGCAGGATCGTACGAGCCGAAGGCCTTAGCACGAGCTTCCGCCTTGTCCATGGCGACCTCGGCTTCCTGCAGGTACAGGAGAGCCGAGCGCTGGTCACCGATCTGCGCCGCCGCATGCGCCTGTTGTCCGGCAAGGAAAGCGCGCATCCGTGGTCCGGCTTGGGGCGACCCAGCCGCTGCGGCATCCGCAAGGCGCATGGCCACCGGCCCTTGTCCCAGGTCCACGGCTTGCACGCTCATCCCTCGGAGCGTGGTGCAGAACGTCAGGTGATCCTCCGACGCTCCGGCCAGCTCCAGTGCCTGATGGTAGTAACGCTGCGCCAGCCCGTGCAGTCCTTCGTCGACCGCCATGTATCCCGTGAGGTAGCAGAGGTCCGACGCCGCCGACATCATCGCCTTGCGTACGTCCTCGGGACCGCTGGATCGCAGGAACGGCGCGACCGTGTTCACCAGAAACGCAGCGGCGAGCGGCCGAGCGGTGCGGCCCCCGAACTGATCGTCCATCGAAGAGAGTTGCTCGGTCATGGCGGCGACGGTGTGGACATCGGACATACCGATGCGGGAACGGACTCCGCGCTGCGCGGCCTCCATTCGGCCCACGACGTCCGGCCAGTCCGGCACGGCAAGGGCGACGGAGAACAGGGCAACACCCAGCACGCTACGGCGGGACGGGTCCATGTCCAACCTCCCCAGATCAGTGATCCCGTCCACCGTACTGAGAGGCTCTACCTCCGTCCCAACCTTGGGCGTCGGGACAGGAAAGCCCGCTTCCGACGGCGCCACGGGCCGCCCCAGCTTGCGGGCGAACGCCTCCAGGATCAGCGGTCGAGCGTCCTCGCGAGGCACACTCCCGCTCCGCCACTGGTGTACAGAAGGGGCACGGTACTGCTTCGGGGTGCCGCGTTCCGTGCCGATTCGGTTGACCGCCTGCGCGCACTGTCTGAGCGTCCACCCCGTCTCGCGGAACAGCCGGTCAAAGCCTGCGTTCGGTTCGCTGGCACTCACGCTTCGTCAACTCCCTCTGCACAGAGCCGTTGAGGGCTTAACGCTCTTCATTCTTGTGCGCTTCCCGACACTACCGCCGAGAGCGTTCGCACTGTTGCCTGGAGTACACAGTCCATCACTAAGAGAAAGGGAGCAGGTGCGAGTGGGAACCGAGTCGCTGCCGCCCACCGTGGGTGTGCTCCTGGTAGACACCAGCCGAGGCAACCGCGTAGGCGAGTTCCGCGGGGTCGCCGGCCTCTACTGGTCGCTCCGGCCCGTCGGCGGCGGAATCGAGTGGGAGGTCGAGGCCCGGCACGTGCGGCCCGCGCTTCCCATAGAGCAGCTCCGCGCCCGTACCGCTCGGGCCAATGCCCGCAGTCGAGGTGAGGTGCTGTGAGCGGCGCGTTCGCCCGGCTGCGGGTTCGGCTCGTCCTCCTCCTGGGAGCGGCCGAGATCCACCTACGGCTCCGGCTCCCCCGGCGCCCGGCACGCCCCGCCGAGCCCTTGGCCGAACTCGTACGCATCGAAGCCGATCCCGCCTACCGGGCCCTGTTCTACGCCGAGTTGCACGTGGCGCTGGAGGACCGGTTCGCGACGGAGACCGCCGTGGTGGAGGAGATCGAGGCGGCCTCCGAGCGGCTGAAGGCCCTCATCCGGCACGACGATCACGAGCGTGCCGCATAAGGCGCACGGCGGCCTACGCGGCCGAGGTCACCGTGTCCGACGGCCGGCGGTACGCCTCGCTCGGCGCCGTCGCCCTACGCAACCGGCGCCTCGTCCTCCTCTGGCTCCGGCGGCAGGCGCTCCGGCTCGCGAACGGACATGGGAGTGCCGTACGAGACGAGGCACCCGGCGACGTACGGGCCGTCCTCTTCCACAGCACCGACGCGCCCGAGAGCCTGCGGTGCTGGGCCACCGACGCGTACCGCCAGGACGACGCGATACGGACGCTGGAAGCGGGCTTCCCGCTCCACTTCACCGTCGCCGACCCCGCCGTCGGGCTCTGCGTCACCCTCGCCGGATGGCACACCTCCCCGGCCACACCGCTGTAGCCCCCTCCACAGAAGAGGCTTCCGTGCCGCAATGCACCGCCGTGACCCGGGTCCCGCTCAGCGAGGTGCTCACCGCCCTCGTCACCATGGCCCACGGACCCGACACCTCACCCCACGACTTCACGCTCGACCACTACGTGCTGTGCGAACTCGGCGAGCACGACGTCCGCACCGAACACGCCGCGCTCCTGTCTCCCGCCGAGAGCCCCGACCGCCCCGCGCTCTGGTTCCACTGGACCGGCACCGACACCGACCGCACCCACCGCATCGCCACCGCGCCCTGGTGCCCGGCCATCCTCCGGCACCTGCGCACCGACGCCACCCTGCGGTGCTCGCTCTTGACCAGCCATCCCACCGGCCACGCCTGGGACATCACCGATCCCCTCGGAGACCTCATCGCCGGAGCAACCGGCGCCGATACCGATGACGACGCCTCCGACGACCCACGAAAGCGGCACCGGCCATGAAGCAGTGCACCGCCGTCGCCCTCCTCCCGCCCCCGGACCACCTCGTCGCCCTCACACCTCCCGGACAACGGCCCGAGACCGGCCACGTCCTCTGCGAACGCGGCGGCGACCACGACGACCGGCACGCCGCCATGCTCTGGGACGAAGGCGGACGCCCCGGAAGCGCCGTCTGGGTCCGCTGGAAGGGCTCCGGGCTCGCCACCCTCGCCCCGCTCCCCTGGTGTCCCGCACTCGACCCCCGTAAGGAGGCCTGCGAGCTGTTCGCCGCACACCCCTCCGCCCACAGCCGGCTCGTCACGGACCCCACCGACGACGCCATCACCCGGCTCCTCGTGGACCATCACCCGGATCTGTCCCCGAGTTCAGCGACCGTGACAAGGGCAAGGACAGTGGCGGCGGGGACGGCGATCCGGACGGGAACGGGGACGGACGCCGGTCCTGATTCCGGTGGTCGTCATCGCCGTGCCGGTCCGTCAGGTCTCGCCGCGCTCGGTGATGCGGGTCAGGTCATCGCCGGTGGCCCGATGACCGACAGCAGACGCAGCCGGTCGTAGCTCTCGCTGCCCGGCGCGGCCGTGTACACGAGCAGGCTGTGCGACTGGTCCCGGGTCCAGCAGCCGCTGGCAGTTCAGTTCCATGACGCCCACCTCGGGGTGGATGAAGCGCTTGACCTCGTGCGGGCGGATGCCGACCTCGTGCCGGTCCCAGACGCGGCGGAACTCCTCGCTACGGTCGAGGAGCAGCTCGGCGCAGTGGGCCGCGCGGGAGCCGGCGCCCCGCAGCGTGGCAAGCTCCCGCAGGCCGGAGGCGAACATGCGGGAGGGGAAGTCGTGGTCGTCCGCCACGTACAGCGAACGGGTGGCGGGGTCGGTGAACCAGCGGTAGCCGATGGAGCGGTCGAGGCCCGAGTAGCGGGTCGTGTCGCCGGTGAGGGCGACGCCCAGCGGGCTCTGCCGCAGGGTCTCCCCCAGTTCGGTGACGATCTCGGCGGGGGTGTCGTCCAGCCGGTCGAGGATGCGGAGGAGGCCGGGGCTGATGTGCTCACCGGTCGTTCCCCGGACGGGCGGGGTACGGCCGGCGAGGCGGAACAGGTGGTCGCGCTCCTCCACCGGGTCCACGCGGTGTGGGTGTGGGCCCGGATCACGGATGATCCGGGCCCACCGTCGTACCTACGTGTCAGCTCTGCGCGTCCTGGTCGGCCGGCTCGGCGGTCGTGTCCGTCTGAGCCTCGGCACGCTCGCGCATCTTGCGTACCAGCTCCTGCTTCTTGTCCTCGGCGACCTTGCGGTCGGCGCCTCGCGCGGAGCCCGCGCCCTGCTGTTCGGCGCGGGACAGCTTCTTACGCTGTCCGCCGACGCCGAGGAGGTTGTTGCGGCTCTTGGCCACGGCGTTCTCCCATTCGTGGTGGTGAGAAGTGAGTCAGGAAAGGTCGAAGGGCCGGTCGCGCCGGTCCTTGTGGCGGCGGGGGCTGCGTCACCCGCCGCGCTCTCACTCGTAGATCTGGAAGAACGAAGACATGCAGGAACGGTACCGCGCCTCCGAAGCGCACCGCACCAGATTTTCAGGCCGCCGTCGGGTCCACCGTCGCCTGGTGCGCCTCGGTCAGGTGCTCCTGGGCCTTGAGCCACGGCAGGAACTGGGCCGGGCGGCGCCAGCCGCAGGTGGCGCACGTCAGCTCGCGCGCGATGCCCGACTTCCGTACCTGTACGACGTGTTCACGGCCGTGCTGGTCCCATCTGGTGACCTTGCTGCTGGTGATCGACGGCATCGCATACCTCCCGGGACGGCGGCGGAGAGGCTCCGGTGGACCGTACGACGAAGCCCCCGGTTCCGTACCCGAAACCGGGGGCCTCACGCGCCTACGGGAAGCGTAGGGCGGCCTACGTCAGGTGTCAGCAGCCGATCAGACGGGCGCCGAGGTACGCCTGGATCTGGTCCAGCGAGACGCGCTCCTGCTTCATCGTGTCGCGCTCGCGCACGGTCACCGCGTTGTCGTCCAGCGTGTCGAAGTCGACGGTGACACAGAACGGCGTACCGATCTCGTCCTGGCGGCGGTAGCGGCGGCCGATCGCGCCGGCGTCGTCGAACTCGATGTTCCAGTTCTTCCGCAGGTCGGTCGCCAGGCCCTTGGCCTTCGGCGAGAGCTGCGGGTTACGGGAGAGCGGCAGGACCGCGACCTTGACCGGCGCCAGGCGCGGGTCGAGACGCATCACGGTGCGCTTCTCCATGACGCCCTTGGCGTTCGGCGCCTCGTCCTCGACGTAGGCGTCGAGCAGGAACGCCAGCATCGCGCGGCCGACACCGGCCGCGGGCTCGATGACGTACGGCGTCCAGCGCTCGTTGGCCTCCTGGTCGTAGTACTGGAGGTCGGTACCCGAGGCATCGGAGTGCGCCTTGAGGTCGTAGTCCGTGCGGTTGGCCACGCCCTCCAGCTCGCCCCACTCGCTGCCACCGAAGCGGAAGCGGTACTCGATGTCCGCGGTCCGCTTGGAGTAGTGCGAGAGCTTCTCCTTCGGGTGCTCGAACCAGCGCATGTTCTCCTCGCGCATGCCGAGGTCGGTGTACCAGTTCCAGCGCTGGTCCATCCAGTACTGCTGCCACTCCTCGTCCTCGCCCGGCTTGACGAAGAACTCCATCTCCATCTGCTCGAACTCACGCGTCCGGAAGATGAAGTTGCCCGGAGTGATCTCGTTCCGGAAGGACTTGCCCATCTGCGCGATACCGAACGGCGGCTTCTTGCGCGAAGTCTGCAGCACCTGGCCGAAGTTGGTGAAGATGCCCTGCGCGGTCTCGGGACGCAGGTAGGCGACCGAGCCGGAGTCCTGGGTCGGGCCGAGGTGCGTGGAGAGCAGACCCGAGAACTGCTTGGGCTCGGTGAAGGTGCCCTTGTTGCCGCAGTTGGGGCAGTTGAGGTCGGCGAGGCCGTTGACCGGCGGCTTGCCGTGCTTCTCCTCGTACGCCTCTTCCAGGTGGTCCGCGCGGTAGCGCTTGTGACAGGAGGTGCACTCGGTCAGCGGGTCCGAGAAGGTGGCGACGTGGCCCGAGGCGACCCAGACGTCCGGCGCCAGGATGACCGACGAGTCGAGACCGACCACGTCCTCGCGCGCGGTGACCATGTAGCGCCACCACTGACGCTTCAGGTTCTCCTTCATCTCGACGCCCAGCGGCCCGTAGTCCCAGGCGGCGCGCTGACCACCGTAGATCTCACTGCAGGGGTAGACGAAGCCACGGCGCTTGCTCAGGCTGACGATGGTGTCGATCTTGTCGGCGGCCACGGTGCTCTCTTCATTACGACGGTGACGAACGGCGAATGCTTCAGATTACCGGCGGGCGCACCCCCGGGATCAAATCCGTGGGGCCTCCGCCTCATCACCTCGTGATCTTCCGGGCATCTCATCTGCCTTGTTGACAATCGTTTCCACTTTTGTTGAAAATGACTGTCATGAACGTACGCCGCCTGATACCCACCACCGCCGTCGCCGGAGCTGCCGTCCTCGGTCTGACCGCTCTCTCCGCCTGCTCCACCTCCGACGCGGCCGACGGAGGCAGCGGAAGCAACGGCGACAAGCTGCGGGTGACGGCGTCCTTCTACCCGATGCAGTTCCTGGCCGAGAAGATCGGCGGCGAGCACGTCGCCGTCACCAGCCTCACCAAGCCGGGCGTCGAGCCGCACGACCTGGAACTCACTCCGCGCCAGATCGGCTCCATCAGCGAGGCCGACTACGTGCTGTACCTCAAGGGCATCCAGCCCGCCGTGGACGATGCGATTCTGCAGTCCGGTGTGAAGAACACCGTCGACGCCGCGACCCTCACCACGCTGGAGAACCACGGCTCCGAGGTCAGCGGCCACGATCACGACCACGGCCATGAGGACGAGCACGCGGAACACGAAGAAGGCGACGGCCACAACCACGGCGAGGAAGGCGGCGCCGACCCGCACGTCTGGCTGGACCCGGTGAAGTACGCCGAGGTCGCCAAGGGCGTCGGCAAGTCGCTGGAGAAGGCCGACCCGGACCAC
Organism: Streptomyces sp. NPDC006174; assembly: GCF_040614075.1. Lineage (NCBI taxonomy): Bacteria > Bacillati > Actinomycetota > Actinomycetes > Kitasatosporales > Streptomycetaceae > Streptomyces > Streptomyces sp. NPDC006174. The sequence goes on along the minus strand of NZ_JBEXTJ010000005.1, from coordinate 215,068 downwards.
GCCGCCGACTACAAGAAGAACACCGAGGCGCTGGTCGGTGAGTTGAACAAGCTGAACACGGCGTACGAGACCGGGCTGAAGAACACCGCCACCAAGACCTTCATCACCACCCACTCCGCCTTCGGCTACCTCGCCGAGCGCTACGGCCTCACCCAGCAGGGCATCGCGGGCATCGACCCGGAGGCCGAGCCGAGCCCCGCGCGCATCCAGGAGATCCACACCATCGCGGAGAAGGAGAAGGCCACCACGGTCTTCTTCGAGACGCTCGCCAGCGACAGGACGGCGAAGACCCTCGCGAAGGACACCGGCCTCAAGACCGGCGTCCTGGACCCGCTGGAGGGAATCACGAAGAAGTCCCAGGGCGCTGACTACATCGCGGTCATGGAGTCCAACCTCACCGCGCTGCAGAAGGCACTCGGCGCGAAGTGACCCGCACCACCCGCTTCACTCGTAGGACCATCCGATCGGAGGCGCTCATGCCGGAGCGTGAGAGCACCACCCGCGAGCCCGTGGCCGCCGGCCGCGAGGCCGTCGTCAGCCTGCGCGGCGCCACCGCGACCCTCGGCTCGCGGCCCGTGCTGCGCGGTGTGGACCTCACCGTGGGCCGCGGCGAGGTCGTCGCGCTGCTCGGCGCCAACGGTTCCGGCAAGTCCACCGCCGTACGATCCGCCATCGGCCAGGTCCCGCTGACCGGCGGCACCGTCGAGCTGTTCGGCACCGAGCTGCGGCGCTTCCGCCAGTGGGGCCGGATCGGTTACGTGCCGCAGCGCACCACGGCCGCCGGCGGCGTGCCCGCCACCATCCGCGAGGTCGTCGCCTCCGGCCGGCTGGCGGTGACGAAGCTGCGGTGGCCCAGGAAGGCGGACAAGGCGGCCGTGGAGCGGGCCATCGAGCTGGTGGGCCTGGCCGACCGCGCCAAGGACTCCGTGGGCGCTCTGTCGGGCGGGCAGCACCAGCGGGTCCTGATCGCCCGCGCGCTGGCCGCCGAGCCGGAGCTGCTGATCATGGACGAGCCGATGGCCGGGGTGGACCTGGCCAGTCAGGAGATCCTCGCCTCGACGCTGCGCGAGCAGGTGGCGCTCGGCACCTCCGTGCTGCTGGTGCTGCACGAGCTGGGTCCGCTGGAGCCGCTGATCGACCGGGCCGTGGTCCTGCGCGACGGCTGCGTCACGCACGACGGCCCGCCGCCGGAGGCGCTCGGCCAGCACGCGCTGCCCGGCCACGACCACGTACACCCTCACGCGGCCGCCGAGCCCGTACGGACGGGACTGCTGACCTGATGCTGTTCGAATTCCTCAACCCTCCTTTCATGCAGCGGGCGCTCATCGCGGCCGTCCTGGTCGGCATCACCGCGCCCGCCATCGGCATCTACCTGGTCCAGCGGCGGCAGGCGCTCATGGGCGACGGCATCGGCCACATCGCGATGACCGGTGTCGGCCTCGGCTTCCTGCTCTCGACCAGCCCGGTCTGGATGGCCACCGCCGTCGCCGTGGCCGGTGCGGTCGTCATGGAGCTGATCCGCTGGTACGGGCACACGCGCGGCGACCTCGCCCTGGCGATGCTCTTCTACGGCGGCATGGCGGGCGGCGTGATGCTGATCAACCTCTCCGACACCGGCTCGAACGCCAACCTGACCTCGTACCTCTTCGGCTCGCTCTCCACCGTCTCCGAGTCCGACGTGATCGCGATCTGTGTGCTCGCCGCCTTCGTGGTGCTGGTCACCGTGGGGCTGCGGCGGCAGCTGTTCGCGGTCAGCCAGGACGAGGAGTTCGCCCGGGTCACCGGACTGCCGGTGCGGGTGCTGAACCTGCTGATCGCGGTGACGGCCGCCGTCACGGTGACCGTCGCGATGCGGGTCGTCGGGCTGCTGCTGGTCAGCGCGCTGATGGTAGTGCCGGTGGCGGCCGCGCAGCAGATCACCAAGTCCTTCAAGGTGACGTTCGTGCTCTCCGTGGTGATCGGCACCGCCGTGACCCTGACCGGCACCGTGACCTCGTACTACCAGGACGTCCCGCCGGGCGCGACGATCGTGCTGCTGGCCATCGCGGTGTTCGTCGTCCTGACCGCGCTCGCGGCTCCGCTCGCCCGGCGCCGGGCCCGGACGAGCGAGGAGAAGGGCGCCGAGTGCACCCTGGAGGTACCGGCGGCCCGCCGGGGGACGGACGACCTGCGCGTTTGAGTGCGGCGCCCGGGTGGGCTGGCACAATGGCCCGACACATGTACGGGCGACACGAGGAGGCACCTGTGGCCACGGCGCCGATCAGTGGCACGAACGCAGCGCCGGTACGCGGCCGGTCCACCCGGCAGCGGGCGGCGGTGGCGGCGGCCCTCGACGAGGTCGACGAGTTCCGCAGCGCCCAGGAGCTGCACGACGTCCTCAAGCACCGCGGCGACTCCGTGGGCCTGACCACGGTCTACCGGACCCTGCAGTCCCTCGCCGACGCGGGCGAGGTCGACGTCCTGCGCACCACCGAGGGCGAGGCCGTCTACCGGCGGTGCTCGACCGGTGACCATCACCACCACCTGGTCTGCCGGCTCTGCGGCAAGGCGGTCGAGGTCGAAGGGCCCGCCGTCGAACAGTGGGCCGAGATGATCGCCGCCCAGCACGGCTATGTGAACGTCGCGCACACCGTCGAGATCTTCGGCACGTGTGCGGAGTGTGCCGCGAGCAAGAAGTAAGCGCGCGAACGTAACAGAGGGCTCTGTACGCGTACAGAGCCCTCTGTTACGTGTTACCTCACTTCTCGGCGGATTACGTGTCGCTTCGCTTCTCGGCGGCCTCCGCCGCCTCCTGCGCACCGCCGAAGCGGCGGTCGCGCTGCGCGTACTCCAGGCAGGCCCGCCACAGGTCGCGGCGGTCGAAATCCGGCCAGAGAACGTCCTGGAAGACCATCTCCGCGTACGCGCTCTGCCAGATCAGGTAGTTCGAGGTGCGCTGCTCGCCGCTGGGACGCACGAAGAGGTCCACGTCCGGCATGTCCGGGTAGTAGATGTACTTCTGGAACGTCTTCTCGTTGACCTTGGCCGGGTCGAGCCTTCCGGCCGCCACGTCCTGCGCGATGCGCTGCGCGGCGTCCGCGATCTCGGCACGGCCGCCGTAGTTGACGCAGAAGTACAGCGTCATCTTGTCGTTGTCCTTGGTCTGCTCCTGGGCGACCTGGAGCTCCTGGACGACGGACTTCCACAGCTTGGGCATGCGGCCGACCCAGCGGATCCGGATGCCGAGCTCGTCCATCTCGTCGCGGCGGCGGCGGATCACGTCGCGGTTGAAGTTCATCAGGAACTTCACCTCGTCCGGCGAGCGCTTCCAGTTCTCCGTGGAGAAGGCGTAGAGCGAGAGGTTCTTGACGCCCATCTCGATACAGCCCTTGAGCACGTCCATGACGACGCCCTCACCGATCTTGTGACCCTCGGTGCGCGGCAGACCGCGCTCCTTGGCCCAGCGGCCGTTGCCGTCCATCACGACGGCGACGTGCTGGGGCACCAGCTCGCCGGGGATCTTCGGAGGCGTCGCGCCCGAGGGGTGCGGCTCGGGGGTCTTGTACGTGCGCCGGTTACGGCCGCCGAGGATCCCGCGTACTGCCATGAGGTTCTCAGTCTCCCTGTGTCACTTCTTTACGTACCGCGTCGCCGCATGACGTGCTTTACGGCCCGCGTCACTTCTCCACGTACCGCAGCGAGCGCAGGCCGCGCTCCAGATGCCAGTGCAGATAGGCGGACACCAGCCCGCTCCCCTCCCTGACATGACGCGCCTCGCACGCGTCCGCCGTCTCCCAGTCACCGCTCAGCAGCGCGCTCAGCAGCTCCAGGGCCTGTGCCGAGGGTACGACGCTGCCGGGGACCCGGCAGTCACCGCATATGACGCCTCCCGCCGCGACGGAGAAGAACCGGTTGGGACCCGGCATCCCGCACCTCGCGCAGTTCTCGAAGCTCGGCGCGTACCCGTTCACCGCGAGCGAGCGCAGCAGGAACGCGTCCAGGATGAGGTGCGGCGCGTGCTCGCCGCGGGCGAGGGTGCGCAGGCCGCCGACGAGGAGCAGGTACTGCTGGACTGCCGGCTCGCCCTCGTGGTCGGTGAACCGCTCGGCGGTCTCCAGCATCGCGGTGCCGGCGGTGTAACGGGCGTAGTCGGCGACGATGCCCCCGCCGTACGGAGCGATCGTCTCGCTCTGGGTGCAGAGCGGCAGGCCGCGGCCGACCAGCTCACTGCCGCGCGCGAAGAACTGCACGTCGACGTGGGAGAAGGGCTCCAGCCGGGCACCGAACTTGGACTTGGTGCGGCGCACGCCGCGGGCGACAGCGCGGACCCGGCCGTGGCCGCGGGTCAGGATCGTGATGATCCGGTCGGCCTCGCCCAGTTTCTGCGTACGCAGCACGACGCCGTCGTCCCGGAACAAGCTCATGGGGCCATTGTCGCGCACACCCGGACGCCTGTACGCCTCCAGGAGGTCCCAGGAGCCTCTAGGAGGGCGTGCGCGCCGCCGCTGCGAGCAGGCGGGCGGTGTCGTCGGCCGGGAGCTCCAGCGCGCCGCCCACCGTCGTCAGGACCTCGCGCTCGGCCGGGCTGTAGGGCCCGTCGGCGAGCGCGATCCTGGCGCCTTGGAGGAGGACCGACTCACGGCCGGCGGCGGCCAGGTGCGGAGCGAGCGGGGCCAGGACCTCGTGGAGCTCGATGGCGAGGGTCGCGCCGCACGCCTCGGCCGCCGGGTCGGACCGGGAGCCGTAGCCGGTGTCGGCGGCGAGCACCTCCACCACGGTGTAGAGCTGCTCCTGCGTGCAGTCGTCGAGCCCGGCGTCCCGTACGACGCCGACGGCGGTGTCCAGGACCGTGCGGGAGGTGGTGCCACCGGCCGCGAGGACGGCCAGCGTGACGGTGTGGACGGCCTCCCGGAGCATCGAGGAGAACCGGGTGGTGGTGGGGTGGTCCAGGGCGTCGGTGGCGAAGCGGGCGCGGCAGGCTCCGCACTCCACCACGGGTCCGGTCTCGCCGCGGCGGGCCAGCGGGATGCCGAGGACGGTGAGCCGGCGGCGGCCGGTCAGGCGGCGGTAGTTGCGGTCGCCGCCGCAGCCCGGGCAGAAGAAGGCGCCGTCGCCGACGGCGTCCCAGACCGTGCGGATGCCGCAGAGGACCGGCCTCAGAGCGCGTTGTCCTTTGGCTGACCGCACGTCGCACACCTCCGTAACGCTCCGGCAACATTGCCGTGTGTTGGACGTGATGTTAGCCACATGCGCGAGGCGGCGTCAGTAGCGCGGAGGTCACAACCCTTCGAACATGGCCGAACCCCGACCGCCCGGAGCGGGCGATCGGGGTTCTGTGACTGCTGACGTACGGGGTCGAAGCGGACGTCCGTACGAGGGAGTGGCCGGCCGGGTCAGCGCGAGGCGCGGTTGACCGCGGAGACGACCGCCTTGAGCGAGGCGCGGGTGGTGTTGGCGTCGATGCCGATGCCCCACAGCACCTTGCCGTCGATCGCGCACTCGATGTAGGAGGCGGCCTGCGCGCTGGCGCCTTCGCTCATCGTGTGCTCGGTGTAGTCCAGCAGCCGGGCGTCGATGCCGACGGCCTGCAGCGCTTCGAAGAACGCCGAGATCGGACCGTTGCCGGAACCGGTCAGCACGGTGTCCGCGCCGTCCACGGTGGCCTCGACGGTCAGGGTGTCCGTGCCGTCGGTGTCGGTGGTGGTCTGGCCGGAGCGCAGCTGGATGCGACCCCATCGAGCCACAGCGTTGTCCGCGTTCGGCAGGTACTCGTCCTGGAAGGTGGACCAGATCTGCGTCGGAGTGACCTCGCCGCCCTCGGCGTCGGTCTTGGCCTGAATGATCCGGGAGAACTCGATCTGCATCCGGCGCGGCAGGTCCAGCTTGTGGTCGTTCTTCAGGACGTACGCGATACCGCCCTTGCCGGACTGCGAGTTGACGCGGATGACCGCCTCGTAGGAGCGGCCGACGTCCTTCGGGTCGATCGGCAGGTACGGCACGGCCCACTCGATGGCGTCGACGCTCCTGCCCTGGGACGCCGCGTCCTTCTCCATCGCGTCGAAGCCCTTCTTGATGGCGTCCTGGTGGGAGCCGGAGAAGGCGGTGTAGACGAGGTCGCCCGCGTACGGGTGGCGCGGGTGGATCTCCATCTGGTTGCAGTACTCGCTGGTGCGGCGGATCTCGTCGATCTGCGAGAAGTCGATCTGCGGGTCCACGCCCTGCGAGAACAGGTTCATGCCCAGGGTGACCAGGTCGACGTTGCCGGTCCGCTCGCCCTGGCCGAACAGGCAGCCCTCGATGCGGTCGGCGCCGGCCATGATGGCCAGCTCGGCCGCCGCCACCGCCGTACCGCGGTCGTTGTGCGGGTGGACCGACAGGCAGACGAACTCGCGGCGGGACAGGTTGCGCGACATCCACTCGAAGCGGTCCGCGTGGGTGGAGGGCGTGGAACGCTCCACGGTGGCCGGCAGGTTCAGGATGATCTCGCGGCCCTCCTCGGGCTGCCAGACGTCACAGACCGCCTCGCAGACCTCCAGAGCGAAGTCCAGCTCGGTGTCGGTGAAGATCTCCGGGCTGTACTGGTAGCCGAAGATGGTCTCCGGGCCGAGGATCTTCTCCGCGTACTCCATGACCAGCCGCGTACCGTCCACCGCGATCTGCTTGACCTGCTCCTTCGAGCCGCGGAAGACGACGCGGCGGAAGGTCGGCGCGGTGGCGTTGTACAGGTGGACGGTGGCCCGGCGGGCACCGACCAGCGACTCCACGGTCCGCTCGATCAGCTCCTCGCGGGCCTGCGTCAGGACGGAGATCGTCACGTCCTCGGGGATCGCGCCCTCTTCGATGATGGAGCGGACGAAGGCGAAGTCGGTCTCGCCGGAGGACGGGAAGCCGACCTCGATCTCCTTGTAGCCCATGCGTACGAGCAGATCGAACATCTCACGCTTGCGGGCCGGGCTCATCGGGTCGATCAGCGCCTGGTTGCCGTCGCGCAGATCGGTGGACAGCCAGCGGGGCGCGACGGTGATGCGGTTGTCCGGCCAGGTGCGGTCGGCGATGTCCACGGCCTCGTAACCGCGGTACTTGTGGACCGGCATCCCGGACGGCTTCTGGAGCTGCGTCGCGTTGGTGATCGGGGTGGGGCGGCCGACGGCGTTCTCGGCGGGGTTCGCGGCACCGGTGGGGTTCACGGCGGTCATGGCGTAGGGCTCCTCGGGGTCCGACATGGGGTCGGCCGACGGTGTCGCTGCAGCACCAGACTCCGCGGGGAGGGGGTCGGCCTACGACTACAGGCCCTCGCCGCGGCAGCTAAGGAGAAGCAGCCCGAAACGCATGATGCGACGAGCCTAGCCGAGGATGGCCCGGGGTGTCGGTCCGTATCAGTATGCGGGACCGGGCATCGATGAGGGGGAAACGGTGACTCATCACTCCATTTCGTCAATCATCGTCGCAAGCAGTGACAGCGCGGTGACGGAGTGCCACAGTCGTTTACATGCACCCTCGAACCAACGGTGACGGGCCCCACCCCGTCTTCTGCACCATCGTGCCGCCCCACGTCCTCGACAAGCTGTCGCACTCCGGCGACGCCCGGCTGGCCGGTCCGGCCCGCCGCACCCTGGAGGCCGACGCCCTCCGCCGTGACCGCCGTCGCCTGACGGCCCTGGCCGCCGCGCCCGCCACCCCCACGGCGGGCGCGGTCCCCGCCAAGCCCCACCGCACCCTGTACGACTGCGAGAACGGCACATCGCTGCCGGGCACCAAGGTCCGCGACGAGGGCGAGAAGCCCACCTCGGACGCCAGCGTCAACCGCGCGTACGCCGGACTCGGCGCCACCTTCGACCTGCTGCTCTCCGCCTACGGCCGCAGTTCGATCGACGGCAAGGGCCTGCCGCTCATCGGCTCGGTCCACTACGGCCACGAGTACAACAACGCGTTCTTCGACGGCGAGCAGATGGTCTTCGGCGACGGCGACGGCGAGATCTTCCTCGACTTCACGTACGCCATCGACGTCATCGCCCACGAACTGGCCCACGGCCTCACGCAGTACACCGCCAACCTGCGCTACGAGGGCCAGTCGGGCGCGCTCAACGAGTCGGTCTCCGACGTGTTCGGCTCGCTGGTCAAGCAGTACTCGCTGGGCCAGAGCGCTGAGCAGGCCGACTGGCTGATCGGCGCCGGACTGCTGGCGCCGCGGGTCAGCGGCGACGCGCTGCGGTCGATGAAGGCTCCGGGAACGGCGTACGACGACGATGTGCTCGGCAAGGACCCGCAGCCCGCGTCGATGGAGGACTACGTCGAGACGGAGGAGGACAACGGCGGCGTCCACATCAACTCCGGCATCCCGAACCGCGCGTTCCACCTCCTGGCCACGGCCCTGGGCGGCAACGCCTGGGAGCGGGCCGGGCAGATCTGGTTCGACGTGCTGACCGGCGGCGAGCTGACGGCCACGGCGGACTTCGCGGAGTTCGCGCGGCTGACGGTCGCGGCGGCCGGCGCCCGCTTCGGGGAGCGCGGCGAGAAGGAGGCGGTGCTGAAGGCATGGTCCGAGGTGGGCGTACCGACGGCGGATTGAGCGTTCACCGAGCAAGGCGGGCTTGAGCCCGTGACCGGCTCCGGCTAGACAGGACCCCATGCGTATTCAGGTCACCAGGACCGGCGGCTTCGCCGGCATCTCCCGCCACCATGAGGTCGACACCGAGGGCCGGGAGGACGCGGCGGAGTGGGAATCGCTCGCCGAGGAGATCCTCGCCGCCGCGTCCTTTGCCGAGGACGGCACTCCGGACGCGCCGCCGTCCGGAGTGCCGGACGGATTCCGGTACCGGATCACGGTCGAGGACCGCACCGTGTACTGCGCTGACCCCGATCTGACCGGGCCCCAGCGCACGCTGGTCTCACGCGTCCTCAAGGAGGGCGCGTGAGACCGGCGCATTTCTTCGAGCGCGGCTGGAAGCCCAGCTTCCGCAGCTGCTTCGGGACCCATCTCCATGGCCGCACTCGCACCCTTCGGCCCTAGGCGGCCTCAGCGGCTTCGCGCGGCTGCGGCGTCCTCCGGCCGCCGGTCCCGGCCCGGCTCAGAACCCGAGCTTCCGCAGCTGCTTCGGGTCGCGCTGCCAGTCCTTCGCGACCTTCACATGCAGGTCCAGGAAGACCGGTGTGCCGAGCAGCGCTTCGATGTGCTTGCGCGACTTCGTGCCGACTTCCTTCAGCCGCTTGCCCTTCGGGCCGATGATGATGCCCTTCTGGCTCGGGCGCTCGATGTAGACGTTGGCGTGGATGTCCAGCAGCGGCTTGTCCGCCGGACGGTTCTCGCGCGGCAGCATCTCCTCCACCACGACGGCGATGGAGTGCGGCAGCTCGTCGCGTACGCCCTCCAGCGCGGCCTCGCGGATCAGCTCCGCGACCATGACCATCTCCGGCTCGTCGGTGAGGTCGCCCTCCGGGTAGAGCGGCGGGCTCTGAGGGAGCAGCGGGGCGATGAGGTCGGCGAGCAGGCCGACCTGCTGGTCCTTGACCGCCGACACCGGAATGATCTCGGCCCACTCGAAGCCCAGCTCATCCGCGAGCGCGGAGACGGCGAGCAGCTGTTCGGCCAGCGCCTTCGACTCGACGAGGTCGGTCTTGGTGATGATGGCGATCTTCGGGGTCTTCTTGATCCCCGCGAGCTCCTTGACGATGTACTTGTCGCCGGGGCCGAGCTTCTGGTCGGCGGGCAGGCAGAAGCCGATGACGTCGACCTCGGCCCAGGTGGTCCGTACGACGTCGTTGAGCCGCTCGCCGAGCAGCGTGCGCGGCTTGTGGAGGCCGGGGGTGTCGACCAGGATCAACTGCGCGTCGTCGCGGTGCACGATGCCGCGCACGGTGTGCCTGGTGGTCTGGGGGCGGTTGGAGGTGATCGCCACCTTCTGACCGACCAGAGCGTTCGTCAGGGTGGACTTGCCCGCGTTGGGGCGGCCGACGAAGCAGGCGAAGCCGGCCCGGTGGGGGGAGGTGGTCTCCGCTTGCGGGGCAGCGGATTCTTGGTTCGGGCGAGCGCTCATGGCGACCATTCTCCCCGATCGCGGCGGCGCTCCCGCACAGCGGTCCGTACGGACGCGCCGGAGGGCCGCCGCCGACAGGGGTGCGGCCGGTCCGTCAGCCCGCCGTGACCCGTAGCCGCAGGGTGCCATCCGGGCCCGCGAGGAACACCGGCGTCTCCGGTCCGCCCAGGTCGCGTACGGCGGCGCGGTCCTCGTCGGCGGTGGTCTCGGCGGCGGAGACGACGGCGGCGGCCTCCAGCGAGGTGGCGCCGCTGGCGACGGCCATGGCGACGGCGGTCCGCAACGCGCTCAGCTGCAGCGACTCCAGCGCCACGGTGCCCGCCACATACGTACGTCCCGTCTCGTCGCGTACGGCGGCGCCTTCGGCCACGCCGTTGCGGGCGCGGGCACTGCGCGCCAGGGTGACGATCTTGCGGTCCTCGGCGCCGAGGTCGGCGGCGTTGGTGGTGTCGGTCATGGCACGAGCATACGAAGCGGGCCGGGCCGGCCACACGCCGGTACGCGGACGGGCCCGCTCCCCGTGAGAGAGGAGCGGGCCCGATCACGTGACCGCTAAGGCCGGTCCAGCCGGAGCCGCTCCGCCTTCGGAAGACCGGCGACCACCAGGTCGTACGAGTCCTCGATCAGCTCGCGCAGCAGGCGGTCCGGGACGGCGGAGACGGTGACCGTGTTCCAGTGGCGCTTGTTCATGTGCCAGCCGGGCACGATGGCCTCCGGATGCTCCTCGCGAAGGCGGATCGCCTCGTCCGGGTCGCACTTGAGGTTGACCGTCAGCGGGTCGGCGGTCGGCGTGGTGAGCGCGAACACCTTGCCGAGCACCTTGAAGACCGAGGTCTCCGGGCCGAACGGGAACTCCTCCGCGCTCGCGTTGAACTCCAGGCAGAAGGCGCGCAGCCGCTCGGGCGTCATACCGTCTCCGTCTCCGCTTCCTTGTCCTGCGGCTCCACCAGCACCGTGACGATCTTGTTGCGACGACCGGCCGGCGACTCGGCGGTGAGCCGGAGCTTGCGGCTGTCGGGCAGGTCGACGACGGCCGAGGCGCCGGCGATCGGGACCCGGCCGAGCGCCTTGGCGAGCAGGCCGCCGACGGTCTCCACGTCCTCGTCGTCGTACTCGTCGAGCCCGAAGAGGTCGCCGAGATCGCCGATGTCGAGCCGCGCGGTCACCCGGTAGCAGCCGTTCTCCAGCTCCTGGACCGGCGGCAGCTCGCGGTCGTACTCGTCGGTGATCTCGCCGACGATCTCCTCCAGGATGTCCTCGATCGTGACGATGCCGGCCGTGCCGCCGTACTCGTCGATGACGACGGCGACATGGCTGCGGTCCCGCTGCATCTCGCGCAGCAGGTCACCGGCGTTCTTGGTGTCCGGGACGAAGGCGGCCGGGCGCATCGCGGTGGAGACCGGGTCGGCCTCGGACTCGCGGTTGACGTGGGTCTTGCGGACCAGGTCCTTGAGGTAGACGATGCCGACGATGTCGTCCTCGTTCTCGCCGGTGACCGGGATCCGGGAGAAGCCGGAGCGCAGGGCGAGGGTGAGGGCCTGACGGATCGTCTTGTAGCGCTCGATGGAGACCAGGTCGGTGCGCGGCACCATCACCTCGCGGACCAGCGTGTCGCCGAGCTCGAAGACCGAGTGCACCATGCGGCGCTCGTCGTCCTCGATCAGCGACTCCGCCTCCGCCAGGTCGACCATGGCCCGCAGCTCGGCCTCGCTGGCGAACGGGCCCTTGCGGAACCCCTTGCCGGGCGTGAGCGCGTTGCCGATGAGGATCAGCAGCTGCGGGATCGGGCCCATGATCCGGGCCAGCGGCAGCAGGACGTACGCGGAGGCGGTCGCCGTGTTCAGCGGGTGCTGGCGGCCGATGGTGCGCGGCGAGACGCCGATCGCGACATAGCTGACGAGGACCATCACGCCCATCGCGCAGGCGAGCGCCTCCCAGGTCTCCGGGAACCTCTGCAGGCAGACGTAGGTGACGAGCACGCCGGCCGACATCTCGCAGGCGACCCGCACCAGCAGGGCCACGTTGAGATAGCGCGTCGGGTCGGCGGCGATCTGCGCCAGCTTCGCGCTGCCGCGCCGGCCGGACCGGACCGCCTCGTCCGCCCGGAAACTCGACGTACGGGCGATGCCCGCCTCGGCGCAGGCGGCCAGCCAGCCGACCATGACCAGCAGGACGGCACCGGTGATCAGAGGCGCGATCACGAGACGGTGGGGGCCGGGGACGCGCCGGTGAGCCCGTGCTCACCGCGCCAGCCGTCCACGATGGCGGCCTGGAGGCCGAACATCTCGGCCTTCTCCTCGGGCACCTCGTGGTCGTAGCCCAGCAGGTGCAGCACTCCGTGGACGGTCAGGAGTTGGAGCTCCTCGTCCATGGAGTGCTGCGTCGGCGCCTCTTCGCCCTGCTTCTTCGCGACCTCCGGGCAGAGCACGATGTCACCGAGGAGCCCCTGCGGAGGCTCCTCGTCGTCCTTGGCCGGCGGACGGAGCTCGTCCATCGGGAAGGACATGACATCGGTCGGACCGGGGAGGTCCATCCACTGGATGTGCAGCTGCTCCATGGCGTCGGTGTCCACCACGATCACCGAGAGCTCGGACAGCGGGTGGATCCGCATCCGGGCCAGTGCGTAGCGGGCGATGCCGAGGATCGCCTGCTCGTCGACCTCGGTTCCGGACTCGTTGTTGACGTCGATCGACATGGTGCGCTGCGACTACTTCCCTTTACGTCGGTCGCGTCGGCCGTCTTCCCGGCCGCCCGCCTGACCGTCCTGCTGATCGTTTCGGCTGTCGTACTTCTCGTACGCGTCGACGATACGGCCGACGAGCTTGTGCCGGACGACATCCTGCGAGGTGAGGCGGGAGAAGTGCACGTCCTCCACACCGTCCAGGATGTCCTGGACCTGCCGGAGCCCGCTCTTGGTGCCGCTCGGCAGGTCGACCTGGGTGACGTCACCGGTGATGACGATCTTGGAGTCGAAGCCGAGGCGGGTGAGGAACATCTTCATCTGCTCGGCGCTGGTGTTCTGCGCCTCGTCGAGGATGATGAAGGCGTCGTTGAGCGTACGGCCGCGCATATAAGCCAGCGGCGCCACCTCGATCGTGCCCGCCGCCATCAGGCGCGGGATCGAGTCGGGGTCGAGCATGTCGTGCAGCGCGTCGTAGAGGGGGCGCAGATACGGGTCGATCTTGTCGAAGAGCGTGCCCGGGAGGAAGCCGAGCCGCTCTCCCGCCTCGACCGCCGGACGGGTCAGGATGATGCGGCTGACCTGCTTGGCCTGGAGCGCCTGGACCGCCTTGGCCATGGCCAGGTAGGTCTTGCCGGTGCCCGCCGGGCCGATACCGAAGACGATCGTGTGCTGGTCGATCGCGTCGACGTACCGCTTCTGGTTGAGCGTCTTGGGGCGGATGGTGCGGCCGCGGTTGGAGAGGATGTTCTGGGTGAGCACCTCGGCGGGTGTCTCGCCCTGCGGGTCTCCCTCGCCGGTGCCGGCCGCCCTGAGCATGGCGATCGACCGTTCCACTGCGTCCTCCGTCATCGGCGCTCCGGTGCGGAGCACGAGCATCATCTCGTCGAACAGGCGCTGGATGAGGGCGACGTCGGCCGCCTCGCCCGTGGCGCTGATCTCGTTGCCCCGGACATGGATGTCGGCCGCCGGGAAGGCCTCTTCGATCACGCGCAACAGCGAGTCACCCGATCCGAGGAGCATCACCATGGGGTGAGCGGCCGGGATCCGGATCTGGGCACGCGCCTGCGGGTGTGTGGGTGTCTGAGTCATGGGCCGGCCCTCGGGCCTGCGCATACCTCCCGTTGCAGGGTTCTCGCTGCTCGACAACCTCTGGATTACCCAGCCTACGACCTGGCAGTGACAACACGGAGTCCTTTTACCGGCCGCGCGTACGAGTCATCGGCCGCGCGTACGAGGAGGCCGGTGGCCGTTCACCGGCGGAAGCCGATCGTGGGCACCGCGCGCCGCAGCGGCCAGGCGCGGGCCGTGGTGGGCAGCAGCTCCTCCAGGAACGCGTAGCGCTCCAGCGCGGCCGGGTCCTGGTCGTCGAGGGTGCGGATGCGCTGCCACCAGGCGGCGATCTCGGCCCAGCCGGGCGCGGAGAGCGAGCCGCCGAACTCCTGGACCGAGAGCGCGGCGGTCAGCCCGGCGAAGGCCAGGCGGTCGGCCAGCGGCCAGTCGGCGAGGGTGCCGGTGACGAATCCGGCCACGAAGACGTCTCCGGCGCCCGTCGGGTCGAGCGCCTCCACCGCGATGGCCGGCACCTGGGCGGCGGCGCCGGTGCGCCCGTCCACGGCGTACGCGCCCTCGGTGCCCAGGGTGACGACGGCGAGCGGGACGCGTTCGGCCAGCGCGTGGGCGGCGGCGCGCGGACAGTCGGTGCGGGTGTAGCGCATCGCCTCGGCGGCGTTGGGCAGGAACGCCTCGCAGTGCGCCAGGTCGGGCAACGCGTCCAGGTCCCAGCGGCCGCTCTCGTCCCAGCCGACGTCGGCGAAGACCAGTGCGCCGTGCCGGGCGGCGGTGGCGACCCAGGGTTCGCTGCGGCCCGGGACGAGCGAGGCGATCGCGGCGCGGGCGCGCGGCGGGCACTGCGGGAAGGCGGGGTTCGGGGCGGGAGAGGTCTGGCCCGGGACGACGGAGGCTCCGGGCGCCGGGGCCTCGTGGCCGTGCGAGACCATCGTGCGCTCGCCCTCGTACGCCATGGAGACGGTGACCGGCGAGTGCCAGCCGGGAACGGTGTGCGACATCGACAGGTCGATGCCTTCGCCCTGTTCCAGCGCGTCCCAGCAGTACTCGCCGTAGTGGTCGTCGCCGAAGGCCGCGGCCAGCGAGGTGTGCAGGCCGAGTCGGGCGAGCGCGGTGGCCATGTTGGCGACGCCGCCGGGACTGGAGCCCATGCCGCGGGCCCAGGACTCGGTGCCGCGCACGGGCGCGCTGTCGAGGCCGGTGAAGATGATGTCGAGGAAGACCGTGCCCGTCAGGAAGACGTCACAGGCGGGGTCCTGCGGGGCGCGCAGCGCCAGCAGCGGGTCGATTCCTGGAGTGTCAGTGCTCACCGTGCGCTCCCCGGCCGTGCGGCAGATCTGGACAGTGTGAGATCCGGCCAGTCTGCCCGATTCGGGCACAGCGGTGGAGCCTCCCCGCCGATCCGGTGGGCCGTCGACGTGCGGTGCTGACCTGCATAAACATGCGCTGCTACCCGGCCTTCGGGTGCATAAACGCATAAGTGGCTCAGATCACAGCGAGGCGACTTTCGGTCGACTGGGAGCGCTTGATACAAATTGCCCCGCGAGCACCTTCGGGGACGTTGCCCGACGAGAGCCGCACTTCTCGCATCTCCCCGTACTCCCTCGCATTCTCCCCTTTCCCGCGCGCCGAGCATCGCTCTGTCCTGCCCTGCCCTGCGCGCGTCGCACCACCCTCTCCCCCACCCCTCTGCCTGCTCAGGCATGTCTTCAGGAACGCCCATGTCGTCGCGCCGTGCCGCGTGGCCCTTGGTTGCCGTCTTCACCGCCGGTTACCTCGCCTCCTATCTGCTGCCCACCATCGTCGGCCGCCTCAGCGTCCATCTCGGGCTGACTCCCGCACAGGCGGGCCTGGTCGGCAGTGCGCTGCTGCTGAGCTCGGCGAGCGCCGGGTTCACGCTGGCGGGCCGGGTCGAGCGGTACGGTTCCCGGACTCCGGCCCGGGCCGGGCTGGTGCTGGCCGCCGTCGGATACGGCTCCGCCGCGCTGGCCGGGTCCGTGCCGCTGGTGGTGGCCTCCGTGATGGTCGGCGGCTTCGGCTCGGGTGCGGCGACGGCGGTCGCGGCGGCCGGGATCGCCGCGCAGCGCGACCCGCACCGGACGTCCTCGCTCGGCCTGCTCACCGTCTCCGCCACCGCCGGCGCGCTCTACCTGACGATCCCGCACCTCGGCGGCGGCCACCGCCTCCCGTTCGCCGCGATCGCGCTAGTCGCGGTGCTCGTCTGGCCCGCCACCAACCGGCTGAACGGCCCCACGGCCCCGGAGGAGTCCGCCTCCCGGATCACCGGCCGGCTGCCGCACCGCCGCTCCGGTCTCGTCCTGGCGGGCGGCATGCTCGTCTGGTCCATGGCGCAGAACGCGCTCTGGGGCGTCAGCAGCCGCATCGGCGTGGTGCAGGCGGGTCTGACCGAGGTCACCGTCGGCGCGGTCTTCGCCGCAGCGCTCGGCGCGGGTCTGCTGGGCGTCATGGGCGCCGGTGTGCTCGGTGCGCGGGTGGGCCGGGCGGTGCCGATCGGGCTCGGGACCGTGGTCATCGCCGGGAGCATCGTGGTCAGCTCCTCGGCCCGGGACCTCGCCTCGTTCGCGACCGGCGAGATCCTCTGGAACACCGTCTACCCGGTGGTCCTCTCCTATCTGATCGGCCTGGCCGCCTCCTTGGACGTACGCGGCCGCTGGGCGGTCCTGGCGGGTTCGGCCTCCTCCGTGGGCGTCGCCTGCGGCCCGCTGCTCGGCAGCGTGCTCTCCGAGGAGGCCGGCTATCCGGCGATGGGCCTGATCCTGGGCGCGGCCACGCTCCTGGTCGCCGCGCCCGTCACCGCCGTGGCGCTGCACACCGGTGGCCGTCCGCTGGTGCCCGGCTCGGTCCGCCGCCGTGGCGGCGCACCGGCCGCGCTGCTGGCCGCCACCACCGGCAGCCTCTCCGGTGCGGTGCCGAAGCTCGGCTCACCGGAGCAGGCCGTCACCGAACTCCGCGTACGGCGCAGGCGGCTGGTGCGCAGCGCGATCCGCACGGCCGGTCCGGACGGCGGTCCCGGTCAGTCGAACGCGTACGCCGCGACCTCGGACAGGTAGCGCACGCGGCGGTCCTCGTCGTGGTCGAGGAAGGCCGCCTCGAAGGAGTTCCGGGCCAGGGTGCGCAGCTGCTCCGGGTCCAGCGCGAGCGCGTCCCGTACGGCGTCGAAGTTGTCTCCGGCGTACCCGCCGAAGTAGGCGGGGTCGTCGGAGTTGACCGTGCAGAGGAGACCCGCCGCCATCATCTCCGGCAGCGGGTGGTCCTTCAGCGTGTCGACCGTGCGCAGCCGCACGTTGGAGAGCGGACAGAGCGTCAGCGGCACCCGGTCCGCGACCAGCCGCGCCACCAGCTCCGGGTCCTCCATGCAGCGCAGCCCGTGGTCGACGCGCTCGACGCCGAGGACGTCCAGAGCCTCGCGGATGTAGGACGGCGGCCCCTCCTCGCCCGCGTGGGCCACCTTGCGCAGGCCGAGCGCGGTGGCCGCTTCGTACACCTCGCGGAACTTGGCGGGCGGGTGGCCGACCTCGGCGGAGTCCAGGCCGATCGCGCTGATCCGGTGGAGGTAGGGGCGGGCCGCGTCGAGGGTGCCGAGGGCCGCTTCGGCGGAGAGGTCGCGCAGGAAGCAGAGGATGAGCTGGGTGGAGATGCCGTGGGTCTCCTCGCTGCGCTCCAGCGCGCGGCTCAGCCCCTCGATGACGGTGCCGATCGGGACACCGCGTGCGGTGTGGGCCTGCGGGTCGAAGAAGATCTCGGCGTGCCGGACGCCTTGGGCGGCGGCGCGGGCGAGGTAGGCGTCGGCGAGTTCGGTGAAGTCCTCCTCCGTCCGCAGCACGGCCATCAGCGCGTAGTAGAGGTCCAGGAAGGACTGGAGGTCGTCGAACGCGTAGGCCCTGCGCAGCTCGTCGGCGGTGGCGTACGGCAGAGTCACGCCGTTGCGTTCCGCGAGCGTGAAGGCGAGTTCGGGTTCGAGGGTGCCTTCGATGTGGAGGTGGAGTTCGGCCTTGGGGAGGTGCACGGTGTCTCGCAAACGGTGGTGCTGGTGGGGTCAGTGGTGGTGCCGGGGCGGCAGCGGGACTCTGATCAGGTCCTGGGCCACGGTGAGTTCGCCGTCGAACCCGGCGGCGCGGGCCTGCGTCTCGAAGAGTTCGGGGTCGCTGTAGCGCTGCGAGAAGTGGGTCAGCACCAGGTGGCGTACGCCTGACTCCTTCGCCACGCGGGCGGCCTGTCCGGCGGTCAGGTGGCCGTGGTCGGTGGCGAGCTTCTGGTCCTCGTCCAGGAAGGTCGACTCGATGACGAGCATGTCGCACGCCTCGGCGAGCGCGTACACGCCGTCGCAGAGCCGCGTGTCCATGACGAACGCGAACCGCTGGCCGCGCCGGTGCTCGGAGACCTGCTCCAGGTTCACACCGCCGAGGACGCCTTCACGCCGGAGGCGGCCGACGTCCGGTCCGGCGATCCCGTGCTCCTTGAGGAGAGCGGACAGCATGCGGCGGCTGTCGGGCTCGGTGAGGCGGTAGCCGTACGACTCGACGGGGTGCGAGAGGCGGTGGCTGTCCAGCGTGTACGAGGCCGTGGTGGCGAGGACCCCGCCGGTTCCGGCGATCGGGGTCTCGGTCAGCTCGACGGTCTCGCGGTAGGCGGTGGCGTACCGCAGCCGGTCGAAGAAGTGCTGCCCGCTCGCCGGGTAGTGGGCGGTGACGGGGTGCGGCACCTGGTCGAGGTTGATGCGCTGGATCACTCCGGCGAGCCCGAGCGAGTGGTCGCCGTGGAAGTGGGTGACGCAGATCCGGTCGATGTCGTGCGCGGCGACCCCGGCCCGCAGCATCTGGCGCTGGGTGCCCTCGCCGGGATCGAAGAGGATGCCTTCACCGTCCCAGCGCAGCAGATAGCCGTTGTGGTTGCGGTGCCGGGTCGGGACCTGGCTGGCGGTGCCGAGCACCACCAGCTCGCGTACGGACATGGGAGGAGGCTCCTACGGAACGGGCGTTATCCGGGCGGCCACTGGAGGCCGCGGCCGCCCAGGACGTGCGCGTGCGCGTGGAAGACGGTCTGGCCGGCGCCGGAGCCGGTGTTGAGGATGATCCGGTAGCCGGTGGAGTCCACCTTCTCGTCGGCGGCGACCGCTCCGGCCTCGCGCAGCACGTCGGCGGCGATCTGCGGTTCGGCGGCGGCCAGCGAGGCGGCGTCCGGGTAGTGGACCTTGGGGATGACCAGGACGTGGGTCGGGGCCTGCGGGTTGATGTCGCGGAAGGCGACGGTGGTCTCGCTCTCCCGGACGATGGTCGCCGGGATGTCCCCCGAGACGATCTTGCAGAACAGGCAGTCGGACTGCGGCTCTCCCGCCATGGCGCCGGGCCTCCTCGTTCGCTGGTGATCAGTACGGCTCATGTTAGGGCCTGTCGTCAGACTGCCGTCGTCCGGAGGGCGGCAGTTCGACGACAGGCCCTGAAGCCTCTTGCCGGGTGACCGGGCCCCGTTCAGCCCCAGCGCCCCGTGCGTCCCAGCAGCAGCGCCGTCGCGGCCGTGCCCGCCGTGGACGTACGGAGCACGCTGCGGCCCAGCCGGTACGGGCGGGCGCCCGCCTCGGCGAAGGCGGTCAGCTCCTGCGGCGAGACGCCGCCTTCGGGGCCGACGACGAGCACGATGCTGCCGGTGGCCGGGAGTTCGGCGGTGGCGAGCGGAGTGCTGTCGTGGTCGCGGTCCTCGTGCAGGACTCCGGCGAAGTCGGCGCCGGCCAGCAGTGCGGCGACCTGCTTGGTCGTCATGGCCTCGGCCACCTCGGGAAAGCGGACGCGGCGGGACTGCTTGCCCGCCTCGCGGGCCGTACTGCGCCACTTCGTCAGGGCCTTGGCGCCGCGCTCGCCCTTCCACTGGGTGATGCAGCGGCCGGCCTGCCACGGCACGATCGCGTCGACGCCGGTCTCGGTCATGGTCTCCACGGCCAGTTCGCCGCGGTCGCCCTTGGGCAGCGCCTGGACGACGGTGATCCGAGGCGCGGGCTCCGGCTCCTCGTGAACGCTTCCGACACCGACGGTCAGCCGGTCCTTGCCTTCGGCCGCCCGGACCACGCCCTGTGCCCAGTGGCCGAGCCCGTCGGTGAGGACGACGTCCTCGCCGGGCTCCAGCCGCTTGACGGACACGGCGTGCCGTCCCTCGGCCCCGTCCAGCACGAACTCCGGTCCGGTGGGCATCCGTTCGACGACGAAGACCGGTGCGGTCACCGGGGGCTCCTCATGCTCAGGGCCGCCCTGGCGGCCTCCAGTTCGTCGGCGAGCAGCTCGATCAGCTCGCCGACGGGCAGTTCGCGGGCCATGCGGTGGCCCTGCCCGGCCCACAGCGCCATGCCCTGCGCGTCGCCGGCCTTGGCGGCCGCCTGGCGCAGCCCGGTCGTCAGGTGGTGGACCTGCGGATAGGCGGCGGGGGCGTACGGGCCGTGTTCGCGGACGAACCGGTTGACCAGGCCGCGCGCGGGACGGCCGGAGAAGGCGCGGGTCAGTTCGGTGCGGACGAAGAGCGGGTTGGTGAGGGCCTGCTTGTGGAGCAGGTGGGCGCCGGACTCCGGGCAGATGAGGAAGGCGGTGCCGAGCTGGACGGCGTCGGCACCGGCCGCGAACACGGCGGCGATCTGTGAGCCGCGCATCAGGCCGCCGGTGGCGACGATCGGGATCTGCACGGTCTCGCGGACCTGGGTGACGAGGGTGAGCAGCCCGGTGCCGGTGTGGTCGGCCTGCGGATCGTCGCGGTGCGTGGACTGGTGGCCGCCGGCTTCGACGCCCTGGACGCAGACGGCGTCGGCACCGGCCCACTGGGCGCCTTGGGCCTCCTCGGCGGAGGTGACGGTCACGATGGTGTACGTCCCCGCCTTGGCGAAGGCGTCCAGTGTGTCGCGGGTCGGGCAGCCGAAGGTGAAGGAGACCACCGGAACGGGGTCCTCCAGCAGGATGGCGACCTTCGCCTCGTATCCGTCGTCGCCGCAGCTGTCGGGGTCGCCGAGCGGGGTCTCGTACCAGGCGGCCTCACCGGCCAGCTGATGGCGGTAGACCTCGACGGCGCTGGGGTCGCCGAGCGCGGGCTGCGGCATGAAGAGGTTGACGCCGAACGGGCCGCCGGTGAGCCGGCGCAGCTGTTTGATCTCGTGGTACATGCCGTCCGCCGTCTTGTACCCGGCGGCGAGGAACCCGAGCCCGCCCGCCTCGGCGACGGCCGCGGCGAGCTGAGGTCCGGAAGCGCCGCCCGCCATGGGGGCCTGCACGATCGGATACCGGCAGAGATCGGTCAACGCGGAGGACATGACCGCATCGTGCCACGTCCGCCGCACAGGGCCGAATCAGCCAGCTTCCCGCGTGACCGGATCTCCCGCAGAACGCCGCACCGCCCACCGGCGGGTAACCGATGGGCGGTGCGGTGAAAGGCGGAAAAGGCTTCAGCGGCCGTTGAAGGCGTCCTTCAGCCGGGAGAAGAGACCCTGCTGACCTGGCTGAAACTGGCCCAAGGGGCGCTCCTCGCCGCGCAGCTTGGAGAGCTCCCGCAGGAGCCGCTCCTGCTCCGCGTCGAGCTTGGTCGGCGTGATCACCTCGACATGGACGATCAGGTCGCCACGGCCGCCGCCGCGCAGGTGCGTGATGCCGCGCCCGTGCAGCGGGACGGACTGGCCGGACTGGGTGCCGGGCCGGATGTCGACCTCCTCGACGCCGTCCAGGGTCTCCAGCGGACACTTCGTACCGAGCGCTGCGGCGGTCATCGGGATGGTGACCGTGCAGTGCAGGTCGTCGCCGCGCCGCTGGAAGACCGCGTGCGGCAGCTCGTGGATCTCGACGTACAGGTCGCCGGGCGGGCCGCCCCCGGGGCCGACCTCGCCCTCACCCGCGAGCTGGATACGGGTGCCGTTGTCGACGCCCGCCGGGATCTTGACCGTGAGCGTGCGGCGCGAGCGGATGCGGCCGTCACCGGCGCACTCCGGGCACGGTGTCGGCACGACCGTACCGAAGCCCTGGCACTGCGGGCAGGGCCGCGAGGTCATGACCTGGCCCAGGAAGGACCGGGTGACCTGCGAGACCTCGCCACGGCCGCGGCACATGTCACAGGTCTGCGCGGAGGTGCCGGGGGCCGCGCCCTCGCCGCTGCAGGTGTTGCAGACGACCGCCGTGTCGACCTGGATGTCCTTGGTGGTGCCGAAGGCCGCCTCCGAGAGGTCGATCTCCAGGCGGATCATGGCGTCCTGGCCGCGCCTTGTGCGCGAGCGGGGCCCGCGCTGCGAGGCCGTTCCGAAGAACGCGTCCATGATGTCGGAGAAGTTGCCGAAGCCACCGGCTCCGAAACCGCCCGCGCCGCCTTGGCCCTGAGCGGAGAGCGGGTCGCCGCCGAGGTCGTAGACCTGCTTCTTCTGCGGGTCCGAGAGCACCTCGTAAGCGGCGTTGATCTCCTTGAACCGCTCCTGGGTCTTCGGATCCGGGTTGACATCCGGGTGCAGCTCGCGCGCGAGCCGACGGAATGCCTTCTTGATCTCGTCCTGCGATGCGTCGCGGCGTACGCCGAGTACGGCGTAGTAGTCGGTGGCCACTTACGACTCCGCCAGGATCTGTCCGACGTAACGTGCCACTGCGCGTACCGCTCCCATCGTTCCGGGGTAGTCCATGCGGGTCGGTCCGACCACGCCGAGTTTGGCGACTGCCTCGTCGCCCGAACCGTAGCCGACCGCGACGACGGACGTGGAGGTGAGTCCCTCGTGGGCGTTCTCGTGCCCGATCCGCACGGTCATGGCTGAGTCCGTGGCCTCACCGAGCAGCTTCAGCAGGACGACCTGCTCCTCCAGTGCTTCCAGCACCGGCCGGATCATCACAGGGAAGTCGTGTCCGAAGCGGGTGAGGTTGGAGGTGCCGCCGATCATCAGCCGCTCCTCCGTCTCCTCGACCAGGGTTTCGAGGAGGGTGGAAAGAACCGTGGAAACCGTCCCTCGGTCCTCGCTGTCGAAGGATTCCGGCAGCTCCCGCACCAGCCGCGGGACATCCGCGAAGCGGCGTCCGACGACCCGGCTGTTGAGCCGGGCCCGCAGATCCGCGAGGGATGCCTCGCCGAAGGGCGCGGGGCAGTCGATCATACGCTGTTCGACCCGGCCGGTGTCCGTGATCAGGACGAGCATCAGCCGGGCCGGTGCGAGCGAGAGCAGCTCCACGTGCCGCACCGTCGAGCGGGTCAGCGAGGGGTACTGCACGACGGCGACCTGCCGGGTCAGCTGCGCGAGCAGCCGCACCGTCCGGCCGACCACGTCGTCGAGGTCGACCGCGCCGTCGAGGAAGTTCTGGATGGCGCGGCGCTCCGGCGAGGAGAGCGGCTTGACTCCGGCGAGCTTGTCGACGAAGAGGCGGTACCCCTTGTCGGTCGGAATGCGTCCCGCGCTCGTGTGCGGCTGCGCGATGAAGCCCTCGTCCTCCAGCACCGCCATGTCGTTGCGGACGGTGGCCGGCGAGACGCCCAGCTGGTGCCGTTCCGTGAGCGCCTTGGAGCCGACGGGCTCCTCGGTGCCGACATAGTCCTGGACGATGGCGCGCAGCACTTCGAGTCTGCGTTCGCTGAGCATGGCGCACACCTCCAGCTGTCGTTCTCCGGTGTCTGTCTCCGGTACCCGTCTGGCACTCGGTGCGTACGAGTGCCAGCTACTCACCGGTCAGTGTACGGGGGTGGGGTGGGGCCGGGGCAAGGGCGACCGGCCACGCCGCCACCGAGCCGTACGGGACGGTGCCGATAGCGTCGTCCCATGGACGTGTTGTGGGAAGACTTCGGCTGGGAGCGGTTGGGTCACGGTATCGGGCGGCGGCGGCTGCCCGGCTGGGACGCCACGGCGGCGCTGGTGGCCGGGGCCGGTGAGGTGCTGCTGTACGACACCGGATCGACGCTGCGCGAGGGCGTCGAGCTGCGGAGGCAGGCCGAGGCGCTGCTCGGCCGGAAGGTGACGCATGTCGCACTGAGCCACCCGCACTTCGATCATGTGCTCGGCACGGCGGCGTTCGCCGGGGCGCAGGTGTACGGGGCGGTGGGCATCACCGCGCTGCTGAAGCGCTCGGCGGACGAGCTGACCGGGTCGGCCGTGCGCCACGGCCTCGCGGAGGAGGAGGCGCACCGGTCGGTGGACACCTTGGTGGTGCCGCACCACGAGGTGACCGGCGAGTGGACGCTCGACCTGGGCGGCGGCCGCCAGGTGCTGCTGGCCAACGTGGGCCCGGGCCACAGCGGCCACGATCTCGCGGTGCTGGTGCCGGGCACGGACGGAGAGCCTCCGGTGGTGCTCTGCGGTGACCTGGTGGAGGAGTCGGGCGAGCCGCAGGCGGGCCGGGACGCGATCACCTCACGCTGGCCGGCGGCGCTGGACCGTCTCCTTGAGCTGGGCGGCGAGGAGGCGTTGTACGTGCCGGGGCACGGGGCGGTGGTGGACGCGGCGTTCGTCCGGGAGCAGCGGGACGCGCTGGCGGAGCGGTTCGGGGTGAGGTGAGGGGCTGCGGGGCGGGGGCGATCCTCGGGTGTGGTGTCGGGCTCTCGGGTGGAGTGACGATCTTCGCGGCGGCGGAAGGATTATCGTCTGCGCATGCGCAGCTACCAGCCGGACCTGACCCCGCCGTGGAAGCGGTCCGCCCCCGTGCCCGAGGTCCCCGCCGAACCCGATCTGGTCGTGGAGGAGATCGCCACCGGCTTCTGCGGGGCGGTGATCCGCTGCGAGAAGACGGCCCAGGGGCCGACGGTGACCCTGGAGGACCGGTTCGGCAAGCACCGGGTCTTCCCGATGGAGCCGCGCGCCTTCCTGCTGGAGGGCAAGGTGGTCACGCTGGTCCGCCCGGGCCCCGGCGGCCCCGCGCGCCCCACCCGTACGGCCTCCGGTTCGGTGGCGGTGCCCGGTGCGCGGGCCCGGGTGGCGCGGGCCGGGCGGATCTATGTGGAGGGCCGGCACGACGCGGAGCTGGTGGAGCGGGTGTGGGGCGACGACCTGCGCATCGAGGGCGTGGTGGTGGAGTACCTGGAGGGCATCGACGACCTGCCGTCCATCGTGGGCGAGTTCTCGCCGGGGCCGGACGCGCGGCTCGGCGTGCTGGTGGACCACCTGGTGGCCGGTTCCAAGGAGTCCCGGATCGCGGCGCAGGTCTCGGACCCGCATGTGCTGGTGGTGGGCCACCCGTACATCGACGTGTGGGAGGCGGTGAAGCCGTCGTCGGTGGGGATCGCGGCGTGGCCGGTGGTACCGCGCGGCCAGGACTGGAAGACCGGGGTGTGCCGGGCGCTGGGATGGCCGGAGAACACCGGCGCGGCGTGGCAGCACATCCTGTCGAAGGTCCGGAGCTACAAGGACCTGGAGCCGCAACTGCTGGGACGGGTCGAAGAGTTGATCGACTTCGTGACGCTGCCGGAGTGACGTGACGGGTGCGGGCGGCCGGTCCTCAGTCCACCAGGTCCCGCACCACCGCGTCGGCCAGGAGCCGCCCGCGCAGAGTGAGGACCGCGCGGCCCTCCTCGTACGGAGCCGGATCGAGCAGCCCGTCGGCCAGCGCACGGCGGGAGGCGGCCAGGCCGTCGGGTTTCAGCAGGTCGAGCGGGCAGCCCTCGCGGAGCCGGAGCTCCAGGAGGATGCGCTCGACCCGGCGGTCCTCCTCGGCGAGGATCTCCCGGCCCGCGCCCGGTGAGCGGCCTTCGGCGAGCGCCTGGGCGTACGCGCCCGGGTGCTTCACGTTCCACCAGCGGACGCCGCCGACATGGCTGTGGGCGCCGGGGCCCGCGCCCCACCAGTCGGCGCCGCGCCAGTACAGCTCGTTGTGGAGGCAGCGGCCGGCCTCGGTGGTGGCCCAGTTGGAGACCTCGTACCAGTCGAAGCCGGCGGCGGCGAAGGCCTCGTCCGCGATGAGGTAGCGGTCGGCGTGCGCGTCGTCGTCGGTCATCGGGATCTCGCCGCGCCGGATGCGGCGGGCGAGCTGAGTGCCTTCCTCGACGATGAGCGCGTACGCGGAGACGTGGTCGGGGCCGGCGCCGATGGCCGCGTCCAGGGTGGCCCGCCAGTCGTCGTCGGACTCGCCGGGCGTGCCGTAGATCAGGTCCAGGTTGACGTGGTCGAAGCCCGCCGCGCGCGCCTCGGCGACGCAGGCCTCGGGACGGCCGGGCGTGTGGGTGCGGTCCAAAATCTTCAGGACGTGCTGCTTGGCGCTCTGCATGCCGAAGGAGACGCGGTTGAAGCCGCCTTCGCGCAGAGCTGCGAGGTAGGCCGGGTCGACGGACTCCGGGTTCGCCTCGGTGGTGATCTCCGCGTCCTCCGCGAGCCCGAACTCCTCCTTGATCGATGCCAGCATCCGTACGAGATCGGCCGCCGGCAGGAGCGTGGGCGTGCCGCCGCCGACGAAGACCGTGCGGACGGGACGCGGGTCGTCGCCGAGGACCTTGCGGGCCTGGCGGACCTCCTCGACGAGGTGGGCGGCGTAGTTGTCGCGGGAGGCCAGAGCACCGCCGGAGCCGCGCAGCTCGGTGGCGGTGTAGGTGTTGAAGTCGCAGTAGCCGCAGCGGGTGGCGCAGTACGGGACGTGCAGGTAGAAGCCGAGCGGGCGGTCGGCTGCGCCTTCCAGGGCGTGGCGGGGCAGCGCCCCGTCGTCGGGCACGGGCTCACCATCGGGCAGTACGGAAGGCATACCGTCCATTGTCGCTCGCCCCTGAGGTACTTCAGTCCGCGTGCAGGACCAGCAGCGCCACATCGTCGTCCGGCGGCCGCTCGGCGAACTCGTGGACCGCTCGCCGGATCCGCTCGGCCGTCGCGTCGGCCGGCAGTCCGGCGCACCCGGCCAGGACCCGGGCCAGCCCGTCCGCGTCGTCGAACATCAGCGGCCCGGACCGCCGCTCGGTCACGCCGTCCGTGACGCAGAGCAGCGTGTCGCCGGGCGCGAGATCGAAGACCTGGCTCTCGTACGCCACGTCCTCCACGACCCCGAGCAGCACCTGCGGCTCGGCGCCGGTCGTACGGAGCTGTCGGGACGGAGCAGCAGCGGCAGCGGGTGCCCGGCGCTGGCCACCGTGCAGCGGACGCCGCCGCCGGGAAGCGGCACGACCTCGCCGTACAGCAGGGAGAGGAAGCGCGACTGCGAGCCGTCGTGGAGCTGCCGGCCTCCGGCGGCGGCGACCATCAGCGCGGCGGCCTCGGCGGCCTCCATGGCGTCGTCCAGGAGGAGGCGATTGAGCCGGTCCAGTACCTCGCCGACGCCGAAGCCCTCGCGGGAGAGCAGGCGGAGCCAGGGGCGGGCGAGGCCGGTGACGACGGCGGCCTCGGGTCCTGAGCCCTGGACGTCGCCGAGGACGAAGCACCAGCGGTCGCCGGGACACGGGAAGATGTCGTAGAAGTCACCGCCGACCACGCCGTCGTCGCTCGGTTCGTAGACGAGAGCGCTGGTGACGCCGGGGATCTCCGCGACCTTGCTCGGGAGCAGGCCGCGCTGGAGGATCCGGCTGATGGTGGCCTGCCGGGTGTAGGCGCGGGCGGCGCCGACGGCGAGGCCGAGGCGGCGTACGAAGTCCTCGATGAGCGAGGCGACGGCGTCGGGCACCTGGGCGACGCCCTCGCGGCCGACGAGGACCGTCCCGAGCGCGCGGCCGGCCGCGGTGATCCGGAAGGCGAGAGCGGCGCCGTCGCGGCCGCCGGGCTGCGGAGCCTCTTCTGCGGGCTGTGCGGGCCAGGGCACCGGTACGGGGCCGGAGCCGAGGCCGGCCGGGAGGCGGAGGGGCTCGCGCTCCAGGGCGGTGCGCAGAGGCTCCGTACCGGCTTCGTCGCTGTGCCAGACCCGGGCGAGGCGGGGCTCGGCCGCCGGTCCGCCGCCTTCGGTCTCCAGCCAGATCGCGCACCAGTCGGCGAGGCGCGGCACCAGCAGCTGGCCGGCTGTCGCGGCCACCAGGTCCTCGTCGAGCTGCCCGGCGAGCAGGTCGGACGCCTCGGCCAGGAAGGCGGGTGCGCCGCGGCCGTCCCAGACCGCGTCGTCGCGTTCGGTGCGCCGGGCGGCGGGAGCGAGGATCTCGGCGGCGCGCAGGCCGCGCCGGAGGGTGTCCTGGTCGGGCGGGACGGGCGGGCCGCTCCAGTCGTCGACGGGGAGGCGGGCCCAGACGGTCTTGAGGCCGGTGCGGTAGGTGATGCCCCAGGACTCGGCGAGCGTGGCGACGAGCTGGAGGCCCCGGCCGTACTCGGCGGGATCGGGCAGGCCGGCGGGTGCCTCGGTCTCCGTACGGACAGGATCACCGGACTCGTCGGCGCCGACCGGGCGGGCCGGGTGGTGGTCGGTGACCTCCAGGACGAGGGCGGCCGACGGCTCCTCGGCGCCTTCCTCCTCCAGCCGGAGGACCAGGTCGACCGTGGTCCCGGCGTGCACGACGGCGTTGGTGACCAGCTCGTTGGTGACGGTCACCGCGTCGTCGGCCAACCGGTCGCTGAAGCCCACGGCCGCGGGCACCCCGATCCCGGTCCACTCCGCGAGCGCGGCCCGCACGAACCGGCGGGCGGCGGAGGGCGCGAGCGGTATGCCGGGCAGGCTGGTGCGGCTGGCCAGGCGCGGGCCGTGCGCGTACCCGGCACGCGTGGTGCCGGGACGCTGCACGGTGTCCCGCTGGTCCCGCTGCAAGGGGATGGGTGCCACGGTGCGGCTCCTCCGGGTCCGATGATTCCGACAGAGTGACAGACCGGACGCGCCCATAAGCACCGAGTTACCGAAGTGGGCAGAAAATCGAGCAGATTCGAACGCAAGGCTTCGGGAAACGCCACGTGACATGCACGGCAGGCGGTACGACCGGGCGCCGGGATGGCCCGAAGCGGAGTTGCCGTGCCGGCGCGAGATGGTGTGCGGGTTTGCACCTGCCGTAACGGCATGTGGTCCGGTGGGTTCCGTCACCGCTCCACCGAGGAAAGGCACCTGCTCATGTACTCGTCCTTCGTCCCGCCGCGCCGGGTGAAGATCGGTGACGCGGCGGCGTTCGCCGGCACGACGCCGCGGGCGATCCGGCACTATCACGAGATCGGTCTGCTTCCCGAGCCCGAGCGGGGCGGCGACGGGCGCCGCCGCTACGGCCACGAGGACATGATCCGGCTGCTGTGGATCCGCAGGATGGCCGATGCCGGCATCGCACTGGACGACATCCGTGACGCTCTCACCGCGGACACGGGGTCCGCCGGCGACGACGGCGGTGACGGGATCGCGCTCACCTTGGAGCGCCTGGAGAACTCCCTCGCCGCCCAGGAGGCTGTGCTGCACCGGCAGCGGACCGCCGTGCAGCGTATGCGCGCCGAAGGCAGCCGCATGGGCTTGCTCTCCGATGTCGTGACCGACCGCCTCAAGAGCCTGCCCGAGGGCTCCCTGCGCCAGGTGGAGCTGGACACGCTGCTGGTCACGGAGCGGATCTTCGGCCCCTTGGGCGCGGCCATCCAGGCCACCCGTTTCATCGCGCTGGCCACACATCCGGCCCTGCGGGAGGAATCCGATCGCGTCGACGCCGCCGAGGAGGCACTCGACGACACCGTTGCCGTCGACGATCCGCAGGTGCTCCGGGTGGCCACCGAGCGGCACGCCTTCGAAGGCGTCTTGGAGGCCGTCATCGAGGAGTCCGGTCTGGCCGCGGACGACGATGCCCTGATCGATGCCTGGGACGCTCCGGATTCCGCCACCGCCGACAAGGAGGAGGACGACCGCGGTTCCGGCGGGCGGAGGGCAGGCACCATGAGCGCGTTCGAAGCGGTGGGCGAAATGCCGTACGACTTCTCTCCCGCCCGTCTGCGCTGCATGGAGTTGGCCGTACAACTCGCGGCCCAGGACGCACCCACGGCCTGAACCACGGGCCGGCAGGCGGCCAGGAGTGGTGAAACCGGGTTCCGTCGTGGCGATGAGCCTGCGGCCGTCCGCGGGTCTACCCCTGGAGAGACGACCGACTCACCAGGAGTACGCCATGGGCCTCATCCACATCGAGCTGTTCGCGACCCTCGACCTCGTCGGGCAGGCGCCCGGCGGACCCGACGAGGACCCGCTGGGGTTCCCGTTCGGCGGCTGGCAGGCGCCTCTGCTGGACCAGATCACCGAGGCGCAGATCGGTGGAGCGTACGAGGGCACGGACGCCCTCCTGCTCGGCCGGCGGACGTACGACATCTTCGCCGCCCACTGGCCTCACCAGGAGGGCGGCGAGGACGACGAGATCGCCACGCTCTTCAACAGCGTCCCGAAGTACGTGGCCTCCCGCGGCAGGCCCGACCTCTCGTGGGCCGGGTCGACGCTGC
This sequence comes from Streptomyces sp. NPDC006174, assembly GCF_040614075.1. Lineage (NCBI taxonomy): Bacteria > Bacillati > Actinomycetota > Actinomycetes > Kitasatosporales > Streptomycetaceae > Streptomyces > Streptomyces sp. NPDC006174. The sequence goes on along the minus strand of NZ_JBEXTJ010000005.1, from coordinate 185,031 downwards.
TCGGCCCGGACCTCGCCACCTCGGTGCGCGAGATCCGTGACCGGCACGAACACGTGAAAGTCGTCGGGAGCCTGAACCTCGTGCAGAGCCTCCTGCGCGAGAAGCTCTTCGACCGCCTCGACCTCTGGCTGCATCCGATCGTGCTCGGCGTCGGGAAGAAGGTGTTCGACGGGGGCGCGGTGCCCACCAGCCTGACGCTCCTCGCGCCACCGGCAGCCGGCCCGAAGGGCGCGGTGCACCTGCGCTACGGGCTCGCCGACGGCACTCCCGCGACGGGCGACATGAGCGCGCCCGACCGCGGTGCCGGAAGCTAGCAAGCCCGGTCCCGGCGGACGGGGCGGCCGGACACCCGTCGGTCTCCGGCGCCCCGTCCGCGTACACAAGGCGCTTCGGCCGTTCGCGCTACGCCTCGCGCGATCCCGCGTACATCTCGTCGATCAGCCCCTGGTACTCGCGCTCGACGACCGGCCGCTTCAGCTTGAGGCTCGGGGTCAGCTCGCCGTGCTCGACGTCCAGGTCGCGCGGCAGGAGGCGGAACTTCTTGATGGTCTGCCAGCGCTGGAGGCCCTCGTTGAGGCGCTGTACGTAACCGTCGATCAGCTCGACGGTCTGCGGGGCGGCGACCACCTCCGCGTACTCCTTGCCCTCCAGGCCGTTCTCGGCGGCCCAGTTCAGGATGGTGGGGCCGTCGAGGGCGATGAGCGCGGTGCAGAAGTTACGGTCCGCGCCGTGCACCAGGATGTTGGAGACGAACGGGCAGACCGCCTTGAACTGGCCCTCGACCTCGGCCGGAGCGACGTACTTGCCGCCCGACGTCTTGATCAGGTCCTTCTTGCGGTCGGTGATACGCAGGTAGCCGTCGGCCGACAGCTCACCGATGTCACCGGTGTGGAACCAGCCGTCCGACTCCAGGACCTCCTCGGTCTTCTCGGGCAGCTTGTGGTAGCCCTGCATGACGCCGGGGCCGCGCAGCAGGATCTCGCCGTCCTCCGCGATGCGGACCTCGGTGCCGGGGAGCGGCTTGCCGACGGTGCCGGTGCGGTAGGCCTCGCCCGGGTTGACGAAGGAGGCGGCGCTGGTCTCGGTGAGGCCGTAGCCCTCCAGGATGTGGACGCCGGCGCCCGCGAAGAAGTAGCCGATGTCCGGCGCGAGGGCGGCGGAGCCGGAGATGCAGGCGCGCAGCCGGCCGCCGAAGGCGTCGCGGATCTTGGAGAAGACCAGCGCGTCGGCGACCTTGTGCTTGGCGCCGAGCGCGAAGGGGACGGAGGCCTTGCCGGTGCGGCGGAAGTTGTCCTGGGAGACCTTGGCGTACTCGCGGCCGACGCCGGCCGCCCACTGGAAGATCTTGTACTTGGCGCCGCCGCCCGCACGGGCCTTGGAGGCGACCCCGTTGTAGACCTTCTCGAAGATCCGGGGCACGGCCGCCATGTAGGTCGGCTGGACGACCGGCAGGTTCTCGATGATCTTGTCGATGCGGCCGTCGATCGCGGTGACGTGGCCGACCTCGATCTGGCCCGAGGTGAGGACCTTGCCGAAGACGTGGGCGAGCGGCAGCCAGAGGTACTGCACGTCCTCGGCGGTGATCAGCCCGGTCGCCACGGTGGCCTTGGCCATGTACGACCAGTTGTCGTGCGGCAGCCGCACGCCCTTGGGCCGGCCGGTGGTGCCGGAGGTGTAGATGAGGGTGGCGAGCTGGTCGGCGGTGATGGCGGCGACCCGCTCGGTGACCGCGTCCGGGGTCTTGGCGAGCAGCTCGTTGCCGCGCGCCTCCAGGTCGTCCAGGCTGATGATCCAGCCCTCGGGGTCGTCCTCGGCGGGCTCGACGCCGGCCGGGTCGATGACGATGACATGCGCGAGGTCGGGCAGCTCGGTGCGGCGCTCACGGGCCTTGGCCAGCTGCTCGGCGTCCTCCGCGATGAGGATGCGGCTCTCGGAGTCGGCCAGGATGAAGGCGGACTCCTCGGCGTTGGTGGAGGGGTAGACCGTGGTGGTCGCGGCGCCCGCGCACATCACGCCGAGGTCGATGAGGATCCACTCGACCCGGGTGGCGGAGGAGAGGGCGACCCGCTCCTCCGGCTGCACGCCGAGCGCGATCAGCCCGGCGGCGATGGCGTAGACCCGCTTCGCGGCCTGGCCCCAGCTCAGCGACTTCCAGTCGTCGGGGCCCTCGCCCGAGGCCGACGGGACCGGATAGCGGTACGCCTCCCCGTCCGGGGTCGCCGCCACGCGGTCGATGAAGAGGGCCGCCACGGAGGGCGGCCGGTTATCGATCAAGGTCTGTGTGTCGCTCACGACGTCCTCCGGGCCTGCGGCATTGCTACGACCGGCTTCTCTGAATCCTGCGACTACTGCGACTGAGCGCCGCTGTCCTGTGCTGCTGTCCTGCTGCGCAACCTGCTTGTTCGGCTTGTTTAACTGGCGAGTAACCATCGATGCGTGATCAGAGTAGAGGCCACTCGTCCGCCACGTAAGAGGCAACGAGCCGCCGCTTTCATAACGAAAGGGCCCTCACTCCGCACGTTACTGCGGTGTGAGAGCCCTTCGGCCGATCGTCGCCGGGAGCCGGCGGAACAGGGTGCTACTTCTTGCCCTTGCCCTCGCCGGCGGACTCGTCGGTCGACAGGACGGAGATGAAGGCGTCCTGCGGGACCTCCACGTTGCCGACCATCTTCATCCGCTTCTTGCCTTCCTTCTGCTTCTCCAGCAGCTTCCGCTTACGGGAGATGTCACCGCCGTAGCACTTGGCGAGGACGTCCTTGCGGATGGCGCGGACGGTCTCACGGGCGATGACCCGGGCGCCGATGGCCGCCTGGATCGGCACCTCGAAGTTCTGCCGCGGGATGAGCTTCTGCAGCTTGGCGACGAGCCGTACGCCGTACGCGTACGCCTTGTCCTTGTGCGTGACCGCGGAGAACGCGTCCACCTTGTCGCCGTGGAGCAGGATGTCGACCTTGACGAGGTGGGCCGACTGCTCGCCGGTGGGCTCGTAGTCGAGGGAGGCGTAACCGCGGGTCTTGGACTTCAGCTGGTCGAAGAAGTCGAAGACGATCTCGGCGAGGGGCAGCGTGTAGCGGATCTCGACGCGGTCCTCGGAGAGGTAGTCCATGCCGAGCAGGGTGCCGCGCCGGTTCTGGCAGAGCTCCATGATCGCGCCGATGAACTCGCTGGGGGCCAGCACCGTGGCGCGGACGACCGGCTCGTGCACCTTGTCGATCTTGCCCTCGGGGAATTCGCTCGGGTTGGTGACGACGTGCTCGGTGCCGTCCTCCATCTCGACCCGGTAGACCACGTTCGGGGCGGTCGCGATCAGGTCGAGGCCGAACTCGCGCTCCAGCCGCTCACGGACCACGTCCAGGTGGAGCAGGCCGAGGAAGCCGACGCGGAAGCCGAAGCCGAGCGCGGCGGAGGTCTCCGGCTCGTAGACCAGGGCGGCGTCGTTGAGCTGGAGCTTGTCCAGCGCCTCACGCAGGTCCGGATAGTCCGAGCCGTCCAGCGGATACAGCCCCGAGAAGACCATCGGCTTCGGGTCCTTGTAACCGCCCAGGGCCTCGGTCGCCCCGTTGTGCAGGGAGGTGATCGTGTCACCGACCTTGGACTGCCGCACGTCCTTCACGCCGGTGATGATGTAGCCGACCTCGCCCACGCCGATGCCGTCGGCCGGGGACATCTCCGGGGAGGAGACGCCGATCTCCAGCAGCTCGTGGGTGGCGCCGGTCGACATCATGCGGATGCGCTCGCGCTTGTTGAGCTGTCCGTCGATGACACGGACGTACGTCACGACACCGCGATACGCGTCGTAGACCGAGTCGAAGATCATCGCGCGGGCGGGGGCGTCGGCGACACCGACCGGGGGCGGTACGTCGCGGACGACCCGGTCGAGCAGCGCGTCCACGCCGACACCGGTCTTGGCGGAGACCTTGAGCACGTCCTCGGGCTGGCAGCCGATGAGGTTGGCCAGCTCCTCGGAGAACTTCTCCGGCTGTGCGGCGGGCAGGTCGATCTTGTTGAGCACCGGGACGATGGTGAGCTCGTTCTCCATCGCGAGATAGAGGTTGGCCAGCGTCTGGGCCTCGATCCCCTGCGCGGCGTCGACCAACAGGACCGTGCCTTCGCAGGCCGCCAGCGAACGCGAGACCTCGTAGGTGAAGTCCACGTGGCCCGGGGTGTCGATCATGTTGAGGATGTGGGTGGTACCCGTGTCCTCACCCGTGTTGGGCGCCCACGGCAGTCGGACCGCCTGGGACTTGATGGTGATGCCGCGCTCGCGCTCGATGTCCATCCGGTCGAGGTACTGAGCACGCATCTGCCGCTGGTCGACCACTCCGGTCAGCTGAAGCATCCGGTCGGCAAGGGTCGACTTGCCGTGGTCGATGTGCGCGATGATGCAGAAATTGCGGATCAGCGCCGGGTCGGTACGGCTCGGCTCGGGCACGTTGGAAGGAGTCGCGGGCACGCAGGGTCCTGATTCTTGAGACGCCGAACGCCGTGTCTCGGGTCGATGTCGGGTCGGTCGGATCGATACGTAGGCTCCATCGTCCCACGCCTGCGGGTCAGTGACCGGTTTGGGCCGGTCGGAGGGTGACTGCTACCGTGGACAGCTGTGCCTCGTGGCTCTCACGAGCGGCGTGGCTCACCTGGAAGATCCAACGAACCTGAAAAGGCTCTATTCGTGGCGAACATCAAGTCCCAGATCAAGCGGAACAAGACCAACGAGAAGGCGCGCCTGCGCAACAAGGCCGTCAAGTCGTCGCTCAAGACCGCGATCCGCAAGGCCCGCGAGGCCGCCGTTGCCGGTGACGTCGAGAAGGCCACCACGGCCGTCCGCGACGCCTCCCGTCAGCTCGACAAGGCTGTCTCGAAGGGTGTCATCCACAAGAACGCCGCCGCCAACAAGAAGTCGGCGCTGGCGTCCAAGGTTGCCGCCCTGCAGGCCTGAGCTTCTTCCCGAAGCTCACTGATGTGAACGCCGGAACGGACTCGACGGGCCCTCTCTCCCGCCCCTGACCGGCACTCCGCGCCGCACACCGAACCTGCGTTCGCCACGCGGGTGCGGCGCACCAAGAGCGTGACCCGGAAGCCCCGACGCCGATCTCCCCAGATCAGCGCTTCGGGGCTTCCGTGGCATTTCCAGCCCGTCCGGCGCTTGAGGACGGAACCGGCGCTCACACGAGGGGCCCGCGCACGACGGTGGACGAACGCCAACCCAGCCCGTCCGGTGCTTGAGGACGGAACCGGTCACGACAGGGCCCCGCACCCAGCGGTGAACCGGGAAACCCCCTACCGCCCCGACCTCGCCGCCCGCGCCACCGCGACAACGGCCTTCTCCAGGGCGTACTCAGGGTCATCTCCCCCGCCCTTCACCCCCGCATCCGCCGCAGCCACGGCCCGCAGGGCCAGAGCGACCCCGTCCGGCGTCCACCCCCGCATCTGCTGCCGCACCCGGTCGATCTTCCACGGCGGCATCCCCAGCTCGCGAGCGAGATCGGCCGGCCGCCCACCCCGCGCGGAGGACAGCTTCCCGATCGCCCGCACCCCCTGCGCCAGCGCACTGGTGATCAGCACCGGCGCGACTCCGGTCGACAAGGACCACCGCAGCGCCTCCAGCGCCTCCGCAGCCCGCCCCTCGACGGCCCGGTCGGCGACGGTGAACGACGAGGCCTCGGCCCGCCCGGTGTAATAGCGCCCGACGACCGCCTCGTCGATCGTCCCCTCGACATCCGCGATCAGCTGCGACACCGCACTGGCCAGCTCCCGCAGATCGCTGCCGATGGAGTCGACCAGCGCCTGGCACGCCTCCGGCGTCGCGGACCGCCCGTGGGTCCGGAACTCCGACCGTACGAACGAGAGCCGCTCGGCCGGCTTGGTGGTCTTAGGGCAGGCCACCTCCCGGGCTCCGGCCTTGCGCGCCGCGTCCAGGAGCCCCTTGCCCTTGGCTCCGCCCGCGTGCAGCAGGACGAGCGTGATCTCCTCGACCGGCGCACCGAGATACGCCTTGACGTCCTTGACCGTGTCGGCCGAGAGGTCCTGCGCGTCGCGCACGATCACGACCTTGCGCTCGGCGAAGAGCGAGGGGCTGGTGAGCTCGGCGAGCGTGCCGGGCTGCAACTGGTCGGACGTCAGATCACGGACATCCGTATCGGCGTCGGCAGCGCGGGCCGCCGCCACCACCTGCTGCACCGCACGGTCCAGGAGGAGGTCCTCCTGGCCCACGGCGAGGGTGAGCGGGGCGAGCGGATCGTCGGTGGAATTCTTCCTGGTGGCCATCGCGCTCCAGCATCCCATGGCCCACTGACAGCCCGGCCGCCCCAGGGTGCGGGGGCCCAGGCGCCCGTACCGGAGAATGTCCGGGTGAACGATGAGAGACACGTACTGGTGCTGCCCGACCGAGACGCCGCGGAGGAGGTGGCCGGGGAGCTGGCGGACCGTTTCGGGGTCGCCGAGGAACCCCAGCTCGTACGGGACGCCCTGGCCGGCGAGGACGACGCCGAGGACGCCCAGTGGCTGGTGGTCGTGGAGGACCCGGCCGGACGCCTGGACCCGGCCGTGCTCGACGCGTTCGCGGCGGAGTACGAGGGCTGGCTCGAGAGGCCGTAGCGCCTCGGGCCGGGCGTGGCCGAAGGCATAGGACGACAGGCCTGGGCCCGACGGCCGACGCGCATCGCACAGGACGGCGATCAGCGTGACGACCATGATCACGCCGGAACCTCCCCGCACCGCCGAACAGCGCCTGCGCGACACCCTCGGCCGCCTCCGCGACGACCACGACGCCTGGGTGGCCACCGCTTCGCCGGACGGCGTCCCGTGCCTGGTGCCGCTCTGGTTCGCGTGGGACGGGACCACCTTGCTCATGGCAACTCGGCGGACCAACCCGACGGCGGTCAACGCGACCCCCACCGGCGCGATCAGGGTCACCCTCGGCACCCCCCGTGACGTGGTGCTCATCAAGGGAGAGGCGGAGATCGTCGAGGGGCCGGACCTTTTGACCGCCGACGGCGACGCGTTCGCGGCGAAGCTCGGATGGGACCCGCGACAGCGCTCGCCGTGGGTGTACCTCCGCGTCACCCCGCACACCGTCCAGGCCTGGCGGGAGGCGAACGAACAGGCCGGCCGCGACCTGATGCGCTCCGGCACCTGGCTCGTCGGGCCCTCCTCTCCCGACCGGTCAGCCGTCCTCCCGTCCTGAACGGCCCACCGCCCGCAGCTCCTTGCCTGCGCCCGTCACCGCGATGGCACCGTGGGTGTCGGTACGCAGCACCCGCGCCCCGGCAGCCCTGAGCGCGTCGACGGTCCGTGGCGACGGATGGCCGTACGGGTTGTCCGCGCCGCAGGAGATGAGCGCGAGCCTCGGCCGCGCGCCGTCCAGCAGCCCCGCGTCCTGGAAGGCGGAGCCGTGGTGCGCCACCTTGAGGACGTCCACCCGGGGCAGCCCGGCGGAGCCGAGCAGCAAACCGCGCTGGGCCGGCGGTTCGAGGTCGCCGAGGAGCAGCAGCGTCAGGCCGCCCGCCGTCCGTACGTACAGGGTCACGCTGGAGTCGTTCGGCCCTCCCGCGCCCTTCACCACTCCCCCGGGCCCGTCGCGCGGCCAGAGGACCCGCCACTCCAGCGGCCCCGTTCGACGCCACTCACCGGGCACCGCCCGCACCGTCGCGACCCGGGCGGCGGCCGCCGTACGCCGGACGAACGCGGCCTGCTCGGGCGGCTCGTCCAGGCTCGTCGTCTGGACCGCGCCCACGGCCCTGCCCCGCAACACCCCGGGCAGCCCTCTCACATGGTCGGCGTGGAAATGGGTGAGGATCACCAGCGGCACCCGGGTGACCCCGAGATCGCGCAGACAGCGGTCGACCGAGCGAGGGTCGGGCCCGGCGTCGACGACCACACCCGCGCCCTCCCCGGCCGCGAGCACCATCGCATCGCCCTGCCCCACGTCGCACAGCGCGAACGCCCAGTCCGGCGGCGGCCACCCGGTCACGATCCGGGCCAGCGGGGCCGGCCGCACCACCACGAGGACCAGGAGCAGCGCGGCTCCCGCGCAGAGCCAGGGATGGCGCACCAGCCGAGGCGCGAGCAGCACGCCCAGGACCGTGAGCACCGCGAGAAGCCCGGCCCCGGCCCAGCCGCCGGGCCACGGCGCCTCCGCCCCGGGAAGGTCCGCCCCCGTGCGGGCCACCCCGGCGATCCACCCGGCCGGCCAACCAGCGACCCACGCCAGCAGTTCGGCCACCGGAGGAGCGACCGGCGCGACGGCCAGCGCCGCGAACCCGAACACCGTCGCGGGCGCCACCGCGAACTCCGCCAGCAGGTTGCACGGAATCGCCACCAGACTCACCCGCGAGGCCAGCACCACCACCACCGGCGCGCACACCGCCTGCGCCGCGGCCGCCGCCGCCAGCACCTCGGCGAACCGCACCGGCATCCCCCGCCGTTGCAGCGCCGCACTCCACCGCGGCGCGAGCGTCAGCAGGGCGCCCGTGGCCAGGACCGACAGCAGGAACCCGTAACTCCGCGCCAGCCACGGGTCGTACAGCACCAGGAGCACCACGGCCGCCGCCAGAGCGGGAAGCAGGGACCTGCGGCGGCCGGTCCCGATGGCGAGAAGCGTGATCAGGCCGCAGGCCGCCGCACGCAGGACGCTGGGCTCCGGGCGGCACACGACGATGAACACGAGCGTCAGCCCGCCGCCCAGCAACGCGGTTCCTCGCAGCGAGATGCCCAACTTCGGTGCCAGACCGCGCCTCTCACTGTTCATCGCCGAACCGGGCGGGCCGATGAGAAGGAAGAGCAGGATCGATAGGTTTGCCCCGGAAACAGCTAACAAATGAGTCAGGTCGGTGGCCTTGAAGGCGTCGTGGAGGTCCGGCGGGACCCTGGAGGTGTCCCCGACCACCAGCCCCGGCAACAGCGCCCGCGCGTCCGCGTCGAGGCCGTCCGTCGCCTCCCGCAGCCCGGAGCGCAGCTCGCCGGCCGCGCGTTGGACCGCCGTCGGAGGGCCGGTGATCCGAGGCGGTCCCTCGGTGTCCACCCGCAGGACTGCGGCCAGGCGTTCGCCTTCGTGCGCCGGGGGCGAGAGGCGGCCGCCGACGCGGAGCCGGGCGGACGGGAGCAGCTCGTGCCACCGCGCCCGGTCGTCGCCGGGCGAGACCATGAGAAGCACGGGCGTACGGACCCGGGTGCGGTGGCCGCCCGGTGCGGCCACCTCGGTGATGTCCGCGTTGATCAGGAGCGTGTCCGGTGTGCTGTGGCTGCCGCGTACGCCGGGCCGGGTCGGCCGGGGGTCCGAGGTCACCCGCACCTCGGCGTCCACCCGTGCGTGTTCCTGCGCCAGCTCGGGAACGGGCCCTCGCCGCACGTCGGCACCGTGCAGCCCGGCCGTGGCGCCGCCGGCCGCCGCACAGAGCAACACGGCTCCGGCAGCGACGGCCCGCTTGCCTCTGCCCGATGCGGCGGCGGCCCGCCTGGATGGTGCCGGTGCGGCGGCCTGCGCAGATCTTGCCGGTGCGGCGGCCCGCGTAGATCCTTGCGGCGCGGCGGGCCGTCCGGATCCGGAGGACGCGGCTGCTGCCCTCCTGCGCGCAGCGGTCCCGGCCGCCAGGAGCGCGAGCGCCACCACGGCACAGCTCACCGCCCCTGCCGCCACCCAACGTCCCGGCAGCCCCAGCGCGAGAGCCGCGGCCGCCCAGACCGCCAGCGCCGGCGGAACGAGCCGAAGGTCCGTCGCCCCCTCCTCCCGCGCACGGGCAGTCCCCTGCACACCCCTCGTGTCCCGGTCGGCCACGGCCGCCGTGGAGCTGTTCATGGCTGTACGAGCGGTCGGAGATCGGCGAACCGGCGGTCACCGATGCCGTTGACCTGCCTCAGCTCGTCGACGGACCGGAATCCGCCGTTCTCCGTACGGTGGTCGATGATGTGCTGCGCCAGCACGGGCCCGACCCCCGGCAGGGTTTCGAGCTGCTCCTTGGTCGCCGCGCTCAGGCTCAGCAGTGCCGCCGGACCAGCCGCCCCTGGTGTGCCCGCCGTTCCACTGTTCGCGCCGAGGGCCGCCGGGGCCTGGGTCAGCCCCACGGCGACCTGCTCGCCGTCCACGAGCACGCGTGCCCGGTTGAGCGCCGAGAGATCGGTCCCGGCGCGCACACCGCCCGCCGCCCGGAGCGCGTCCGCCACCCTCGAACCGGCCGGAAGGCGCTGGACACCCGGCCGGCGCACCTTGCCGCTGACATCCACGACGACTTCTCCGGCCGGTTCGGGAGGAGGGGTGGGCGGTGCGGCCGCGCCTCCGGCCCGTAACGGATCATCGACCACCGCCGCGGCCCCGGCCTCCACCGTCTCGGGAGCAAGCACCCCCTGCGGACGCGCGGACCAGAAATGGAAGACGGCCAGGCCGACGGCCGCCACCAGCACCACTGCCAGCGCCGCGATCGTCCGTGGCGCCAGCCCCCACCCGAGCCGCGCTCCCAACGGCACCCGGTCCCACAGCCCGGCCACCACACGCCCGACCCGCGGGGACGCCCCCTCCCGAGCCTCCGTCCGGTCCGGATCGTCCTCCCGCGGGCGGTCGTCATGCCGGACGTACGTGGTCGGGCTCGGCTCAGGAACCACGCCCGGGCCGCGCTCCGAAACCACACCCGGGCCGGTACCCGTCACCGCACCCGGGCCGGTCTCCGCGACCGCACCCGTCATCAACGCGTCCGCCCGACGCCGCGCGGCCGCCGCGGCAAGCGCGGCACGGCCTCGCCCGGGCCCGTGTCTGCCATGACGGGCGCCGGGCCGAGCACCGGGACGGACCCCGGCCCGCCCGCTCGGACGGCTGCCGGGCCCACGCCGCACCGGGCGCCCGGCCGCCGGAGCACGTTCAGCGGCGGACGCAGTCACTCCCACAGCCGCACCACCGGCAGCAGAGGTCGGCGACGGCGACAAGGACGGAGAAGTTACGGACACGTGTTCGGGCATCGACGCCCGAGGAGTTCGAAGGGCCATGCCTCACGACGTTAGGCACAACCGCCCGAACCCGCTGAGCAGCTCCGATTCCTGTGGACGACCGGCCAGTTGTGGATATCTCGGTCACCCGTCCGAGGCCCCGCTCCCGTCACCGCGGCGAGATCACCACACCCAGCAGCCCCGGCCCCGTGTGCGCCCCGATCACCGCGCCCACCTCGCTGACGTGGAGGTCGGCCAGCCCCGGCACCCGTTCCCGCAGCCGCTCGGCCAGCCGCTCCGCGCGCTCCGGCGCGGCGAGGTGGTGGACGGCGATGTCCACCGCCGCCGCACCGGCCCGCTCGGCGACGATCTCCTCCAGGCGGGCGATGGCCTTGGACGCCGTCCGTACCTTCTCCAGCATCTCGATCCGGCCGCCGTCCAGCTGGAGGATCGGCTTCACCGCGAGCGCGGAGCCCAGCAGCGCCTGTGCCGTACCGATGCGGCCGCCGCGGCGGAGGTAGTCCAAGGTGTCGACATAGAAATAAGCGGATGTTCCGGCGGCCCGCTTCTCCGCCGCCGCCACGACCTCGTCCAGGCTGCCGCCCGCCTCCGCGCTCTCCACGGCCGCGAGGGCGCAGAAGCCGAGGGCCATGGCGACCATGCCCGTGTCCACCACACGCACCGGGACCGGCGCGTCCTTCGCCGCGAGCAGCGCGGCGTCGTACGTACCCGAGAACTCCGCCGACAGGTGCAGCGAGACCACCGCATCGGCACCGCCCTCGGCCGCCGCCCGGTAGGTCGCGGCGAAGACCTCGGGGCTGGGGCGGGAGGTGGTCACGGAGTGGCGTTTCTGCAGGGCCAGGGCGAGTGAGCGGGCCGAGATCTCCGTACCTTCCTCCAACGCCTGATCGCCCAGGACGACGGTCAGCGGCACCGCTGTGATGCTGTGCCGTTCCATCGTCCGGCGCGGCAGGTAGGCCGTTGAATCAGTGACGACAGCGACATGGCGGGACATGAGCCGGAGGTTACCTGCCCAGGTGGGAGTGCGGGAGCCCGGCCCCGGCCCCGCGATCATTCGCGGTCACTTCGGAACGCGTCCTGTCACCGCGCACCGTCAGTTGGTCGTCTCCGGCCGGGCCGACTTCTGCCACGGGTACGTCGTCCGCAGGTGCGGGTCCGGTGCGGTGATCGCCTGCGGTGCCTCCTCGCGGGCCGGTCCGCCCCAGGAGTCGTCCGCCGTGCTGCCGCTGCCGCCTCCGGCGGCCGGCTCGGGCCAGTCCACCCCGGCGTCACGCCCCTGCGGCGCCCCGGCTCCCGGTCCCTGGCCGGGCTGCTGCTGCTCCTCCACGGTCCAGTGCCGCAGGGCCCCCGCCTCGATGTCGATCTGCGCGTTCAGCGCGTCCAGGTCGTCGTCGGCGAACTGCCGCGCGCGGTCCCGGGCCGCCCAGCGCAGCGAGTCCGCCGAATGGGTGATCCGCTCGGTGCGCTCCCTGAGCTGCGGCAGCAGGCCGGCGACCGTCGCCCGGTCCGGCTCGCGCTCCAGCCGCTTCAGCTCCTCGTCCAGCTCCAGGCCGTGGGCGCTCAGCCGCCGGAAGAGGCCCACCGACTCCGCGAGCGAGGAGTCCTCGGCGACTCCGGCGTGCAGGGCGTCCTGGGTGGCACGCATCGAGGTGCGCAGGGCCAGCCGGAGCTGTGCCAGCTCTCCCGCGACACCGGTCTGGCCGAAACTCTTGGCCCGGAGCGTGGTGTCCTCCACCGTGCGGCGGGCCTGGGTGATCGTGCGGTCCACGCCTCGCTTGGCCGCGCCGACAGCCTTCGCTGTCGCATAGACGCCCAGCGCGATGAGCGCGACGAAGAGCAGCGCCAGGATCGTGATGGCGGCTTCCATGAATGCCCCTCGGTGTCTCGATGCGGCTGCCGGTAGCGGTCGCTCCCCTCCACCGTAAACGGAACGGGCAGGCCGAGGGTTCCTTCGGAACCCCCAACCTGCCCGTAGGGGATGGCCCTAACTCCGTACAAGGCCATGCGCAGAGGTCGTCACGCGGGGACGATGTTCACCAGCTTCGGCGCCCGCACGATCACCTTGCGGATCCCGGCGCCGCCCAGCGCCGCGACGACCGCCTCGTCCGCCAGGGCCAGCGCCTCCAGCTCCTCGTCCGTGATGGAGGGCGAGATCTCCAGGCGGGCCCGGACCTTGCCCTTGATCTGGACGACACAGGTGACGGTCTCGTCCACGACGTACGCCGGGTCGGCCACCGGGAAGTCCTGGTGGACGACGGAGTCGGTGTGGCCCAGCCGGCGCCACAGCTCCTCCGCGATGTGCGGGGCCAGCGGAGCGATCAGCAGGACCAGCCGCTCGGCCACGGACCGCGGCAGCGGGCCGCCCGCCTTCGTCAGGTGGTTGTTCAGCTCGGTGATCTTGGCGATGGCGGTGTTGAACCGCATCCCCTCCAGGTCCTGGCCGACCCCGTCGATGGCCTTGTGCAGGGCCCGCAGGGTGTCCTCACCGGGCTCCGTGTCGACGACGGTGACCTCGCCGGTCTCCTCGTCCACCACGTTGCGCCACAGCCGCTGCAGCAGCCGGTACTGGCCGACCACGGCACGCGTGTCCCAGGGACGCGACACGTCCAGCGGGCCCATCGCCATCTCGTACAGGCGCAGCGTGTCCGCGCCGTACTCGGCGCAGATCTCGTCCGGCGTGACCGCGTTCTTCAGGGACTTGCCCATCTTGCCCAGGACGCGGCTGACCTTTTCGCCGTCGTGATAGAAGGCGCCGTCGCGCTCCTCCACCTCGGCGGCCGGAACGGCGATGCCCCGTGCGTCGCGGTAGACGAAGGCCTGGATCATGCCCTGGTTGTACAGCTTGTGGAACGGCTCGGCCGACGAGATGTGGCCCAGGTCGTGCAGCACCTTCGACCAGAACCGCGCGTACAGCAGGTGCAGTACGGCGTGCTCGGCGCCGCCGACGTACAGGTCGACGCCACCGGTCGGCCGGCCCTCGCGCGGGCCCATCCAGTACTGCTCGATCGACGGGTCGACCAGCTGCCGGTCGTTCGTCGGGTCCAGGTAGCGCAGCTCGTACCAGCAGGAACCGGCCCAGTTGGGCATGGTGTTGGTCTCGCGGCGGTACTTGCGCGGACCGGCGCCGTCGCCCAGGTCCAGCGTGACGTTGACCCAGTCCGCGTTGCGCGACAGCGGGGTCTCGGGCTGGGTGTCGGCGTCCTCCGGGTCGAAGGTGCGCGGCGAGTAGTCCTCGACCTCCGGCAGCTCCAGCGGCAGCATCGACTCGGGCAGCGGGTGGGCGATGCCCTCCTCGTCGTACACGATCGGGAAGGGCTCGCCCCAGTAGCGCTGGCGGCTGAACAGCCAGTCACGCAGCCGGAAGTTGACGGTGCCCTTGCCGACGCCGTGCTCCTGCAGCCACTCGGTGATCTTCGCCTTGGCCTCGACGACGCCCAGGCCGTCCAGCGAGATCTCGTCGTTGGCGGAGTTGACCAGCTTCGCTTCGTACGAGCTGAAGGCGTCGTCCCATGTGGAGGGGTCGGTGCCACGGTCGTCGGACGGCTGGACGACACAGCGCATCGGCAGCTCGAAGGCGCGCGCGAAGGCGAAGTCGCGTGCGTCGTGCGCCGGTACGGCCATGATCGCGCCGGTGCCGTAGCCCATCAGGACGTAGTCCGCGATGAAGACGGGGACCTTCTCGCCGCTGACCGGATTGGTCGCGTACGCGCCGGTGAAGACACCGGTCTTGTCCTTGGCCTCGGCCTGCCGCTCGACGTCGGACTTGGCGGCGGCCTGCTTGCGGTACGCGGTGACGGCCTCGGCCGGGCTCGCGTGACCGCCGGTCCATACCGGGTGCGTTCCTTCGGGCCAGGCGGCCGGGATGATCCGCTCGACCAGGTCGTGCTCGGGCGCCAGCACCATGTAGGTGGCGCCGAACAGCGTGTCCTGACGGGTGGTGAAGACGGTGATGCCACCGGCGGTGTCGACCGGGAACTCGACGCGAGCGCCCTCGGAGCGGCCGATCCAGTTGCGCTGCTGCAGCTTGATGGCCTCGGGCCAGTCCAGCCCGTCCAGGTCGTTCAGCAGCCGGTCGGCGTAGGCGGTGATACGCATGTTCCACTGGCGCAGCTTGGCCTTGAAGACGGGGAAGTTGCCGCGCTCGGAGCGGCCGTCGGCGGTGACCTCCTCGTTGGCCAGCACGGTGCCCAGGCCCGGCGACCAGTTGACGGGCGCGTCGGAGGCGTACGCCAGGCGGTACTCGCCCAGCAGGTCGGCGCGCTCGGCGGCGGTCAGCGCGCTCCACTCACGGCCGTCGGGCGTCGCCCGCGTACCGTTCTCGAACTGCTCGACCAGCTCGGCGATCGGGCGGGCCCGGTCGGCCTCGGTGTCGTACCAGGAGTTGAAGATCTGCAGGAAGATCCACTGCGTCCACTTGTAGTACTCGGCCTCGATCGTCGCGAACGAGCGGCGGTTGTCGTGGCCCAGGCCCAGCCGGCGCAGCTGGACCTTCATGTTCTCCATGTTGGCCTCGGTGGAGACCCGCGGGTGCGTGCCGGTCTGGACCGCGTACTGCTCGGCGGGCAGGCCGAACGCGTCGAAGCCCAGGGTGTGCAGCACGTTGTGGCCGGTCATCCGCTGGTGGCGGGCGTAGACATCGGTGGCGATGTAGCCCAGCGGGTGTCCCACGTGCAGGCCGGCGCCCGAGGGGTACGGGAACATGTCCATGATGAACTTCTTCGGCCTGGCGGCCAGCTCCGGGTCGCCCGCCAGCTCCCCTGTGGGGTTCGGTGCCTCGTACGTCCCCTCGGCGTCCCAGAAGTCCTGCCAGCGTGCCTCGATGTCGGCGGCCATCGCCGCCGTGTAGCGGTGCGGCGCGGCCGTCTCGGCTGCGGAATTCGTCTCGCTCATGATCCTCAAAGCTCCATCGATCGTCATCTGCCGGGAAACGAAAAATCCCCTCGCACAGGAGGGGACGCCGCGCTGACTCCGACCAGGCGTTCTCACCGGTCGGGACTCTTCAGCGCGGCTCGCTGAGCAGAAGGCGTACGGCACGCATGGCGTCAGGGTACCGCACGGGCACGGAGGGCAGCGGAGAGCAACCGGTGGGTGGACACCGGCCTCCGTACGTCCGGAAACGGCCCCAGGAAAGCGTGGAACGGAGAGGTTACTCGGCGTACCGACTTCTATCGGGGCAACCGAGCAAAGCTCGTACCGGTTGGTATGGGGCGTCCTAGCATGCGGCAACGGGACCGCTTTGCCGAACTATTCGGAGTCGCCCCCATGAACCCTCATCGCAAGATCCGCGTATCCCCCAGCATGAGCCCCGCAATGAGTCGGCCTGTACAGGGCGGCCTGACTGTCACCGCCCTGGTTTTCGTCCCTCTGCTCGCCGTCGCGGGGAGCGACGGCTTCCGCGCAACCCTCGATTTCACCACCGGCGTCCTGTCGCTGGTGTCGCTCAGCGCGGCCGTCGCCTGGGGCCTGCTGGCCACCGACCGGCTGTTCCTCTCCACCCGTCAGCGGATCATCTGCCAGGGCATCCACCGGGCCACGGCCATCGCCGCGCTCGGCTTCCTGCTGCTGCACGGCACCGTGAAGATCGCCCTCGGGCATGTCTCCGTGATCGGCGCCCTCATACCCTTCGGCCTCGGTGTCACGGGTATGGCGGGACTGATCGGCTTCGGTTCGCTGGCCGGGCTCCTCATGGTCGTCACGGCCGCGACAGGTGCGCTGCGCAGCGCGTTCGCCCAGCCCTCGCCCACGGCCACCCGGCTCGGACAGTCGCTGGGCTCGCCCCGGGAGGCGGGCGGGATCGCGGGCCGGTGGCGCGCTCTGCACGCGCTGGCCTATCCGGCCTGGTGCGCCGCGCTGATCCACGGCCTGTACGCGGGCCGGGCGCCGGCCACCTGGGTCGTCGTGATGTACGGCCTCTGCCTCACCGCCGTCGCCGGCGCCCTCTGCCTGCGGCTGCTGCCGCGCCCGACGAAGCGCCGCATCACCGACCGGATCACCACGCTGATGAACGCGGACGCGGGCTTCGACACCCCGGACCCGGTGCTACGCGCGTCCTCGCGGCCGGGCGCGGACCGCGAACCGTCTTCGGCAGACCCCACGGGGTGGAGCGAGCCGGACCACGAGGTCCGGGGCACTCCGGTCCGCCCGCGCACCCTGTCGGCGCCGACGCCGCCGCCCGTACCGCTGTCCGGGTCGCTGCACTCGCCGCACGACACGCACTCCCTGCACGAGGCCCCGACGGAACTGCTGTACGGAGTCCAGCCCGCGGCGTACGAACCACCGCCGCGCAGCTCCGACCGGCTCGCCGACTGGCCGACGGGCGGGCCGGGGACCGGGACGACGGGCGGCTCCGGGGCCGGTCCGGCGGGCGGGCCGGGGATATCGGCCGGATACCGCTTCGTCTCGCAGGCCGGTGACGCCACACGCCCGCCCGGCGCCAGATGGCCCGCCCCGTCCCCCGCCCCGCCCACGCAGGCCCACCACAGCCCGCAAGGAGCCGAGCACACCTACGCACCTCCGCAGGAACCACCGCTGTACACGCCACCGCTCAACACCACGCCTCCGCACGAGACACCGACGTACGGCACGCCTACGTACAGCACGCCTACGTACAGCACACCGACCTACAGCACAGCTGACGCGACGCCTTCTTTCGACAGCGGCCGGACCAGCAGCGGCCGGACCAGCAGCACGCCCGCCTACGAGGCGCCTTACGAAGCCACCTACGTACCCGCCTACGACTCACCGTCCCGGGCCGTCCCGTCGGCCGACTCCTCCACCACAGCCACCCACAGCACACCCACTCCCGGCACCGGCGCCGAGCCGCCGGCCGGACCGTTCTCCGCGCCTCCGGCCGGCGAACCGTGGCACGCACCCGCAGGAGACCGACCGTGAATGCCCCTCTTCCCGACGTTCCCGAGGTCCGCGTCGTCGGCCTGCCGCAACTGACCACCGGCTTCGACCTGATGGAGCGGCTCGACCTCGCCATGCACCTGAAGGTGCACGGGCCCCTCGAACCGATGACCGGCGAGCGGTTGGCCGGACTGGCCGAGGCGATATCCCTGCGCGGCCGGGGCGGCGCCGGATTCCCCTTCGGGAAGAAGCTGCGGGCGGTGGCGAAGGCGTCCATCCGGCGCGGGGTGCGGCCCGTCGTCGTGATCAACGGGAGCGAGGGCGAGCCCGCCTGCCGCAAGGACACCGTCCTGCTCAACCGCGCCCCGCACCTGATCCTGGACGGCGCCCTGCTGGCCGCCGAGGCGCTCGGCGCGCGCACGCTGGTCGTCGCCGTGACCCGTAATTCCACCGAGGTCTCCGTACGCGCGGCGCTGGCCGAGCGCGGCCTCTCCGACCGGCGCGGCCAGCAGCTGCGCGCCCGCGTGGTGCGCACCCCGGAACGCATGGTCTCCGGCGAGGCGTCGTCGGTGATCCGGGCGGCGAACGGCGGCCCGGCCCTGCCACCCGGCCGGCGCGAGCGGGCGGCGGAGACCGGGGTCGGCGGCTCACCGACCCTGCTGTCGAACGCGGAGACGTACGCCCAGCTCGCCGTCGCCGCCCGGATGGGCCCGCGCCGCTACGGGCACACCGGTCTGCCGGACGAATCCGGCACCGTCCTGCTGACCGTCTCCGGCGCCGTGGCGCGGCCCATGGTCATCGAGGTGCCGACCGGAGTGCCGCTGCGGTACATCCTCCAGCTGGCCGGAGCGCCGCCGCTGCCCCAGGGCGTGCTGACCGGCGGCTACCACGGCAACTGGATCGACGCGGTCGCCTCCCACAACGCGGTGATATCCCGCGAGTCCCTGGCCACCGTCGGCGGCGCGCTCGGCGCGGGCGCGATCCTGCCGATCGGGCCGGACACCTGTCCGCTCGGCGAATCCCTCCGGATCGCGAACTGGCTGGCCGCCGAGACCGCCGGGCAGTGCGGCCCGTGCAAGCTGGGGCTCCCCGCGGCGGCCGGCGGCCTCTCCGACGTGCTGAACGGCGGCGGGCCCGCCGCGCTGGAGGCTCTGCGCGAGGTGACCCAGGCCGTGAAGGGCCGGGGCGCGTGCAAGCATCCGGACGGTTCGGCGCGGTTCCTCATGTCGACGCTGTCGGCGTTCACCGACGACCTCGCCGCCCACGTCCTGGACGGCGGCTGCGGACGCGAGACGATCGGTGTGCTGCCGCTGCCCGCCTCCGGCTACCAGGACGTGGAGGAGTCGATCCCGAGCGGCGAGAAGCTGGCGGTGGACTGGACGCTCTGCCAGGGCCACGGCCTCTGCGCGGACATCGTCCCCGAGCTCATCAGACTCGGTCCCGACGGCTATCCGGCGCTGGCGGACGCCTCGGTCCCCATGCATCTGCGCGGACGCGCCCAGCGGGCCGTCCGGCGCTGTCCCGCGCTGGCCCTGCGGATCGAGCAGCCGGCCGTCGAGCGGGAGCAACAGCGGCTCGCTCTGCCCGCCGTCAACCGGCGGGCCCTGGGCAGCGGACGCGACTGACCGGGCAGCACCGGGACGAAAGAAGCGGGCCACCCGGATCGGGTGGCCCGCTTCTTCACTGTCAAGCTTGTGGATCTTGTGGAGCTAAGGAGAATTGAACTCCTGACCTCCTGCATGCCATGCAGGCGCTCTACCAACTGAGCTATAGCCCCGTGCTGTTTGCCGCCCGGTTCCCCTTGGCGACATCGAGAACATTACACGGTCCCCCCGGTGCTTCACCAAATCGTTTCCGGTGCGCACGCATATGCCCGAATTATCCCGGACGTTGAACCGTCAGCCGCAGGTCAGAGACTCGGAGGTCATGCCGTCGGCCCGGAGGATCATGCCGTCGCGAAGGAGTAGAACCGCTTGAGGGTGCAGTGCTCCTCCAGGAGCCGCCCGTAGATCGGCTCCCCCTCCAGCTCCCGGTAGGTCTCGATGGGGTCGCCTTTTATGATCAGCGCCCGGGCGCATTCCTCGCACCAGTACTGGTATTCCGGGTTGATCGGGTCCATGTCCCTGACAATGGGCGTACCGCTGCCGCACCAGTCGCACTTACGCCTGTGTGCACCCATCAGTCAGCTCCAGCTGTGGCCGCAGGCCGTGCACACGTAGGAGACCCCTCCGTTGTCGCCCAGGACCTGGGCCACGTGGGACGAACCGCAGGACGGACAGCCGAGCCGGGATCGGTCTTCGGACGTTACGGGGCCGTTGGACGAGGCGGCGACAAGAGGCAGGTCGGGGACGTGTTCGCGACTCGCAGGCATCGCGCTCCCTCCCGATCGGTCCGTCGCCCCCTCCGGCGCTCCGATTCTGCCATGACCCCGCAAGGGGGTCAGCCCGCTTCACGCCCCTATGCAGAAGATCCCGCCCCCAGACGGGGACGGGATCTTCGATTGTGGAGCTAAGGAGAATTGAACTCCTGACCTCCTGCATGCCATGCAGGCGCTCTACCAACTGAGCTATAGCCCCGCTGTCCGCTCTGTTTCCCTGCGTTTCCGCGCTGCGAACAAGAAGAACTTTAGCCTGTGACCTGCCGGAAAGTGAAATCCGGCCGCGGCCGCCCGTGAACGGCCCGCGAACAGCGCCTCGGCCCGCTCTAGTCGTCGTCGCCGAGCACCGGCTCCGGCAGCGTGCCGGCGTTGTGCTCCAGCAGGCGCCAGCCGCGCGCACCTTCGCCCAGGACGGACCAGCAGCAGTTGGACAGCCCGCCGAGCCCTTCCCAGTGGTGCGCCTCCAGGCCGAGGAGACGGCCGATCGTCGTCCTGATCGTGCCGCCGTGGCTGACCACGACGAGCGTGCCGTCGACGGGCAGCTTCTCGGCGTGCTCCAGGACGACCGGCGCGGCCCGGTCGGCGACCTCGGTCTCCAGCTCACCGCCGCCCCTGCGCACGGGCTCGCCGCGCTTCCAGGCGGCGTACTGCTCGCCGTACCGCTCGACGATCTCCACGTGCGTCAGGCCCTGCCACTCACCCGCGTACGTCTCACGGAGTGCGGCGTCATGGGCCACGGTGAGGCCGGTGACGGCGGCGAGCTCGGCGGCCGTGGCCGCCGCCCGCCGGAGGTCGGAGGCGACGACCGCGTCGGGCTGCAGCGAGGCGAGCAGTCGGGCCGCCCTGCGGGCCTGCCCGACGCCCTCCTCGGTGAGCTCGATGTCCGTGGAGCCCTGGAAGCGGCGCTCCAGGTTCCACGCGGTCTGGCCGTGACGCCAGAGGACGATCCTGCGGCCCCTGCCGCTGCGACTGCCGTTCAGCTCTGGTCACCTTCCGTGCTGCCGTTGAGCTGTGCGTGCTCCTCGGCCTTGCCTCGGGTCCTGACCGCGTCCTCGGGGAGGGCGATCTCCGGGCAGTCCTTCCACAGGCGCTCCAGCGCGTAGAAGACGCGCTCCTCGCTGTGCTGGACGTGGACGACGATGTCGACGTAGTCGAGGAGGATCCAGCGGGCGTCGCGGTCGCCCTCACGGCGCACCGGCTTGGCGCCGAGCTCCTTCTGGAGCTTCTCCTCGATCTCGTCGACGATCGACTTGACCTGGCGGTCGTTGGGGGCCGAGGCCAGCAGGAAGGCGTCGGTGATCGACAGCACATCGCTGACGTCGTAGGCGATGATGTCGTGCGCGAGCCGGTCGGCGGCCGCCTGAGCGGCGGCGTTGATGAGCTCGATGGAGCGGTCCGTGGCGGTCACATGCAGGCTTTCGTCGGCGGTCGGATGCAACCCCAAGGGTCTCACGGACCGCCGACAACCCTTCCCGCCGGCGTTTACTTGATCTTGTAGTTCTGGCCGAGCACCGCGGACACGTCCGCGTTGGCGGCCGGTTCGCCCTTCTTCACCGCACCGGCGGACAGCCCCAGGGTCTTTGCCACCTCGGTGGCCTTCTCCTTGTCCTCGGCGTTCCGGTAGAGCACGACGGACTCGGCCTCGTTCTCGGCCTTGCCGCTGTCCACGAAGGCGTAACCGCCGTTGACCAGCGTGATCCGGGCCGATTCGCCGGCGCGGGCGTTCCCGGTGGCGTTGCGGACGGCGACCCTCAGGGGCGCGCCCTCCTCGGGAGCCTTCACCGTGCCGCCGAGGATGTCCTTGACGACGCTGCGGGTGGCCGCGTCGGTGAGGGTGCCGTCGTCCTGGACCGGCAGCATCGCCGTCTTGTAGTCACCGACCTTGGCCCGCGAGGCCAGCTTGGCGAGCGAGGCGCCGAGGTCCTTCTCCGGCAGCGACGGGTCCAGGACCTGCGCCAGGGTCTCCACGGTGACGGTCGCGGCCTTGGGGTCCTCCGAGATCTTGCGCAGCACCGCGCGCATGACCTCCCCGAACCGCGTCAGCTGCTCGGCCTCGGCCTCACCCGGCGCGAGGTAGGTGGCGTACGCGACGGCCATCGGGCCGCTGAGCGTCTGCGCCTCGCCCTTCTTCACCAGGGGCGCGGCGCCCTTCTTGGCGTCGGGAACATCGGTGTCGGTGTCCATCTCGATGTTGCCGACCTGCTCGACGAGGATCTCCAGGTACGGGGTGTCCAGCCGCCAGGTGCCGCTGATCCTGGTGCCGAGAAGGGTGTCGATCGACTCCCTGGTGCCGGTCCTGCCGTCGTCGTCGACGGACTTGCCCAGTGTGGTGGTGGACCCGTCGTCACCGGCGACGGCGAGCGTGTTGGGCAGCAGGACGGTGGTGCCCTGTTTGGTGGTGGCGTTGTCGACGAGCAGCGCTGTCGACGTACCGCCCTTCTTGGTGTTGTGCAGGTGCACCACGATCACGTCGCGCTGCTGCGCGCCGACGGCGACGGACTTCTTCTCCTCCGAGCCGGAGAGGCCGGGAAGCATGTCGGCGGACCAGAGGTACCCGACGCCGCCGACGACCACGAGCACGGCGACGACCATCAGCGCGATCATCCGGTTGCGGCCCTTGCGCCGCGCCTCCTCACGCCGCTCGCTGCGGCTCTCGGTGAACTTCAGCCAGTCGATGACGTCTTCGGAGTCCTCGTCGGGCTCCTCGATGAAGGAGAACTGCTCGGTGCGGTAGTCCGGCGCGGAGCCGCGCTGCCCGGGGACGGAGGGGTCCGCCTCGGCCTCGGGTTCCGGCTCGGGGGCGCGCTCGCGGCTGGGCTGCGGGGTCTGCTGGGCGGCGTGCTGCGGTGCCTGTTCCGGTGCGGGGGCGGTGCCCTGCTGCGGGATGTTCCACTGGCCGGTGTCGACGGCGGCAGGCTGCTGCCCGGTGGCGTAGCCGTATTCGGTGTAGCCCCCGTAGCCGTAGCCCTGGCCTTGACCTTGAGCCTGGTCCTGGCCGTAGCCCTGGTCGGCGCCTTGGCCGGCCTGGTCCTGCTGCTGGGCCTGCTGGCCCGCGTACGGGTCGTAGGGCTGCTGGGACTGGCCGTACGGGTCGTATCCGTAGCCCGCGTCCGGAACCTGGCTCTGCGCCTGGTCCTGCTGGGGCGCGTAGGGGTCGTACTGCTGCTGACCGCCCTGCTGCTGCCCTTGCTGTTGGTACACCGGCTGCCCGTACTCGTCGTAGCCGATGATCTGCGGCTGCTGGTAGTAGTACGGGTCGTGTCCGTACGGGTTCTGTCGGTCGTTCACCGGTGCCCCTCTCCGTGGCTCAGTCGCCGCGGTACAGCTGGCGCTTGTCGATGTAGCGGACCACGCCGTCCGGCACCAGGTACCAGACCGGCTCCCCCTGCGCGACCCTCTCACGGCAGTCCGTGGACGAGATCGCCAGCGCGGGCACCTCCACGAGGGAGACGCCGCCCTCGGGGAGTCCGTCGTCCGTGAGCACGTGACCCGGCCGGGTCACACCGATGAAGTGGGAGAGCGAGAACAGCTCCTCCGCGTCACGCCAGGTCAGGATCTGGGAGAGCGCGTCGGCGCCGGTGATGAAGAAGAGGTCCGCGTCGCCGTGGACCTCGCGCAGGTCCCGCAGCGTATCGATGGTGTACGTCGGTCCGCCACGGTCGATGTCACTGCGGCTGACCGAGAACTGCGGGTTGGACGCGGTGGCGATGACCGTCATCAGATAGCGGTCCTCGGCCGGGGAGACGCTCTTGTGGCTCTTCTGCCACGGCTGCCCGGTCGGCACGAAGACGACCTCGTCGAGATGGAACTGGGCGGCCACTTCGCTGGCCGCCACCAGGTGTCCATGATGGATCGGGTCGAACGTCCCGCCCATGACGCCGATCCGGCGCTTCTCGGGGCCGGTAGGCACTTCCTGCTCTCCCATGCGTGCAGAGCCTACTGGCACAGCTGTACGCCTCTGACTCAGCGGTCGCGGTTGAAGCGGGTGGTGACCCAGAGCAGGAACATCAGCGCGAAGAAGGCGAGGCCGCCGACGAGGTAGGGGTTGAGGCTTTCGTGGTTGCCGCCGCCCTCTCCTCCGGAGGCGAGGGTGACCAGCTCGTGTGCGGTGCTCGTGAGGCTCATCTTCGGCAGGACCTATCGATCGTGAGGCGGAAGGACGACGTCGGGCACATCGTATGCGGGCGCCCCGGGCACGCTCACGCCGACTCAGTCGTTGTCATCGTCGTTGCGGTATCCACGCAGCAGGAACCAGGCGAGCAGGACCGCTCCGACGATCGAGGCCAGCAGCACGATGCGGAGCGTGGCGCCGGGTCCCTGCTCCTCGGAGATGGCGGCGAGAGTGAAGGCGATGTGCGGCATTTCGGGCGCTCCTCATAGTTTGTCCACAGCCCCCCGCACACCGTAGCGCCAGCGCATACGCTGGGTTTTGTCCGGGGGACGAGCGACGTCTCGTACGAACAGGGGGCCATCCATGACCGACACCAGTCACGAGAACGTGCCGAGCAGGGCGCGCAGGCGATTCCCCGGGATCTCCTCCCGGGCCTACGAGCACCCGGCGGACCGCTCGGCCCTGGTGGCCCTGCGCCGGCTCACCGGTTTCGACACCGTCTTCAAGGCACTCAGCGGGCTGCTCCCGGAGCGGAGCCTGCGGCTGCTCTTCCTCTCCGACTCCGTGCGGGTGAGCGAGGCGCAGTTCGCACACCTCCACGACATGCTGCGCGACGCGTGTTACATCCTGGACCTGGAGAAGGTCCCGCCGATGTACGTCAAGCAGGACCCGCAGCCCAACGCCATGTGCATCGGGATGGACGAGCCGATCATCGTGATCACCACCGGCCTGGTGGAGCTGCTCGACGAGGAGGAGATGCGGGCGGTGGTGGGCCACGAGGTGGGCCACGCGCTCTCCGGCCACTCGGTGTACCGGACGATCCTGCTGTTCCTGACCAACCTGGCCGTGAAGGTCGCCTGGATCCCGCTGGGGAACGTGGCGATCATGGCCATCGTGACGGCGCTGCGCGAGTGGTTCCGCAAGTCGGAGCTCTCCGCCGACCGGGCCGGGCTGCTGGTGGGCCAGGACATCCAGGCCTCGATGCGCGGTCTGATGAAGATCGCCGGTGGTAACCACCTCCACGAGATGAACGTGGACGCCTTCCTCGCCCAGGCCGACGAGTACGAGAAGGGCGGGGACCTGCGGGACTCGGTCCTCAAGATCCTCAATGTGCTGCCCCGGTCGCACCCCTTCACCACGGTGCGGGCCGCCGAGCTGAAGAAGTGGTCGGAGACCCGCGACTTCCAGCGGACCATGGACGGCCACTACCCCCGGCGCGACGAGGACAAGGACGCCTCGGTGTCGGACTCCTTCCGGGAGTCGGCCACGCACTACGCCGACACCGTGCGGACGAGCAAGGACCCGCTGATGAAGCTGGTCGGTGACATCGCCGGAGGCGCCGGAGACCTGGGCGGCAAGCTGCGCGACAAGTTCACCGGAGGCGCCGGAGCGGCCCGCGGCGGTTCGGCTACGGGCTCGGACGGTACTCCCGGAGGGACTGAGGGGACGGAGGGGCCTGAGGAGGGGCCTCGGAAGGCTTAGCAGCGCTCAGCGGCGCCAGGGTTCCGCAGAGGGCTGCGGTGGGCCGGCCGGCGGCGTACGGGTCGGTGGGCGCGGGACCCCGGTCGTCCGCCCGCTCCCCCGCCAGGAGCGGGCGCAGCGCCCCCGTCGCGCCGGACGAGCAGGACTGCGGCCCGGCCTGTACGTGGGCGGAGCGCAGCTCCAGCCGGTGCAGCCGCAGGTCCTCACGGTCGAAGCGGAAGCGCAGCTCGCGCCGGACGGTGAAGAGGGAAGCGCCGTCCTCCCTGCGGGGGCTTGTCGCCGGGCGCAGGGCGTAGGTGAAGGTGTGGTCCGAGACGACCTCCAGGGTGCCGGCGCCGTCCTCCGCGTACGCGAAGGTGCCCTGGACCCGGATCCGCGGGTCCGCGAGTTCCACCTGGGCCGGGTCGAAGCGCACCAGCCAGCCGGTGGCGGCGTGGAGCCCGTCGTCGGCGGGGCTGCTCATGGACCGTTCGAACTGGCCCCGCTGGTCCGGGTCCAGGAGCTGTTCGACGGGCCTGCGGACCTGGCCGGTGAGGACGTCCGGGTTGAGTGAGGACTCCACCAGGTAGTCCTTGGCGACGGCGAGGGCGGTGGTGATCTGGCTGTCCGAGAAGTTCTGCGTGCGCCGGACGGAAGGGAAGTTGATGCCCTCGCCACCGGTCCGGGAGCCGGAGAGTGGTTCGGCCCGGTAGAGCCGCTCGGGTGATCCGGCGGGCACGGCTCCGCGCGGGGCGAGGGGCACCACGGTGGTCCGGAGCGGTTCGGCCCGCCGGGTGACGGGCTGCGGATAGGGGTTGCGGAAGCCGATGTAGACGGCCGTGGCGAAGGCCAGGGCGATGAGGACGACCAGCACGATGGCGGCCCGGGAGCCGTGGCCGGCGGGGGCCACCGGCTCGGGCAGGGTCCGCACGGCGCGGGCGGGCTCGCCCATCCGCTCCTGGGCCGAGAACTCCTGCATGCGGGCACTGCGGATGAACGATTCGTCGAAGACGAGCGAGCGGTACTCGTCCTCGCCGCCCTCGGGGTTCTCGGGCGGGCCGTTCGGCGGTTCTGAGCGGCCTGTCATGACGTCTCTCCCGCATCTCCGCACCACCGGGTCCGACTCGGCGCGCAACGGTCTGCTTCGGCCGCCGGGCGTCCGGCAGCGAGAAGCCCCCCGGGAAGCGAGGGGTCACATCTTCAGAGTAGGTCGATCGGCGGTGACGTAAACGCGGAGAGCGGCGGGAAGTAGTGGCCGCGGCCACCGCCGTACGGGTGATGGCCGGGCGATTACCGGTGCGGGGACGCTCAGGGGGCGTGGGGCGTGGCGGAGACCGTCGGGCGGGAGTGCTCCACGGCGGCCGGCGGAATCGCGCCCGGCTGGTCCACCCCGCTGGTCACGGGCGGCGGCACCGGGTCCTGGCGGTTCGCCGAGGTGCCCCGGTAGACGGCGGAGAAGGCGAGCGCGACCATCCCGACGCCCATCACCAGGGCCAGCAGCCAGGCGACCGGTCGGTGCCAGCGGGCGGCGCCCCGGTAGCCGCCCGGCCCGTAGGGGCCCGAGTCGGCGTCGTCGTCCGGGTCGTAGTCGAGGTCCTGCGGGTCGCGGTGGGCCCTGGAGCGGCCGTACGAGCCGTATTCGCCGTCCGTGGGGCGGCGGCTGCGGCGGGCCCGGCCGGCATCCGTCTGTGCGCGGGCCTCGGCGGCGGCCAGGAGCCGCTCCACGGCGGTGGGTTCATGGACGGTGGCGGCCCGGACGAAATCCTCGTCGAACACCACGGAGGCGAAGTCCTTGTCCGCGCCCCCGCGGTCGTCGTCGGGCTCCCAGCCGTCCTGGAACGGCTTGCCCCCCACGTCGTCCGGCACGGATTCAGCGTAGCCGGGCCGTGACCTTTTGGGCAGGTGCTCCGGAAAGTCGCCGGGCCGGCGCGAGGGGAACATGCGGACGGGTCATGCCCCGCACGCGTCAGGCCGCCGCGGCTACCGGGTGTGGCCGTCGCCGGTGACGATGTACTTCGTCGAGGTCAGCTCCGGCAGACCCATCGGGCCGCGGGCGTGCAGCTTCTGCGTGGAGATGCCGATCTCGGCGCCGAAGCCGAACTGTCCGCCGTCGGTGAAGCGGGTGGAGGCGTTGACGGCGACCGTGGTGGAGTCGACCAGCTGGGTGAACCGGCGGGCGGCCGCCTGCGAGGTGGTCACGATCGCCTCGGTGTGGCCGGAGGACCAGAGGCGGATGTGCGACACCGCCGCGTCCAGCGAGTCCACGACGGCCGCCGCGATGTCGTACGAGAGGTACTCGGTCTCCCAGTCCTCCGTCGTCGCCGCGACCACGGTGGCCTTGGTCCGCTCGGCGTGGGCCAGGACCTGCTCGTCGCCGTGGACGGTGACTCCGGCCTCGGCCAGCGCGTCCAGGGCCAGCGGCAGGAAGGCGTCGGCGACGTCCTTGTGGACGAGCAGCGTCTCGGCGGAGTTGCAGACGCTGGGGCGCTGGGCCTTGGAGTTGATCAGGATGTCGACGGCCATGGTCAGGTCCGTCTCGGCGTCGACGTAGACGTGGCAGTTGCCGGTGCCGGTCTCGATGACGGGGACCGTGGACTCCTCGACGACCGTACGGATCAGCGAGGCGCCGCCGCGCGGGATGAGGACGTCGACCAGGCCGCGGGCCCGCATCAGCTCCCGTACGGAGTCGCGGCTCTCGCCCGGGACGAGCTGCACCGCGTCGGCCGGGAGGCCCGAGCCGCCGACCGCGTCGCGCAGGACGCGGACCAGGGCCGTGTTGGAGGCGTAGGCGGAGGAGGAGCCGCGCAGCAGGACCGCGTTGCCGGACTTCAGGCAGAGGGCGGCGGCGTCCACGGTGACGTTCGGGCGGGCCTCGTAGATGATGCCGACCACGCCGAGCGGGACGCGGACCTGGCGGAGGTCGATGCCGTTGGGCAGCGTGGATCCGCGCACCACCTCGCCGACCGGGTCGGGCAGCGCGGCCACGTCCCGTACGTCGGCGGCGATGGCACGGATGCGCTCCGGAGTGAGGGTGAGCCGGTCGATGATGCCCTCGCCCGTGCCGGCCTCGCGGGCCTTCTCGACGTCCTGTGCGTTGGCCTCGACGATCTCGGCCGTCCGCACTTCCAGCGCGTCGGCGATGGCCAGCAGCGCGTCGTCCTTGGCCGCGCGCGGAAGTGGCGCGATATCGGCAGCGGCGGCACGGGCCCGGTAGGCGGTCTGCGCGACCGGCGAGAGGTTGTCGTAGGGCGAGAGCGTGGTCATGCCCGCAGAGTAATGCGCGCTCTGCGGGTATACGGCACGTATCCCGTGATGCGAGACGGCCGACCCGAGGGACGGACGCCTCGCTCAGGGTCTTTCAGTAGGGGTGAACGCCGACGGGGGCGGCGGGCGGTGGCCCGTACCCCTCGGCGATGCGCTGGTGGTAGGTCTCGCGGTCGATGACTTCGAGGCCGACGATCTTCCACGGTGGCAGCTGGGCGGTGGAGCGGTGCTCGCCCCAGAGCCGCAGCGCGACCGCGGCCGCGTCGTGCAGGTCGCGGGCCTCTTCCCAGTAGCGGATCTCCGCGTGGTCGCCTGCGTAGCGGCTGGTCAGCAGGAAGGGGTGGTCGTGTGCGAGCTGTTCCAGGCCGCGTCTCACCTCCCCCAGCGGTGTCTCGGTCCCCGAGACGCTGAGGGTGATGTGCCACAGCTTCGACTGCGGCCGGTCCTCCTGCTTCGCCGTCACCGGCTCCTGATCGGCGGTGCCTCCCAGGGGCGGGTTCCGGTCGAAATCAGCCCCCGCTCCGACACTCGTCAGGGCGCGGCTGCCCGTGCCTCGGGGCGACGCCCCCGGGCGCGCTCGTCTCACCGGCGGCCTCCTGTGATGTGTTGCTGTGCGGACCCCTGTTTCCCCGCTACAAAGTGGACCAGTCCACGGCATGGTCTGGGGCGGTTTTGGTAAAGGTCCCTGCCCGATGGCGGGACTTTCAGCCGTTTCAGGGGGTGAGGCGGGGCGTGAGGACGACGAGATCGTCCCTGTGTACGACCTCACGTTCGTAGGCGGGTCCCAGTTCACGGGCGAGGTCGCGGGTGGAGCGGCCGAGCAGCTGCGGGATCTCCTTCGCGTCGAAGTTGACGAGTCCGCGGGCGACCGGCGTGCCGCGCAGGTCGCGCAGCTCGACCGGGTCGCCGGCGCTGAACTCGCCTTCGACGGCGGAGATTCCGGCGGGCAGCAGCGAGGTGCGGCGCTCCACCACGGCCCGTACGGCGCCGTCGTCCAGCGTGAGCGCGCCCTGCGGCGTGGAGGCGTGGGCGAGCCAGAGGAGGCGGTCGGCGGAGCGGCGGCCGGTGCGGTGGAAGTACGTACCGGTGTCGCGGCCCGCGAGAGCGTCGGCCGCCCGGCTGGCGGAGGTGAGGACGACCGGCACTCCGGCGGCGGTGGCGATGTTGGCGGCCTCGACCTTGGTGACCATGCCGCCGGTGCCCACGCCCGCCTTGCCGGCGCTGCCGATGGTGACGCCCGCCAGGTCGTCGGGGCCGGTGACCTCGGCGATGCGGGAGGCGCCGGGAGTGCCGGGCGGGCCGTCGTAGAGGCCGTCGACGTCGGAGAGGAGGATCAGGAGGTCGGCGTGGACGAGGTGGGCGACGAGCGCGGCGAGGCGGTCGTTGTCGCCGAAGCGGATCTCGTCGGTGGCGACGGTGTCGTTCTCGTTGACGACCGGGACGGCGCCCATCTCCAGGAGCTTGTCCAGGGTGCTGTAGGCGTTGCGGTAGTGGGCGCGGCGGCTGGTGTCGTCGGCGGTGAGGAGCACCTGGCCGACGCGGACGCCGTACCGCGCGAAGGAGGCGGTGTAGCGGGCCACCAGGAGGCCTTGGCCGACGCTGGCGGCGGCCTGCTGGCGGGCGAGGTCCTTGGGCCTGCGGACCAGGCCGAGCGGTGCGAGCCCGGCGGCGATGGCGCCGCTGGAGACGAGGACGACCTCGCGTTCGCCGCCGTCCCTGACCTTGGCCAGGACGTCGACGAGCGCGTCGACCCGGTCGGCGTCGAGGCCGCCGGACGCGGTGGTGAGCGAGGAGGAGCCGACCTTGACGACGATCCTGCGGGCGCCGGTCACAGCCGCCCGGTGCTCCGACGGCCCGTGCTCCGACGGCCTCTGCTCTGCCACGTGCTTCCTCGCTCTGGATCGCCCCGGTCTCCGGCGGGACGCGGTTCCGCCGCCCCGGCACAGCACAGTACGCGAGCGGCCGCCTCCGCTGCCTGCCGGTTTCGCCCGGTGGACACGCCCTAAGGCGCGTCCCCGATCGCGAGCATCCTGTCCACCACGCGGGCGGCGGCGCGCCCGTCGGAGGGTTCGCAGAAGTCGTCCCGGAATCGTGCGTACTTCTCCTGGTACTCCTCGCTCACCTCGTCGATGTTCCGGATCGCGGCGACCAGGTCCTCGGAGGTCTTGATCAGCGGCCCGGGCGCGCGGGAGGTGAAGTCGAAGTAGAAGCCGCGCAAGGTGTCGCGGTAGTGCTCCAGGTCGTACGTGAAGAAGAGCATCGGCCGCCCGGAGTGCGCGAAGTCGAACAGCACCGAGGAGTAGTCCGTGATCAGCACGTCGGCGATCAGATAGAGGTCGGCGATGTCCGGGTAGTACGTGACGTCGTGGACGAAGCCCTGTCCGGCGCCGGGGATGGAGTCGAGGACCTTGTGGTGCTTGCGGTAGAGCAGTACGTGGTCCTCGCCGAGCTCGCGCCGCGCGGCCTCGACGTCGATCCGGTTGTCCAGCTTGAACCGGCGGCCGCCGTAGCGCTGGTCGTCGCGCCAGGTCGGCGCGTACAGGACGACCTTCTTGTCCGCGGGGATGGAGAGCTTCTTCCGTACGGCCTCGGCGCGCTCGACGCGGTCGGGAGCGTGGAAGACGTCGTTGCGCGGGTAGCCCGCCTCCAGCACCTCGCACCGGAGGCGGAAGGCGTGGGTCATGATCGGGGTGGTGAAGGCGTTCGGCGTGATGAACAGGCTGTACTGGCGCGAGCGTTGCGGCAGGCTCGCGATGTAGGCCAGGTTCGCCTTCGGAGTGCCGAGGAGGTCGGCGCCGATGCGCTTGAGCGGCGTGCCGTGCCAGGTCTGGACGACGACCTGGCCCTCGCGGCGGACGAACCATTCACGGATGCCGCCGTTGGTGACGACGTACCGGCTGCGCGCCAGCGCCTCGTACCACTCCTGGCTGCCCCACTCCACGCCGCGTACGCCGGGCGGCAGGACGACCTGCTGGTCGTGGACCATCACGATGTGCTCGACGTCGGTGCCGCGCCGTTTGAGCTCCTCGTGGACCGCGCGCGGCGAGTCGGAGAACTGCTTGCCGCCGAAACTGTTGTAGAGCACGGCCTCGCGCAACGGCAGCTTGCGCTGCTCGGGCGTGTAGACGTCGCGCATCAGGCGCTGGCGGTAGGCGGCGCGCAGCTCGGGACCGAGGACCGGTCCCGACTCGACGAAGATCCGGTCGAAGTCGACGCGGTCCACGGTGTACGTGCGGTGCTCGCCGCGGTGGACCAGCGGCAGTACGCGGACGAGGTCGGGGCGGAGCGTGACGGGCAGGTCGTGGGTGTGGTCCCACTCGGTGCGCCGGCGCAGCCGTGGCATCCACCGTCCGGCGCGCAGCGGCACGCTGCCCTCGTACGTCGGCATGGCGTCGGGCCGTAGGCGCGCGGTGAAGCGGCCGTCGGCGAAGTCGGCGGGCAGCGGCCGGTCCTCGTTGCGGCCGGTGTGGCGCAGGACCATCGTCATCTGCTCGGCCGGGCCGGTGTAGGTGCCGGAGAGGACCAGTTCGCCGTCGGCGCTCCACTCGACGGCGTCGACGACCGGCTGGACCATGCGCAGCTGCGGAGTGAAGTTCCCGGCGCCGTCGGTGAGGATCGCCAGCTCGCGTCCGCCGGGCAGCGGGTGGACGCCGGTGCGCGGTCGTTCGCCGTTGGTGGCGCGGCGGGTGGTGCCGTCGGCGAAGACGATGAGCGTGCGGTACTTGCGGGAGATGCCGGGCGCGATGCCGTCGACCGGGAGGCCGGCGAGCGGCAGCTCGGCGGTGTGGCGGAACCAGCCGTCGTCGCCGGTGCCGGTCCGCTCCAGCGGCAGATCGGTGGCGAAGCCGGTCGGCTCGTGGTCGATGCGCAGCGCGGTGGGCAGCTTGGCGGCGGGGGCCGTCACGCGGGAGCGGAGGGTGACGGTGAGGGTGTCGCCGTCGCACCCCTGCGCGTCGATCTCGGCGGGGACGACGTCGACGGTGAGCTTGAGGCGGTTGCGGTCGAAGCCGGCGACGAGCCGGACGCCGTCGTCCAGGACGCGGGTGTAGCTGTGTCCGGCGGCGCCGGCGCTGTTCCTGGTGATGCTGCCGACGGACATGCCGCCGGGTCGCGGGATGCCGATGCCCAGGCGCCAGGTGCCGGACTGCCACTGGCCGCGCACCCGCAGCCGGCCCGGGTCGATGCCGATCTCGAAGCCGGACCGGTCGTAGTGGTGGAGCGCGCCCTTGGCCTCGGCGGTGGCGCGGGGCTCCTCGACCGTGCGCAGGCGCAGCGGGATGGTGGAGCGGCTGCCCTGGCGGCGGAGCGCGGCGACGCGCAGCGAGCGTCTGCCGGTGGCTGAGGGGACGTTGGGGATGTAGGCGTAGCCCTTGACGAGGAGCTTGCCGCCTTCCCAGGCGAGGTCCAGGAGCTTGGCGCGTACGGGGAGTTCGCTGCGGGTGAAGTTGCGTACCGAGGACGGGAGCGAGGAGCTCTCGATGCCGGGCAGCTCGATGCGGGCCCGCCGCAGGCCCTTCACGGAGAAGGCGCCGGGGTTCTCCCGCTCGTAGTGGAGCAGCTCCGCCAGCTCCTCGCCGCGCCCGCTGGCCGCCAGGTGCCACTTGACCCGGGCCATCGGCGAGAACTGCCGCACGATCTTGGGAGCCGCTCGGTCCAGGAAGTCCTTGGCCGCGCTGTGGAAGGCGGGGCGCTCCTCGGCCGGGGTCTCGGGGAAGTACTTCATGAGCCGGCTGAGCTCTTCTGGGATCGCTTCGAGGGACGCCACGCGCGGAGAACCTTTCCGAGGGGAAACGTACAGAGGGTGAACCCCTGGACAACGGGGTGCAATTGAGACACCAACAGCGGCTCATGCTTACACCCGGGCGCAGTGTGACGTGAATCACAGAAACGCCCGTACGGGCCCTGCGCGAACGGCCCGGAACCCTCGGAAACCTCTTCGGTCAGACGCGGTGCGCGCGAGGGGTGCGCCAGGCGCTCAGCGCCGTACGACGGGCCTTGCGGACCACGCGACGGGCGAAGGAGACGCGCGGTTTCGGCTGCGGCGGCTCGATCCGCCGGCCGCCGACCCGTTCGGTGACGGTCACCTCGTAGGCGCGCCTGGGAAGCACGGAACCCTTGCCCGCCCTGGCGAAATGCGGGTACGCGAGGAGGATCCGGTCACCCTTGCGGACCACCTCGGGCTCCTTCTTGTCCCGCAGGAAGGCCGCGATGTCGAGCAGCAGGTCGAGCCGTCCGCGAGCGAGCGCGGTGAGCCTCAGCCGCTCGTGGACCTTGAGCCGGTGGCCGAGTTCCGGAGTCCAGTAGGCATCCATCAACGGAGCGGCGAGGGCCATCTTCTCGCGGCGCACGGCTTCGGACTGATTCATCAGTCCGGGTCCGAACTGAGGAAGCAGCGTGATGACGAACGGGCGCACCATGAGCGAATCGCGGCGCGGACCGGCGGGCACCAGGCCGGCGATGAGCTCCATGAGCGCGCGGGCCGAGTCGAAGCGGCGCCGGTGACCGCCCCTCTTGGTCATCTGGTTGCCGTCCTCACGGCCCACCAGGTAGTAGCAGGTGTGGTCGGCGACGACGGAGACGCCGTTGCCGCGCAGATAGGCCTCCATGGTGAACAGGGCGTCCTCGCCCGTCTTCAGCTTCTCGTCGAAGGTCATGCCGAGCCGTACGAGGAGGTCGCGCCGGAACAGCTTCTGCGCGCTCAGCGTGAATTTGATGTTGGACTCATAGAGGTCGGCGCGCTCGACGTTCTCCTTCCACATCGACTTCGCGGCCCCGCGGTTGACGCCGACGATCTTTCCGAGCACCACGTCCGTGCCCGCCCGGTCGCCCATGGCGACCATGCGCTCCAGAGCCTCCTCGCCGAAGTAGTCGTCGGCGTCGAGGAAGAAGACGTACCGGCCGCGAGCGAGCTCCAGGCCGCGGTTGCGCGGGCCGCTGGGGCCGCCGGAGTTGGCCTGCCGGACGACGCGCATCGGGATCGCGGTCCGGGCGGCGAACTCCTCCAGGCAGGCGCCCGTGCCGTCCGTGGAGCCGTCGTCGACCGCGACGATCTCCATGCGCTCGGCGCCGATCGTCTGCGCCTCCACGG
Source organism: Streptomyces sp. NPDC006174 (assembly GCF_040614075.1). Classification (NCBI taxonomy): domain Bacteria; kingdom Bacillati; phylum Actinomycetota; class Actinomycetes; order Kitasatosporales; family Streptomycetaceae; genus Streptomyces; species Streptomyces sp. NPDC006174. Next base: position 149,949 of record NZ_JBEXTJ010000005.1, on the reverse strand, counting down.
ACTCCAGACAGCGGACCAGATACGGCATTGCTTCATATGCTCCGATGATCACACTCACATCGGGCTCGTGGTTCGTCCTGGGCATGTCGGCCATATGCACCCGTCGATTTCATCATGAAATAGAACGAATCGCTCGGCTATACGCCTTCGCTGTACCGGGTACGCCGAACGACCCGCACATCTCCTTCCCCTGGAAGACGTACGGGCCGCTGTCGCGTTGCGTGTTTTTCGGACAGTCAGATCGGATGCGCGCCTCAGCGCACCGACGAGGTCCCTTCGATGACCGCGGACTCCGCCGCAGCCTCCATCGCCGTCTCCGGCGCCACGCCGGCGACGGCCACCGCGTCCGGCTCCGCCACGGAACCGGCACCGACCTCGGCCGACCCCTCCAGCTCGCCCGTCACCGCTCCCTCGCCGGTGTCCGCCTCACGGTCCGGAACGGCGATGGCCTGGTCGCCGAGGCGCTGGGAGACACCGGCGTTGCGCGCCTCGGCCTTGGCGGCCAGCGCCCGTACGGCGGCGTTGAACTGCTCCATGGAGGTCGGCTCGTCCGGGCCCAGCAGGTACGTCTTCAGCTCGCGGCGCGCCCCGGCCAGCGTGTCGGCCGCCGGATCAGCGACGGCCGCCAGCAGCTCGTCGAGCTCCTCGGCGCCGTTGGACAGGATGACTCCGGCCCGTACGGCGGTGTTCTGCCGCTTGAACTCCTCGGCTCCGAGCGCGGCGGAGTCGGTGACCGCGTACGGCTTGCCGCTCGCGATGAAGTCGGAGACCACGCTGGAGATGTCCGAGACCATGGCGTCGGACTCGTTGAAGCAGTCGTACAGCTTGGGCTCCGTGCCCACCACCGTGCGGTGCTCCCACCAGCCGAAGGAGCGCCAGTAGGCGTCGTTCCACGCGGCCCGGAGCTGCGCCACCTCGGCCTCGCGGACGGGGTCGGCGAGCGAGACCCGGGACTCCTCGGCCTCGTCCCCGTCGGGGCGGCCCACGGCCGCGAGCTCCGCGAGGCGGGCCTCGATCCGTACCAGCTCGGCCTGGGCGGCGCTCAGGTCGGCGGCCGTCCGCTCGGCCTCCGCGGTCCAGCGCGGCTCGGCGGCGCGCTCGGCGGCCGCCTTCGCCAGCATCGCGCTGATCCTGGCGTCGACGGCCCGGGCCGTGCGGCTGCGGATGCCGGTGAAGGGGTGCGGCTTGTAGATGATGCGGACCGGGTCGTCGGCGGCGAGCAGCCGGCGCACGATGTTCTCGCCCGCCAGGAGCAGCGAGGTGTTGCCGGAGCTGTCGTCCCAGCCCTCCCAGGTGGGGGCGTACAGCACGGTCGGGATGGGGTTCCGAGCCGTTCCGGTCCAGCTCTTGATGGGCTCCAGTTGCGGACGGCCGACCTCGACGATGTCCTCGTCCCGGACCCCGACATCGGCCAGCGCGTACCGGTCGCGGCCTGCGCGGCCGGCCGTCCAGACCTCGTCGTACACCTTGGAGTACGGGTTGACGCTGGCGAGCTTGTCGCTGTCGCCGTGGCCGATGAAGACGTGCTTCATGGTCGGCACGCGCAGGATGTGGATGTTCTTGCCGACGTTGGCCGGATACAGGCAGACGCGGACGGTGGAGAGGTCCAGGTTCATCAGGTGCGTGCCCGCCGGGACGCAGAGAACCGGGACGGAGGTCTCGGCCAGCTGCGCGACCAGACCGCGCTCCCGCATGATGATCAGCGGCCGGCCCTCGACGCGGGCCATGGTCTCCAGCCACATGTTGCCCTGGTAGGCGGACTCGTTGGAGCCGGAGAAGTAGAGCACCACGGTCGGCTGGTACTCGCGCAGCCAGGTGTCGACGGACTTGAGCACTGCGGCGGCCGACGGCACGAGCCGGCCGCGCCGCATGTACGGCAGGAGCGCGACGACGTAGCAGAAGGCCAGCAGCAGCGAGAGCGCGGCTCCGGCGTAGCCGACGGTGTCCTCACCGGTCCCGGCGGCGATCAGGATGCCGGCCATCGCCGGGACGTCGAGGTGCAGCATCTTCTCACCCGCGCGGCGCAGCAGCGCGCCCGGCGGAGCGTCCGGGATGCGTACGGCGTTCAGGTCCACGTTGCGGGTGACGACCGGCATCGTGCGGCGCAGCCGGATCAGGGTCGTCACCGCGCCGTGCGGTGCCTGGAGACCGTAGAAGATCAGGAAGCAGGCGACCGCCGTGTAGAACAGCGGCTCCTGGGCGAGGCCGAGGCGGGCCAGCAGCAGAACGAGCATCAGCTCGCGCACCAGGAAGCGGATGGACAGTCCGGCCCGGACCTTGCCGAGCCGGTTGATCAGGTAGCTCCCCCGTTGGTGCAGATACCAGTCCGCGGCATAGGTGACAGCCGCGGCCGCCGCGAAGAACCAGATGTTCGGAATGAGCGCCGCCAGCATGACGCAGGGGTATCCGAGCGCGAGCAGCAATGCTGCCGCGAGCTCTGACCTGCTGCCCACACGGGCCAGGCGAATAGCTGTCGAAATCACGAAGAACCTGCTCCAGGGGGGTGCCGGTCGGATTCACGCACGGGGAAAGTGTGACGATATGACTTCACGAACACGGGCCTCTGTCGTCGCGCTAAGCGATGACAGAGGCCCGTATACACACAATGGTCAAGAATTATTACACATCCCCTTGACGGTCCAGCGCATACGCCAGCGCCTGTTCGAACCCGGAGGAGGCGGAGGCTTCCGCCGTCGGATCCTGCTGCCGTACGTCGATGACATGACCGGTCATCGTGGAGAGCAGCACGTCCAGCGAGGTGCGCGCCACGGCCTCCGAGGAGAGCAGCGAGCCCACCGGTTCCTGGCCGAAAGCCCTGGTGCGCATCGGCGTCGCGGTCCGCTCCGGATTGACGCAGTTGACCCGGATCCCCTCGCCCGCCCACTCGTCGGCGAGCGCCTGGGTCAGGTTGACCATCGCGGCCTTGGTGGAGGAGTAGAGGCTGTACTCGGCGCGGCCGCGCGTGTAGCTGCTGGAGGTGTAGAGCAGCAGCTGGCCGTGGGTCTCGACGAGGTACTTGTAGGAGGCGCGCGCGATCTGGACGGGGGCCAGGTAGTTGACGTTCAGGGCTTCCTGGATCGTCGCGTTGTCCGTCTCGGCCAGCTTGCCGATGCGCAGGACGCCGGCGGTGTTGATGACGTGGTCGATGCGGCCGGTCTCGGCGTGCGCCTTGGCGAGCGCCTCGTCGATGTGGACCGGGTTCTCCACGTGCGTACCGGTGGTGGAGCGGCCCAGCGCGTAGACGCTCGCGCCGTAGCTCTCGGCCAGCCGCGCGATGTCGGCGCCGATCCCGTACGAACCGCCGAAGACGACGAGGGTCTTGCCGGAGAGCAGCTCGCGGTAGGCGTCCTCGCCGGCCTGGCGCGGAGCGGCGGTGGAGGCGAGCTGGAAGAGCTTGTCGGTGATGAAGACGTCGACCGGCTGGGTCACCTTCATGTTGTACTCGTCGCCCGCGACCACATGGATCGGCACGTCGGGAAGGTACTTGAGGACCACCGAACAGTCGTCGGTGGCCTGGAAGTTGGGGTCTCCGGCCGCGATCCTGTACGCCTTGCGGATCGTGGAGAGCTTGAACGCCTGCGGGGTCTGGCCGCGGCGCAGCCGGGAACGGTCGGGAACCTCGGTGATGAACTCCCCGTCATCGCCGTGGGTGCGGGTCACGATGATCGTGTCCGCCGACGGGATGGCGACGTCGACGGCCTGGTAGCGGTCGAGGGCGTCGACACAGTCCCTGATCACCCGCTGTGACAGCAGCGGGCGCACCGCGTCGTGGAAGAGGACGTTGTGGTCCTCACCCTCGGCCAGCCCCTCGCCGAGGGCCGCGATGGCGCGCTCGGTGGTCTCGTTGCGGGTGGAGCCGCCTTCGATGATCCGGGTGACCTTGGTCAGTCCGGCCCTGGCGACGATCTTCTCGACGTCCGGCACGAAGCCGGGCGCCATCAGAACGATGACGTCGTCGATGTCCTCGGCGTTCTCGAAGATGGTCAGCGTGTGTTCGATGACCGCCTTGCCGGCGATCTTCAGCAGCTGCTTGGGGATCGACAGTCCCACGCGCTGTCCCGTACCACCGGCGAGCACGACCGCTGTGGTCCGGGGCTTGGCTTCGTGCGGCTCAGACACAGACGACCTACCTTGCTATGACGGGGGAACAGCGCGATGCTCGCACTCTCCGTGACCGTCTCGCAAGGCGGACGCCGTCCGGCGCCGGTCCCGCGGAAACCCGCAGTTCACGCTCTGGCCAGGGAGGTTGGACGGGCCGGGTCCGGTACGGGAGTGATCCGATCCACAGAGATGTTGCATAATCTGCACATCTGCGGGTCTTGCGCCCGGCCGGGAGGGGCCGGTATCGGGCCTGAGGCCACCGGACGGCCCGGCTCCAGGCGGAGCCGGGCCGTCCGGTCGTGAAACCGAAGCTCCCTAGAAGGGGTCGAACTCGTCGTACTCCTTCTCGGCGTCGTCACGCTCCGCATCGCGCTCCCGGCGGCGCTGCGCGGCCGGACGCGGCTCCTCCAGGCGGTGGTCCTCACCACGGCGGCCGAGCATCTCGGCGCCGGCCGTCACGGTCGGCTCCCAGTCGAAGACGACCGCGTTCTCCTCGGGGCCGATCGCCACACCGTCGCCGGCCCGGGCGCCCGCCTTCATCAGGGCGTCCTCGACACCGAGGCGGTTGAGCCGGTCCGCGAGGTAACCGACGGCCTCGTCGTTGTTGAAGTCGGTCTGGCGCACCCAGCGCTCGGGCTTCTCGCCGCGTACGCGGTAGATGCCGTCGTCGTCCAGGGTGACGGTGAAGCCCGCGTCGTCGACGGCCTTGGGACGGATGACGATGCGGGTCGCCTCCTCCTTCGGCTTGGCGGCACGCGCCTCGGCGATGATCCCGGCGAGCGCGAAGCTCAGCTCCCTGAGGCCCTTGTGCGCGATGGCGGAGACCTCGAAGACCTGGTAGCCGCGGGCCTCCAGGTCCGGGCGGATCATGTCCGCGAGGTCCTGGCCGTCGGGAATGTCGACCTTGTTGAGCGCGACGATGCGGGGCCGGTTCTCCAGGCCGCCGTACTGACGCAGCTCCTCCTCGATGATGTCGAGGTCGGAGACGGGGTCGCGGTCGGACTCCAGCGTGGCGGTGTCCAGGACGTGCACGAGGACCGAGCAGCGCTCGACATGGCGCAGGAACTCCAGGCCGAGGCCCTTGCCCTGGCTGGCGCCCGGAATGAGGCCCGGCACGTCGGCGATGGTGTAGACGGTGGAGCCGGCGGTGACGACGCCGAGGTTCGGGACGAGCGTGGTGAACGGGTAGTCCGCGATCTTCGGCTTGGCGGCGGAGAGCACCGAGATCAGCGAGGACTTGCCGGCGCTCGGGTAGCCGACGAGCGCCACGTCGGCGACGGTCTTGAGCTCCAGGACGATGTCCCGGCTCTCACCGGGCTCGCCGAGCAGCGCGAAGCCGGGCGCCTTGCGGCGGGCGGAGGCGAGCGCCGCGTTGCCGAGGCCGCCGCGGCCGCCCTGTCCGGCGACGAAGGTGGTGCCCTGGCCGACGAGGTCGGCGAGCACGTTGCCGGCCTTGTCCAGGACGACGGTGCCGTCGGGCACGGGCAGGACCAGGTCCTGGCCGTCCTTGCCGGAGCGGTTGTCACCGGCGCCGGGCTGGCCGTTGGTGGCCTTGCGGTGGGGGCTGTGGTGGTAGTCGAGCAGCGTGGTCACGGACTGCTCGACGACGAGGATCACATCGCCGCCGCGTCCGCCGTTGCCCCCGTCGGGGCCGCCCAGCGGCTTGAACTTCTCACGGTGTACGGAGGCGCAGCCGTGGCCTCCGTTACCCGCGGCGGCATGCAGCTCGACGCGGTCCACGAAGGTGGTCATGGTTGGTGCCTCCAGGTGAGCAGGTGCAGGTACAGCGGAAAAAGCGGAATTGTCTCTGTCGTAACACGCCGAGGGCGGACCCGCTTCCCCGGTTGCCGGGAAAGCTGAGATCCGCCCTCGGAAGGTGCTGTGTGCCGTTACGCGCGCGCTGAAGAAGAACTCAGACGGCGAGCGGAACGATGTTCACGACCTTGCGGCCACGGTGCGTACCGAACTCCACCGCACCGGCGGTCAGCGCGAACAGCGTGTCGTCGCCGCCACGGCCGACGCCCGTGCCCGGGTGGAAGTGGGTGCCACGCTGGCGGACCAGGATCTCACCGGCGTTGACGGCCTGACCGCCGAAGCGCTTCACGCCGAGCCGCTGAGCATTGGAATCGCGCCCGTTCCGAGTGGACGATGCGCCCTTCTTGTGTGCCATGTGTTCTCAGTCCCTTACTTCGCAGCCGCGGGGATACCGGTGACCTTGATCGCCGTGTACTGCTGGCGGTGACCCTGGCGACGGCGGTAGCCGGTCTTGTTCTTGTAGCGAAGGATGTCGATCTTCGCGCCCTTGTGGTGGTCCACGACCTCGGCCGTGACCTTGATGCCGTCCAGCACCCACGGGTCGCTGGTGACCGCGTCGCCGTCGACAACGAGCAGGGTCGAGAGCTCGACCGTGTCGCCAACCTTGGCAGTGGAAATCTTGTCAACCTCAACGATGTCGCCGACAGCAACCTTGTGCTGGCGACCACCGCTGCGCACGATGGCGTACACGCGGATCTCTCTCTCGCTCGGAACGGATCCCCTGATGCCAGCCGCTCGCACGGGCCGGGGCCCGGGACGATCCGGAAGGATGAGCGGCCTCTCCTGGCGGACGGCGCGGACACCGACCGTTACCGGGAGGGATGTGCTCAGGGGTAGGCGTGTACGGAAACACACCGAGGGTCAAGGTTACGGGGCCGGGGTGTGGGGGTCAAACCGGGGTGGCGGACCTGTTGCAGCTCTCCTGGAGCCGTGGGCACACCTATGCTTTCCGGGCCAGTCAGCTCTCCGGAAGGCACACACCGTGAACTACAGGGTCCAGCCCACCGCCCAGGTCGACGAGAGTGCCAAGATCGGCGCCGGCAGCAGCGTCTGGGAGCTGGCGCAGATCCGCGAGGGCGCGAAGCTCGGCGAGGGGTGCGTTGTCGGCCGCGGCGCCTACGTCGGCACCGGCGTCCGCATCGGCGACAACGTCAAGATCCAGAACTACGCCCTCGTCTACGAGCCCGCCGAGCTCGGCGACGGCGTCTTCGTCGGCCCGGCGGTGGTCCTCACCAACGACCAGTACCCGCGCTCGGTGGACCCCGACGGCCGGCAGAAGCGCGGCGGCGACTGGGAGGCGGTCGGCGTGAAGGTCGCCGAGGGCGCGTCGCTCGGTGCGCGGTCCGTCTGTGTCGCGCCGGTACGGATCGGCCGGTGGGCCATGGTCGCGGCCGGTGCCGTGGTGACCAAGGACGTCCCGGACTTCGCGCTGGTCGTCGGCGTACCGGCGCGGCGGATCGGCTGGGTGGGCCGCAGCGGTGTGCGCCTGGTGGCCCGCGAGGACGAGCCGGGCGTGTGGGAGTGCCCGCAGGGCGGGACGGTGTACGAGGAGGAGGACGGGGTCCTCAGGGAGCGGGCCGCGTAAACCCTCGGAGAAGGTGAACGGGCCCGCTTCCTGGGGCCTACCGCTCAGCTCTCCAGCAGCAGCCGGTCGAACCCGGGGCTGATCACCGACCAGTCCCAGGTGGCCAGCGAGTGCTTCGCCGCCTCGGCCGTCGCCTCGCGCCAGGTCTCCTCCGTGGCCGTCAGCGCGAGGATGCGGTCGGCGGCCTCCTGCGGTGAGGCGACCACCCAGTCGGCGGGGAAGAGCGTGCGGGCACCGTGCTCCCTGCCCGCGAAGAACGGCCAGTCGCGGACGACCGGCAGCGCACCGCTGACCGCGCCTTCGACCAGGCCGCAGTGGAAGCTCTCGCGCACCGAGCTGCTGAGGATCACGCCGACCTCGGTGAGCGCGCCCGGCACATCCTCCGTACGCCCGAGCAGCTGAACCGCCCCGCCGGGCTCCAGCTCCGCCAGGTCGCCTCGGAGCAGATCGTCGTAGGCGCGGGCCGCGGCGCTGGCCTTGCGGTCCAGGCCGTTGCCGATGACGACCAGCCGGTAGCGCTCGTCCCGCTCCCGCAGCAGCCGCAGCACCTCGACGGCCCAGCGCGGGTCCTTGGCGACGACGCCCGCACCGATCAGGCCGACGGTGAAGCGGACGTCGGCGCCGCTCTTCTCCCGCTGGAACCGCTCCAGGTCCATGGCGTTGGCGATGACGTGCAGCGCCGGCGCGTCCGGCTCCCGCAGGCGCGGCAGGCAGTCGACGACCAGGTCGCGCAGGTGGTCCCCGACGAAGACCAGGTCGTCGACGCGGTCCAGGTCCATCAGGTGCGGCCAGAGAGTGAACGCCTCGTAGCTGTGCAGCCGTACGACGATCCGCGTGGTACCCGGGTCGACCAGCGTGAACAGGGCCGCCGCGTTGGTGCACCAGTCGACGAACACCGTGTCCGCCCACTCCAGGTGAGGCCGGAGCGCCTTCTCGGCCTGCTCACCGAGCGTGGCCGCGCCGCCGAGCGCGTGCTCCATCATCCGCTGCGCGCCGCGCGCGAGCGGCCGCAGCGTCTCGTCCTCCTTGACCTCCAGGAAGCGGATCTCGACGCCCGGGTGGTCGGCGTACCGGTCGCGGATCGGCTGCAGGAAGTTGGCGTTGGAGTACGTCGTGACCAGCAGCCGCAGCGGCCGGCCGGCCGGTGGGGCGGCGGCGGGCAGCGCGCGGCCGCGCGGCGCGGTCAACGCCTGGAACGCCGTGCTCGCGCGGAACGGTGCCAGATAGCCGGCCGGGTCCTCGGCCAGCGGCGAGGCGAGCGAGTCGAAGTGGACGGCCCGCGGGAAGGCGAGGGTGAGCGCCGAGGAGAGCGAGGCCGCGGCCATCTTCGCCTCGCCCTTCGCGTGGTGCCGGTCGGCGACCGAAAGCGCCGCCTCGTACGCGGACCGGCGCAGCTCCGCGTCGTCGTGCCCGCGCTCCAGGTCCGCGCGGGCGGCCTCGGCGAGCAGCTCCGCGCGGATCGCCCGGTCGGCGGTGAGCCGCGCGGCGTCCCGCAGCACCAGGGTGGCGCCGGCCTTGCGGCCGCCTTCGGCCATGCTGAGGCTGACGCGCCGGGCCAGCTTGGCCCGCAGCCGGTCCGGCATCTTCGGTGCGACCACCGCGCCGCGCCACGACTTGGCGCCGAGCGTGGTGCGCAGGACGGCCGGTGAGGAGGCGCGGCGCAGCGCACCGCCGGCCACGCGCCGGACACCGCGTTGGGTGGAGCGGGCGGCGGTGGCCGGGGTCGGCACGGACCGGGCGACGGCTCGCAGCGCGTAGTGCACCGGGCGCTCGCGGCGGTCCTCGACGGCCTTGAGGGCGGGCACGATGCCGAAGACGGCGTGGGCCCGGCGGTTCAGCTGGGCCAGCCGCCACACCGTGTAGACGGCGGAGGCGTCCAGCGCGACCAGGACATGGGCCCGGCGGCCCGAGCCGCGCACCTGCCGGTCGCGTTCGGCCGAGGCCCAGACGCGGCGCGGGGCGGAGAGCTTGGCCACGCGCTTCTCGAACATCCGGCCGCGCTCGGCGGCCGCCTCCTTGAGGGAGCGCAGCCCGGTCAGTTCGAGACCGGGGTCGATGTCGTCCGGCGCGAAGAGGCCCGCCAGTTCGACGGTGGCGCCCGCCGCGCGGAACTTCTCCAGCGACGCCTTGAGGACCGCGGCCTGCGGCCGCGTTCCGGCGATCAGAAGTACGTGCGTCATACGGAGAGGTCCTCCACCTCATGGGTGCCGGTGGCCGTGGACGCCGTTCCGGAGCCCTGGTCGCCGTCGGAGCCCGGGACGGCCTGGCGGATGAGACGGCGGACGGCGGGGCCGAGCTGGGCCGCTCGCGCGTACTGCGCCGCGTGGAGCCTGGCCGCCGTCCGGTCCTCCTCGCTCGCCTCGACGGCGAGCTTCGCCGCACGGGAGTAGCCGGCGGCCAGCTCCTCCTCGTCGAAGCCGGTGGCTCCGGTCCACAGCGGATGGCCGGTCATCACGGTGGTCGCGTCGTGCTCCACCGCGTGCGCGGACATGACCGGCAGGCCGGTCGCGGCGTACTCGTACACCTTGCCGGAGGTCATGTACTTCCCGCCCATGATCATCATCAGCAGGACGTCCCAGCCCGCGAAGATGTCCGGCACCTCGGCCTTGGGCGCCGGTCCTCCGAAGCTCACCTCTTCGCCACGGGCGTGCGCCTGACGGATCATCTCCATATGGGCGTTGGCCTCGCGGGTCGCTCCGGAGCCGATCTGGCCGCGGATCTCCAGCCGGGAGCGGGCGACGAGCGGGTCCCGTTCGCGGGCGATGCGCCAGCCGTCGAGAACGGCCTTGAGGATGCGCGGCGGTGAGGTCACCACACCGAGGTGACCGAAGGTCAGGCCGGCCTCGGGGTCGGGGACGCGGGTCCGGTCCGGGACGCTGTCCTCGTCGTAACCGTTGCGCACGACGTGGACGCGGTCGGCCAGATCGGGGTGGCGCTCGCGGTACCACTCGGCGATCGGGTCGTTCACCAGCCACAGGGAGAGTGCGTGGCTCAGCACCTTGCGCTCCCACACTCCGGACGGCGACTCGGCGGTGAAGGCTTCGCCGCCCTCGATGACGTCGACGGACCAGCCGTCCCGGAAGTCGATCGCGTACGGAACCTGGTGCGTCTCCCACAGGTGCAGGGCCGCGGCCATGTTCACGTACGGCACGCAGGTCGCGAGGACGAGGTCCACGGGCTTGTCCCGGTGGATACGCTCGACCGCGCGTTCCAGGTCGGCCTTCCAGGCGCCGTAGATCGGCTCGGGAAAATCGTTCATCCCTTTCCTGCGGTACGCGGCGGCCCACTGCGTCGGCCGCAGTGCGCGGTCCTCGGAGAATTTCCGGATATCGGTTTCCAGGTCCTCGCGCACCAGCGGAAGCTTCACGACACGTACGCGCGGATCGACCCGCTCGGAGAGCGTGTGGTCAAGGCCGAAGTCCCGCTCCCAGGACTCGTCGGCAATGGTCACCACCGTGACGTCCCAGCCTTGCGAGACGAATTGGTTGGCTGTTTCACGCATTCGGTAGGCGCAGCTCTTCGCAGCCGGGGGAAACCCGATCGCCAGGTAGATCACATGGTGGGGAACAGGGGTGTTAGACACGTCAAAAACGCTAGCACGGCAGGCCTTCTCCCCTGTCCCCGTCGTCTACGGAAGGTCAGCCACCGATCACTACGCGTCGTACGCCGGCCCACTTCTCCGGGTCCGTCGTACGGCGGCCGTCGACCAGGACGCGGACGTCCGGCAGGTCGGCGGCGGCGAGCTCGCGGTACTCGGCGTGGTCGGCCTGGAGGATCGCCGCGGTGACGGCCTGGTGGCTGTCGTGCGGGACGAGACCGAGCGCGGTCAGCTCCTGAGGGGTGTACAGCGGGTCCGAGACGAACGGCACCGCGCCGCGCGCCTTGAGGGCCTCCACGACGCCGAAGACGCCGGAGAACGCGGTCTCCTTGACTCCGCCGCGGTAGGCGGCGCCGAGCACCAGGACCCCGACGCCGTCCAGGTCGCCGTAGGCGGCGGCCAGCAGATCGACGGCGTACGAGGGCATGGCGACGTTCGCCTCGCGGGCCGCGCGGACGACGGTGGCGTCCGGGTCGTTCCACAGGTACATCCGCGGATAGATCGGGATGCAGTGACCACCGACGGCGATGCCGGGCTGGTGGATGTGGCTGTAGGGCTGGCTGTTGCAGGCCTCGATGACCTTCTTGACGTCGATGTCGTTCTTGTCGGCGAAGCGGGCGAACTGGTTGGCCAGGCCGATGTTGACGTCCCGGTAGGTGGTCTCGGCGAGCTTCGCCAGCTCGGAGGCCTCCGCCGTGCCGAGGTCCCAGACGCCGTTGGCGCGCGGCAGGTCCTCGCGCTCGTCGAAGTCGAGCACCGCCTCGTAGAACGCGACACCGGCCGCGGCGGAGGCCTCGTCGATGCCGCCGACGAGCTTCGGGTAGCGGCGCAGGTCGGCGAAGACCCGGCCGGTCAGCACCCGCTCCGGCGAGAAGACCAGGTGGAAGTCCTCGCCCGGCGTGAGGCCGGAGCCCTCGGCGAGCATCGGCGCCCAGCGCGTACGGGTGGTGCCGACGGGCAGCGTGGTCTCGTAGCTGACCAGGGTGCCGGGCTTCAGGCCCGCCGCAATGGCCTTGGTGGCGGCGTCCATCCAGCCGAAGTCCGGCGTGCCCTCGGCGTCCACGAAGAGCGGGACGACGACCACGACGGCGTCGGACGCGGCGACCGCGGCAGTGGTGTCCGTCGTCGCGGAGAGCAGGCCGGCGCCGACGGTCTCCTTGAGCTTGGCGTCCAGGTCGTACTCGCCGGGGAAGGGCTCGGTGGCCGCGTTGACCAGCTCGACGACCTTCTCGTTGACGTCCGCGCCGATGACCCGGTGGCCCTTGGCGGCGAACTGCACGGCGAGCGGAAGCCCGATCTTGCCGAGCGCGACTACACAGATGTTCATCGGGACATTTTCCTCTTCAGCCTGGACAGCAGTCGGCGCAGCCGGGGGCGCAGCGGGGGCTTCGGTTCCCACAGCAGGGCCGTCGTGATGACGAGCCGCCCCTTGGGATTCGGGTTGGCCGAGACCCGGTAGGGCGTGGTCGTCCCCAACCGGCGGGCCAGCGGCATCGGCAGGCCGCCGGTGCGGACCGGGATCTCGTACGTGGTGCCCGCGACGTCGACGTAGAGGCGGACGCCGCGCTTGGCGTGGACCAGGTCGACGGGGATACGGGCGGTCAGCAGGGTGCCGGTGCCGTCCTCGGCGGGCTCCTGGCTGAACTCGCCGACCGCCTCCGGGCGCTGGGCGTTCTTGGGCAGTCTGCGGCCGCCGGGCTTGTCGGCGCTCTTGGGCAGGGCGCCGTGGGCGAGAGCGACGACGGCGGGCGGGGTGTCGCCGGTGAGGCCGATCCGCAGCTTCAGGGCCAGAGTGAGGTCCGAGCCGTCCTGCTCCCAGGCGGCCGACAGCAGCTTCGTACCGTCCGCGAGCCGGCCGGCGACCGACTCACGTGCCTCGTACCACCGGTCGTCGAGGCCGATCGCGGCGTCCCGGAAGCCGGGGTAGGGGGCGTAGGCGCGGCCGCCTTCCAGCAGGAAGGGCGGAGCGCCGTGCTCCGCCTCGTCCGCGATGGCTCGGGTGAGCTCCGCCACGGCGCCGCGCCGGGCGAGGCCGAGGCGGACCCGTCTCTTCACGCCGGTCGCGTCGCGCAGGGTGTCGGTGAAGTAGGTGTCCTGCAGAGCGGCCAGTCCGTCGCAGATCTCCTGCCGGGTCTCCGGAGGGAGCGCCGGGAAGTCGTCGAGCATGAGCTTGGACAGCTCCCACTCGAAGTGCCGCTTGAGGACGGCGTCGCGTTGCGGTCCGGCCGGGATGAGGCCTGCGGTGTGGTCCATGATGCGCGCCGTGCACCGGAGCCGGGCCAGGTGGTCGGCGCGGTAGGTGATGTTGCTCGCGTCGCCGCGCTTGACCGCGTAGTAGTACGTGTAGTCCGACAGGACCGAGATCCTGCGGGCCTTGACGCACGCCTCGATGGTGAACGGCTGGTCGCTGCCGACGGGCAGGTCCTCGGGAAACCGCAGCCCGTACTTCTCCACCAGTTCGCGGCGGAAGAGCTTGGTGTTGGCGAGCGTGAAGGGCAGCGCCGAGTCGTAGAGGCTGACGTCTATCTGGTTGCCGGAGAACAGCTTCTGGTGGACGTAGCGCCCGTTGGTGCCGACCATCTTGCCGACGACCACGTCGGACTCGTTGGCGTCGGCGCAGGCGACCATCCGCTCCAGCGCCTCCTCGCCGAGGTAGTCGTCGGAGCCGATGAAGTAGACGTACCGGCCGGTGGCCAGCTCCAGGGCCCGGTTGCTCGGGGCCGCGGGCCCGCCGGAGTTGGGCTGGTGGACCACGGTGAAGACGTCCGGGTACCTCTCCGCGAAACGGTCCAGCTCGCGGCCGCTGTCGTCGGTGGATCCGTCGTCCACGGCGATGACCTGCAGCCGGTCCTCGCCGATGGTCTGCGCCACCAGGGAGTTCAGGCATTCGGTGAGGTACGGCATGGTGTTGTAGACGGCGACGACCACACTGACGTCGGGTGTTCCGGTCATCTCGCCGTACCTCGCATCAGTCGGGTGTAGACCCCGTCGAGCACCTCGATCTGGGCCTCCCAGGTCCACTCGTCCAGCCGGCCTTCGACCTCGTAGGCGGCGGTGTAGCGCTTGGGCGCGTCGAGTACGGCCCGGACGGCGCGGACGTAATCCGTGACGTTCTCCGCCTCGAAGACCTCGCCCTGACCGGTCTGGCGGGTCATCTCGGCCATCGTCTTCACATCGCTGACCACCAGCGGCAGCCGGGCGTGCGAGTACTCGAAGAACTTGGTGATCAGCGCGATCTCGTGGTTCGGCCAGTGGTGGATCGGGATGACGCCGACATCTGCGGTGGAGAGGAACGAGACGACCTGCCAGTGCGGCACGTACGGCATGGCGTGCACGCGGTCCTGGACGCCAAGCTCCTCGGCCCGCTTCATCAGCGTACGGATGTACGGCAGCTCGGGGTGGCTGGCCACGAACGCGACATGGACGCCGGGCAGCTCCGGAAGGCCGTCCACCATGATGTCCAGGCCGCGCTGGCGGGCGGCGAGGCCGCTGTAGACGAGCAGCGGCACATCCGGGCCGATGCCGCAGAGAGCGCGCAGGTCGGGGACGGGCAGAGCGGTGAAGCGGGAGGCCTCGGCGGCCTCCGGCGCGTTGAGCACGACCGCCGGGCGCTCGGGCAGCTTGTGCGTCTTCTGCAGCAGGTCGGCCAGGCCGCCGGAGACGGTGACCACCGCATCGGCGTACTTGGCGTGCTCACGTTCGTACGCCACCATCGCCGGGAGCTTCCGCTGGTTGACCCAGGAACGCACTCCGGGCAGGTACTCGTGGGCGTCCCAGACGAGGAAGACCTTCCGGCCGGCCGCGCGGGCGCGGAGCTTGGCGCGGGAGCCGACGCCGAGCATGCGGAAGTCGTTGGCGTGGATGATGTCCGGCTGGAGCGCGTCGATGACGGGCCCGTAACTCAGTTCGAAGTCCCAGACGCTGGGGTCGAGCCGCCGCCAGGCGCGGTCACCCATCGTCTTCAGCCAGAAGGCGGTGGCCGCCTTGTCCACGGCGGCGGAGCGGGTCCTGCGCAGGCCGCGCAGCTTCCTGGTGTGGCGCGCGCGCAGCCTCACCCAGCGGCTGGTGGCCTTGGCCGCGCCTCTGCGCGCCGCGAGCCACACCTGACCGCCGGTGGAGCCGAGCGCGGAGCGGTCCTCGCCGGTCCTGAGCGCGGCGCCGCGGACCCGGAGGTCGGCACGCCAGGCCTTGACCTGCTGCGTACGGAATTCGGCCACGCGCTCGGAGGGGTAGGCCAGCGGGCGGCGGATCGGCGCGCCGCGCAGGTCCTTCGGGTGGGTCGACATCTTGGCCTTGACCCCGAGGAGGCGGACCTCGGCCTCGCCGAGCTGCCAGGCCGTCACCTCCTCCTTGCCGGAGAACTTGCCGAGCAGGATGACGTCCCAGCCGGCCGCGGCCGCCGAGCTCGCCTGCTTCTGCACACGGGAGTCGCCGTGCACGCTGTTGTCGACGAGCATGACGATACGACCGCGTGAACCCTTGCGGGGCAGTGCGGCGAGGTCTGGGTACGAGGGAAGGTCAGGTGCCATGTTCCGTCCGGTCCGGGGCCGTGAGAGTAACGGTGGTGCGGGTCGTGGCCGATCGCAGCACGGCTTCGGCCACCTCGACGGTGAGGAGCCCCTGCCGCAGGGTGCAGACATCCGCCGGCTCCCCGCGCACAGCGTCGCGGAAGAGCTCGTGCTCGACAAGCAGGGGCTCGCGCTTGGGGATGGCGTAGCGGATCATGTCGCCCTCGGAGACCCCGCGGAAGGCGCGCAACGCCTCCCACTCGGTGGCGACCGCGGCGTTGGAGTGGAAGGTGAGGTCGGCGGTGAGCGTGTCGGCGATGAAGCAGCCGCGCTCGCCGGTGACCGAGGTGAACCGCTCCTTGAGCGGGCTCAGCCAGTTGACCAGGTGGTTGACCATCGTGCCGTCGGAGAGCTGGCCGACGGCGGAGACCATGTCCTCGTGCGGGCGGCCCGACTTGGAGACGGTGTGCGCGGCGATCGACGTGTACGCCTGGCCGGTGACCCAGCCCGTCAGGTCGATGTCGTGCGTGGCGAGGTCCTTGACCACACCGACGTCGGCGATCCGATGCGGGAACGGGCCCTGGCGGCGGGTGACGACCTGGTAGACGTCGCCGAGCTCACCGGCCTCCAGGCGGGCGCGGAGCGAGAGCAGGGCCGGGTTGCACCGCTCGATGTGGCCGACGCCCGCGACCAGGTCACGGGCCTCGAACGCCTCGACCAGGCGGCGGGCGCCTTCGACGGTGTCCGCGAGCGGCTTCTCGATCAGGGCGCAGACACCGGCGTCGGCGAGCTGGAGGCCGACCTTCTCGTGCAGGCCGGTCGGGCAGGCGACGACGGCGTAGTCGATACCGCGGGCGAGGAGCTCGTCGACGGTGGAGAGGACGGGCGCGCCCTGCGCCCAGCCGTTCCGGTCACCCATCGGCTCGACGACACCGACCAGCTCGACGCCTTCCAGGCCGGAGAGGATCCGGGCGTGGTTGCGGCCCATGGAGCCGAGGCCGATGAGCCCGGCCTTCAGAACGGCGGTCATCGGTTCTCCTCCAGCGCGTTCACGGCGCTCACGATGCGCTCCAGGTCGGCCTCGGTGAGCGAGGGGTGGACGGGCAGCGAGACGACCTCGGCCGCCGCCTTCTCGGTCTGCGGCAGCTCCCAGATCCGGCCCGCCTTCTGGTCCGGCTCCCAGTACGGCTTGAGGCGGTGGATCGGCGTCGGGTAGTAGACCGCGTTGCCGACGCCCGCCTCGGTGAGCTTCGCCATCGCGGCGTCCCGGTCGCCGCTGATCCGCACGGTGTACTGGTGGTAGACGTGCCGGGCGCCTTCGGCCACCGGCGGCGTGGTGACGGCCGGGGCGGTGATGTGGGCGTCCAGGTACGCGGCGTTGGCGCGGCGCTGCTCGGTCCAGCCTTCGACCTTGGCGAGCTGGACGCGGCCGACGGCGGCGGAGACGTCGGTCATCCGCATGTTGGCGCCGACGATCTCGTTGGCGTACCGCTGCTCCATGCCCTGGTTGCGCAGGAGGCGCAGCGTACGTGCCAGTTCGGCGTCGGCCGTGGTGACCATGCCGCCTTCGAGCGCGTGCATGTTCTTGGTCGGGTAGAAGCTGAAGGTGCCGCCCGCGCCGAACGCGCCGACCGGCGTGCCGTTCAGCGCCGCCGCGTGGGCCTGGCAGGCGTCCTCGACCACGGCGAGCCGGTGCTTCTCGGCGATCGGCACGAGCTTGTCCATCGCGGCCGGGTGGCCGTAGAGGTGGACCGGCATGATCGCGGCGGTGCGCGGCGTGATCGCGGCTTCGACGGCCACCGGGTCGAGGCCGAAACTGCCCGGCTCGATGTCGGCGAAGACCACGTCGGCGCCGGTCAGGCGGACCGCGTTGGCGGAGGCCGCGAAGGAGAACGAGGGGACGATCACCTCGTCCCCGGGGCCGATCCCGAGGGCCAGGAGCAGCAGCTGGAGAGCCGAGGTGCCCGAGTTGACGGCGATGCAGTGCCGTCCGTCGACCAGGCGGGAGAAGCCCTCCTCGAAGGCCGCGACCTCGGGCCCCTGCACGACCCGGCCGCTGCGCAGTACGCGGACGGCGGCCTCGATCTCGTCTTCCCCGATGACCGGACGGGCAGCGGGAATCGGCTGCTCGTTGATGCTCGCCATGGACGTCCTCCTAGACACCGCAAGAGCTCGTTACCGGGCAGAATTCTGGATTGCGGACACCGTGCACAGCCGCGCGAAACCCCGTCGGCGTGACGCCGACGCCCTCCCGGGGGAATCAGGTCCGGTCTGATGGGCCACCGGGCCGGTCACCAATTGTAGTTTCTGCGAACAACTCTGACAGTCCAACAGTCGCCATCACATTATCAGGGATTTCACAACCCATTTCGGCAACGTTAACTCCCTTTGCATCAGTCCTGATACAAAGCCCGTGGCCCGCCTCCGAAAGTAACGGGACGGGCCACGGATAATGAACAACCGATTGCGGGGAATCGTCAGCCGGCTGACGCCTCACCGTCGGAGGACGGCGCCGAAGCGGTCACGGAAGGCGACGACTGCTCGGCGGCGACGGTCTTCTTGGTCGCCTTCTTCGCGGTCGTCTTCGCCGTCGTCTTCTTCGCGACGGTCTTCTTGGCGGCCGTCTTCTTGGCCACCGCCTTCTTCGCCGGAGCCTTCTTGGCGGCGGCCTTGCGGGCCGTCTTCTTCGCCACCGGCGCCTCCTCCGGCTCACCGGACGCGGGCGCCTCGGCGGCCTCGGCCTGCGAGGCCTCGGAGGCCTGCGGAGCCTCGGAGGCCTTCGGCTCGGACACCGACTCGACGACGAGGACCGCCGCCTCGTCCGAACCCGTCGGCGAACCCGCCGGAGCGGTGGCCTTACGGGTCGCCCGGCGACGGGCCCGCGGCGGTGCGGCCTCCTTGGGGGCTTCCGCCTCAGGCGCCTCCTGCACGGGGGCGGGCTCGGCGGGCGCCTCGACGACCGGGTCCTCGACGGCCACCGGGTCCGTGGCGGGCTCGGCCGGCTGTACGGGCTCCGCCGGCTCGGCCTGCTTCGGCGAACCCGCCGGGGCGGACGCCTTACGGGTGGCGCGACGGCGCGTACGGCCCTGAGGCGCGGCCTCGGCCGCCTCCTGAGCTTCCGGGGCCTTCGACGGCTCGGGCGTGTCGAGGACCGGCTCGGCGACCGGCTGCACGACGGGCTCCGCGACCGGCTCCGCCTCGGCCACCGGAGCGGCGGCCTCGGTCTTCGGAGCGCCGGCCGGGGCCGACACCTTGCGGGAGGCGCGGCGGCGGCCACGGCCACGACCGGCGGCCGCCTCGGCCTCGGCCGGGCTGCTGTAGAACTCCTCGTCCGCGGCGACCTCGGGCTCCACCGCCACCGGCGCGGCGACCTCGGCAGCCAGCTCGGCCTCGGTCTCGGCGGGCTCGGCGGCCTGGTCCTCATGGCCGTGGTCCTGCTCGTGACCGTGCTCGTGGTCCTGGCCCGCACCACCGCGGCGCTTCTTGGACTTCTTGGAACCGCCGCCACCGACGGACGTCGGCTGCTCCATGTGGACGATGACACCGCGACCGTTGCAGTGGACGCAGGTCTCGGAGAAGGACTCCAGCAGACCCTGGCCCACCCGCTTACGGGTCATCTGGACCAGGCCGAGCGAGGTGACCTCGGCGACCTGGTGCTTGGTGCGGTCACGTCCCAGGCACTCCAGGAGCCGCCGCAGGACGAGGTCCCGGTTGGACTCCAGCACCATGTCGATGAAGTCGACGACGACGATGCCGCCGAGGTCGCGCAGCCGCAGCTGGCGCACGATCTCCTCGGCCGCCTCCAGGTTGTTCCTGGTGACGGTCTCCTCCAGGTTGCCGCCCTGGCCGGTGAACTTGCCGGTGTTGACGTCGACGACGACCATCGCCTCGGTCTTGTCGATCACCAGCGAGCCGCCGCTGGGCAGGTAGACCTTGCGGTCCAGCGCCTTCATCAGCTGCTCGTCGATGCGGTACGTCGCGAAGACGTCGACCTCGGAGGTCCAGCGGGAGAGCCGCTCGGTGAGGTCCGGCGCCACGTGCGAGACGTAACCGTGGATGGTCTCCCACGCGTCGTCGCCGCTGACGATGACCTTGGAGAAGTCCTCGTTGAAGATGTCGCGGACGACCCGGACGGTCATGTCCGGCTCGCCGTAGAGCAGCGTCGGCGCGTTGGAGCCGCTGGTGCCCTTCGCCTTCTTCTGGATCTCCTCCCACTGCCCCTGGAGCCGCTCGACGTCACGGCGCAGCTCGTCCTCGCTCGCGCCCTCGGCGGCGGTGCGCACGATGACGCCCGCGTCCTCGGGGACGATCTTCTTGAGGATCGTCTTGAGACGGGAGCGCTCGGTGTCGGGCAGCTTGCGGCTGATCCCGGTCATCGAGCCCTCGGGCACGTAGACGAGGTAGCGGCCGGGCAGCGAGACCTGGCTGGTGAGGCGGGCGCCCTTGTGGCCGATCGGGTCCTTGGTCACCTGGACCAGGACCGACTGGCCGGACTTGAGCGCGGTCTCGATGCGGCGCGGCCCGTGGGCCATACCGAGCGCCTCGAAGTTGACCTCACCGGCGTACAGGACGGCGTTGCGGCCCTTGCCGATGTCGACGAACGCGGCCTCCATGGACGGCAGGACGTTCTGCACCTTGCCCAGGTAGACGTTGCCGACGTAGCTGGTGGCCTGCTCCTTGTTGACGTAGTGCTCGACGAGCACGTTGTCCTCGAGGACGCCGATCTGGGTGCGCTCGCCGCTCTGGCGGACGACCATCACGCGCTCGACGGCCTCGCGGCGCGCCAGGAACTCCGCCTCGGTGATGATCGGGACGCGGCGCCGGCCCTGCTCGCGGCCCTCGCGGCGGCGCTGCTTCTTGGCCTCCATGCGGGTCGAGCCCTTGATGGACTGGACCTCGTCGAAGCCGGTGCCGGGCTCGCGCTCCGCCTCCTTCTTGCGCGGCTCGCGGACCTTGACGACCGTACGCTCCGGGTCGTCGGTGCCGTTGTCGGCCTCGGCACCGGCGTCACCGCTGCGGCGACGGCGACGGCGGCGACGGCGGCTGCTGCTCGAACCGGAGGCGGCGGAGTCGCTGTCGCTGTCGTCCTCCTCGTCGTCGGCTTCCTGGACCTGGGCCGACGCCTGGTCGTCCTCGGCGCGGGCGTGCGCGGGCGCCTCGTCGGCGTGCTGCTGCTCGGCCTCGTCCGGGTCGCCGGCCTCGCCGCGACGGCGACGGCGGCCACCACGACGGCGGCGGCGCGAGGGGCGGTCGCCGTACTCGTCGGTGTCCTCGCCCTCGTGCTCCTCCGCCTCGGCCTCGGCCTCGGGTGCCTCCTCGGCAGGCTCCTCCACCGGGGCGGCGGCGGTCTGCTCGGGCTCGGCGGCCTCACCACGGCGGCGGCGACGGCGGCGCGAACCGCCCTGCGGCGCGGCCTCGGCGGGCGCGGGAGCCGGCTCGGCCTCGGCGGTCCGCTCCTCGGCCTCCTCGACCTCGTCGTACGCGGCGGAGGGACCGGCCGCGGCAGCGGCGGCGGCCGTCTCGGGGGTCTGGAACATCGGCTCGGCGAAGACCGGCGCCTGGAACACGGCGACGGCGGGGCGCGTGGCGCGGCGGCCCTTGCGGGTCGGCTCCTCGGCCTTGGTGGTGAACTCCGGGCGGCCCGCGGTGGCGGTGGCCCGGCGACGCTGGCGTCCGCGCGGGGCGGCCTCCTCGACCTCCTCCACCTCGGCGGCGAGCTCCTCGGCCACGGCGGCGGGCAGGCTCTCGCCGGCCTCGACGGGCTCCTCCGCCTCGGTGACCTGCGGGGCACCGGCGGGAGAGGTGGCCTTACGGGAGGCGCGACGGCGGCTGCGCGGCGCCGGAGCCTCCTCGGCGGGCTCGGCGGCTGCCGGGGTCTCAACGGCGGGCGCGGGCTCGTTCACCGCGTCGGCGGCGGCGGCCTGCGGAGTGCCGGCCGGAGCGGAGGCACGGCGGCGGGTGCGGCCACGCGGGGCCTCGGTGACCGGGGCGGCGGGCTCGGCCACGGCGGCCTGCTCGGCCACGGGCTCGGCGGGCGCGACCGGCTCGACGACGGCCTCGGCGGCCTGCGGAGCACCGGCCGGTGAAGTGGCCTTGCGGGAGGCGCGGCGGCGGCGCGGGGCGGCGGGCTCCGGGGCGACCTCGGCCACCGGCTCCTCCTCCTCCGTCTCCTCCACGACCGGCTCGGCCGGGGTCTCGACGACCTCCACGACCTCGGCGGCCTGCGGGGCACCGGCCGGAGCCGTCGCCTTGCGGACCGCGCGGCGGCGGGTACGCGGGGCCGGGGCCTCCTCGGCGGGCTCGGCGGCCTGGGTCTCGGCCACCGGAGCAGGCGTCTCGACGACCTCGGCGACCACCTCGGCGGTCTCCGGAGCGCCTGCGGGCGCGGTCGCCTTGCGGACGGCGCGACGGCGCGTACGGGCGGGAGGCGCGGTCTCGGCGGCCGGTTCGGGGGCCGTCTCCTCGGGCGCGGTCGCCGGGGCCTCCACGGCGGCGGCCTCGGCCGCGGGCGGCACGGCCGCGCCGGGCGGGCCGGCCGGGCGGGAAGCGGCGCGGCGCCTGCGGCGCGGCGGCAGCTTGTCGCCGGGGGTGTTCTCTTCGTTGTTCCCGTTGGTGGCGGGTTCGTTCGGCTGAGGCATGCGGGCGGTTCTCCCGTCGCGCTCCCGGGCGCCGCGTCTGATTCCGGTCCGGCACGGTACGCAGTGGTGCGATACCGCTCGTCCGGGGCGCGGGCGCCGCACGGGAGCTGATGTCTGGCTCGCCGGTTCCGTCCGCGGTGTTGCGGACGGCCTGGCGAAAGTCTTATGGGTCAGTGCGCGGCCCGACCCAGGTGGCTCCCGAGTCGGAGGGCTGCGCTACAACGACCGCCTTACGCGGAACCTGCACCTTCCGGCGCCGTCGCGACGGCTGCTGCGACCGCGGGATGTGCGGTCGGGGCGGCCTCGCGGTCAGGCGCGAGCGGGTCGGTCACCGTGCCGGACTCCTCGTCGAAGAGCCCCTGCGCCAGCCTCGTCACCGCGGCGGGGACGGGCGGCGCCAGGTCGGCCACAGCGCGGAGACCGGACAGGACGTCGTCGGGTCGCACGGCAGGTGTCACGTGCCGAACAACCAGCCGCAGTATCGCACAGGGCCCGTCCCCCGGCCTATCAGCCGCTGGATCAAGAGCTTGCAGGTCGGCGACGGCGGCGCGGGCGTCGAAGGTGCGGATGCCGTTCTTCGCCTTGCGCTGGACCTCGACGGTCTCGGCGGCGTTGAACGCGTCGACGGCTCTGCGGGCCTCGTCGGGATCGACGCCGTCCAGGCGCATCTCCCAGACCGAGGCGGTCAGCCGCTCGGCGAGGCCTGAGGTGCGGGCCTCCACCGCGTCGGTGATGTCCAGACCGTCCGGCAGCGAGCTGTCGAGCAGCTCGCGCAGGAGGTCGGGGTCGCGCGCCTCGGTGAGGGCGATCTCCAGGAACTCGGCCTCGCTGCCCGTGCCGGTGGGGGCGGCATTGGCGTAGGAGACCTTGGGGTGCGGGGTGAAGCCCGCCGAATACGCCATCGGCACCTCGGAGCGGCGCAGTGCCCGCTCGAAGGCCCGTTGGAAGTCGCGGTGACTGGTGAACCGGAGGCGGCCGCGCTTGGTGTAGCGCAGACGGATGCGCTGCACTGCCGGTGCGGGCGGCGGGCCTTCGGGCTGTCGCTTGCCCAGTGGTTCTTCTCCTCGGTGCGGGGCGGGCGCCGGGGAGCGCCGCCCACGAAGTACGGGGTGGTCCCCGGGGTGCCGCTCCGGCTCACGCCTGCTTGACGAGTTTCTCGCTCAGCAGGGAGGTCTCGGACGCCTGCGCCGCGCTGGGGACAGTCGTTGTACTACCCAGAGTACGCGCAGGCATCCCCGGCGGTTCCCCGAACCGCGTTCCGGCCGTCCCGCCGACCAGTACGCGCCAGGCGTCGCGGCGGGCCTGCCGCGCGGTTTCGCGGGCGGTGGCCGGAGCCGATCGGGCGGCGCGTCGGGCCGGAGCCCGGAGGGCGTCCCGGACGAAGTGGCCGACCGGGACGCACACCGTGCGGTAGGCCCAGACCACCGGTACGCCGATCAGGTGCCGGACCAGCCAGGCGACCGCCGGCTCACCGCCCGCGAGAGGTATCCGCCGATCCGCCAGGCGATCTCGGCGGCATCCGCGATCTCCCGGCCGACCGGCGCGAGGACGCGGCGGTACAGCCAGGAGGCGGGAGCGACGAGCAGCACCATGACCAGCCAGGTGACGGCCAGGGCCAGCGGAGTGAGGACGTCTGTGAACAGCCAGGCCGGCGGGGTCAGGACCAGCGTGTCGAGCAGCCAGGCCAGGCCCCTGCCCAGCGGGCGGAGCAGGGTCCGGTCGAAGGCGTGCCAGCCGGCGGCCAGCAGGTCCCAGACCATGCGGACGGGCGGGACCAGGAACAGCACCACGATGCGCACGGGGATCCTGATCAGCCTGGTTCAGGGCGGTGTCGGGCTCGTACCGGTCCAGGGTCCGGTGCTTGCCGGCATCCATGCCCTCAATGACGCGCAGGCCCGGTCCGTGGTTGCCGGCCGGGCCTGCGGAGCCTCAGGGACGCGTTACTTGTTCACCACGCTCAACGGGAGCAGCTTCTTGCCCGTCGGGCCGATCTGGATGTCCAGGTCGAGCTGCGGGCAGACGCCGCAGTCGAAGCAGGGGGTCCAGCGGCAGTCCTCGACCTCGGTCTCGTCCAGCGCGTCCTGCCAGTCCTCCCAGAGCCAGTCCTTGTCCAGACCGGAGTCGAGGTGGTCCCAGGGCAGGACCTCCTCGTACGTACGCTCGCGGGTGGTGTACCAGTCGACGTCGACGCCGAAGTCGGGCAGCGTCTTCTCGGCGCAGTTCATCCAGAGGTCGTAGCTGAAGTGCTCGCGCCAGCCGTCGAAGCGGCCGCCGGACTCGTAGACCGCGCGGATGACGGAGCCGACGCGCCGGTCGCCGCGCGAGAGCAGGCCCTCCACGATGCCGGGCTTGCCGTCGTGGTAGCGGAAGCCGATCGAGCGGCCGTACTTCTTGTCGCCGCGGATCTTGTCGCGGAGCTTCTTGAGCCGGGCGTCGGTGTCGGCTGCGCTCAGCTGCGGGGCCCACTGGAACGGCGTGTGCGGCTTGGGCACGAAGCCGCCGATGGAGACCGTGGCGCGGATGTCGTTCTGGCCGGAGACCTCGCGGCCCTTGGCGATGACGTTGACCGCCATGTCGCCGATCTGGAGGACGTCCTCGTCGGTCTCGGTGGGCAGGCCGCACATGAAGTACAGCTTCACCTGACGCCAGCCGTTGCCGTAGGCGGTGGCGACCGTCCGGATCAGGTCCTCCTCCGAGACCATCTTGTTGATGACCTTGCGCATCCGCTCGGAGCCGCCTTCGGGAGCGAAGGTGAGGCCGGAGCGGCGGCCGTTGCGGGTCAGCTCGTTGGCCAGGTCCACGTTGAACGCGTCGACGCGGGTGGAGGGCAGCGAGAGGCCGATCTTGTCGTCGGTGTAGCGGTCGGCGAGGCCCTTGGCGATGTCGCCGATCTCGCTGTGGTCGGCGGAGGAGAGCGAGAGCAGGCCGACCTCTTCGAAGCCGGTCGCCTTGAGGCCCTTGTCGACCATTTCGCCGATGCCGGTGATGCTTCGCTCCCGCACGGGGCGCGTGATCATGCCGGCCTGGCAGAAACGGCAGCCACGGGTGCAGCCGCGGAAGATCTCCACGGACATCCGCTCGTGCACGGTCTCCGCGAGCGGGACGAGGGGCTGCTTGGGGTAGGGCCACTCGTCGAGGTCCATGACGGTGTGCTTGGAGACGCGCCACGGCACGCCGGACCGGTTGGGCACGACGCGGCCGATGCGGCCGTCCGGGAGGTACTCCACGTCGTAGAAGCGCGGGACGTAGACGCCACCGGTCTTGGAGAGCCGGAAGAGCACCTCGTCGCGGCCGCCGGGACGGCCTTCGGCCTTCCAGGCGCGGATGATCTCGGTGATCTCCAGGACGGCCTGCTCGCCGTCGCCGATGACCGCGCAGTCGATGAACTCCGCGATCGGCTCCGGGTTGAAGGCCGCGTGGCCGCCCGCGAGGACGATCGGGTGGTCCACCGTGCGGTCCTTGGCCTCCAGCGGGATGCCGGCCAGGTCCAGAGCGGTGAGCATGTTGGTGTAGCCGAGCTCGGTGGAGAAGCTCAGCCCGAAGACGTCGAAGGCGCCGACGGGACGGTGGCTGTCCACGGTGAACTGCGGCACCTCGTGCTCGCGCATCAGCTCTTCGAGGTCCGGCCAGACGCTGTACGTGCGCTCCGCGAGGACGCCCTCGCGCTCGTTCAGTACCTCGTAGAGGATCATGACGCCCTGGTTCGGCAGCCCGACCTCGTAGGCGTCGGGATACATCAGGGTCCAGCGGACGTCGCAGCTGTCCCAGTCCTTGACGGTGGAGTTCAGCTCACCGCCGACGTACTGGATGGGCTTCTGCACATGCGGGAGCAGAGCTTCGAGCTGTGGGAAGACCGATGCGGCAGACATCTCGCGAACCTTCGTGAGCCGGCAGGGGTGACCATCCAGCGTACCGCGCGTCTCAGTGCTTCAGATCCGCCCGCAGTACGGGGTCGGAGGCACGGCTCCAGACCTCGGGCAGCTCGCGCTCGCGCCGGTCGGCGGTCGCCTCCTCGTGTCCGTACAGAAGTCCCCAGGTGAAGGTGGTCTCGCCGGCCGCGTGCGCCTGGATGGCGAGGGTGCGCAGGGCCTCGCGGGCGACCACGCTGTCCTGGTGGTCGCCGAGCAGCGACTGGACGGCCTTTACTCGCTTGGCGAACCGCTTTGCGGGCTTTCCGAGGGCGGGCTCGGCCGCGTCGGCCGCGTACCGCGCGCGCTTGGCGGCCTTGCGTGCCTCGTGCATGGCGGTGTCACGCTCCGGCCCCGGCGGGTGCTCCAGAGCGTGGTCCATGCGGCGCGCGAGCTTCCTGTAGTCCTTGAGCACCGCGCGCGGCAGCGCTTTCGCGGGAGTGCGGGAGGCGGTGGGGCGCAGCGGCGGGTCGGCGCTGAGGGCGTCCAGGGTGTCGAGGAGGGCCAGATACCGCTTCCCGTCCAGTACGTCGACGATCCGGCGGCGTGATCCGGTGCGGCGGGCGGCCGACCAGACCTGGAGCCGGCCGCGCACCGGGCCGAGGGCCAAGGTGGTGGGCAGGGCCGCGATCCCGGTGGCCAGCCGCTCGTCCAGGACCTCCTGGTCGCGGTCGACACCGAGCTCACCGGCGAACCACTTGAGCTCGGCGCCGATCGGGTCGGTGACCTCGTGGTCCAGGATCCTGCGGTACGTCTTGAAGGCGCTGCGCAACCGCCGGGTCGCCACGCGCATCTTGTGCACGGAGTCGGGCAGGTCGCGGCGGACGGCCGGGTCGAGGTCGACGACGGTGCGGATCTGCTCGCGTACGTAGGCGAGGACGTGGCCGCCCGCGGTCTGCGGGTCTTCCGCCTTCTGCTTCGCCCGCTTCTTCGGTGCCGGAGCCGTCTCCGCCAGCGCCCTGGTCAGCTTCGACGGCGCATCCGACGGGCGCACGCCGGCCTTGCGGAGCCGCTTCTCGACCGCGTCCAGGAAGGCCGGGTCGCCGTCGTCGGCAAGCTCGACCTCGATCTCGGTCCAGGTGGCGGTGGTGCCGGTGGCCTTTCCCGCGAGCCGTTCCGCGAGCACCGTGTCGACGCTGACCTCGGCGAGGAGAGTGCCGTCGGCGTCGGTCAGGTGCTGAAGGTCGCGGGAGGTGAGCAGGCGGACGACCGGGGCCGGTTCCGCGTGACGGAGGCGGGAGCGGAGGAGCGCGGCGAAGGAGGGCGGCAGCGTGTCGGCCAGCGGCTCGTGGAGCTCGTCGCGGATGCCGGTGGCGACCGGGAACTTCAGGTGCCAGCCTTCGTCCGCTCCGCCGGTCCGGCGGCGCAGGGTGAGGGCGCCTGCGGCCAGGCGGAGGTCGGCGGTGTCGTAGTAGACGGCGTCCAGCTCCGTCACGCCGCGCTTCTCGACCCGGCCGACCCCGGCCACCCGGCTCAGGTCGGGCAGCCGGGTGGCGTCGGTGGCTTCGTACTTCCGCTCGATCTCACGCTTGGTGTCCGCCATATACGGACACCTACCCGCGTGGGCCGGGTTCAGGCGGACATCGGCCGCTGCACCCTGATCGACTGCAGCAGCCCGATCGCGACCCAGACGGCGAACATCGAGGACCCTCCGTACGAGACGAAGGGCAGTGGCAGACCGGCCACCGGCATGATGCCGAGCGTCATGCCGATGTTCTCGAAGGACTGGAAGGCGAACCAGGCGATGATGCCGGCGGCGACGATCGTGCCGTACAGCTCGGTCGTCTCGCGGGCGATCCGGCAGGCGCGCCAGAGGACGACGCCGAGCAGGACGATGATCAGCCCGGCGCCGAGGAAGCCCAGCTCCTCACCGGCGACGGTGAAGACGAAGTCGGTCTGCTGCTCGGGGACGAACTGGCCGGTGGTCTGCGTGCCCTGGAAGAGCCCGGTGCCGAACAGGCCGCCGGAGCCGATCGCGATGCGGGCCTGGTTGGTGTTGTAGCCGACGCCGGCCGGGTCGAGCGCCGGATTGGCGAAGGCGGCGAACCGGGCGATCTGGTAGTCGTCGAGCAGCCCGAGCTGCCAGACCGCGACGGCTCCGGCGGCGCCCGTGCCGAGCAGGCCGAAGACCCAGCGGTTGGAGGCGCCGGAGGCCAGCAGGACGCCGAGGACGATGACGGCCATCACCATCACCGAGCCGAGGTCCGGCATCAGCATGACGATGGCCATCGGGATGACCGCGAGGCCCAGCGCCTTGGCGACGGTCCGGTGGTCGGGATGGGGCTGGTCGCCGGCGTCGACGCGGGCCGCCAGCAGCATCGCCATCACCAGGATGATGGTGATCTTGGTGAACTCGGAGGGCTGGATGGAGAACCCGGCCGGCAGCTTGATCCAGGCGTGGGCGCCGTTGATCGTGGTGCCGAGCGGCGTGAGGACGGCCAGGACCAGCAGCACCGAGATGCCGTAGAGGACCGGGACGGCTCCGCGCAGGGTGCGGTGGCCGAGCCAGATCGTGCCGATCATCAGGGCGATGCCGATGCCGGTGTTCATGGCGTGCCGGAAGAGGAAGAAGTACGGGTCGCCCTGGGTGAGGTGGTCGCGGTTGCGGGTCGCGGACCAGACGAGCACCGCACCGAGGAGCGAGAGCGCGAGCGCGGCGCCGAGCAGCGGCCAGTCCAGCCGCCGGACGACGGAGTCGCGGGCGGTCAGTTTGGCCCAGGACCCCTGATCGGGTGCGTACCGGGCTACGGAGAAGCCACCTGCCATCAGGGCCGCCTCCCGGTCATCGCCGGTGATCCGGTGAGTCCCGGCTGGCCCGGCGGCTGCGGCACCAGGTTCTCCGGGTCGGCCTCCTGGCCTTCCGGCTGGGTCGGCACGGGGTTGTACGGCTTGATCTTCGGGGCGTGGATCGAGCCGTCGGGCTGGACCTTCGGCAGCGTCTTCTGGGGCTTGGGCAGCAGGGCCTTGCTCACATCCTGGTTGCCCTCGGCGTCGAGGCCGTAGAGCGCGTCGTAGATCTTGCGGACGGCGGGCCCGGAGGCGCCGGAGCCGGTGCCGCCCTGGGAGATCGTCATGATGATCGTGAAGTCGTCGGTGTAGGTCGCGAACCACGAGGTGGTCTGCTTGCCGTACACCTGCGCCGTACCGGTCTTGGCGCGCATCGGGATCTTGTCCTGCGGCCAGCCGCCGAACCGCCAGGCGGCGGTGCCGCCGGGCTCGACCACCGAACGCAGACCCTTGTCGAGGTCCTTGACGGTCTGCGCGTCGATGGGCAGCTTGCCGGTCGACTTGGGCTTGATCTCCTGGACACTCTTGCCGTCGGGGCTGATCACGGCCTTGCCGACGGTCGGGGCGTAGAGGGTGCCGCCGTTACTGATGGCGGCGTAGGCGGTGGCCATCTGGATCGGCGTGACGAGGACGTCACCCTGGCCGATGGCGTAGTTGATGCTGTCGTACGCCTTGAGCTGGTTGCCTTCGAGGCAGCTCTCGTAAGCGATCTGCTGCACGTAGGTGCCGCCCTTCTTGCCCTCCTTGCACCAGGCGTCCTTGTTCGCCTTCCAGAAGTCCTGCTTCCACTGGCGGTCCGGGATGCGGCCCTTGACCTCGTTCGGCAGGTCGATGCCGGTCTCGCCGCCGAGGCCGAAGTCACGGGCGGTCGTGTAGAACCAGTTCTTGGCGTCCTTCTTCGGCTTTATGCCGCCGTCCTTGGACCACTCCTCGTGGCCGAGCCGGTAGAAGACGGTGTTGCAGGAGTACTTGAGCGCGTCCCCGAGGGTGATCGGGCCGTGGCCCTGGGACTCGAAGTTGGCGAAGGTCTGGCTGCCGAGGCTGTAGGAGCTGCTGCAGTTGTAGCGGTCGTTGAAGGCGTGGCCGCCGCGCACGGCGGCGCTCGCGGAGACCACCTTGAAGATGGAGCCGGCCGGCGCCTGGCCCTGGATGGCCCGGTTGAGCAGCGGGTAGTTCGACTTCTTGCTGGTGAGCTTGGCGTACTGCTTGCCGGAGATGCCGCCGACCCAGTCGTTGGGGTCGTAGTCGGGCTGGGAGGCCATGGAGACGATGCGGCCCGTCTTGGACTCCATGACGACGACGGCGCCGGAGTCGGCCTCGTACTTGCGTCCGGTGATCTTGTCGGTCTCCTGGCGGACGGTCTTCATCGCCTGCGCGAGCTCGTACTCGGCCACCGCCTGGACCCGGGCGTCGAGGCTGGTGACGAGGTTGGAGCCGGGCACCGCCGGGTCGTTCTCCGCCTCGCCCATGACACGGCCGAGGTTGTCGACCTCGTAGCGGGTGACGCCCGCCTTGCCGCGCAGCTCCTTGTCGTACGTACGCTCCAGGCCCGAACGGCCGACCTGGTCCGAACGCAGGTACGGCGACGGGCCGTCCAGCGCCTTCTGGAGCTCGTCGTCGGTGACGGGCGAGAGGTAGCCGAGCACCTGCGCGGTCTTCGCCTTGCCGGGTGCGGCGTAGCGGCGTACGGCGGTGGGCTCGGCGGTGATGCCGGGGAAGTCCTCGGCGCGCTCGCGGATCTGGAGGGCCTGCTGGGTGGTGGCCTCGTCGGTGACCGGGATCGGCTGGTAGGGCGAGCCGTTCCAGCAGGGCTGCGGGGTCTTGGAGTCGCAGAGGCGGACCTTGTCGCGCACGTCCTGCGGCTTCATGTCCAGGACGTCGGCGAGCCGGGTGAGGACGCCGACGCCGTCGTCCTTCATCTTCAGCAGCTCGGTGCGGCTGGCGGAGACGACGAGGCGGGTCTCGTTGTCGGCGAGCGGTACGCCGCGCGCGTCGAGGATCGAGCCGCGCACGGCGGGCTGGACGACCTGCTGCACGCCGTTGCCGGCGGCCTCGGCGGTGTACTCGTCGCCGTTGCGGATCTGGAGGTACCAGAGGCGGCCGCCGAGCGTGAGCAGCAGCGAGAAGACGAGGACCTGGATGACGATGAGCCGGATCTGGACCCGCTGGGTCCGCCCGGTCTCGGGAATGTTGCTCACGCGGTGCCCCCGGTGTCCTTCGTCGCGTACGGCTTCACAGGCGCTTGACCCCCTTGATGCGGCCCGCGCGGGCGGCGCGGTTGCGGGCGGCCTTCACGCGCAGGCCGCCGCGCTGGTTGCCGATGCGCAGTCCGGTGCCGGAGGAGAGCCAGCCCGCGGCGACGTCGTTGCCGCCGCCTGCGGCCTCGGAGACCGGGTCGTTCTCGGTACGTCTGGCCAGGGCCATGATCAGCGGCACGACGAAGGGCGCCAGCAGCAGGTCGTACACGGCGGCGGTGAACAGCAGGCTGCCGAGGCCCACATGGCGGGCGGCCGTGTCGCCGACCAGCGCGCCGACGCCCGCGTAGAGCAGGGTCGAGCCGAGCGCGGCGGCGACCACCGCGGCCATCGGCGCGAAGGCCGACTTGAGCTGTCCGTTCTCCGGCCGGACCATGCCCGCGAGGTAGCCGATGACGCAGAGCACCAGGGCGTAGCGGCCGACGGCGTGATCGGCGGGCGGCGCGAGGTCCGCGAGGAGACCGGCGCCGAAGCCGATGAACGCGCCGCTGACCGGCCCGTACACGAACGCGAGCCCGAGGACGGTCAGGAGCAGCAGGTCCGGCACGGCGCCGGGGAGCTGGAGGCGGGCGAGGACGGTCACCTGGACGACCAGGGCGACGGTGACCAGGACGATGGAGAGCAGAGTCCGGTTGAGGCGCATGGGGATCAGCTCTACTCCTGGTCGTTTGCCGCGTTGTCGGGTTGCTGGTCGCCGGCTGCCGCGCCGTCTCCCGCGTTCTCGTTGATGTTGCCGACGACCTTGCCCGAACCGTCGACGATGTCGCCGCCCGGCTGGACGGTGACGGTGACCGTGGGGGTCGGCTTGGGCTTCGTCCTGACGGGCTGCTTGGGCAGGACCGCGTCGCGCGGGTCCGAGCGCGGGGCCTGGACGACGACGCCGACGATGTCGAGCTTGGTGAACCCGACGTACGGCTTCACGTAGACGGTCCGGGTCAGCGCGCCGCCGGAGGGATCGACGCGGACGACCTCGCCGACCGGGACGCCGGGCACGAAGGGCTTGTCCTTGCTGGAGCCGAAGGTGACGAGCCGGTCGCCCGCCGCCACCTTGGCCTTGCCGTTGAGGAACTGCACCGAGAGCGGGCGTGAGCCCTGGCCGGTGGCGAAGCCGAGCTCGTCGGTCTTCTCCATCCGGGTGCCGACGGTGAAGTCCGGGTCGTTGGCGAGCAGCACCGTCGCGGTGCTCGGGCCGACGGTGGTGACCCGGCCGACCAGCCCCTCACCGTTGAGGACGGTCATGTCGCGGCGGATGCCGTCATCGGATCCGGCGTCGATGGTGATCGTCCAGGAGAAGCCCTGGGCCGCTCCTATGGCGATGACCTCGGCGCCCTTGATGCCGTACTGTCCGGCGCCCGCGTTCTTCAGCATGGCGTCGAGCTGACGGACGCGGCTGTTGGTGCGGTCGTCGCTGCCGAGCTTCGCCTTCAGCGCGGCGTTCTCCTGCTCCAGGGCGGAGATCCGGTCGTGGCGCTTGCCGGAGTCCCGTACGGCTCCTATGGCGTTGCCCACCGGGTCGACCGCCGTCGCGACGCCGTTCTGGATCGGCCCGAAGACGGTGGCCGCGGCCTGCCGTGCGCCGTTCACCGGTGAGCCCTCGCCGCCTCGGATATCGACCGTGATCAGGGCGAATGCGATGGCGATCAGCAGCACCAGGAGCAGCCGGCTCTCTCGTGTGTCCCTCACGTGCGGCGGCCGTGCCTTCCTCGTCGGAATGTTCGTGCCTGTGTGTACGTCGCTGTCGGTACGTCAGCACCCGCGCACTTCGGTACGTGTACAGCAACGATCTATATCAACGATCCGGCGGGCGGAGCCGCAGCGTCCGCGCGCCGGATCGGGTGATGCTCCGTCCGTCCTACCGGCGGGGCTGGGCGTCCAGCACCTGCTGGAGCGCCTCGAACTCCTCGACGCACTTGCCGGAGCCGAGCGCCACCGAGTCCAGCGGGTCCTCGGCGATGTGGATCGGCATGCCCGTCTCGCGGCGCAGCCGCTCGTCCAGGCCGCGCAGCATCGCGCCGCCGCCCGTGAGGACGATGCCGCGGTCCATGATGTCGCCGGAGAGCTCGGGCGGGCACTTGTCGAGCGTCGTCTTTACGGCGTCGACGATCGCGTTGACCGGCTCCTCGATCGCCTTGCGGACCTCGGCGGCCGAGATGACGACCGTCTTCGGCAGCCCGGAGACCAGGTCGCGGCCGCGGATCTCGGTGTGCTCGTCCTTGTCCATGTCGTACGCGGAACCGATCGTGATCTTGATCTGTTCGGCGGTGCGCTCACCGAGGAGGAGCGAGTACTCCTTCTTGATGTGCTGGATGATCGCGTTGTCCAGCTCGTCACCGGCGGTCCGGATGGACTGGGCGGTGACGATTCCGCCGAGCGAGATCACCGCGACCTCGGTGGTGCCGCCACCGATGTCCACGACCATGTTGCCGGTGGCCTCGTGGACCGGCAGGCCGGAGCCGATGGCCGCGGCCATGGGCTCCTCGATGATGTGCACCTGGCGGGCGCCGGCCTGCGTGGACGCCTCGATGACGGCGCGGCGCTCGACCCCGGTGATACCGGAGGGCACGCAGACGACGACCCTCGGACGGGCCAGGTAGCGGCGCTTGTGGATCTTGAGGATGAAGTAGCGGAGCATCCGCTCCGTGATCTCGAAGTCGGCGATCACGCCGTCCTTCAGCGGCCGCACGGCAACGATGTTGCCCGGCGTCCGCCCGATCATCTTCTTGGCCTCGGAGCCGACCGCCAGGATTCCGCCGGTGTTGGTGTTGATGGCCACGACGGACGGCTCGTTCAGAACGATGCCGCGCCCCCTGACGTACACCAGCGTGTTGGCAGTCCCGAGGTCGATAGCCATGTCACGGCCGATGAACGACATTGAGTTCCCCTTGTTCCCCATGAGGATGCGTCGGGCCTTCCCAGGTAGCGAAGATGGCTTGTTCTGGTAGGCGAGGTTGGCGCTGCGGGCGTGGAAGCTTCCATCGTAGTGCCGTATGCACGGACACAGCGCGAGGGTCCTTCGCCGGTATGAGCGGAACGGGTGCCCGTTCTACCCATGGTGACGTTACGTCGGAGGGATGCGTTCCCGCGAGAGGGAACCCTATGCCGAAGGGCGACCGAATTACTTCGGTCGCCCCAGGCAGGCAGCGCTGTTTGGCCGATCGGGTCAGGAAAGTCCCGGAAAGAAAAGCTTCAGTTCTCGCTCTGCGGACTCCGGCGAGTCCGAGGCGTGGATGAGGTTCTCCCGGGTGATCGTGCCGAAGTCACCGCGGATCGACCCGGGCGCGGCGGCGATCGGATCGGTGGGGCCGGCGAGCGCGCGGACGCCCTCGATCACCCGCTCGCCTTCGGCCACCAGAGCGACGACGGGGCCGGACGCCATGAACTCCATGAGCGGCTCGTAGAACGGGCGGCCCTGGTGCTCGCCGTAGTGCTGCTCCAGCGTGTCGTGGTCCAGGCTGCGCAGCTCCAGCGCGGTGATCCGCCACTCCGCCTTGCGCTCGATCCGGCCCACGATCTCACCGATCAGGCCGCGGCGGACCGCGTCGGGCTTGAGGAGGACGAGGGTGCGCTGAGTCATGTGCGGCTCCTTGCAGACACTACGGGTGCGGTGAGGCGAGGTTACAGGGATACGGGACGGGGTCTGCGCCCGGGTTCACTCAGGGTCACCTCCGCGCCCCGGGCACCTGCCGTCACGTCAGGCCGTGGCCCCGCCGGCCTCCTGCTGGGCGGCCCAGCGGGCCTTGGCCTCGTCGATCTTGCGGCCGTAGTGCACGGAGGCCCACCACAGCCCGCCGAAGACCAGGCCGAGGATGAACATCATCGGGACCACGAAGCCGCTGAGGACCAGCGCGACCTGCAGCGCCCAGCCGAGCTGGATGCCACCGGGCCGGGTGAGCATCCCGCAGAGCAGCAGCGAGAGCACCATGCCGGCTCCGCAGACCGTCCAGACCGTGGCCATGGAGAGGTCGTCGAGCTTCATCGCGACGAGACCGGCGAAACCGATCACGAAGAACTCACCGAGCAGCGTCGAGGCGCAGAGCGTACGCATCCCTCTCAGCCCCTTCCCAGAAGCAGCCGGGCCTCGCCGACCGTGATCACCGATCCGGTCACCAGGACCCCGGCGCCCGCGTACTCGTCGTCCTCCTCGGCCAGCGTGATCGCCGCCTCCAGCGCGTCGTCCAGACGCGGTTCGACCTGGACCCGGTCGTCGCCGAAGACCTCGACGGCGATGGCGGCCAGCTCGTCCGCGTCCAGCGCGCGGTCGGTGGAGTTCTGCGTGACGACGACCTCGGCGAAGATCGGCTCGAAGGCCTCCAGGAGACCGCGTACGTCCTTGTCGCCGCTGGTGCCGACCACACCGATCAGCCGGGAGAAGCTGAACGCCTCGGAGACCCCGTCCGCCGCGGCCCTGGCTCCCGCCGGGTTGTGCGCGGCGTCCAGGACGACGGTCGGGCTGGAGCGCACGACCTCCAGGCGGCCGGGCGAGATGACCGAGGCGAACGCCTTGCGGATGGCGTCGATGTCGAGCGAGCGGGCCTGCTCGGCGCCGATGCCGAAGAACGCCTCGACGGCGGCGAGCGCGACGGCCGCGTTGTGCGCCTGGTGGGCCCCGTACAGCGGGAGGAAGATCTCCTCGTACTCACCGCCCAGGCCCCGCAAGGTGACGAGCTGTCCGCCGACGGCGACCTCGCGGGCGGTGACGCCGAACTCCATGCCCTCGCGGGCCACGGTGGCGTCCACCTCGACGGCCTTCTTCAGCATCACCTGCGCGGCGTCCACCGGCTGCTGCGCCAGGATGACCGTGGCGCCCGCCTTGATGACACCGGACTTCTCGCTGGCGATCTCGGCCGGTGTGGTGCCGAGGCGGTCGGTGTGGTCCAGCGAGATCGGCGTGACGACGGCGACGGTGGAGTCGATGACGTTGGTGGCGTCCCAGGTGCCGCCCATGCCGACCTCGACGACCGCCACATCGACGGGCGCGTCGGCGAAGGCCGCGTACGCCATGCCGGTGAGCACCTCGAAGAAGGAGAGCCGGTAGGGCTGCTGGGCGTCGACCATCTCCACGTACGGCTTGATGTCCTCGTACGTCTCGATGAAGCGCTCGGGCGCGATCGGCGCGCCGTCCAGGCTGATGCGCTCGGTGATCGACTGGACGTGCGGCGAGGTGTACCGGCCGGTGCGCAGCTCGAAGGCGTTGAGCAGGGCCTCGATCATGCGGGCCGTGGACGTCTTGCCGTTGGTGCCGGTGATGTGGATCGACGGGTAGGCGCGCTGCGGCTCGCCGAGCACGTCCATCAGGGCGGCGATGCGCGTGACGGAGGGCTCCAGCTTGGTCTCGCCCCAGCGTCCGGCGAGCTCCTGCTCCACCGCGCGCAGTGCCTTGTCGGTCTCGGGGTCGGCGGGCCGGGTGGGGACGGCGTCGGACAGCGGAGCGCCCCCGTAGGTGCGCAGGGTGCGGCTCCCGGCCTCGATCACCGCCAGGTCGGGGTCGCGCTGGGTCTCTTCGCCGACGATCTCCTCGAAGGTGTCGTCGGGCTGGGACGCGTCGTGCCGGTCTGAAGGGCGGGGCTCACTCACGGGGCCAGTCTACGGATGGGCACCGACATCGCGCGCAGCGCCCGGCGCAGTGCGCAGCGGCGGTACGGCGAAGCCCCCGCATCCCCGGTCGGTCGGGGGTGCGGGGGCTTCGTCGGTCAGCACATCAGCTCTGCGGGAGGGCCGCCAGCTGTGCGGAGATCCGCTCGATGTCGGCCTCGGCCTTGGAGAGCCGGCCGCGGATCTTGTCGACCACGTTGTCCGGCGCCTTGGCGAGGAACGCCTCGTTGCCGAGCTTGCCCTCCGCCTGCGCCTTCTCCTTCCGCGCCGCCTCCAGATCCTTGGTGAGGCGCTTGCGCTCGGCCGGGACGTCGATCGTGCCGGACAGGTCCAGCGCGACGGTGGCCCCGGCGACCGGAAGGGACGCGGTGGCGTGGAAGCCGTCACCGGCCGGTTCCAGCCGCAGCAGCTGGCGGATGGCCGCCTCGTGCGGCGCGAACGCGGTGCCGGTGAGGGTCAGCTGGGCCGGGACCTTCTGGCCGGGCTTGAGGCCCTGGTCGCCCTTGAAGCGGCGGACCTCGGTGACGACCTGCTGGACCAGCTCGATCTCCTTCTCGGCCGCCTCGTCACGGAAGCCGGAGTCCGCGGGCCACGGCGCGATCACGACGGACTCGCCGCCGGTCAGCGTGGTCCACAGCGTCTCCGTGACGAACGGGACGATCGGGTGGAGCAGGCGCAGCGTGACGTCGAGGACCTCACCGAGGACGCGGCCGGAGACCTTGGCCTGCTCGCCGCCCGCGAAGAACGTGGTCTTGGACAGCTCGACGTACCAGTCGAAGACCTCGTCCCACGCGAAGTGGTAGAGCGCGTCGGAGATCTTCGCGAACTGGAAGTCGTCGTAGAAGCGGTCGACGTCCGCGACGGTCTCGTTGAGACGCGACAGGATCCAGCGGTCGGTGGCCGTCATCTCGGCCGGGTCCGGCAGCGGGCCCTCGACCGTCGCACCGTTCATCAGCGCGAAACGGGTGGCGTTCCAGATCTTGTTGGCGAAGTTGCGGGAGGCCTTGACCCAGTCCTCACCGATCGGGACGTCGGCGCCCGGGTTGGCGCCGTTGGCGAGGGTGAAGCGGACGGCGTCGGAGCCGTACGCGTCCATCCAGACGATCGGGTCGACGGCGTTCGGGTTGGACTTCGACATCTTCTTGCCGAACTCGTCGCGGACGAGACCGGTGAGGGCGACCGTCTTGAACGGGACCTCGCCGTCCATCGCGTACAGGCCGAACATCATCATCCGGACGACCCAGAAGAAGATGATGTCGTGGCCGGTGAGCAGGACGTCCGTGGAGTAGAACTTCTCCAGGTCCGGCGTCTGCTCCGGCCAGCCGAGCGTGGAGAACGGCCACAGGCCGGAGGAGAACCAGGTGTCCAGGACGTCCTCGTCCTGGAACCAGCCCTCGCCGGTCGGCGGCTCGTCGTCGGGTCCGACGCAGACGACCTCGCCGTCCGGGCCGTACCAGACGGGGATGCGGTGGCCCCACCAGAGCTGGCGCGAGATGCACCAGTCGTTGAGGTTGTCGACCCAGTCGAAGTAGCGGCGCTCCAGCTCCTTCGGGTGGATCTCGACGCGGCCGTCGCGGACCGCGTCGCCCGCGGCGGCGGCGAGCGTCTCGACCTTGACCCACCACTGGAGCGAGAGCCGCGGCTCGACGGTGGTCTTGCAGCGGGAGCAGTGGCCGACGGAGTGCATGTACGGACGCTTCTCGGCGACGACCCGGCCCTGCTCGCGCAGCGCCTCCACGATCGCGGAACGCGCCTCGAAGCGGTCCAGGTCCTCGAAGGGACCGGGGACGGTGATGACACCGCGGCCGTCCATGATCGTGACCGACTCCAGGCCGTGGCGCTGGCCGATGGCGAAGTCGTTGGGGTCGTGGGCCGGGGTGACCTTGACCGCGCCGGTGCCGAACTCCGGGTCGACGTGGGTGTCCGCGACGACCGGGATCGTACGGTCGGTCAGCGGCAGCTTGATCCGCTTGCCGATCAGGTGGGCGTAGCGCTCGTCGTCGGG
Source organism: Streptomyces sp. NPDC006174 (assembly GCF_040614075.1). Classification (NCBI taxonomy): domain Bacteria; kingdom Bacillati; phylum Actinomycetota; class Actinomycetes; order Kitasatosporales; family Streptomycetaceae; genus Streptomyces; species Streptomyces sp. NPDC006174. Next base: position 111,157 of record NZ_JBEXTJ010000005.1, on the reverse strand, counting down.
GTGGACGGCGACGGCGGTGTCGCCGAGCATCGTCTCGACGCGGGTGGTCGCGACGACGACCGTCTCGTCACCTTCGCCGTACTCCAGCGAGACCAGCTCGCCGGCGTCGTCCTGGTGGTCGACCTCCGCGTCCGAGAGGGCCGTCATACAGCGCGGGCACCAGTTGATGATGCGTTCGGCGCGGTAGATCATCCCGTCGTCGAACAGGTTCTTGAAGATCGTCTGGACGGCCTGGGACAGGCCTTCGTCCATGGTGAAGCGCTCACGCGACCAGTCCAGGCCGGCACCGAGGCGACGCAGCTGGCCGAGGATCCGGCCGCCGTACTCCTCCTTCCACTGCCAGGTCCGCTCGACGAACGCCTGACGGCCGATGTCGTGCCGCGACTTGCCCTCTTCGGCGAGCTGCTGCTCGACCTTGTTCTGGGTGGCGATACCGGCGTGGTCCATACCGGGCAGCCACAGCGTCTCGAAGCCCTGCATCCGCTTGCGGCGGGTGAGGGCGTCCATCAGCGTGACCTGGAAGGCGTGGCCCAGGTGGAGGGCGCCGGTGACGTTGGGCGGCGGGATGACGATGGTGTACGGAGGCTTCTCACTCTTCGCGTCGGCTTCGAAGTAACCACGCTCTACCCAGCGCTCGTACAGCTTCCCCTCTACATCGGCCGGCGCGTACGTGGTCGGCAGTTCGGGGTTGCTGGCTGGCTGCTGCGATGAGTTCTCGGTCACGGGAGACAGTTTAGGGCCGTCACAGGTCTGCACTGAAACGGATTGGTTGAGTAACGGTGTCCGGGCCGATGGCCCATGTCAGGGCGGCTTCCGTCAGGATGTCCGCAACGCACAAGAGTTTCGGAGGGGACACCGCATGAGCTACAACCAGCCGGGCCCGTACGGTGGGCAGCCGCCGCAGGGCCAGCCCGGACCGTACGGACAGCAGCCCGGGCCGTACGGCGGCCCGCCGCCGCAGGGCCCGCCTCAGGGCCGGCCCGGCTACGGCTACCCCCAGCAGGCCCCTCAGGGTGTCCCGCCGCAGCAGCAGCCCGGCCCGTACGGCGCACCGCCGCAGGGCGGCCAGCCCGGCTACGGCTACCCGCAGCCGCAGCAGCCGGGCCCGTACGGCCAGCAGCCGCCCACTCCGCCGTACGGCGGCCAGCCGGTGTACGGCGGCCAGCCGCCGTACCCGCCGCAGCAGCCGAAGAAGAAGACCGGCCTGATCGTGGGAGCGTCCGTGCTGGCGCTGGCGGTCATCGGAGCGGGGATCTGGTACTTCGCCGGCGGCGGCAGCAGCGATGTGGCCGACTCCACCAAGGGCTACAAGCTGACGCCGGCCGCGTCGGTGGACGACTACAAGCAGGACCCGTCCAAGAAGAAGCCCGAGCGGGCGATGACCGGCAAGGACAAGGCCGAGGCCGAGGCCATGGGGGTCAAGAACCCGCACGAGGTCAGCGCCCAGTACGTGAGCGGTGACCTCGCGACGAATCCTCTCCTCGCCAAGATGCTGATGCTGGAAGGCGTCTGGGGTGAGGTCGAGGACCCCGAGAAGGTCATCGACGGCTCCTTCAAGAACGCCGAGAAGGAAGCGGCGGCCAGCGAGGACACCAAGGGCTCACTGGTCGGCAGCCCGAAGGCCGTCACCCCGGCCGGTTTCGAGGACGCGCTGATGAAGTGCCAGGACGTCAAGGTCATCAACGACAAGGCCGACGGCACTCCGCAGAAGGGTCCCAAGGAGATGACCATGCCGGTCTGCATCTGGGCCGACTACAGCACCGTGGGCGTGGTGATCGGCTTCGACATCGGCGGAGCCATGACCAACAAGCCGATGACCCAGGACGAGACGTCGGCCCTCGCCGCCAAGCTCTACAACACCTCACGCACCAAGATCTGACGCCTCAAACCCCGAAGGGGCGCCCACCGGTCGACCGGTGGGCGCCCCTTCGGCGTAGGTAAGTTCTCTGCGGCTAGGCCGACTTCTCGTGGCGGCCGCCGTCGTTCTTGCCGATCGTGCGCGGCTCGCGCGGGACCAGCGTCGGGTTGACGTGGTCGCGGACGACGTCCGGCGTGATGACGACGCGGGCGACGTCCTTGCGGGACGGGACCTCGTACATCACGGACTGGAGGACTTCCTCCATGATGGCGCGCAGGCCACGCGCGCCGGTCTGGCGCAGGATCGCCTGGTCGGCGATGGCCTCCAGCGCCTCGCGCTCGAACTCCAGCTCCACGCCGTCGAGTTCGAAGAGGCGCTGGTACTGCTTGACCAGCGCGTTGCGCGGCTCGATGAGGATCTGGAGCAGCGCCTCGCGGTCCAGGTTGTGGACCGAGGTCAGCACCGGGAGGCGGCCGATGAACTCGGGGATCATCCCGAACTTCACCAGGTCCTCCGGCATGACCTCCTGGAACTGGTCGCTCGCCTGGATCTCCAGCTTGGAGCGGATCGTGGCGCCGAAGCCGATGCCCTTGGCGCCGGCCCGGGACTCGATGATCTTCTCCAGCCCGGAGAAGGCGCCGCCCACGATGAACAGCACGTTCGTCGTGTCGATCTGGATGAACTCCTGGTGCGGGTGCTTGCGTCCGCCCTGCGGCGGCACGGAGGCGGTGGTGCCCTCCAGGATCTTCAGCAGGGCCTGCTGGACGCCCTCGCCGGAGACATCGCGGGTGATCGACGGGTTCTCGCTCTTGCGGGCGACCTTGTCGATCTCGTCGATGTAGATGATCCCGGTCTCGGCCTTCTTGACGTCGTAGTCGGCCGCCTGGATCAGCTTCAGCAGGATGTTCTCGACGTCCTCGCCGACATAGCCGGCCTCCGTCAGCGCGGTGGCGTCGGCGATGGCGAACGGGACGTTGAGCATGCGGGCCAGCGTCTGCGCGAGGAGCGTCTTGCCGGAGCCCGTGGGGCCCAGCAGCAGGATGTTCGACTTGGCGAGCTCGATCGCGTCCTCACGATTCGCGCCGCCGCCGTTCTCGCCGGCCTGGACCCGCTTGTAGTGGTTGTACACCGCGACCGAGAGGGCCTTCTTCGCGGGCTCCTGCCCGACGACATACCCCTCGAGGAACTCGTAGATCTCGCGGGGCTTGGGAAGCTCTTCCCAGCGGACCTCGCTCGTCTCCGCGAGCTCCTCCTCGATGATCTCGTTGCAGAGATCGATGCACTCGTCGCAGATGTACACACCGGGTCCCGCGATGAGCTTCTTCACCTGCTTCTGGCTCTTGCCACAGAACGAGCACTTGAGCAGGTCGCCGCCATCACCGATGCGTGCCACGAGGTGCTTCCCCTTCGCCTGGGAGGCCGCCTGGTTCAGCGGCTCCTGGTGCCTCTATCCGACGGTACCTTGCCTGGGCCCCCGTTCGGGCCCCCCTTGGCACGGTTCACACGGCCGAGACCGTGCAAAAGGAATGTGCCAAGGGGAAAGACCGACGTCAGACCGATGCGCCCGCGGTCGTCTTGCGGGTGGACACGATCTGGTCGACGAGCCCGTACGCCAGGGCGTCCTCGGCCGTGAGGATCTTGTCGCGCTCGATGTCCTCGCTGATCTTCTCCAGCGGAGTGGTCGAGTGGCGGGCCAGCATCTGCTCCAGCTGCGTCCGCATCCGGAGGATCTCGTTGGCCGCGATCTCCAGGTCGGAGAGCTGCTCGCGGCCCGTCTGCGAGGACGGCTGGTGGATCAGGACGCGGGCGTGCGGGAGCGCCATGCGCTTGCCCGGCGTGCCGGCGGCGAGCAGGACGGCGGCGGCGGAGGCGGCCTGGCCCATGCAGACCGTCTGGATGTCCGGCTTCACGAACTGCATCGTGTCGTAGATCGCGGTGAGCGCGGTGAACGAGCCGCCGGGGCTGTTGATGTAGATCGAGATGTCGCGGTCGGGGTCCATCGACTCCAGGCAGAGCAGCTGCGCCATGACGTCGTTGGCCGAGGCGTCGTCGATCTGGACGCCGAGGAAGATCACGCGCTCCTCGAAGAGCTTCGCGTACGGGTCGTACTCACGCACACCCTGCGAGGTGCGCTCCACGAAGCGCGGGACGACGTAGCGGTTGTCCACCTGCGGGCCGGTGTAGAGGCCGCTCGCGGAGGCGCCGGAGAAGTTGTTCATGTGGGTGTTCACCATCCTGGTGGCGTTCTGGGGCTGGAGGTCTCGGCGTACGAGAAGGGGGTGCGGGTGGAGTGCCGACGGTCCGGTGAGGACCGGATCAGGCACCCGTGCCGCCGCCGCCCGGGATGCCCGACGCGACCGTGATGATCTCGTCGATGAGGCCGTAGTCCTTGGCCTCCTCCGCCGTGTACCAGCGGTCGCGGTCGCCGTCGCGGATGATCGTCTCGACGGACTGGCCGGAGTGGCGGGCGGTGATCTCGGCCATGCGCGTCTTGGTGCGGAGCAGGTACTGCGCCTGGATCTTGATGTCCGAGGCCGTTCCGCCGATACCGGCCGAACCCTGGTGCATCAGGATGTCGGTGTTCGGGAGCGCGAAGCGCTTGCCCGCGGCGCCGCCGGTGAGCAGGAACTGGCCCATGGAGGCCGCCATGCCCATGCCGATGGTGACCACGTCGTTCGGGATGTACTGCATGGTGTCGTAGACCGCCATGCCGGCGGTCACCGAGCCACCGGGGCTGTTGATGTAGAGGTAGATGTCCTTGTCCGGGTCGGCGGCAAGGAGCAGGAGCTGTGCGGTGATCTTGTTGGCGATGTCATCGTCGACCTGCTGACCGAGGAAGATGATGCGTTCGCCGAGCAGTCGGCTGTAGACCTGGTCACCGAGGCCTCCACCGAGGGACGGCTCTCCGGCGGCGTAGGGCATCAGATTCGTCACGTATCCACCTGCTCGTCTCTGACGGCTCCGGCCGTCTCAGCGTCTTCGTACCGGGTGGATGGGGGACTCCCCCACCCTTCCTCTTCATGGACCCTAACGCGCAGGTGGGACAACGCCATCCCGGTTCCGCAACTGTTCGCTGGGAGCGCAAGGTCCGCCGGGGGCACAGGGGTTCCGTTGCCGCACAGCGATGCGAGGCGTTACGGCGACGGGCCCCGGACGCGTGGAGCGTCCGGGGCCCGTCGTGCGGTCGGCGCGAGGCCGGCGCGCGGATCAGGGCGAGGCTCAGGCCTCGTTCTTCTCCTCGGCCTTGTCCTCGGTGGCGGCCTCGGCCGTCTCCGTGGTCTCGTCCTCGTCGTCCTCCAGGTCGACGACCTCACCGTTGGTGTCGACGACCTTGGCGGCCTCGACGACGACGGCGAGCGCCTTGCCGCGGGCGACCTCGCCGACGAGCATCGGCACCTGGCCGCCTTCGACGACGGCCTGGGCGAACTGGTCGGGGCTCATGCCGGAGGAAGCGGCGCGCCGCATGAGGTGCTCGGTGAGCTCCTCCTGGTTGACGTTCAGCTTCTCCTTGTTGACGAGCTCGTCAAGGATGAACTGGGTCTTGATGCCCTTGATGGCCTGCTCGGAGGTCTCGTTCTCGAACTCCTCCAGGGTCTTGCCCTGGATCTCGAGGTACTTCTCGAGGTCGAGGCCCATCTGACCGAGCTGGTGGTGCTCCAGGTTGTGCTTGCGGGTCTGGACCTCGTCCGCGAGCAGCTTCTCCGGGATCGGGACCTCGGCGAGCTTCAGCAGCTCCTCCAGGACGCGCTCCTGGGCCTGGGTGGCCTGGTCGTACTGCTTGGTGGTCTCCAGGCGCTTGCGGCTGTCGGCCTTCAGCTCCTCCAGCGTGTCGAACTCGCTGGCCATCTGGGCGAAGTCGTCGTCCAGCTCGGGGAGCTCGCGGGCGGCGACGGCGGTGACCTTGACGGTGACCTCCGCGGCCTTGCCCTCGGCGGAGCCGCCCTTCAGCTCGGAGGTGAAGGTGGCCTCGCCACCGGCCTCCAGGCCGGTCACGGCCTCGTCGATGCCGTCGAGGAGCTCGCCGGAACCGATGGTGTACGAGACACCGGCGGCCACGCCGTCCTCCAGGACCTCACCGTCGACCTTGGCCTCCAGGTCGATCGTGACGACGTCGCCGTCGGCGGCGGCGCGCTCGACCGGGTTGGTGGCGGCGAAGCGCTCACGGAGCTGCTCCACGGCCTTCTCGACCTCTTCGTCGGTGACCTCGAGGGCGTCGACGGTGACCTCGATGCCGGAGTAGTCCGGGATCTCGATCTCGGGGCGTACGTCAACCTCGGCGGTGAAGGCCAGCAGCTCGCCGTCCTTCAGCTCGGTGATGTCGACCTCGGGCTGGCCGAGGACGTTCAGCTCACCCTCGTTGACCGCCTCGGTGTAGAACTTCGGAAGGGCGTCGTTGACGGCCTCCTCCAGCACAGCACCGCGGCCGAACCGCTGGTCGATGACCCGGGCGGGGATCTTGCCCTTGCGGAAGCCCTTCACCGTGACCTGCTGGTTGATCTTCTTGTACGCCGCGTCGAGGCTGTCCTTGAGCTCCTCGAAGGGCACCTCGATGCTGAGCCGAACCCGAGTCGGGTTCAGGGTCTCCACGGCGCTCTTCACGGTTCGGTCTCCTTGGTGGCTGACTTCTTGGGGTTCTGCTGGGCCGCCGATTGGCGGCTTCGCGGACCGAGCCCGGTACATCAGACACACGGGCACGCAATTTGCATAGTAACGGCAAGGGGGAGGACTCCCACAATGCGATCTTGCTGGTGGTCGGGGTGGCCGGATTCGAACCGACGACCTTCCGCTCCCAAAGCGGACGCGCTACCAAGCTGCGCCACACCCCGTCGGTGCGACACGTAGGGTACATGCCCCGGAGCCCTCCGTCGGCCCCTTAACGGGACGGGCGGGGAGCGGCGGTCCGGCGGCCGGCGTCAACGGGTGTGCGGAGAGCGCCGCCGACCCGCTACGATGCTTTCCGTGCCGCGGTCCGGTGGACCTGCGGTGCGGTGCACGCGGGCGTAGCTCAATGGTAGAGCCCTAGTCTTCCAAACTAGCTACGCGGGTTCGATTCCCGTCGCCCGCTCCACGCCTGGGCCCGGTCCGACATCTCCGTCGGACCGGGCCTCTTGCGTACCAGTGCTTCTCGCAGGCGGGAGCCTGACCCGCTTCAGAAGCTGATCTGGTTGATCGTGTCGGCTATCGAGTTCATGAACCTGTTGATCGACGGGGCCATGCCGGTCGACGCCAGGAAGAAGCCGAAGAGCACGGCAACGAGCGCGGGGCCGGGCTTGATGGAGCCCCCACGGATCAGCACCACCAGGATGACCGCGAACAGCAGCACCATAGACAGTGAAATAGCCACGTCTGATCACACCCTCGGTCGGTCCGCCTTGCCGGCCCGGAAACGTGCACCACTGCGCGCCCCGTCGCGTCCATCGTGCCACCAACTCCCCGGTGTCTGCTGCCGGGTGACGGATCGCACTGACCGGATCCCGCCATCCTGCCCAGCTCAGCGGCGCTCCACGCCGCATGCCCCACGCTTCCACGGCGAAATCCGCACGGCCGCATATTCACCGACCTCGCCGTGGCGATCTTTTCCCTGTCCCCACAGGCCGTTCACAGGTAATTGGCCCGCGCGGATGCGACGTAATTCACTGGCCCAACACGCCGCCGATATGCCCTGTTTAAGCGGGATCAAGTGTGCCATAGCGGGCGGTGTTCGATTGTTTCGCACGCTAATAGAAGGGAACACGCGCTATCTCATCGCGGTTTTACGCGAGGCAATCGACGGGCCTAAGGTGCCTTAGATGTTCCAAGCTCCGAGCGTATTCACCAGGGCCCCGCTCCCCCCGGCGACCCGCAAGTCGGAGCCCAGACGCGAGCAGACACCCACGCCCACCGCCCAGGCCCCCAAGGCCCCGCCGGCGGCGGCGAAGCAGCGTGATCCCTACTTCGACAACGTGAAGTACCTGGCCATCGTGCTGGTCGCGGTGGCGCACGCCTGGGAACCGGTGATGGACGGCAGCCGGGCCACCCGGGCGCTCTACATGATCGTGTACACGTTCCACATGCCGGCCTTCATCCTCATCTCCGGCTACTTCTCGCGTAACTTCGACCTGTCCGCGCCGAAGGTGAAGCGGCTGATCACCGGCGTCGTCGTGCCGTACGTCCTGTTCGAGACGGCCTATTCGCTCTTCAAGCGGTACGTGGACGACTCCCCCGGCACCGCGATCAGCCTGGCCGATCCGCTGTATCTGACGTGGTTCCTGATCGCCCTGTTCATCTGGCGGGTCACCACGCCGATCTGGCGCACGCTGCGCCATCCACTGCCGGTGGCGCTCGCCATCGCGATGCTGGCCTCGGTCTCTCCGGACATCGGGGACGACCTGGATCTCCAGCGGGTCTTCCAGTTCCTGCCGTTCTTCGTCCTCGGCCTGCTGATGAAGCCCGAGCACTTCCAGCTGGTCCGCCGCCGCGAGGTACGGCTCCTCGCCCTGCCGCTCTTCGCGGGCGCCCTGCTCTTCGCGTACTGGATCGCGCCGCACATGCGGCTCGGCTGGCTCTACCGCGCCAACAGCGCCCAGGAGATGGACGCACCGTGGTGGTCGGGCGCGGTGCTGTCACTGGCCCTCTTCGGCTGCGCGCTGGCGCTGACCGCCGGCTTCCTGGCCTGGGTGCCGCGCCGGCACACCTGGTTCACGGCGCTGGGCGCCGGGACGATCTGCGGCTATCTGCTCCACGGCTTCCTGATCAAGGGTGCCGTCTACACGGGCCTGTTCGACCGGTACACCTGGCTCTCGGACCCGGTCGGCCTGGTCGTCGTCTCGACCGTGGCCGCCGTCACGGTGACGCTCATGTGCTCGCCGCCGGTGGGCCGTGCGCTGAAGTTCGCCACCGAACCGGACATGCCGTGGGCGTTCCGGAAGGACCCCGCCAAGCGCTGAACCCGCTCCCCCGCCCAGGCCCTGATCCGCCGGACACGCCCTGACTCTCCGATCCACCCGCACCACCGGCCGCGGGTGGATCAGTGCGTTTCCGGGTTGGCCGAAACCTTTCGGTCGGAGGGCGGTTCTCCACCGGTCAGCCCCAACAGCTCCCGTACCTGCGCGTACTTCGCCGTCAGCCGGGCACGCGTCGGCTCCTCCAGGACCGCGAGGCGGGCCGGATCGGCGTTGTGGGCCAGATCCGCCTCCTTGATGAGCAGCGCGCCCTCGGTGGCGAGGATCCGCGCGGTGTACGCGGTCAGCTCCTCGCCCGGCCACTTGGTGACGGCCAGGACCAGGTCCTTGACCTCCTGCGGCAGTGCGGCCTCGGCCAGCCAGGCCGCGGAGAGCGCGTCGTCCTCGATCGCGTCGTGCAACCAGGCCGCCGCGATCTGGTGGCCGGTGCCGCCGCGCACCCGTACGCCCTCGGCCACCGCCGCCAGGTGTTCGGTGTACGGGCGGCCCGCCTTGTCGGTCTGCGTCGCATGGGCCGCACGGGCGAGGGCCTCGACCTGGGCCAGGTTCAGATGGTTGCCGGACATGGCCCGACTCTACGGCGGCACGGCAACGACCTCCCGGACCTGCGGCGTTGCCGGATTCGGCCGCCTTCACCCAACCCGACAAAAGCTGACAATGCGGCGGTCTCATAGTTGCAGAGTCAATCGTTCGGTAAACTAATTACTGATGGTTTATTGACACCCCCTTGACCCTCTCTTGACCTATCGCGAAGGAACAGGCTCATCGGACACGCAGACACCCTCCTCGCCATGGGCGGCGCCTTCCTGGCCGCTGCCGTCCTCGCCCGCCTCGGCGGCCGCATCGGGCTGCCGACGATCCCCCTGTTCATCCTGGCCGGCATCCTCCTCGGCCCGCACACCCCCGGTTACACGCTTCTCTCCAACCCGCACGACCTGGAGATGCTCTCCGCGCTGGGACTCGTCCTCCTGCTCTTCTACCTGGGGCTCGAGTTCCACATGGACGACCTCAAGACGGGCGGCCGGAAGATGGCGATCGCGGGCGGGACCTATCTGGTCCTGAACGTGGGCGCCGGTCTCGGCTTCGGTTTCGCGCTGGGCTGGGGCACGTCGGAGGCGTTGGTCCTCGCCGGTGTGCTCGGCATATCCTCGTCCGCCATCGTCACCAAGATCCTGGTGGACCTGGGCCGCATCGGTAACCCGGAGACCCGGCCGATCCTCGGCATCATCGTCGTCGAGGACGTCTTCCTCGCCCTCTACCTCGCCGCTCTCCAGCCGATCCTGTCCGGTGCGGACAGCCTCTCGGCGATGCTCGTCGACGCCGGCAAGGCCTTCGGCTTCCTGCTGCTGCTCGCTCTGGCGGCCCGGTTCGGGACGAAGGTCATCGGCAAGCTGATGAACACCAGGGACGACGAGCTCCTCGTCATCTCCTTCCTCGGTGTCGCGGTCTTCGTCGCCGGTGTCTCCGAGATGTTCGGCGTCGCCGACGCGATCGGTGCCTTCATGGTCGGCCTCATGCTCGGCTCGACCACCTCCGGCGAACGCATCCTCAAGCTGGTCCACCCGCTGCGCGACGCGTTCGGCGCGATCTTCTTCTTCGCCTTCGGCCTCTCCATCGACCCCGGCGTCCTCCCGAGCGTCCTCTGGCCGGTGCTGGCGGCCGTCGTCCTGACGCTCGCGATGAACGTGGCCGCGGGTCTCGCCGCCGCCCGGATCTACGACTTCGGCTCGCAAGGCACGGCCAACATCGCCACCACGCTGGTGGCCCGCGGCGAGTTCGCGCTCATCCTCGCGACGATGGCGGCCGCCGCCGGACTCGACAGCCGGCTCTCGCCGTTCATCGCCGGCTACGTACTCCTGCTCGCCGTCCTCGCGCCGCTGGCGGCCGGACGCTCGCACTGGCTGGCCCGGGTCCTGCCCGGCGGACGCGGCGGTGGCAAGGACGGTGGCGGGAAGGACGGCGACAAGGATCAGGAACAGATCCCGGTCTCGGTCTGAACGGAGGCAGAGAGGTGTCCTCGCGCCGCACCCGTGAGTGACGATCCCCACATGATCATTCGCGGGTGATGGACACCTCTCCGTTGACGAGGCCCTCTCAGTGCCGGCGCGAGAGCAGCAGCAGCGCCCGGTCGTCGTTGACGTCCTTGGCGCAGGCCTCGATCAGATGCCAGGCCGCGCCCTCGAAGCCGGTGGAGACATAGCGGTCGGCCTCGCCCGTCAGCCGGTCGATGCCCTCGGCGATGTCCCGGTCGGACGCCTCCACCAGGCCGTCCGTGAAGAGCATCAGCACATCTCCCGGCGCGAGCGAACCCTTCACCGCGTCGAACTCGGCCCCGTCGTAGACGCCGAGCAGCGGCCCCTCCCCCGACTTCTCCTCCCACTGCCCGCTGCCCGCGTGCAGTTGCAGGGCCGGCGGATGACCGGCCGAGAAGATCTCGTAGTCGCCTGACTCCAGGTCCAGCACCAGGTGGATCGAGGTCGCGAACCCCTCGTCCCAGTCCTGCCGCAGCAGATAGCCGTTGGCGGCGGCGAGGAAGCCGTGCGGCGGCAGCGAGCCGAGCAGGCCGCCGAAGGCGCCGGAGAGCAGCAGGGCCCGGGAGCCCGCGTCCATGCCCTTGCCGGAGACGTCGGTGAGGACGACCTCCAGGGTCCGGCCGCCGTGGGTGCGGGCCGCGACGACGAAGTCCCCGGAGAAGGACTGGCCGCCGGCCGGGCGCAGGGCCATCTCGCGGTGCCAGCCCTGCGGCAGGCGGGGCAGGGAGCTCTGGACCCGGATGCGTTCGCGCAGGTCGAAGAGCATGGTGCCGCCGCGCCGCCACGGCACGCCGACCCGGGCCCGGAACTGAGCCAGGATCAGGCCGAAGAACCCGCAGGCGGCGACCACGAGGACGGTGCCCGGAGTGACCCGGGCAGGGCCGTCCAGGTACGGGCCGAGGGTGAGCGCCTCCACGATCAGGGCGCCGGCGGCCGTGGCGTACAGACCGAGCAGGCTGGCCGGGCGCAGCAGCAGGCCGCCCGCGACGATGGGCAGCGCGAGGGCGGCCGGGTCGATCCAGACCGGGCTGGCGATGGTGGCGAAGGTGATGGCCGGGATCGTCAGCAGGAGACCGGCCATGGCGATCCAGTCGGAGCCGTCGCCGCGGAAGTAGTCCACCCCGGATTTGCGCAGCCCGATACGGGCCCGGTGCGCCGATCTGCGCCACCGGGCCCAGAAGTCGTCCACTCCTGCGCGACGGGCCATTGCCGGGACCCTATCCACCCGGACGCCGCCGGTGCAGGGGGACCCCGGTGCCCGTACGCGCGAAATGAGGTCGTCCGCTTCGGCGCGCCCTGGTAGGGATGGCCTATGACTTCAGAACTCCGTGTGCTGCGACCTGCCGAATGGGACCCCTGGTTCGCCTGTCTGGAGCGTGCGTTCGGCGGTGTGGAGAGCGCTCCGGAATCACGTGCGCTCTGGCGGGAGCTGACCGAGCACGAGCGGTCCATCGGGCTCTGGGACGGTGAGGCGTGCGTCGGTACGGCCGGGGCTTACAGCTTCCGGCTCACCGTGCCCGGCGGCGCGGCCGTGGAGACGGCGGGCGTCACGATGGTGAGCGTGGCGGGGACGCACCGGCGGCGCGGGCTGCTGCGGACGATGATGCGGCGCCAGCTGGACGACGTACGGTCCTGGGGCGAGCCGCTGGCCGTGCTGACGGCATCGGAACCGGCCATTTACGGACGGTTCGGGTACGGAGGTGCGACCCGCGCTCTGAGTGTGAACGTCGACACCTCGCGCGTACAGCTCGATCTGCCGCCGGGCACGGAGGACGTGCGGGTGCGGTACACGGATCCGGTGGCGGCCCTGCCCGCCTGCGAGGAGGTGTACGGGCGGCTCGCCGCGGAGCGTCCGGGCACGCCGGTGCGGCAGCCGAAGTGGGAGCAGGCGGCGGTGATCGACACGGCGCAGGACCGGGCCGGTGCCTCGGCGTTGCAGTGCGTGCTCGCCGAGCGGGACGGCGAGGTGACCGGGTACGCCACGTTCCGGGTGCGGCCGGACTGGGACCGGGCGGGGCCGAAGGGGACGGTGGCGCTGCGGGATCTGGGGGCGCTGGATCCGGCGTCGTACGCGGCGCTGTGGCGGTTCCTGTTCGGCATCGACCTGACGTCGTCCGTGGAGGCGGGCCCGCGGCCGGTGGACGAGCCGCTGCTGCAGCTGGTCTCGGACGTACGGCGGTGCGAGGCGCGGGTGCAGGACGCGCTCTATGTACGGCTGGTGGAGGTCGGTGCGGCACTGGAGGCGCGCGCGTACCGGGCGCCGGTGGATGTGGTGCTGGAGGTGGCGGACGCCTTCTGCCCGTGGAACGCGGGGCGCTGGCAGCTGGTGGCGGATGCGAAGGGCGGCGCTTCGTGCCGGCGTGCGCCGGATCGCGCGCCGGATCTGGAGCTGTCGGTACGGGAGCTGGGCGCCGCCTACCTGGGCGGGGTGTCGTTCACCTCGCTCGCGGCGGCCGGGCGGGTGCGGGAGGTGCGGCCGGGAGCGGTGGCGGAGGTCTCGGCGGCGTTCTCGTGGCATGTGGAGCCGTGGCTGCCGCACAACTTCTGAGCCGGGACGGGTACGCGGGTCAGGCCCCGGACGTCAGGTCCGGGTCCTGGCAGCGCGGGCACCAGAAGAGGTTGCGGGCGGCGAGGTCCGCCGTCCGGATCTCGCTCGCGCAGATATGGCAGGGCAGGTTGGCCCGGCGGTAGACGTAGACCTCGCCGCCGTGGTCGTCCTTGCGGGGCGGGCGGCCCATCGCCTCGGGAAGGTGCTCGGGGCGGACGGTGTCGATCCGGTTGTTCGTCACGCCCTCGTGCATCAGCTCCACCAGGTCCGCCCAGATCGCGTCCCACTCGGCGCGGGTGAGGTCCTTGCCGGCGCGGTACGGGTCGATGCCGTGGCGGAAGAGGACCTCGGCCCGGTAGACGTTGCCGACGCCCGCGATGACCTTCTGGTCCATCAGGAGCCCGGCGACGGTGGTCCGGCTGCAGGAGATCCGCTGCCAGGCCCGCTCGCCGTCCTCGTCGCCGCGGAGTGGGTCCGGGCCGAGCCGCTCGTGTATCGCGCGCTTCTCGGGCTCGGTGATCAGCGCGCAGGTGGTGGGGCCGCGCAGATCGGCGTGGTGGGCCGCGTTGACCAGGCGCAGGCGCACGGTGTCGGTCGGCGGCGGTGGCGGCGCCGTGCCGAAGCCGAGCTTGCCGAAGAGGCCGAGGTGGATGTGGACCCAGCCGGTGGAGCCGAAGCCCAGGAAGAGGTGCTTGCCGTGGGCGTCGGTGGCGGTGAGGGTGCGTCCGTCGAGGAGGGCCGCGCTGTCGGAGAACTTGCCCTGTGGGCTGCTCACCCGGACCGGTCCGCCCACGAACCGCTCGGCGTGGTCCTGGGCGAGGCGGTGGATCGTGTGTCCCTCGGGCACGGCGGGCTGCTCCTGTGGTTCCTGCGAAGGGCGGACGACATGGCCGTGCCGCCGGGTGCGGGACCCGGCGGCACAGGTGGCGTGGCGCGGGCTGGGTCAGCCCTGCTGCGGGTGGTGGGCCGGGATCGGCGGGAGCTCGCCGGTGGTCTCGTACGCCGAGAGCATCTCGATGCGGCGCGTGTGGCGCTCCTCGTTCGAGTACGGCGTGGAGAGGAAGATCTCGACGAACTTGGTCGACTCCTCCAGCGTGTGCATCCGGCCGCCGATCGCGACGACGTTGGCGTTGTTGTGCTCACGGCCGAGAGCGGCGGTCTGCTCGCTCCAGGCCAGTGCGGCGCGGACGCCCTTGACCTTGTTGGCGGCGATCTGCTCGCCGTTGCCGGAGCCGCCGATCACGATGCCGAGGCTGTCCGGGTCCGCGGCCGTCTTCTCGGCGGCACGGAGGCAGAACGGCGGATAGTCGTCCTGGGCGTCGTAGATGTGAGGGCCGCAGTCGACGGCCTCGTGCCCGTGGGCACCGAGCCACTCGACGAGGTGGTTCTTGAGTTCGTAACCGGCATGGTCGGATCCGAGGTACACGCGCATGGAGCGAAGTGTGGCACGAACCGCGCGGGGTGGCCGCCAGCGGGGTCGGAGCCTGTCACGTCGCGGGACCGCGGCCGCCTCCTCGGCCCGTGTGGCACACATCACTTGGGTAATGATCAGGCAAATGATCCGGAGGAGAGGGTTCCGTTTTCGCCTTCTTCCGGGCTTGAATGCGTGGCCTTGTCTTCCGCACCACCCCACGTGGAGCAGGGCACACCCTCATGCACGGAAACGTTAGGACTTCCCCCCATGACGTCGCAGACGACGCTGGCGGAGCCGGGCCACGAACCCGGTGAGCCGGATCGGCCCGACTCCTCGGGCGGGCTTCAGGCCGGCCTGAAGAACCGCCACCTCTCGATGATCGCGATCGGCGGTGTGATCGGCGCGGGCCTCTTCGTGGGCTCCAGCGCCGGGATCGCGGCCGCCGGACCGGCGATCCTGGTCTCGTACGCGATGGTCGGCCTGATGGTCGTCCTCGTGATGCGGATGCTCGGCGAGATGGCCGCCGCCCGCCCGAGCTCGGGCTCCTTCTCCGCCTACGCCGACCAGGCGCTGGGCCGATGGGCCGGTTTCTCCATCGGCTGGCTCTACTGGTTCTTCTGGGTCGTGGTGCTCGCCGTCGAGGCCACGGCCGGCGCCAAGATCCTGGAGAGCTGGATCCCGGGCGTCCCGCAGTGGGCCTGGGCGCTGATCGTGATGGTCGTGCTGACCGCCACCAACCTGGTCTCGGTGGGCAGTTACGGCGAGTTCGAGTTCTGGTTCGCCGGGATCAAGGTCGTCGCGATCGCCGCGTTCGTGGTCGTCGGCCTGCTCGCCGTCTTCGGCTTCCTGCCCGGCTCGGACAACCCGGGCTCGGGGCTCGCGCATCTCACGGACTCCGGCGGCTTCTTCCCCGAAGGACCCGGCGCGATCCTCACCGGTGTGCTGATGGTGGTCTTCTCGTTCATGGGCAGTGAGATCGTGACGCTGGCGGCCGGTGAGTCCTCGGACCCGCAGCGGGCCGTGTCGAAGGCCACCAACAGCGTGATCTGGCGTATCGCCGTGTTCTACCTCGGCTCGATCTTCGTCGTGCTGACGCTGCTGCCGTGGAACGACCCGTCGATCCTGGAGAAGGGCAGCTATGTCGCCGCCCTCGACTCGATCGGGATCCCGCAGGCCGGCAACGTCATGGACTTCATCGTGCTGACGGCCGTGCTGTCGTGTCTCAACTCCGGCCTGTACACGGCCTCCCGGATGGCGTTCTCGCTCGGTGAGCGCGGCGACGCGCCGAAGTCCTTCGCCAAGGTCAACAAGCGCGGCGTGCCGCAGGCGGCGATCCTGTCCTCGGTCGTCTTCGGCTTCGTGGCGGTGTTCTTCAACTACCAGTGGCCCGACACGGTGTTCCAGTTCCTGCTGAACTCCTCCGGCGCGGTCGCGCTCTTCGTGTGGCTGGTCATCTGCTTCACGCAGCTGCGGATGCGCGGGATCATCCTGCGCGAGACGCCGGGCAAGCTGGTCGTACGGATGTGGCTCTTCCCGTATCTCACCTGGGCGACGATCGCGGCGATCTCCTTCGTCCTGGTCTACATGCTGACCGACGACACCGCCCGTGAGCAGGTCGTGCTGTCGCTGCTGGTCGCGGCGCTCGTGGTGGGCATCTCGCTGGTCCGCGAGGCGCGCAGCCGTAAGGCGGTCACTCCGGCCGAGTGACCCGTAGGTGAGACATACGTGACGGAAGGTGTCACGTATACCGGGGAGGCTTTTCTTCGTACCGCCGAACAGCGCGAGCGAAGGAGAGCCTCCCTCATGGTTTCCGCATCCGCAGGGCACGCAGGACCCGCAGAGCCCCTTCCCACCTTCCAGACCGGCTTCCCGATCCGGCCCGACCGGCTGGTGGAGGCCGTCACGCCGGAGGACGTACGGAAGGCCGTGGCGTACGCCGGCGCGCGCGGGCTGCACGTCGCCGCGCACGCCTCCGGCCACGGCCTTCCCGGCCCGGTCGACGGCGGAGTCCTCATCGCCACCCGAGCCCTGGACTCCGTCACCGTCGACCCGGTCCGCCGCACCGCCCGGATCGGCGCGGGCGCGAGCTGGGCCCAGGTGATCGAGGCGGCGGCCCCGCACGGGCTGGCCCCGCTCAACGGCTCCTCTCCGTCCGTGGGCGCCGTCTCCTACACGCTCGGTGGTGGGCTCGGGATCCTGGCCCGGGAGTTCGGGTACGCCGCCGACCAGGTGCGCTCGCTGGACGTGGTGACCGCCGACGGCACCGCGCGCCGGGTCACGCCGGAGCGCGAGCCGGAGCTTTTCTGGGCGCTGCGCGGAGGCGGGCACCGGCTCGGCGTGGTGACCGGTCTGGAGATCGGGCTGGTGGCGGTGGAGCGGCTCTACGGTGGCTCGATCGCCTTCGACGGGGCGTCGGCGGCCGAGGTGGTGCGCGGCTATCTGGAGTGGACGCGGACCGTGCCGGACGCGTTGACGTCCTCGCTGGCCGCGCTCCTCCACCCGGACATGCCGCAGCTGCCGCAGGAGCTGCGCGGCCGGTACGTGCTCTCCGTGCGGGTGGCGTTCACGGGGAGCGTGGCGGAGGGCGAGCGGCTGGTGGCGCCGCTGCGGGCGATCGGGACGGCCGCGTCGCACGGCTCGCACGGGACGGCCGCGCCAATCCTCTCGGATTCGCTGCGGGAGATGCCGTACACCGAGAGCCACACCATCCACAGCGACCCGCCGTTCCCGCACGCGTACTACGGGGACAGTGCGGTGCTCGGCGAGCTGGACGCGGAGCGGACCGTACAGGCGTTTGAACTGGCCGGGCCCCGGGCGCCGATGATGACCGTGGTGCAGCTGAACCACCTGGGCGGAGCGCCGGCCGCCGGGCCTGAGGTGGCGAGCGCCGTGCCGTACCGCGATGCCCGGTACCTGCTGCGGCTGCTGTCGCCGCTGGACGGTACGGATGTGGCCGCGGTCCGCGCGCTGTACGGGGAGGTGGAACGGGTGCTGGAGCCGGCCGTCATGGGGCGGTCGCTGAACTTCTCCTTCGGCGGCGGGGACCGTACCGCCGGTTTCCATGACGCGGAAACGGCGAAGAGGCTCGCCGGTCTGGTCTCCCAGTACGATCCGGCGGGCCTCTTCGGTGGTCCTTACGGGGCTTGAGTCTTCCGACAGCGGGCTGTCAGCCTCGGCTGCCGAGCAGCTTCCAGGCGGCGGGCAGCACGCCCATCGCCAGGGCCGCCTTCAGCGCGTCGCCGATCAGGAACGGTGTGAGTCCGGCCGCGACGGCGGCGCTCAGGGACATGCCGGTGGCGAGCGCCAGGTACGGCACGCCGACGGCGTAGATGATCGCGGAGCCGATCACCATCGTGCCCGCCGTACGGAGCACCGAGCGGTCGCCGCCGCGCCGCGCGAGGGCGCCGACGACGGTGGCGGCGAGCAGCATGCCGAGGATGTAGCCGAGGGACGGCATCGCGTAGCCCGAGGTGCCCTCCGCGAACCACGGCATGCCGGCCATGCCGACGACCGCGTACACCGCGAGGGAGAGGAAGCCGCGGCGGGCGCCGAGCGCGGTGCCTATGAGGAGCGCCGCGAAGGTCTGGCCGGTGACGGGGACCGGGGAGCCAGGGACCGGGACGGCGATCTGGGCCGCGATGCCGGTGAGAGCGGCGCCGCCCAGCACGAGGGCCGTGTCGACGGCGTAGCGGTGCCGGGCTGCGGGCAGCAGGTCGGCGAGGACCGCTCCGGAACGGACGGGGGCGGCAGCAGTGCTCATCGGGACTCCGCGGGTGAGGGCAGGCAGGTGGTGGGGTGGGACTGCTGCCGACGTTAGCCCAGCAGTGAACGACCGATCACCATCAGCCGCCCACAAAGCGGTGGTTGACGGGTTGGTGGGATTCACACAAAGGTTCCTCCGCAATCACCACCGGGCGTGATGCTCGTCACGGAGGTGAGGCGGCAGGTGACCCGTTTTGCCGGGAGGGGCCTTGGAGGCTCAGACTGTAGGTTCCCCATAAATGATCCGAGAGTGACCCGCACACCATGCACGACGCTCCCCCCACCCCCACCGGGGCTCCCACCACCCCCGCAGAGCCTCTCGAACACGGGCTGAAACAGCGTCACCTCACGATGCTCGGGCTCGGCGGCGTGATCGGCGCCGGGCTCTTCGTCGGCTCCGGCGCGGGCATCGCGGTGGCGGGGCCCGCCATCGTCGTCTCGTATCTGATCGCGGGCGCGCTCGCGATGCTGGTGATGCGGATGCTCGGCGAGATGTCCGCCGCGATGCCGGCCTCCGGCTCGTTCTCCGTGCACGCGGAGCGGGCGCTCGGGCGGTGGGCCGGGTTCAGCGTCGGCTGGCTGTACTGGTTCCTGCTGGTGGTGGTCCTCGCCGTGGAGGCGACGGCCGCCGCGCAGATCGCTCATGGATGGGTGCCGGCGGTCGAACCGTGGGCGTGGGTGCTGCTGTTCATGGTGGTGTTCACCGCGGCCAACCTGGCGGCGGTGAAGAACTTCGGCGAGTTCGAGTTCTGGTTCGCCTCCTTGAAGGTCGGCGCGATCGTGGTCTTCCTGGTGCTCGGCGCGCTGGCCGTCTTCGGCCTGCTGCCGGACACCGACCCGGTCGGGATGACCAACCTGACCGGCCGAGGCGGCTTCCTGCCGAACGGGTGGAGCGGGGTCGCCTCCGGCGTGCTGACGGTGGTCTTCGCCTTCGGCGGCCTGGAGGTCGTCACCATCGCCGCCGCCGAGACGGACGACCCGGCCCGCGCGGTCGGGCGCGCGGTGCGCAGTGCGGTGGTGCGCATCCTCTTCTTCTACGTCGGCTCGATGCTGGTCATCGTGACCGTGCTGCCGTGGACCGCTCAGCAGGCCGGGCTGAGCCCGTACGTGAAGGTGCTGGACTCGATCGGCGTGCCGTCGGCCGGGCAGATCATGAACATCGTGGTGTTCGTGGCGCTGCTCTCGGCGCTCAACGCCAATCTGTACGGATCCTCGCGGATGGTGTTCTCGCTGGCGGAGCGCGGCGAGGCGCCGCGCGGGCTGCTGAAGGTGTCCCGTAAGCCCGGAACGGAGGGTGGTGTGCCCCGGCGGGCCGTGCTGGCCTCGGTGGCCTTCGGTTTCGTCTCCGTCCTGCTCAATCTGCTCTGGCCGGACACCGTGTTCCTCTACATGCTCAACTCGGTCGGCGCGGTGCTGCTGTTCGTCTGGGCGCTGATCGCCGCCTCCCAACTGCGGCTGCGCGCCCGGCTGGAGCGGGAGGCACCGGGAGCGCTGGCGCTGCGGATGTGGTGGTTCCCGTATCTGACCTGGCTGACGCTGGCGGGGCTGTTCGGCGTGCTGGTGCTGATGCTGACGGACGCCGACGCGCGGCCGCAGGTGCTGTGGTCGGCGGGCGCGACGGCGCTGGTGCTGCTGGTGGCGGTGGGGCGTCAGTGGCGGGAGCGTAGGAGTTCGGCGCTTACCGACCGGTAGGCGCGTGTGCACCTTGTGTGAGCCTCGTGCCCGTATAGCGGACACCCGTTCCGTGTGAGCGGTGAGGATGCTCAGACTGTGGGTTCGTCCCTCGTCTCAGCTAGCGAACAGAGCTCGTCCATGTCTCGGACCTCCGCGTCTTCCCCCACCGCTGACTCCGCGGCCGCAGCCGGAGCCTCGGCGGACTCCGCGCTCACCCACGGTCTCAAACAGCGCCACCTCTCGATGATCGCCCTCGGCGGCGTCATCGGCGCCGGGCTCTTCGTGGGCTCCGGGGCCGGGATCGCCGCCGCCGGGCCGTCCATCGTCGTCGCGTACGCGCTCTCCGGGCTGCTCGTCATGATGGTGATGCGCATGCTCGGCGAGATGTCCGCCGCCAACCCGGCCTCCGGCTCCTTCTCCGTGCACGCCGAGCGGGCCATCGGCCCGTGGGCCGGGTTCACGGCGGGCTGGTCGTTCTGGTTCCTGCTCTGCGTGGCCGTCGGCCTGGAAGGGATCGGCGCGGCCCAGATCGTCAGCGGCTGGCTGCCCGGAACGCCGGAGTGGGCCTGGGTGGCCCTGTTCATGGTGGTCTTCCTGGGGACAAACCTGGCGGCGGTGAAGAACTTCGGCGAGTTCGAGTTCTGGTTCGCCGCGCTCAAGGTCATCGCGATCACGCTGTTCCTGGTGCTCGGCCTGCTGGCGATCCTCGGCCTCCTCCCGGACACGGACGCGCCCGGCCTGACCAACCTCACCGGCGACGGCGGCTTCCTGCCGAAGGGCATGGACGGCTTCATCATCGGACTCCTCGCCTCCGTCTTCGCGTACGGCGGTCTGGAGACGGTCACCATCGCCGCCGCCGAGTCGGAGAACCCGGTGCAGGGCGTCGCGAAGGCGGTCCGTACGGCGATGTGGCGCATCGCGGTCTTCTACATCGGCTCCATGGCCGTCATCGTCACCCTGGTCCCCTGGGACAACCCGAAGGTCGCCGAGGTCGGGCCCTTCTACGCGATGCTCGACCACCTCGGCATCGGCGGTGCCGCGCAGATCATGAACGTGGTCATCCTCATCGCCCTGCTCTCCGCGATGAACGCCAACATCTACGGCGCCTCGCGGATGGCCCGTTCCCTGGTCGCCCGGGGCCAGGGACCGGCCGTACTCGGCAGGATCTCGTCCGGAGTGCCGCGTAACGCGGTGCTGTTCTCCTCGGTGTTCGGCTTCCTGTGCGTGCTGCTCAGCTACTGGCGGCCGGACGACGTCTTCCCGTGGCTGCTGAACATGATCGGCGCGGTGATCCTGGTCGTCTGGATCTTCATCGCCGTCTCCCAGCTGATCCTGCGCCGCCGCACCGAGCGCGAGTCGCCCGAGAAGCTGGTCGTACGGATGTGGCTCTTCCCGGTCCTGACGATCGTGGCGCTCGCGGGCATGGCGGGCATCTTCCTGCTGATGCTGCGCCAGCCGGAGACCCGCGACCAGCTGCTGGCCACGGGCGCGCTGACGGTGGTGCTGATCGGGATCGGGGTCGTACGTCAGCGGCGGCGTCCGGCCACCGACGCGGCGGAGATTCCCGCGCAGCGGAGGTAGGCGATCCGGGCAGCCCGGGGCACGGCCGCGCTGTTTCCACGGCGGTGCGGTGACCCGGCCGGAGGTCCGGGTCACCGGCGCACTGGTGGCCGGTGACCCGGACGGCATTCAGCCCGTGGTGCTCAGCGCGTGGTGCGCCTGTTCGCCGTCTTCTTGGCGGTCTTCTTGGCCGTCGTCTTCTTGGCCGGAGTGGGCAGCGCGGTCTTCTTCGCCGGGGTGGGCTTGGCGGCCGTGCGCTTCGGGGACGCGGCGGCGGCCGCGGCCTCCTCGGTGTCGGCGCCCGCGTTCGACAGCGTGCCGGAGCTGCTCTCCAGGTGGGCGCGGACGAACCACTGGAACTGCTCCAGGCCGCGCAGGTGCTCGATGAGCAGGTCCTCGGTGACGGGGTCGATCTCGCCGGCCTTCTCGACCGCCTCGCGGTGGTCCTCGATGATCCCCGTGTAGACCAGGTCCAGCGCGCCGAGGTGGGCGATGGCGTCGGCGCGGCCGACGCTGTAGTCGTCCCAGGTGCGCTCCTTGACCAGTACGCCCGGCGTGCCCTGCGGCTCGCCGCCGAGGGCCGAGATGCGCTCGGCGGCCGCGTCGGCCATCTCCCGTACGGCGGCGGTCTGCGGGTCGAGCATCTCGTGCACGGCGACGAAGTGCGGACCGACCACGTTCCAGTGGATGTGCTTGAGCGTCAGCGCGAGGTCGTTGAGCGCGTGCAGGCGCAGCGTCAGGAGGTCGATGACCTGGCGGCCCTCGTCGACGTCGAGGCCGGGAACGGTGTAACGCGGGGTGCTTGCGGGGGACATGGGGCTCCTTGTGCAGGGGGGATGGGTGACAGGGGTGGTCGCAAGATGCGGCTAGCCGGCGTCGGCGGTGCCGCCTTCGGTCGGAGTGGCGCCGGGGCGCTCGCCGCCGGGGCGGACCGGGCCCGCCGCCGCGCGGATGCTCGCCAGGGCGGCGTCGGCCACCGCGCGCGGGGTGATGCCGAACTCCTCGTACAGGCGCTCGTAGGCGGCCGAGGCGCCGAAGTGCTCCAGGCTGACCATGCGGCCCGCGTCGCCGACGATGTCCCGCCAGCCCTGGGCGACGGCGGCCTCGACGCTGACCCGGGCCCGAACGGCGGGCGGCAGGACCTCGTCCTGGTACGCGTCCGGCTGCTCGGCGAACCACTCGCGGCAGGGCAGCGAGACGACCCGCGCGTCGTGGCCCTCGGCGGCGAGCAACTCGCGGGCCTCCAAGGCGATGTGGACCTCGGAGCCGGTGCCGATGAGGAGGACGTCGGGCGTGTCGCCACGGCTGTCGGCGAGGACGTAGCCGCCGCGGGCGGCTCCGGACGCGGCGGCGTACGCACCTTCGCCCTTGCCTCGCTCCAGGACGGGCAGCGGCTGCCGGGTGAGGGCGAGGCCGGCGGGCCGGTCGTGGTGCTCCAGGACGGTGCGCCAGCAGACGGCGGTCTCGTTGGCGTCGGCGGGCCGGACGACGTCGAGGCCGGGGATCGCGCGGAGTGCGGCCAGCTGTTCGACCGGCTGGTGGGTGGGGCCGTCCTCGCCGAGGCCGATGGAGTCGTGGGTCCAGACGTAGGTGACCGGGAGCTTCATCAGGGCGGCGAGGCGGACGGCCGGGCGCATGTAGTCGCTGAAGATCAGGAACGTACCGCCGTAGGGCCGGGTGAGGCTCTGGAGCGCGACGCCGTTGAGGATGGCGCCCATGGCGTGCTCGCGGATGCCGAAGTGGAGCGTGCGGCCGTACGGATCGCCCGGGAACTCGCCCGTCTGCTTGCCTTCCGGCACGAAGGACGGCTCGCCCTCCATGGTGGTGTTGTTGCTGCCCGCGAGGTCGGCCGAGCCGCCCCACAGCTCGGGCAGCACCGGCGCCAGCGCGGTGAGCACGTCGCCGGAGGCCTTGCGGGTGGCGATGCCCTTCGGGTCGGCGTCGAAGACCGGGAGGCTGTCGGTCCAGCCGTCGGGGAACTTCTGCTCCAGCAGCCGGTCCAGGAGCGCGGCGCGCTCGGGGTGGGCGGTGCGCCACTCCTGGTAGCGCGGCTCCCAGGCGCGGTGGGCTTCGGCGCCCCGGTCCCGTACCGCACGAGCGTGCTTCAGTACGTCGTCCTCGACGGTGAAGTCGGCGTCCGGGTCGAAGCCGAGCAGCTTCTTGGTGGCGGCGACCTCGTCGTCGCCGAGCGCGGAGCCGTGGGCCTTGCCGGTGTTCTGCTTGGTGGGCGCGGGCCAGCCGATGATCGTGCGGAGCAGGATCAGGGACGGGCGGCCGGTGTCGTTCTTCGCGGCCTCGACGGCGGCAAGAAGCGCGTCGACGTCCTCCACGTAGTCGCCGGTGCGGGTGAAGTCGACCGTCTGGACATGCCAGCCGTACGCGGCGTAGCGGGCGGTCACGTCCTCGCTGAAGGCGATGTCGGTGTCGTCCTCGATGGAGATGTGGTTGGAGTCGTAGAAGACGACGAGGTTTCCGAGCTCCTGGTGTCCGGCCAGCGAACTGGCCTCGGACGTGACGCCCTCCATCAGGTCGCCGTCGGAGGCGACGACGTACACATGGTGGTCGAACGGGCTGGTGCCGGCGGGCGCGTCGGGGTCGAGGAGGCCGCGCTCGCGACGGGCCGCCATGGCCATGCCGACGGCGGAGGCGAGCCCCTGGCCGAGCGGTCCGGTGGTGATCTCGACGCCCCGCGTGTGGCGGTACTCCGGGTGGCCCGGCGTGCTGGAGCCCCAGGTGCGCAGCGCCTCCAGGTCCGCCAGCTCCATGCCGTAACCGCTCAGGTAGAGCTGGATGTAGAGCGTGAGGCTGGAGTGGCCGCAGGAGAGGACGAAGCGGTCGCGCCCGAGCCACTGGTCGTCGGCCGGGTCGTGGCGCATGACCTGCTGGAAGAGCAGGTACGCGAGCGGGGCCAGGCTCATCGCGGTGCCCGGGTGGCCATGGCCCGCCTTCTGCACGGCGTCGGCGGCCAGCAGCCGGACGGTGTCGACGGCCCGGACGTCGAGCGGACCCCAGCCCGCGTCATCCGCGACCGGCAGGGCGAGCTTCGGGTCACGGGGGCGGGCGGGGCCCTCCGGCGCTTCGGGGGCGTTGGGGGGTGCCATCAAGTCCTCCTGGTCGGTGGGGCGGGCGGGCGGCGAGCGGCGCACCTGCGGTCCCCGACCCCGGGCCACCCGGCTGCTTGGCCGGGTCCCCCGGGAAACGGCGTCCAAACATGGGCACTCGCGTGCGAAAGGTGGGGGCAAGCAAGAAGACAGAACGTCTTTATAACAAGAAAAGTGAAGATAATAGGACACCCGACCAGGGCGAGAGGCCCACCATGTCGAAGAAACCGCCCCGGCACGGCGAGGGGCCGAGCAGGTTCAAGGGCGAGGGACAGCACGGCTGGGCCCCCGATGTCGACGAGACGTCCCAGCAGTCCAATCCCAGCACGCACCGCTCCTTCCACCCGGACACGTACGCCCCGGAGCCGGACAGGCCCCGCAAGAAGCCGACCGAGGAGGAGAGAAGCGCGCCCCCTTGGAAGGCACCACGACGGAGAGCTCGACGAGCCGCGGCGAGGACCGCGGCGGCGACTCGGACATGCACGAGACCGGCCGCCGGGGAAAGTCCCGGCGGCCGAGCGGCGAGAAGGACGCGTCGGCGCATACGGGTGTCGACCCGGAGGAACGGAAGGACGGCGACCTCACGCACCGAGCCGTCAGACGTGTGAGCGGGCCCGTCCGGTCAAGCCGGACGGGCCCGCTCACGCATGCTCCGGCCTTCTGCGCCGCAGGTCCTAGGCCGAAGGGCTGATCACTTCGCGAACCTTCCTGCTGTTAGCCTGCTCTTGCATATAGGTTGCAATAACAACTGGACGGCATTCCCAGCAGTCGGAGGGCTCGCATCATGGCCACGTACACGCTCCCGGAACTCCCGTACGACTACGCGGCGCTCGAACCGGTCATCAATCCGCAGATCGTCGAGCTGCACCACGACAAGCACCACGCCGCCTACGTCAAGGGTGCGAACGACACCCTGGAGCAGCTGGAAGAGGCCCGCGACAAGGAGGCCTGGGGTGCGATCAACGGCCTCCAGAAGAACCTCGCGTTCCACCTCTCCGGCCACATCCTGCACTCGATCTACTGGCACAACATGACCGGCGACGGCGGCGGCGAGCCCCTCGCGGCGGACGGCGTGGGCGACCTCGCCGACGCGATCACGGAGTCCTTCGGCACCTTCGCGGGCTTCAAGTCCCAGCTGACGAAGGCCTCGGCCACCACGCAGGGCTCGGGCTGGGGCGTGCTCGCGTACGAGCCGCTCAGCGGCAAGCTCATCGTCGAGCAGGTCTACGACCACCAGGGCAACGTCGGCCAGGGCTCGGTCCCGATCCTGGTCTTCGACGCCTGGGAGCACGCCTTCTACCTTCAGTACAAGAACCAGAAGGTGGACTTCATCGAGGCGATGTGGCGGGTCGTCAACTGGCAGGACGTGGCGAAGCGTTACGCGGCCGCCAAGGAGCGCACGGACGTACTGCTGCTCGCCCCCTGACTCCGCTCCGGCGGTTGACGCGTCCTGCCTCGTGATCGTCTTCTCAACCTTCACTTCGGCAGGCGGATGAACGGAGAGCCCTCGCGAGGACGTGACTCGCGGGGGCTTTCCCATGCCCTGAGCCGGGTTGTTAGCTATTTAGCTCACATGCTAAACATGGCTCATGGAACCACCCTCCGCTTCTCCTTCTCCTGCCTCGGATGACGAGGCGAGTGCCTTCCGCGCGCTGGCCGACCCCACCCGGCGCCAGATCCTGGAGGATCTGCGCGGAGGCGAACTGGCCGCCGGAGAGATCGCGAGCCGGTTCTCGATCAGCGCGCCGTCCATCTCGCGCCACCTGGGCGTACTCAAGGGCGCCGGACTGGTCACCGAGCGCAGGGACGCCAACCGCATCCTCTACTCGCTCGCCGAGGAGCGGCTCGCCCTGTGCGTGGGCCGCTTCCTGAGCACGGTCTGCCCCGAGCAGATCGTCCTCCGCAACGCCAAGTGGCGCCCCGCGCCGGAAGGCGATGCCTCATGATCCGGCCCAAGCTCTCCAGCACCATCCAACGCCTCCTCCTGGTGAACTACCGGGTGGACCCGTACGTCGCGGCGGCCCTGCTGCCCGCGCCGCCGCGGCCGCACCTGGTGCGGGGCCAGGCGGTGGCGGGGATCTGCCTGCTCGGGATCGGCGGCGTCCGCCCCGGCTGGGCCCCGGCCGCGACCGGCTTGACCAGCTAACGCCGGCGGCACGCACCTGGACGTCCTCGTACTGTCCACGCCCGCCTGGAAGGTGACGGCGGGCCGGCCCCGTACCGTACGCTCCTCGTTCTTCGAGGACCCGGACCGCTTCCCGCCGGGCAGCGCGGTGCTGGACAGCGCGCTGGTGATGCGGGGCGTGGCGGCGGAGTGGTC
Organism: Streptomyces sp. NPDC006174; assembly: GCF_040614075.1. NCBI lineage: Bacteria > Bacillati > Actinomycetota > Actinomycetes > Kitasatosporales > Streptomycetaceae > Streptomyces > Streptomyces sp. NPDC006174. The sequence continues at coordinate 83,946 of NZ_JBEXTJ010000005.1, read as the reverse complement.
GCAGGGGGCGGCGTTGCGGGTGGGGTACGGGGTGAGGGTGGCGTAGGGCGGCTACAGGGCTACGGCCCCGGGGGCGCAGCGGGCCGGGAGAAGGACGGCCGGTGGGGCGAGTTCGCTCGGGCGTACGCCGGTGACGTGCAGGCACGCGTCGGGGCTGCCGTCCTCCGGTCGGTAGTGGAGTGCGACCTGTTCGAGCGGGGTGACGCGGCCGGCCAGGTGCAGCTCCACCGTCTGCGGACCTTCAGCCGGAAATCGGCCCGCGAGAGTCCCGAGGACCACGGCATCATCGCCGTCGGCCTCGGACTCCTGGACGTCGAACCGCCAGTGCTCGGCCGCGTCGGCCAGCAGCCACTTCCCCTCCCTCCCCGATGCGGCGAGAAGGTCGGCGGCACCTCTGAGCCGGTCCGCGAGGGCGCAGCAGATCGCGACGGCTTCGGCATAGGGGGTCGCCACGCGGGTGTGCCGGTCGTGGGTGGCGAACGCCAGTGCGTCGTCGAGCAGCCCCAAGGCGGTGGTCCCGGCTTCGGAGTGCCCGTGCCGGGCGATGGCGAGGAGGATGGGAGCGGCGGTGACGACGGCGGGGAAGACCCCTCCGCTGTGGTCGTGCACGAGCCCGCCACCCGCCAGGACCGAACCGGCTCGGGCGGCCTGGACGAGGCCCGTCGCCGTGGCGAGGGCGCGCAGGCCGGAGGCGGCGAGGTCGGGTCGGTACCAGTCGGCGGGTCCGGGTATGCGGGCCCAGTTCACTGCCTCGATCGCGTCCAGCACCGTCGTATCGTCCCACGGCGACGGCGAGGCGCCGGCGCCAGCGACGGCGAGGCGCCGGCCCGGCCACGACGGTCGGCGGCCACGGCTCCGTCCCTGGACCTCGCCCGCCTGCGCCGAAAATACCCGCAGCTCACCGGCCCGGACTGCCACGATGGCTTTCGTCCCCGCCCATGCTCTCCCTCCGGAAGGCAACCGTGAGTTCCCATCCCGAACCCGTCCCGGCCGACCCCGCCGTCCTGCACCCGATGCCCGGTCAGCCGCGAGTGGTGCAGCTGCAGCCGCTGGTCACCTCGGAGCTGATCGAGGTGGGGGCGTACTCGTACTACGACGACCCGGTGCACGCCACGGAGTTCGAGACCCGGAACGTGCTGTACCACTACGGGCCGGAGCGCCTGGTGATCGGCAGGTTCTGCGCGCTGGGCACGGGAGTACGGTTCATCATGAACGGCGCCAACCACCGTATGGACGGCCCGTCCACGTTCCCGTTCCCGATGCTCGGCGGCTCGTGGTCGGACCACTTCGACCTGCTCACGGGCCTGCCCAACCGGGGCGACACGATGATCGGCAACGACGTGTGGATCGGCTACGAGGCGGTCATCATGCCGGGCGTCCGCATCGGGCACGGAGCAATCATCAGCTCCCGGTCCGTGGTCGTCTCGGACGTCCCGGACTACGGCATCGTCGGCGGCAACCCGGCCCAACTGATCCGCACCCGCTACGAGGAGGCGGACATCGCGCGCCTGCTGGCGGTGGCGTGGTGGGACTGGCCGGCGGACCACCTGACCCGCCACATCCGTACGGTGATGTCGGGCACGGTGGCCGAGCTGGAGGCGGCGGCACCGAGCAGCTGAGAGGCGGAGCGCCCTGCGGCCTCCGCCTCCGCGAAGGAGGCCGGGGCCGTTCAGCCGCTGTTCTTCTTCAGCGACTCCACGTAGTTGTGTGCGGCTTTGCTTCCCTGCCTGCCCGGCGAGATCGTCAGGATCGCCTCGTCCGTCTCGGAGTCACCGCTGAGGTACGCCTCGGTGAGGACGTACGGCAGTCCGTCGACCCGGAACCGGATGCTGCCGTCAGGGTAGGCGCGGACGCACACCGTCCGCCCGCCGGGAAGCACGATCGGGTCGGCGTCGAAGTGAGCCTGAGGCGGCTGACCATCCATGCGGGACCTCCGGGTCGTGCAGGCTTGCCGGGCTCGCGAGATTACCGCCGGACCGTCGACACCACCACGCCGCCAGCCGCCGAAGGTAACCGCGTCACGGCCGGCCCGAGCGGAACACCGACCCCACGAACTCCGTAAGCAGCCGTTCCTTCAGCCGGCCCGGCAGCTCGTCCAGCAGGAACAGGACCGGAGCCATCCGCTCCGGGAGGCCGGCGCCCTCTCCCAGGCCCGCGAAGGCCAGGATTCCCGCGATCTCGTCCGGGGTGAGCGTGTCGGGGTCCAGGTCCGCCGCCAGGTCGGTCAGGGCCGGGTCGGCGGTGGCCGGAGGCAAGGCGCGGGCCGAGGTCAGGGCTTCCGGCAGGTCGGTGAGCAGGGTGTCCACGCGGTCGACCGTGGCGGGGGTCAGGGTGAGGTGGAGGTTGGGCGGGAGGCCGTCGAAGGAGAGTTGGGGCTGGAGGTACCAGCCGCGTACGCGCATCTCGTCGGCCAGGTGGAGGAGGAGGCTCAGGTCCGGCGTGCCGGAGGGTCGGTCCGGTGTGGCTGTGGTGAGGACCGTGAACGCGACCAGGCCCGCCTCCGGTTCGCCGAGGATGTGGACGTCCGGGATGGCGCGGAGGCCCTCGGTGAGGTGGTCGGAGGCTTCCGCCACCCGTGCGGCCAACGCCGTGTAGCCGTCCTCGCCTATGTGCTGGAGCACCGCCCACGCCTGGGCCAGCAGGCCCGCCGACTTGGTGCCCTGGACCGTCGGGTTGACGACCGGATAGCCGGGCCAGCCCGCGTGGGCGAAGTACTGGTGGCGGCGGAGTTCGGCGTCCCGGTAGAGGACCACCGAGGCGCCCTTGTCCGCGTAGCCGTACTTGTGCAGGTCAACCGAGAGCGACGTGACGCCGGGCAGGGAGAGGTCGAACGGCTCGACCTCACGGCCCGTCTTACGCAGGTACGGCAGCAGCCAGCCGCCTATGCAGGCGTCCACATGGCACAGCACCTCGTGCTCGGCCGCCGCCTCCGCGATCCTCGCCACCGGGTCGATGACCCCGTGCGCGTACGACGGGGCCGAGGCGACCACCAGCGCGGTGCGCGGCGTGATCGCGGCGGCCATCGCGGTCGGGTTCGCCTTGTACGTCACCGGGTCCACCGGGACCACGACCGGTTCCAGGCCCAGATAGGCGGCGGCCTTGTGGAACGCGGCGTGCGCGGTGGAGGGCAGCACCAGCTGCGGGTCGGTCACACCACGGGTCGAACGGGCGTGGTCCCTCGCCGTCTTGACCGCGAGCAGGATCGATTCGGTGCCGCCGCTGGTGAAGGTGCCCCGCGTCTGCGGCGATCCGCCGAGGAGCGCCGCCGCAGCGCCGACCAGCTCGTTCTCCAGCCGCGCCACGCTCGGGAAGACCGTGGGGTCGAGGCCGTTGACGGTGGCGTACGCGGCGTAGGCCTCGGCGGCCAGCTCGTCCAGGCCCTCGCGCCCGGCGTCGTAGACGTACGCGAAGGTCCGGCCGCCCCGGGTCGGTGCGTCGGCGGTGCGCAGGGCCTTCAGTTCGGTGAGGATCTCGGCGGCCGGGCGGCCGGTGGGGAGGGCGGGGGCGTTGTCCTGGTCATGGGACACGGGCGGGTTCCTCCAGGGCGTCGGCGGGGTCCTCGCGGTAGTGGTGGAGCAGCCACAGGCTCGCGGCGGCGAGGAGTGCGGGCAGCAGGCTCATACCCGCCGTGATGCCGGTCAGCGCGGCGGCGGGCTGCGCGACCTCGTGGTCGGCGTCCGATGAGCGGAATCCGGTCACCGTCAGGACCAGCGCGAAGACGCCCGCGCCCAACGCGAACGCCAGCGTCTCGACCGCCGTCCACAGGCCGGTGAACGTGGCCGCGCGGCGCTTGCCGGTACGGGCCGTGTCGGCGGCCAAGGTGTCCGCGAGCAGGGTGAGCGGCAGGAGTTGGAGGCCCGCGTAGGCGATGCCGATGACCGCGACCGCCGCGTATCCGAGCGCGCTGCCCACCTGGCCGGTGAGCGCGAGGGCGGCGGCCCCGGCGACGTACAGCAGCGTTGCGCAGCCCTGCGCGTACTTCGCGCCGCGCACCTTGGCGAGCCTGGTCCACACCGGCATGACCAGGACCAGCGGGCCGATCAGGCAGGCGAAGAGCGGGGTCACGGCGGTCGGTGAGCCGAGGGTGTACGTGGCGAAGTACTGGACGCCCGCCAGCATCACGCCGACCGCCAGCGCCTGGAGGAACCACATGCCGGCCAGGAAGAGGAACGGTCGGTTCGTGCGGGCCACGGCGAGTTGGGCGCGGAGGGAGGGTTCGGCGGTGGAGCGGGCCACGCCGGGCGCCCAGCGGGTGGTGAACCAGGCGCCGAACATGCCGACCGCGAGCACGACGGCGACCGCGATGCCCATCAGCCGGTAGCTCGCCGAAGTGCCGCCGTCCGCATGGGCGATGGCCGGCGCGAGCGCGCCCGAGAGGAGGATCGCGGCGCCCAGGAAGCCGACCCGCCAGCTCAGCACCCGGCGGCGTTCGGCCGGGTCCTCGGTGATCTCGGCCGGCATCGTCACGTACGGCACCTGGAAGATCGCGTACGCGGTCGCGGCGAGCAGGAAGAGCGCGGCGACGTACGCGGCGGCCGCCGTGCCGCGCAGCGGTGGCGCGGCGAAGATCAGCGCGAAGAGCGGCGGCAGGGTGCAGGCGCCGATGAGGAGGAACGGGCGGCGCGGACCTCCGCGCAGCCGGCTGCGGTCGGAGAGCGCGCCGACGAGCGGGTTGATCAGGACGTCCCAGGCCTTCGGCAGGAAGACCGCGGCGCCGGCGATCGCCGGGGAGACGGCGAGCACGTTGGTCAGGTAGTAGAGCAGGATCAGGCCGGGCACGGTGGCGAAGGTGCCGGTGCAGAGCGAACCGAGGCCGTAGCCGATCCGCACCCGGCGCGGGAGGAGCGGGCCCGGGCTCCGCTCCGTCACCCTGTCGCGGCGGTTCTCGGTCGGCATGGGGCAGAGCATGAACGAGAGTTCGACCGCGCGGCAAGAGCTGGGCCCGGAGACCTCTCAGGTCACTGCGTGCCCTCGTCCGCCAGGCAGAACTCGTTGCCCTGCGGGTCCTGGAGGACGTTCCAGGTGAGCCCGTGCATGGAGTGCTCGCCGATCACCGTCGCCCCGAGCCCCACCAGGCGCTGCACGTCCGCCGGACGGTCGGGCGAGGCGAAGTCGATGTGCAGCCGGTTCTTGACGGACTTGGGTTCGGGCACCCGCTGGAAGCCGAGGACCAGCGGCGTGGCGGGGACGATGACGAACTCGCCGTAGTCCTGCGTGCCTTCCACTCCCAGCGCCGTGGCCCACCAGGCGGCGAGCGTCTGCGGGTCGGGACAGTCGATCGTGATCATCTCCGGTGAGATTCGCATGGTCCTCACCGTACGGTCCGCCACTGACAACGGGCCGGGAGCGCGCGCGCTCCCGGCCCGGAGCCACCGGAAAGGCCGGTCAGTCGAAGACCGGGCCCTGCGTGCGGGTCCGCTTGAGCTCGTAGAAGCCCGGGATGGAGGCGACGAGCAGCGTGCCGTCCCAGAGCTTCGCCGCGTCCTCGCCCTTGGGTGCGGGAGTGACGACGGGGCCGAAGAAGGCGACCTGCTCGCCGTCGGCGCCGGGCACGGCGACGACCGGCGTGCCGACCTCCTGGCCGACCTTGTCGATGCCCTCCTGGTGGGAGGCGCGCAGCTCGGTGTCGTACGTGTCCTTGTCGGCGTACTCCACCAGGTCCTCGGGCAGGCCGGCGTCCTTGAGGGCGCCGACGATCGCCTCGTGGGTGGGGCCCTCGTCGTTGTTGTGGAAGCGGGTGCCGAGCGCCGTGTAGAGCGGGCCGACGACCTCGTCGCCGTGGAGCTGCCGCGCGGCGGTGACGACCCGGACCGGGCCCCATGCCTGGGTCGCCAGCATCTCGCGGTACTCATCGGGGACGTCGTCCAGCTTGTCCTCGTTGAGGACGGCGAGGCTCATCACATGCCAGCGGACCTCGATGTCGCGGACCTTCTCGACCTCCAGGATCCAGCGCGAGGTCATCCACGCCCACGGGCAGAGCGGGTCGAACCAGAAGTCGGCCGGGGTCTTGCCGTTCGCGGGGGTGCTCTGGGACATCTCTCTCCTCAAGGAATGGCCTGGTGCTGCTGTGGTCCAGAACACTCCTCCAGGGCCCTCCATTCCCGGACCGGCCGCTACCGGCTGACCGGATATCGGCCGCCACGGACGCGTGCAAGGATCAATAGGTTCGAACACGACACATGACGCGCGTCACGAAGGAGTGCCCGTGCCCGGTGAAAACCTGTCCCGCGACGAGGCCCAGAAGAGGGCCGAGCTGCTGACCGTCGACGGTTACGAGGTCGAGCTCGACCTGCGTTCCGCCGTCGACGGGCCCGATGGGGCCGACGGGGGCGGGGGGCCGGTCACGTTCCGGTCGCTCACCACGATCCGGTTCCGCTCCGCCCGGGCCGGTGCCTCGACCTTCGCCGACCTGGTGGCGCCGGGTGTGGACGCCGTGACGCTGAACGGGAAGGCCCTCGACCCGGCCGCTGTCTTCGACGGCGTCCGGGTGGCCCTGGACGGGCTCCTGGAGGGCGAGAACGTCCTCGTGGTGGACGCCCGGTGCGCGTACAGCAGGACCGGCGAGGGCATGCACCGCTTCGTCGACCCGGAGGACGGCGAGGTCTACCTCTACACGCAGTACGAGCCGGCCGACGCCCGCCGTGTCTTCGCCAACTTCGAACAGCCGGACCTCAAGGCGCCCTACCGCTTCCAGGTGACAGCGCCGGACGGCTGGCGGGTCTGGTCCAACGGGGCCGAGGAGTCGCACGAGGGCGGGGTGTGGCGGTTCGCGGAGACCAAGCCGATCTCCACGTACATCACGGCCGTCGTCGCCGGTCCGTACCACTATGTGACCGACCACTACAGCCGGACGTTCGACGACGGCACCACCCTGGAGATCCCGCTCGGCGCGATGTGCCGCAAGGGGCTCGCCAAGCACTTCGACGCGGACGACGTCTTCCTGGTCACCAAGCAGGGCCTGGACTTCTTCCACGACAACTTCGACTACCCGTACCCCTTCGGCAAGTACGACCAGGCCTTCGTGCCGGAGTACAACCTCGGGGCCATGGAGAACCCGGGCATGGTCACCTTCCGCGAGGAGTACATCTTCCGCGGCAAGGTCACCTCGGCGGCCTACGAGCGGCGCGCGAACGTCATCCTGCACGAGATGGCGCACATGTGGTTCGGCGACCTGGTCACCATGGAGTGGTGGGACGACCTGTGGCTGAAGGAGTCCTTCGCGGACTTCATGGGCTCCTTCTCGATGGTGGAGGCGACCCGCTTCACCAACGGCTGGATCACCTTCGCCAACAACCGCAAGGCGTGGGCCTACCGCGCCGACCAGCTGCCCTCCACGCACCCGGTCACGGCCGACATCCGTGACCTGGAGGACGCCAAGCTGAACTTCGACGGCATCACGTACGCCAAGGGCGCCTCCGTACTGAAGCAGCTCGTCGCGTACGTGGGACGTGACGCCTTCCTCGAAGGCGCGCGGCGCTACTTCAAGAGTCACGCGTACGGCAACACGCGTCTCGGTGACCTTCTTTCGGTGCTGGCGGAGACCTCCGGCCGCGATATGACGGCCTGGTCGCGCTCCTGGCTGCAGACGGCCGGCGTCAACGTGCTGACGCCCGTCGCGACCTACGACGAGGCCGGCACGTTGACGGAACTCGTCGTCGTACAGGAGGCCGCCGCATCCCATCCGGAGCTGCGCCCGCACCGGGTCGCGGTCGGCCTGTACCGGCGTACGCCTCAGGGTGAGCTGACGCGGTACACGCGGGCCGAGGTGGATGTGGCCGGCGAGCGCACGGTGGTGAAGGAGCTGGCCGGTTCCGAGCGGCCCGACCTGATCCTGGTCAACGACGACGACCTCACGTACTGCAAGGTCCGCTTCGACGAAGGTTCGACGGCCACGCTCCGCGACCACCTGGGAGACATCACCGACCCGCTGGCCCGTGCCCTGTGCTGGTCGGCGCTGTGGAACCTCACCCGGGACGCACTGCTGCCCGCCCGCGACTTCGTCGCGCTGGTGCTGGCGCACGCCGGTCGCGAGAGCGACATCGGCGTCCTGCAGATGCTGCACGCCTGGGCGCAGTCGGCGCTGGTGAACTACGCCGCTCCCGCCTGGCGCGAGGAAGGCGGCCGGGCGCTGGCCGAGGGCGCACTGCGCGAGCTGCGCGCCGCCGAGCCGGGCAGCCAGCACCAGCTGACGTGGGCCCGGTTCTTCGCGGCCGTGGCGGGCTCCGAGGCGGACTTCCAGCTGCTGGGCGGGCTCCTGGAGGGTACGGCCCGGATCGACGGCCTGGAGGTCGACCAGGAGCTGCGCTGGGCCTTCCTCTCGCCGCTCGCCTCGCACGGCGTGGCGAACGAGGCGGCGATCGACGCCGAACTGGCCCGGGACGACACGGCGTCCGGCAAGCGCCACCACGTACGGTGCCTGGCCTCGCGTCCCTCGGAGGCGGTCAAGGCGCAGGCGTGGGCGGCGGTCGTGGAGTCGGACAAGCTCTCCAACGCGCTGGTCGAGGCGACGATCGCGGGCTTCGAGCAGCCCTCGCAGCGGGAGCTGCTGGCCCCGTACGCGGACCGGTACTTCGCGGCGATCGAGCGGGTCTGGGCGGAGCGGTCCATCCAGATCGGCATGCATGTGGTGAAGGGCCTCTTCCCGGCGCTCCAGGACAGCCCGGAGACCCTCGCGGCGACCGACGCCTGGCTGACCGGGCACGCGGAGGCCGCTCCGGCGCTGCGCCGGCTGGTCCTGGAAGCCCGCGACGACCTGGCGCGGGTCCTGCGCGGCCAGGAGTGCGACGCGCGAGCATAAGAGAGAGGCCGGTTCAGGGGGCGCGCGGGACGGGTGTGTGCGCGGCGCGAAAGTGGCGCTCGCACACCCGTCCCAACGCGCCCCCTGGCCAATTCCGGCGCGACAGCCCTTTTCGGATGTCGAACATCCTTACTTTAGGGCGGTGTTGTCCGCAATTGTCGACGGCTCTGTAACAGGGGTTAAGGGACCCTGAGCTGGCGGGAAATCATCGGCCATGACCCAGAACACCCCGCTGCCTCCCCTGTCACCCCTCTCTCCCCTGTTCTGCCGCCCTCCGCACCACCTCCCCGACGTGGCGCACCGCGTCCTCTCCGCCGCTCAGCTCCGCGCGCGCGGCGTCTCCGCCGCGCAGACGTCCGCGCACTGCCTGCCCGGCGGCCCCTGGCAGCACCTGCTCCCCGGCGTCTACCTGCTCCACCCGGGCCCGCCCGGCGGCCGGGAGCGGCTGCACGGCGCCCTGCTGTACGCCGGACGCCCGCCGGTCTCCTCCCGGCGCACGCCTCCGGAGTCCTCGGACGCGGGGTTCGGCGAGGCGATGGTGACCGGGCTCGCGGCGCTCGCGCTGTACGGCTTCGCCGCGGCGCCGGCGCTGGAGGCACTGCACCGGATCGACGTCCTGGTGCCGCGCACCCGGCGGCTGCGCTCGTCCCGGTTCGTGGAGGTGGTGCGGGCCACCGCCGCGCTGCCGGAGCCGGTGCTGCTGGCCGAAGTGCCCGTCGCCCCGGTGGAGCGGGCGCTGGCGGACGCGGTGGCGGGGCTGAGCGAGGCGGCGGAGGTGACCCGGCTGCTGACCGAGGCCGTACGGGCCGGGCACAGCGAACCGGCCGCCGTGGTGCGGGAGCTGAGCGCGGCCGAGGTGCTGGGACGGCCGGCGGTGGCCGGTGCGGTGGACGCGCTGCTGGCCGCGGGACGGGCGGTGGCGGAGGAGCGGCTGTACGCGATGGTGCGCGAGCACGGACTGCCGGAACCGCTGTGGAACGTGGAGCTGCGGCTGCCGGGCGGGCCGGAGCTGGGCGGGGTCGACGCGTACTGGCCGGATCTCGCCGTCGCCGTCGAACTGGACACCCGGGCGCCGCGGTTCGGTGCGCCGGAGGCGGGGTGGCGCGGCGGGAACCGGGGGCCGGGGCGTGCGGAGGACCCGCAGTGGTCCGCGTACGCCGCCAAGCGGGAGCGGCTGGAGCGGCTCGGGGTCACGGTCGTCCACCTCACCCCGCGGAAGCTGCGCGAGGCGGCGGAACAGCAGGCCACGGTGGTGCGTACGGCACTGATGGCGGCGGACGACCGGGAGCCGGCGGCGTATCTGGTGGTGCTGCCGCGGTGAGCGGCGCACGAGGTGGCGCCGCTGCCACTGGTCCGGACCACACAGGCCGTGGTCCGGACCGCAGAGGCGGAATGATCAATTCCAATAGGCACTTTGGCCTCATTCATCCCGTGTGACGCATCGTCCCCGGTGGCGGATCTATGCCATGTACCTGTCTCGTCTCCGTCAACTCTCCACAAAGCCCTGTCATTTACGACAGGCTGAGCGGTCATCCGGTACCGAATTCCGGACTCTCTCTTTCAATTACAGGGATGCTGATGACCAAGGAATCCCCCAGCTCCATACCCGGGACGAGACGCGCCGCGCGCATAGCGGCCGCTGCCGGCCTGGCTGCCGCTCTCGCGGCCGCCGGCGCCGCGCCGGTGTTCGCCGTCGACGACCCGGCACCGGCACCCGTCAAACCGGCCGCCACGAGCGACCGGGGCGACAAGCTCGGCACGGCCGACGCCGAAGTTCTGGCGAAGGCCGAGGCCAAGGGCGAGAAGAACGTCACGATGATGATCGCCACCACCCCGGGGGCGACCGAGCAGGTCACCGAGCAGCTGGACGCCGTCAAGGGCTCCGTGCTCGGCCAGACCTACGACAAGCTCGGCTACGTCCGGGCGACGGTGCCGACCGGCACCGCCGAGGCCACCATCGAGGCGGCGTCCAAGCTCACGTCCGTCCTCGGCATCGATCTCAAGCAGGAGATCAAGCTGGACGACCCGACGCCCTCGGGCGACCGGGCCGCGGGGGCCAAGCAGCTGAAGGCCACGGGCAGTTACCCGGCGCCGGGCAAGAACACGCCGGCCGCCAACCCGTACAACCCCTCCTTCGAGACGGGTGCGGTCGAGTTCGTCGAGAAGAACCCGAGGGCCGACGGCCGCGGGATCACCATCGGTGTCCTGGACTCCGGTGTCGACCTCGGCCACCCGGCCCTGAAGAAGACCACCACCGGCGAGCGCAAGATCGTCGACTGGGTCACCGCCACCGACCCGGTGAACGACGGCGACGGCACCTGGCTGCGGATGTCCGAGACCGTCACCGGCCCGACGTTCACGTCCGGCGGCAAGACGTACTCGGCTCCGGCCGGCAGCTACAAGTTCACCACCTTCGCCGAGTCGGCCACCACCGGCGGCGACATGGCGGGCGACCTCAACCGCGACGGTGACACCACCGACGTGTGGGGCGTGCTGTACGACGCGGTCAAGGGCACCGTCCGGGTGGACCTGAACGAGAACGCGGACTTCTCCGACGACACGGCCCTCAAGCCGTACAAGGACAAGTTCCAGGTCGCGTACTTCGGTGAGGACAACCCGGCCACCAAGGTGGTCGAGCGCATCCCGTTCGTCGTCGAGACCCGTAAGAACGTGGTCTACAACGCGGCCGGCGCCAAGGCCGACTACGTCAGCATCGGCGTGATCGAGGGCTCGCACGGGACGCACGTCGCGGGCATCACCGCGGCCAACGGCCTGTTCGGCGGCAAGATGAACGGCGCGGCGCCCGGCGCCAAGGTCGTCTCCTCGCGCGCCTGCACCTGGTCCGGCGGCTGCACCAACATCGCGCTGACCGAGGGCATGATCGACCTCGTCGTCAACCGTGGTGTCGACATCGTCAACATGTCGATCGGCGGCCTGCCGCCGCTGAACGACGGCAACAACGCCCGCGCCGAGCTCTACAAGCGCCTCGTCGACATCTACGGCGTCCAGCTCGTCATCTCGGCCGGCAACAGCGGCCCGGGCCTCAACACCATCGGTGACCCGGCCCTGGCCGACCACGTCATCTCGGTGGGCGCGTCGATCTCCAAGGAGACGTGGGCCGCGAACTACGGTTCCAACGTCACCAAGAAGTACGACCTGCTCCCCTTCTCCTCGCGCGGTCCGCGTGAGGACGGCGGCTTCACGCCGACCATCTCGGCCCCGGGTGCGTCGATCAACACCACGCAGACCTGGTCCGAGGGCGGTCCGGTCAAGGAGGCGGGCTACGCCCTGCCGCCCGGCTACTCGATGCTCCAGGGCACCTCGATGGCCTCGCCGCAGGCCGCCGGTGCGGCGGCCCTGCTGCTCTCCGCCGCGAAGCAGAAGGACCTGGAGCTGCCTCCGGCCGACCTCCGTGTGGCGCTGACCAGCTCGGCGACCCACGTCAAGGACGTGCCCGCGCACGCCCAGGGTTCCGGTCTGATCGACATCGTCGGTGCCTGGAAGCTCATCACCAAGAAGGGCAACCCGGCGCACGAGTACAAGGTGAAGGCCCCGGTCGACACCGCGATCGACTTCGCGCTCAAGGACCCGGGCTTCGGCACCGGCCTCTACGACCGTGAGGGCGGCCTCAAGGTCGGCGAGACGAAGGTCTACGAGATCACCGTCACCCGCACGACCGGTCCGGACCGCAACGTCCAGCACAAGCTGTCGTGGAAGAACAACGACGGCACCTTCAGGCTGAGCAGCCCCGAGTACGTCTCGCTGCCGCTCGACACCCCGGTGAAGCTGAAGGTCACGGCGAAGGCCAAGAAGGCAGGCGTGCACAGCGCCATCCTGGAGCTGGACGACAAAAAGACCAAGGGGATCGACCACCAGGTCCTCTCCACGGTCGTCGTCGCCAACGAGCTGGGCGGCCCCGCCTACGCGTTCAAGTCGTCGAGCTCGGTCCAGCGCAACGGCACCACCTCGTACTTCGTCAACGTGCCGCAGGGCGCCAAGACCCTTGAGGTCGCCCTCAGCGCGCTGCGCTCGGGCAGCCAGACCCGGTTCATCGCCCTGCACCCGTACGGGACGCCGGTCGACCCGACCTCCACGGTCAACTGCTACCCGAACTACGAGAACCCGGCCAACACCTGCCGTCCGGACGTGCGGTCCTACAAGGACCCGTTCCCCGGCGTCTGGGAGATCGAGGTCGAGTCGCGCCGTACGTCGCCGCTGCTGGACAACCCGTTCAAGCTGGACGTCTCGATCCTCGGTGCCACCTTCGACCCGGCGGTGCAGACCATCGCCGAGGCGAAGATCGGCGCTCCGGCCGCGGTGAACTGGAAGGTCACCAACGGCGCGGCGGCTCTTGAGGGCAAGCTCAAGGGCGGCTCGCTGGGCTCGGCCAAGGTGGCCGAGCCGACGATCTCCACGGGCCAGACCCAGCAGTCCACGGTCACCATCGGTGCCGGCGTCGAGAAGCTCGACATCGCCATCGGCGGTACGTCGGACGCCAACGCCGACCTCGACCTGTACGTCTTCCGGGGCGCCACGCAGGTCGGCAGCGGCACCACCGCCGGCTCCGAGGAGAGGGTCAGCCTGGCCAACCCGGCCGCCGGTACGTACACGGTCATCGTCGAGGGCTACTCGGTTCCGTCCGGGTCGACCACGTACGACTACCGCGACGTGTACTACGCGGCCTCGCTCGGCACCCTGAAGGTCGACGCGGCGAAGACCTACAGCCTGGCGAACGGCGCCTCGGCGCAGGTCGGCGCCGAGGTCGTGGTCGCCGGTGCGGCTCCGGAGGGCCGCCAGTTCTTCGGTGAGGTCCAGCTGGTCAACGCGCGCGGCACCGCCGCGGGCACCGGAAGCGTCGTGATCGAGAAGGTCACGCCGTAACGGACACCGTACGAACAGCAGCGGGGCGGGCGCTCTCCATGAGCACCCGCCCCGCTGTGCGTGTTCCTCGTCACAGGCGGCGGCCCGGGCCGCAGATCTTCCCCTTGGCGCACACGGCCGATGCGGATTCTGCGGTCCTCGCGCGGAGAGTCCGCAGGTCGGACAATGGATTGGACAAGCTGTGCCCGGTCATACGCATGATGGAGCGGCAAACGGGCCGCGCGCACGTCCAGCCCACGTGCTCACGTACAGAGGAGTCCCAGTGAAGGTCGGAATCGTCGGCGCCACCGGTCAGGTCGGCACAGTCATGCTCAGGATCCTGGCCGAGCGGGACTTCCCGGTCGACGAGCTGCGGCTCTTCGCCTCCGCCCGGTCCGCGGGCTCCACGATCGACTTCCAGGGCTCCGCCGTCACCGTCGAGGACGCCTCCACCGCCGACTACACCGGCCTGGACATCGTGCTGTTCTCCGCCGGCGGCGCGACCTCCAAGGCGCTGGCCGAGAAGGTCGCCGCCCAGGGCGCCGTGGTGATCGACAACTCCTCCGCCTGGCGCAAGGACCCCGAGGTCCCGCTCGTCGTCTCCGAGGTCAACCCGCACGCCGCCCGCGTACGGCCCAAGGGGATCATCGCCAACCCGAACTGCACCACGATGGCCGCGATGCCCGTGCTGCGCCCGCTGCACGCCGAGGCCGGCCTCGAAGCGCTGACCGTCGCCACGTACCAGGCGGTCTCCGGCTCCGGTGTGGCCGGCGTCGCCGAGCTGCACGGCCAGGCCTCCAAGGTCGTCGCCGACGCCGAGAAGCTGGCGCACGACGGCGAGGCCGTGGACTTCCCGGAGCCGGCCGTCTACAAGCGCCCGATCGCCTTCAACGTGCTGCCGCTGGCCGGCTCGATCGTGGACGACGGCTCGTTCGAGACGGACGAGGAGCAGAAGCTCCGCAACGAGTCCCGCAAGATCCTGGAGATCCCGGAGCTGAAGGTCTCCGGCACCTGTGTCCGGGTCCCGGTCTTCTCCGGCCACTCGCTCCAGATCAACGCCCGCTTCGCCCGTCCGATCGGCGTCGAGCGCGCCTACGAGCTGCTCAAGGACGCCGAGGGCGTCGAGCTCTCGGAGATCCCGACCCCGCTCCAGGCGGCCGGCAAGGACGCCTCCTTCGTGGGCCGCATCCGGGTCGACGAGACCGTGGACAACGGCCTCGCGCTCTTCGTCTCCAACGACAACCTCCGCAAGGGCGCCGCGCTGAACGCCGTCCAGATCGCGGAGCTGGTGGCGGCCGAGCTGAAGGGCTGACGCGCGGCCCTTGTATGCGCACGCGTACGCGGAAAGGGCGGCCACCGAGTGCACCGGTGGCCGCCCTTTCGCGTGCGTGCCTCAGGCCCGCCGCACCTCGAAGTGGAGACACCCGTACTCCACCGCCCGTACCTGCACCAGCGCCACCTCCGGGTCCGCGAACGCCTCCTCGAAGGCCGCGTCGAAGCCCTTCTCCGCCTCGGCCGGGATCTCCAGCAGCCGGCCGCCGACGATGTGCCCGCGCGCGTCGTAGCGGCGGAGCGTGCGGAGTGCGCCGGGGCGCGAGAAGGGGTAGCCGGGGCGCCTCAGGTCCGGGCCCGCGCACTTCTCGGCGTGGATGAAGACCGGGCCCTGTTCGTCGTACGCCCCCGGGCTCGCGCCGGTCCCGGCCGCCCAGCGGCGCAGCGGGGCGTAGGAGACCAGCGCGACGCGCTCGCCCGGTTCGCTGCCGCGCAGGCAGCAGCGGAGCGGGGCGCCGGCCCCCGTCTCCGTGTACGGGGCGCAGGGGCGGCCGGCGTCGTCAGTGGTGCGGAGCTCGGCGAGGGCCTCTGGTGTGATGGGGCGGGGCTCGTATCCGGTCATGGTTCGAGCCTGTCCCCCGGAGCCCTTCGCGTCCGGCGGAAAACGGACATCGCGCTGAGAGCACGGCCCATGGAAGGATGACGGAAACGTCGCATATCAAGTCGCACACCTAGGAGATGACCGCGTGCCTGGCACGAATCTGACCCGCGAAGAGGCACAGGAGCGGGCGCGCCTGCTGACCGTGGACGCGTACGAGATCGATCTCGACCTCTCCGGAGCGCAGGAGGGCGGCACCTACCGGTCCGTGACCACCGTGCGCTTCGACTCCGCGGAGGCGGGTGCGGAGACCTTCATCGACCTGGTCGCCCCCGCCGTCCACGAGGCCGTGCTCAACGGTGAGGCACTGGACGTCGCCGCCGTGTTCCGCGACTCCCGGATCGCCCTGGCCGGGCTGCGCGAGGGCGCCAACGAGCTGAAGGTCGTCGCGGACTGCGCGTACACCAACAGCGGTGAGGGACTGCACCGGTTCGTCGACCCGGTCGACGAGCAGGCCTACCTCTACACCCAGTTCGAGGTGCCGGACGCCCGCCGCGTCTTCGCCTCCTTCGAGCAGCCGGACCTGAAGGCGACCTTCCAGTTCACCGTGAAGGCCCCGTCCGGCTGGACGGTCATCTCGAACTCGCCGACGCCCGAGCCGAAGGACGACGTCTGGACGTTCGAGCCGACGCCGCGCATCTCCACGTACATCACGGCGCTGATCGTCGGCCCGTACCACTCGGTGCACAGCACGTACGAGAAGGACGGCCAGTCCGTCCCGCTCGGCATCTACTGCCGCCCCTCGCTCGCCGAGTACCTGGACGCGGAGGACCTCTTCGACGTCACCCGGCAGGGCTTCGCCTGGTTCCAGGAGAAGTTCGACTACGCGTACCCGTTCGCCAAGTACGACCAGCTCTTCGTCCCGGAGTTCAACGCCGGCGCGATGGAGAACGCGGGCGCGGTCACCATCCGCGACCAGTACGTCTTCCGCTCCAAGGTGACGGACGCGGCGTACGAGGTGCGGGCCGAGACGATCCTGCACGAGCTGGCCCACATGTGGTTCGGCGACCTCGTCACGATGGAGTGGTGGAACGACCTCTGGCTCAACGAGTCGTTCGCGACCTTCACCTCGATCGCCTGCCAGGCGGACGCCGAGGACTCGAAGTGGCCGCACTCCTGGACCACGTTCGCCAACTCCATGAAGACCTGGGCGTACCGGCAGGACCAGCTGCCCTCCACGCACCCGATCATGGCGGACATCGGGGACCTGGACGACGTCATCGTCAACTTCGACGGCATCACGTACGCCAAGGGCGCGTCCGTGCTCAAGCAGCTCGTGGCGTACGTCGGCGAGGACGCGTTCTTCCAGGGCGTGCAGGCGTACTTCAAGGCGCACGCCTTCGGCAACACGCGCCTCTCCGACCTGCTGGGCGCGCTGGAGAAGACCTCCGGCCGTGACCTGAAGACCTGGTCGAAGGCGTGGCTGGAGACGGCCGGGATCAACATCCTGCGCCCGGAGATCGAGACCGACGAGAACGGTCACGTCACCTCCTTCACCGTCCTCCAGGAGGCTCCGGCGCTGCCCGCCGGCGCCAAGGGCGAGCCGACGCTGCGTCCGCACCGGATCGCGGTCGGCTGCTACGACCTGAACGCGGACGGCAAGCTCGTCCGGACGGACCGGATCGAGCTGGACGTCGACGGCGAGCGCACCACCGTGCCGTTCCCGGAGAACACCGCCCGCCCGGCCGTCATCCTCCTCAACGACGACGACCTCTCGTACGCGAAGGTCCGCCTCGACGAGGAGTCGCTGCGGGTCGTCACCGAGCACCTCGGCGACTTCGCCGAGTCGCTGCCGCGCGCGCTGTGCTGGGCCTCCGCCTGGGACATGACGCGTGACGGCGAGCTGGCGACGCGGGACTACCTCTCGCTGGTGCTCTCGGGCATCGGCAAGGAGTCGGACATCGGCGTCGTCCAGTCGCTGCACCGCCAGCTGAAGACGGCCCTGGACCTGTACGCGGCCCCGCAGACCCGCCAGGCGGCGCTCAACCAGTGGACGGAGGCGACGCTGGCGCACCTGCGTGCGGCGGAGCCGGGCAGCGACCACCAGCTGGCGTGGGCCCGTGCCTTCGCGGCCACTGCCCGCAACCCGCAGCAGCTGGATCTGCTGCAGTCGCTGCTGGACGGCACGGAGTCGATCGAGGGCCTGACCGTCGACACCGAGCTCCGCTGGTCGTTCGTGCAGCGGCTGGCGGCCGTCGGCCTGCTGGACGCGGAGGAGATCGCCGCCGAGTACGAGCGCGACCGGACGGCGGCGGGCGAGCGCCACGCGGCCTTCGCGCGGGCCTCGCAGCCCTCGGAGGAGGCCAAGGCGCAGGCGTGGGCCTCGGTCGTGGAGGACGACAAGCTGCCCAACGCGGTCCAGGAGGCGGTCATCGGCGGCTTCGTGCAGCCGGACCAGCGCGAGCTGCTGGCCCCGTACACGGAGAAGTTCTTCGCCGTGGTGAAGGACGTCTGGGACTCGCGCAGCCACGAGATGGCCCAGCAGGTCGCGGTCGGCCTCTACCCGACGCTCCAGGTCTCGCAGGAGACGCTGGACGCCACCGACGCGTGGCTGGCCTCGGCCGAGCCGAGCGCGGCGCTGCGCCGGCTGATCTCGGAGTCGCGGTCGGGCGTGGAGCGCGCGCTGAGGGCCCAGGCGGCGGACGCGGCGGCAGCCACCGCGTAGTTCGTACGGCCCCGGGGGCGTCCTTTCCGCTGCGGCGGAGGGGCGCCCCCTTGACGTACGCCGGTGTCTCTTGTGTCGTCTCGGCGTACGCCCGCGCGTTTGACGTACGTCCGCGCGCGAGGTGGTCTCCCGTGGCCTACGGTCCGAAGGGTCGTCGCAAGAGCTTCGGTCGCAGGCCAGGGGAGGGTTCGGATGCCCGGCTTCGCCGCCGTGCCGGTCGCGCTGGCCCTGTGCGCGGGCCTGCTGACGGGCCCGGCCGCCGAGCCTTCGCGCGCGGACTGCCGCACGGGTCCGGCGGGCTGCCACGACCTCTACACGTACGGGTACGGCCTCGGGCCGCATCCCTTCACGGAGGCGGCCGACGTCCGCGAACAGCTGACGGACCACTTCTGGCTCTTCCCGGTCAGCGGCGGCTGCCCGAGCCGGATCCGGGCCGGGGCCCGCTGCGAGCTGCTGGGCGGCAATCCGGTGGAGGTCGAGTACATCGGGAACGACTTCTTCCAGATCAACACGCTGCCGGGCCACCAGCTGGGCCGGGGCATGCATATCCGGTTCGCCTTCTCCCGCTCCCTCGGCTTCCACTCCCTGACCGTCCACGCCTGGCAGGACCGGCCGACCGACTGCACCGGCGAGATGTTCTGCTCCGCCGTGAACAGCGCGTTCGCGTGGGGCACCTGGCTGGTGCTGGCCACGACCCTGCGGTTCTCCGCGTACGTGGCCTGAACCGCGGTCCGTTGGAGACCGCCCGGCGGGCGGGCGCAGAAGCGCAGCCGTCCGCCGGGCGGAAACTGAGCGGGCTACGCGCCGGACTCCTCGTAGCGGCGGGTCAGCTCGGCCGTGCCGGACTCCGTGAAACCGCCGTGCAGCCGCATCCGGGCCACGCCGCCGTCCGGGAAGGCGTCGAGGCGGACGTGGGTGACGACGGCCTGGGCGCGGAGCACGAAGCGGTGGAGGGTGTCGGGCTGGAGGCGGGTGCGCGGGATGATCTCGAACCACTCGCCGCTCTCGCCGTTGCGGCCCTGAAGGGCGATCCAGCCGGCGGAGTTGCCCTTGAGGTAGGCGGTGTCGATCTCGACCGCGCGGACCGCACCTTGGGCCGGAAGGCGGAAGCGGACCCAGTCGTTGGTGTCGCGGACCCGGCGGCGGCGGTTCTCCCAGCCGTCGTCCATCTTGCGGGAGGTGCCCGGCAGGATGATCTGGGTCGGTGAGGAGTAGAAGCGGTCGGAGGCGTCCTCGTACGTACCGCCGTTGAGCACCGAGATCAGGTCGACGGTGCCGAGCGCGGCGATCCAGGCCGGGTCCGGGACGACCTCGCCGTGCACGCGGAGGCGGGCTATGCCGCCGTCGGGGTGCTGGCAGAGGCGGAGGTGGGTGTAGCGGCGGCCGCCGGTGATCTCGAAGGCGTTGGCCGCGTGGCCGCGCACGGGCGTGGGCGGAAGGATCTCCTCCCACTTCACGTCGTCGGCGAGCAGCTCCTCCGGGCTCGGGGCGCCTTCGACGGCGGCGGCCTGCACCGATACGCGCTGCGGGTAGTTGCCGCGGAAGTGCGCGGTGTCCACGATCAGGCCGCGCACGATGCCGGGCGCGCCGAGGCGGACGATCGCCCAGTCGTGGTCCTCGGGGGCCGGGAAAGGGCTCTCGGCGTCGGCGCCACGGCGGCGGCGGGTCTCCCAGCCGTCCATGATCTTGCCCTTGTGGCCGAAGTGCTCGGGGTCGAAGACGGCGCGCTCGCGCAGGAGGAGGTTCTCGCGTTCGGCGAAGAACTCGTCGTTGGCGGCGATCACACCGGCGCCGAGACGGCGGTCGGCGAGGTCGACCAGCTCGGTGAAGGGGAGGTCGCCGGCCTCGCGGTAGTCGGCGTACGGGTCGCCGCCGCCGTAGGGCGCGGCGTCGTTGGCGTGGGGATCGGTGTCGGAGTTCTGGAATGTGGTCTCGCTCGCGTCGAAGGTCATGTGCTTACCTTCGCGCTACCGGAACCGTCAGGTCCATCGAAAGTTTTCGCAGACACTGTTCAGTTCAGCTGAACGATGTGGCGACAGCCGTCAGCGCTGTGAGGACCCGGGCCGCCGCCGGGCCGCTCTCCGCGCCGTGCCGGACCGCCGCCACCACATGGCGGCGCGGCTGGTCCGCCTCCAGGACCCGCATCACCACGCCTTCGCGGCGCTGTTCGCGGGAGGCCATCCGAGGGACGAGCGCGATGCCCATGCCCGCTTCGACCAAGGCGAGGATCGCGGTCCAGCCGGCGGCGCTGTGGGCCTGCTCGGGGACGAAGCCCGCCGCCTCGCAGGCGGCCGTGGTGATCTCGGACCAGGGGCCGGAGCCGCCGAAGATCCAGCGGTCGGCGGCCAGGTCCGCGAGACGCAGCGCGGGCGCGTCGGCCAGCGGGTGGCCGGCCGGGAGCGCCACGTCCAGCGGGTCGGCCAGCAGCGGGAAGAGAGTGAAGCGCGGGTCGCGGGCGGTCGGGGCGTGCGCGGCCAGCGAGAGGGCCAGATCCACCTCGCCCGCGGTGAGCAGCTCGTACGCCTGTGCCGCCTCGGCCTCCCGTACGCGTACGTCGGGTCCTGGACGCTCCTCCGCGCGCAGGAGCCGCACGGCGGGGACGACGAGAGCGGGCACGGCGGTGGAGAACGCGGCGACCCTGACCTCGCCGGCCTCGCCGCGCAGATAGCCGGTGAGTTCGGCGTCCGCCCGCTCCAGCTGGGCGAAGACCGCCTCGGCGTGGCGCAGGACGAGGTGGGCGGCGTCGGTGAGGCGGACGCGGCGGCCCTGCGGCTCCAGGAGCTCCACGCCGAGCTGCTTGGCCAGGTTGGTGAGCTGCTGGGAGACGGCGGAGGGGGTCATCAGGAGCGCCTCGGCGGTCGCCGTGACCGTGCCGTGGTCGCGCAGGGTGCGCAGGATCCGGAGCTTCTTGACGTCCCACTCGGTCATGGCCGCAACCTACCGGTGAGCCGTCCGGTGCCGGACACGCCGATGCGCCGCGCGGTAGCTCCTACCGGCGGCGCATCCTGCGTACGGGTGCGGGTCAGACCTGCTTCTTGGACTTGTCCAGGACCATGACCAGGGCCGTGATCAACAGGAAAAGGCCGATGGGCGCGATGACGTAGAGGCCGATGGTCTCCATCGCGCTGAGGCCCGGACCCGGGTCGTCACCGTCGTCGCGCGTGTACGCGAGAGCCGGGGCCGACATGAGCAGCATCATCAGCGTCGTCCCGGCCGCAACGACGCCGGCGCGCATAGCGTTCTTCTTGTCCACGGTGCCAACGTAGCGAACGGCTAGCCGAGGCGCGCGCCCGGGGGTGCCGTACGGGCCTTCGCGGGCCGCAGGACCTCCATCAGACCGTGCAGCCGCGGCGAGGCGGTGATCTCCTCCAGGGTGACGGGATGGCCGTCCGGATCGGCGATCGGCAGCCGCCAGTTGGGGTACTGGTCCCAGGTGCCGGGGAGGTTCTGCGGGCGGCGGTCGCCGACGGTGTCCGGGAGCCAGATGCCGGTCATCCGGGCGGGGGTGGCGCGCAGGAAGCGGTGGACCGCGCGGACGGCCGCCTCCTCGTTGCCGTCGCCTTCGGGCAGCATCCGCAGCCTGGCGAGGAGGGCCAGCCACTCGGCGGTGGAGGTGACGTCCTCGGTGAGCTCCTCCTCCAGCGGGCGGGTGAGCAGGCCGAGGCGGTGGCGGAGCGTCACATGGTCGCCGGTCAGCCGGGCGGCGGTGGAGGGCAGGTCGTGGGTGGTGGCGGTGGCGAGGCAGTCGCGCCGCCACTTCTCGGGAGCGAGCGGGCGGCCGTCGCCGTCCCAGTCACGCTCGAACCAGAGCACGGAGGTGCCGAGCACGCCGCGCCGGGCGAGCGCCTCGCGGACGCCGGGCTCGACGGTGCCGAGGTCCTCGCCGACGACGGCGGAACCGGCGCGGTGGGCCTCCAGGACGAGGACGGCGAGCATCGCCTCGGCGTCGTACGCGACGTACGTGCCATCGGTCGGCGGTCTCCCCTCCGGCACCCACCAGAGCCGGAAGAGGCCCATGACGTGGTCGATGCGCAGCGCGCCGGCGTGGGCCAGCAGGCCGCGCAGCAGGCCCCGGAAGGCGGCGTAACCGGTGGTGGCGAGGACATCGGGGCGCCAGGGCGGCAGGCCCCAGTCCTGGCCGCGCGCGTTGAAGGCGTCCGGCGGCGCGCCGACGGACATGCCGTGGGCGAAGGCGTCCTGCTGGGCCCAGGTGTCGGCGCCCGCCGGATGCACGCCGACGGCCAGGTCGTGGACGATCCCGATCTCCATCCCGGCGTCCTCGGCGGCCCGCTGGGCGTCGGCGAGCTGGGTGGCGGTGAGCCAGGCGAGGCGGCAGTGGAGGTCGACCCGGTCCAGCAGCCCGGAGCGGGCGCGGGCGGTCGCCGGCGAGCGGGGGTCGCGCAGCGGCTCGGGCCAGGAGTGCCAGTCGGGGCCGTGCACCTCGGCGAGCGCGCACCACAGGGCGTGGTCCTCCAGCGCCTGGCCCTGCTCGGCCAGGAAGTCGCAGTAGGCGGCGCGGCGGCCCGGGGTGAGCGGGACCTCGGCGATCAGCTCCAGAGCCTGCCGCTTCAGCTCCCAGACGGCGTCCCGGTCGATCAGAGCGCCCTTGTTGAGCACGGCCTCGCTCAGCGCGGCGGCGTCCTGGTGGAGGTCCTCCAGGGTGGTGCGGTCGCGGATGTGCCCGTACTCCGGGATCGACTCGACGCGCAGGTGCACGGGGTCGGCAAAGCGGCGCGAGGAGGGGCGGTACGGCGAGGGGTCGGTGGGCTTCCCGGGGACGGCCGCGTGCAACGGGTTGACCTGGACGAACCCGGAGCCGAGGGTGCGCCCGGACCAGACGGCGAGGTCGGCCAGGTCACCGAGGTCGCCCATGCCCCAGGAACGGGCGGAGAGCAGGGAGTAGAGCTGGACCAGGAAGCCGTGGGTCCGCTCGGGCGGCTGCGGGACCCGGGCCGGAGCGACGACCAGGGTGGCGGTGGCCTCGTGGTGGTCAGGCGTACGAACGTGGAGGCGGTGGATCCCGTACGGAGGCTGGGTCCAGCCGGCGGGAGCGGCGGGCCCGGCGGCCTCGGCGGAACCGGCCCCGACGAGCGCGGCGCCGAAGTCCCCGGCCGCCGGCTCCGGCTCGACCCTGACGGTCGAGCCGGGCGGCAGTCCGGTCAGCGTGGGCGGCAGCGGCTCACCGGCCCAGACCACCACGGTCGGCGGCAGCAGGCGCGAGCGGGACTCCGCGGCGACGAGTGACCTCCGTACGTCCTCCGGCGTGCCGGCGTCCACGCCCAGCGCGGCGAGCACGGCGATGACCGTGTCGTCGGGGACGGACACCGTGACATCCGGGGACGGGGAGTAGGAGGTGGCGACACCGTGCAGTGCGGCGAGCCGGGACAAGCCCATTCAGACTCCTGGGAACTCCATGCCCCCTGCGGTGCCGGGTGCGGTCGGCTCGCTGGTCAGAGGGGCGACGGCGGCGAGCGGAGGCTCGCTCGTGAGAGGGGTGGCATCGGCGAGCGGCGGCTCGCTGGTCAGCGGTGCGGCATCGGCGAACGAGGATTCACCGAGCAGGAGGGAGACATCGGCGAGCGGCGGCCCGCTGATCAGGTGGGCGACATCGGCGAGCGGAAGGCCGCTGGTGAGAGGTGCGGGATCGGCTTGGGCGGGTACCTGTTTGGAGAGGGCGGAGAGCAGAAGCTGCGCGGATGCGGGCATGGTGGCCTCCTGGCCGTGGAGAACAGGACCCTGAGGACCTACCCAGACCTGGCATGCGCAGACCTGGACGTGACCTACCCGTCATACATGGCGTCATGACGGCGTGCACCTTCGGACAACGAGCCCAACGTGCTCTGGGTCACACCCCGTTCCCTCACTCGACAGGTATGGACCGTTTTCAGCCACTCCCATCAGCCACACCTGTCCCACCAGGCGCGAAGGCGTCACCATTCCCGGCAAATCCGACAGAACAGCCATCTGCATTGACACCCTCGCGCCCGGGTGGTGGGCTCGGACTCCACTCAGGCCTTTCGAGGGAGCGCGACGTGCGGTTCGGGCGCAGAAGGCAGGCCACGGCCGTGGCCGTCGCCGTGATCGGTGGGCTGCTGAGCCCCTTCGCGCCGGCCGCCACAGCCGCTCCCGCCGACCCCGGCAAACCGCCCGCCTCCTCGCCCGACCGCGCCGCCGACGCGCAGCCGCCCGCCGTCTGGCCGCGGCCGCAGAGCATCAGGACCACCGGTCCGGCCCTGCCGCTCTCCACCGAGGCCACCGTCGTCGTCGCGCCGGACGCCGATCCGTACGCCGTGGCGGAGCTCCGCTCGCTGCTGAGCGCCGTTGGAGTCACGACCGTCCATGAGAGCCTGCCGGGCCGCGGACCGCTGATCCGGGCCGGCGGCCCGGGCGCCGGCGAGGCGCTGCGGGCGCTGCGCGCTCCCGACCGCGCCGACCTGCCCACCGGCGGCTACCGGATCGCGTCCGGCAAGGTCGACGGGCGCGTCACCGTGGCGCTGGACGGGCTCGGCGAGGACGGCTTGTTCCATGCGGTCCAGACCCTGCGGCAGCTGGTGAGCGGCGGCGCCGTGGCCGGGGTCGTGGTGCGGGACTGGCCGGGCACGGCCGTACGCGGCATGGCGGAAGGGTTCTACGGGCAGCCCTGGACCCAGGAGGAGCGGCTCGCGCAGCTCGCCTTCATGGGCCGCACCAAGCAGAACCGGTACCTCTACGCGGCGGGCGACGACCCCTACCGGCTGGCCCGGTGGCGTGAGCCGTACCCGGCCGAGCGGCGCGCCGACTTCCGGGAACTGGCGCGGAAGGCTGAAGCCGAGCACGTGACGCTCGGCTGGGCGGTCTCGCCGGGCCAGGCGATGTGCATGGCCTCCGACCAGGACGTCCGGGCGCTGACGAAGAAGATCGACGCGATGTGGGCGCTGGGAGTGCGGGTCTTCCAGCTGCAGTTCCAGGACGTCAGCTACAGCGAGTGGCACTGCGACCTGGACGCGGAGACGTTCGGCAGCGGGCCGGAGGCGGCGGCCCGCGCGCAGGCGAAGGTGGCCGGTGCGGTGGCGCGCCATCTGGAGGAGCGCCATCCGGACGCGGCGCCGCTCTCGGTGCTGCCGACGGAGTTCTACCAGGACGGCGAGACCGACTACCGCACGGCGCTCGCCGCCGAGCTGGACGACCGGGTGCAGGTGGCCTGGACGGGCGTCGGGGTCGTACCGAAGAAGATCACCGGTCGTGAGCTGGCCGGAGCGCGCGCCGCGTTCCGCCATCCGCTGGTGACGATGGACAACTATCCGGTCAACGACTACGCCCAGGACCGGATCTTCCTCGGGCCGTACACCGGCCGGGACCCGGCGGTGGCGAGCGGTTCGGCGGCGCTGCTGGCCAACGCGATGGAGCAGGCGTCCGCCTCGCGCATCCCGCTCTTCACCGCCGCCGACTTCGCCTGGAACCCGAAGGGGTACCGCGCGGACGAGTCCTGGCGGGCGGCGATCGACGATCTGGCGGGCGGCGACGCGTCGGCCCGGGAGGCGCTGTCGGCGCTGGCGGGCAACAGCGCGGACTCGGTGCTCGGCTCGGCGGAGTCGGCCTATCTGCAGCCCTTGTTCGCCACCTTCTGGCAGTCCCGGGCCGCCGCAGCGCCCGTACGCGACCGGGCGGCGCGTGAGCTGCGGGCGGCGTTCACCGTGATGCGGCAGACCCCCGACCGGCTCGGCACACCCGCCGACGGCCGCCTGGCCGACGAGGTGCGCCCGTGGACCGAGCAGCTGGCCCGTTACGGCCACGCCGGCGAGCTGGCCGTGGACCTGCTCCAGGCCCAGGCGGCCGGTGACGGAGCGGGCGCCTGGCAGGGCCGGCTGGCGCTGGAGCCGCTGCGTGAGGAGATAGCGGCGCAGAAGGCGACCGTCGGCAAGGGCGTGCTCGACCCGTTCCTGGACCGGGCCGAGAAGACCGCCGACGGCTGGAACGGCGTCGACCGCGCGGCCGGCCGGGTCACCAAGGACGCGCACAGCTATACGGTGCGGCTGGAGCGGACCCGTCCGGTGGAGGCCGTGACGGCGCTCGCCGAGCCGGGACCGGATCTGGCCGGCGCGGTCGTGGAGGCCCACGTTCCGGGCGAAGGCTGGCGGGCGCTGGGCCGGCTGTCGCCGAGCGGCTGGACCCAGACCGCCGCGAAGGGGCTGCGCGCCGATGCCGTACGGGTCACCGTGCCCGAGTCCGCCCGGACCGCGCCTCCGTCGTACCTGAGCCCCAGCCTGCCGCCGTCGCCCGCGATCCCGGCGGGCGCTCCGCGGCTGCGCGCGCTGGTGCCGTGGTTCGGGGACGAGCCGGACGCGGTGCTCGACCTGGCGCACGGCGAGACGGACGCGGAGATCGGCGGTGAGCCGCAGCGGGTGGCGGCGCGGCTGGCCGGGCGGCGTCCGGCCGAGGTGAAGGGCAGGCTGACCGCGAAGGCGCCCAAGGGCATCGAGGTGCGGGTCCCGAAGCAGACGACCGTGCCGCGCGGATCCCGTACGGAAGTGCCGGTGGACATCACCGTTCCGGCGGACACTCCGGCGGGTGAGTACGAGGTCCCGCTGACCTTCGGCGGCCAGGAGTCCACGCTGACCGTGCGGGCCTTCCCGCGGACCGGCGGCCCGGATCTGGTGCGTACGGCCGCGGCCTCCTCCTCCGCCGACGAGACCCCGGACTTCCCGGCCTCCGCCGCCTCGGACGGCGATCCGGAGACCCGGTGGTCCTCGCCGGTGGAGGACGGCGCGTGGTGGCAGGCCGAGCTGGAGCAGCCGGTGCGGCTGGGACAGGTGGTGCTGTCCTGGCAGGACGCGTACGCCTCCGCCTACCGCATACAGACCTCCGCCGACGGCCGCACCTGGCGCACCGCCGCGACCGTCCGGGAGGGCCGGGGCGGGCGTGAGTCGGTGCGGATGGACGCGAAGGACACCCGGTTCATCCGGGTGCAGGGCGAGGCGCGGGCGACGCAGTACGGCTACTCGCTCTGGTCGGTGGAGGCGTACGCGGTCGCGGAGTGACCTCCTTGACCGAGGAGACGGCGAAGGCCCGGTCTCAGGCGGAAACGCCGTCGATCCGGGCCATCACGTCGTCCGCGCCGAACGGTTGCAGATACGGCAGCCAGCGCGGGTCGCGGTGTCCGGTCCCGATGATCCGCCAGGCCAGGCCGGTCGGCGGGGCCGGCTGGTGCCGCAGCCGCCAGCCGAGCTCGGGGAGGTGGCGGTCGGCCTTGACGTGGTTGCAGCGGCGGCAGGCGGCCACCACGTTGTCCCAGGCGTGCTGTCCACCGCGGCTGCGCGGAATGACGTGGTCGACGCTGGTCGCGGCGGCCCCGCAGTACATGCAGCGCCCTCCGTCCCGGGCGAACAGCGCCCGGCGCGTCAGGGGAACGGGCCCCCGGTAGGGGACCCGGACGAAACGCTTGAGCCGGACCACGCTGGGAGCGGGCACGGCACGGGTGGCACTGTGCAGGAAGGCGCCGGTCTCCTCGAGGCAGATCGCCTTGTTTTCGAGGACGAGGACGAGCGCGCGGCGGAGCGGTACGACGCCGAGCGGCTCGTACGACGCGTTGAGAACCAGGACGTGCGGCACGGTGGATGCCTCCTTGTACGCCGGCGGCGCGTGGCTCGCGCCGGGACGATCCGATCTCAGTCTCTCCTCATGCCTGGTCGAAGCGCCACCACGTACGGGTAACGGGCCGAGAGGATTTTTCTCACCCTCCGGCGCGGCGGGCGTCCGCCGCGCTCCTCGGAGGTGTCTCACCAGGGCGGCGTCACGCGTTGTGCGATCGGCCACAGCACACATGTCCCCGGTGAGACCTGTCTCTCCTCCGAAGACGGCAACGATCCACTCCCCCGGCTTCGTTAGTGTTGTCGGTCAGCCGTCGTCCCTCTGGAGGTCCCCGCCGTGCACCTGTCCGTCCTCTTGGCCGCAACCCCGTCACCCGAGCCGGGCGGCTCGCTGGAGGAAGCCGCCGAGCAGGCCGGGAACGCCGCGGGGTGGGTCGAGGAGAACTGGTCCACCTGGCTGAGCACCGGTCTGCGGATCCTGCTGATCGTGGCCGTGGCGGTCACGCTGCGCTATCTGATCCGGCGCACCCTGACCAACCTGATCGACCGGATGAACCGCAGCGCCCAGGCGGTGGAGGGCACGGCGCTCGGCGGTCTGCTGGTGAACGCGGAGCGCAGACGCCAGCGCTCGGAGGCGATCGGCTCGGTCCTGCGGTCGGTGGCCTCCTTCATGATCATGGGAACGGCCGCGCTGATGGTGCTGGGCGCCTTCCAGATCAACCTTGCGCCACTCCTCGCCTCCGCCGGTGTCGCCGGTGTGGCGCTCGGTTTCGGCGCCCGCAACCTGGTCACGGACTTCCTCTCCGGCGTCTTCATGATCCTGGAGGACCAGTACGGGGTCGGGGACACGGTCGACGCCGGTGTGGCCTCCGGTGAGGTCATCGAGGTGGGCCTGCGGGTCACCAAGCTGCGCGGCGACAACGGCGAGATCTGGTACGTCCGCAACGGCGAGGTCAAGCGGATCGGCAACCTGAGCCAGGGCTGGTCCACCGCCGGCGTCGACGTCACGGTCCGTCCGACGGAGAGGCTGGAGCACGTCCGCGAGGCGATCAACACGGCCGCCGAGGCCATGGCCAAGGAAGAGCCCTGGTCGGAGCGGCTCTGGGGCCCGGTGGAGGTGCTCGGCCTGGACGCGGTCCTGCTGGAATCCATGACGGTCCGGGTCACCGCGAAGACGATGCCGGGCAAGTCGGTGGGCGTGGAGCGCGAGCTGCGCTGGCGCATCAAGCAGGCGCTGGACGATGCGGGCATCCGGATGATCGGCGCGGTGCCGCTCCAGGCGGACGGCGAGTCCACGGCGGACCCGACGGCGGCGATGGCGGCCCCGTCGGCGTACGCGTCGGCCACCTCGCCGCAGTCGCTGGCGGCGACGCCGATACCGCCGCCGGCGACGAACCTGAACAAGTAGGCCCTCGCCTGCCGGAAGCCCCCGGCCGCCCCTGGATCCCAGGAAGGCGGCCGGGGGCTTTCGCGTACGAGAGGTAACGCTTTCGTTGCCGGACCGGCGGTCCCCATTGACGCCCCGGCGACCCGCGTCTTACCGTCCTCCCTGAATAGGAAAGTTTCCTAACAGAGTCGACGAGGGTGGGGCATCCACGATGACGGGAACCACACCGGGCACTCCTCGGGTGCTGCGGGCCATGAACGACCGCGCCGCCCTCGATCTGCTGCTGGAACACGGTCCGCTCTCCCGGACCCGGATCGGCAAGCTGACCGGCCTGTCCAAGCCGACCGCGTCGCAGCTCCTGGCCCGGCTGGAGGCCGCCGGTCTTGTCGTCGCCACCGGGACCAGTGAAGGGCGGCCAGGGCCCAACGCGCAGCTCTACACCGTCAACGCGCGCGCCGCGCATGTCGCCGGGCTCGATGTGAACGAGCGGCGCATCGTCGCCGCCGTGGCGGACGTGACCGGGGCGGAGGTCGGGCAGTTCGAGCTGGCGACGCCGGGCCGGCGCGCCGACAGCGTGGTGCGCCAGGTGGCCGACGCGCTGGACGGAGCGGCGAAGGAGGCCGGGCTGACCCGCGCCGACCTCCACCGGGTCGTCATCGGCACACCGGGCGCCTTCGACCCGAGCACCGGGCGGCTGCGGTACGCCTCACACCTGCCCGGCTGGCACTCCCCCACCCTCCTGGAGGAGCTGGCCGCGTCGTTGCCGATGCCGGTGGAGTACGAGAACGACGTCAACCTGGTCGCCGTGGCCGAGCAGCGCCTCGGTGCGGCCCGCGGCCACGAGGACTTCGTACTGCTCTGGAACGAGGAGGGCCTCGGCGCCGCCCTCGTCATCAACGGGCGCCTGCACCGCGGCTTTACCGGCGGCGCGGGCGAGGTCGGCTTCCTGCCGGTGCCCGGAACCCCGCTCGTACGCCAGGTCGTCAAGGCCAACAGCGGCGGCTTCCAGGAGCTGGCGGGCGCCCAGGCGGTGCCCCGGCTCGCCAAGGCGCTCGGCATCGACACACCGCAGCAGCCGTACGCCGAGGCCGCCGCCGCGCTGCTGGAGCGGGCGGCCGCCGCGTACGAGCAGGACGACGCGCTCACCGAGCTGCTGCGCCAGTACGCCCACCGGCTCGCCACCGGCCTCGCCTCCGTCACCGCCGTCCTGGACCCCGGGCTCATCGTGCTCTCCGGCGGCGCGGTCGCGGCCGGCGGCGAGGTCCTGCGCTCCCTGATCCAGTCCGAGCTGGCCGAACTCGCCGCCTCCCGGCCCCGGCTGGTCGTCGGCGAGATCGACCGCACCCCGGTGCTGCGCGGCGCCCTGGAGAGGGCGCTCGCCGACACCCGCGACGAAGTGTTCGACACCTCGCGCTGAGCCCGCCTCCTCCCCGTACCGCCGTCCGCTTCTCCACCTCGCGCCGAGCCTGTTCCCCCGTTCCCGCCGTCTGCCTCTCTTCCCCGTCCCTGGGAGTTTTGTCATGCGCACAAATCGTCTCACCACCACCGCTGTCGCCGTCGCCGCGATATCGGTGCTCTCCACCGCGTGTACCGGCCAGTCCGAGGCCGGAGCCACCGACGATCCGAAGGCGGAGACCACGATCAACTTCTGGCACGGCTGGAGTTCGCCCGCCGAGGTGAAGGCCGTCCAGGACAACATCGACCGGTTCGAGAAGGCCCATCCGAACATCACGGTGAAGGTCTCCGGCAACATCAACGACGACAAGCTCAACCAGGCGCTGCGCGCGGGCGGTTCGAACGGGCCCGACGTGGTCTCCTCCTTCACCACCGCCAACGTCGGCAAGTTCTGCTCGTCGGGCGCCTTCACCGACCTGAAGCCGTTCATCGAGAAGTCGAAGCTCGACCTGGAGAAGACGTTCCCGAAGGTCCTCCTCGACTACACCCAGTTCGAAGGCAAGCGCTGCGCCCTGCCGCTGCTCACGGACGCCTACGGCCTCTACTACAACAAGGACGCTTTCAAGAAGGCCGGAATCACCGCGCCGCCGAAGACCATGTCCGAACTGGCGAGCGTGGCCGCGAAGTTGACGGTGGAGAAGGGCGACAGCTACCAGCAGCTCGGGTTCATGCCGAACTTCCACGGTTACGAGACCGTCGCCGACCACTACCTCTCCTCGTGGGACCACCGGTACTTCGACGAGAACGGCAAGTCCAACATCGCCAAGGATCCGGCGTTCGCGGAGATGTTCACGTACCAGAAGAAGCTCGTGGAGACGCTCGGCGGCTACGCGAAGCTGGAGAAGTACCGCTCCACCTTCGGTGACGAGTGGGGCGCCGAACATCCGTTCCACACCGGCCAGGTGGCCATGCAGCTGGACGGCGAGTGGCGGCTCGGGATGGCCGAGGACGCCGGGGCCGGCTTCGAGATCGGCGTCGCGCCGATGCCCGTCGCCGACGACGAAGCCGACAGCTACGGCAAGGGGTTCCTCTCCGGCACCATCGTGGGCATCGCGCCGGCCGGCAAGAAGCAGAACGCCGCGTGGGAGCTGGTGAAGTACATGACCAGCGACACCGAGGCGGTCGTCAACTTCGCCAACGGCATCCGGAACGTGCCGTCCACCTTCGAGGCGCTGAAGTCGCCCGACCTGAAGTTCGACCCGCGCTTCCGGACCTTCCTGGACATCGCCCAGCACCCGAAGTC
Source organism: Streptomyces sp. NPDC006174 (assembly GCF_040614075.1). Taxonomy (NCBI): domain Bacteria; kingdom Bacillati; phylum Actinomycetota; class Actinomycetes; order Kitasatosporales; family Streptomycetaceae; genus Streptomyces; species Streptomyces sp. NPDC006174. The sequence continues at coordinate 52,043 of NZ_JBEXTJ010000005.1, read as the reverse complement.
CAGCACGCCGGACGGAGCCGTCAACGGCTCCACGTACCAGCAGACCCTCCAGGACTTCGGCTACCAGTACGAGAAGGGCGCGGTGAAGGACCTCCAGGCCGGTCTGGAGAAGACCGCGAAGCAGATCGACACCGACATCGCCAAGGCCAAGTAGCCCGCCGATGACGACGCACACACTCCGCTCCAAGCGCCGCAGGTCGGCGCTGCGGAACGCGGCCTTCATGTCGCCGTGGCTGATCGGGTTCTCGGTCTTCTTCGCGTACCCGATGGTCTCGACGGTCTACTTCTCCTTCACGTCGTACGACGGGTTCGGCGCGCCGGTCTTCAACGGGCTGACGAACTGGACGTACGTCTTCCAGGACTATCCGATGTTCTGGCCGTCGCTGTGGAACACGCTCTGGCTGGTCGTCGTCATGGTCAGCTGCCGGGTCGTCTTCGGCCTCGGGATCGGCCTGCTGATCACCAAGATCAAGACAGGGACCGGCGTCTTCCGGACGCTCTTCTACCTGCCGTACCTGGCTCCGCCGGTGGCCGCGACGCTCGCCTTCGTCTTCCTCCTCAACCCCGGCACCGGGCCGGTCAACGCGATCCTCGGGGACCTGGGGCTGCCGACACCCGGGTGGTTCAACGACGCCACCTGGTCCAAGCCGGCCCTCACCATGCTCGCGGTCTGGGGCATCGGGGACCTGATGGTCATCTTCATGGCCTCGCTGCTGGACGTGTCGACCGAGCAGTACGAGGCGGCCGAGCTGGACGGCGCCTCGGCCTGGCAGAAGTTCCACTTCGTGACGCTGCCGAACATCTCGCCGATCGTGCTGTTCGCCGTGGTGACGGGCGTCATCCAGGCCATGCAGTACTACACACAGCCACTGGTGGCCGGAAAGGTCGCCTCCGGAATCATCGGCGGCTCAGGACAGTCCTTCGAACCCGGCTATCCCGACAAGTCGACACTCACGCTCCCCCAGCTCGTCTACAACCTCGGCTTCCAGCGCTTCGACTACGGCGCCGCCTGTGTCGTCGCCCTCATCCTGTTCGCCCTGGCCATGGCCTTCACCGCGCTGCTCATGCGGGGCCGCAACAACCTGATCCAGGCCGGTGACTGAGCCATGACCCAGCTCCTCGACCAGCCCGCCACCACCTCTGCGGCGAAGGTCCCGCACACGCCCGCCGCGCGCACCGCACGCCGCAAGGCGCTGCTGCACTGGATCGCCGTCCACTCGCTCGGGATCGCCGCCGCGCTCTTCTTCGTGCTGCCGTTCGTCTTCGTGGTGCTCACCTCGCTGATGAGCGACCAGCAGGCGCTGACCCGCGACCTCACACCCAACACCTGGGAGTGGGGCAACTACGAGAGGGTCTTCAACACTCCCGGCTTCCTTGTCTGGTGGCGCAACACCCTCTTGTACGCGGGACTCGGCACCGTACTGACCGTCGTGTCGTCGATCCCTGTGGCGTACGCGCTGGCGAAGTTCCGCTTCCGGGGCCGCAAGCTGTCCCTGATGCTCGTCATCTCGATGATGATGCTGCCGCCGCAGGTCGTCATCATCCCGATGTACCTGTTCTGGGCGAAGCAGATGGACCTCTCCGGCACGCTGTGGCCGCTGATCATTCCGATGGCCTTCGGTGACGCGTTCTCCATCTTCCTGCTGCGACAGTTCCTTCTGACCATCCCGAACGAGTACCTGGACGCCGCCAAGGTGGACGGGTGCGGCGAGTTCCGTACGCTGATGAAGGTCGTCCTGCCGATGGCCAAGCCCGGCATCGCGGCCATCGCGCTCTTCCAGTTCTTCGCCGCCTGGAACGACTACTTCGGACCACAGATCTACGCCTCCGAGAACCCGGCCGCCTGGACCCTCAGTTACGGCCTGGAGTCCTTCAAAGGCGCGCACCACACCGACTGGAACCTGACCATGGCCGCGACCGTTCTGGTCATGGCCCCTGTGATCGCCGTCTTCTTCTTCGCTCAGAAGGCATTCGTCGAGGGCGTCACACTGACCGGAGTAAAGGGCTGACAATGAAGCTCGCAGTAGTGGGTGGCGGGTCCACCTACACACCTGAACTGATCGACGGCTTCGCGCGGTTGCGGGACACGCTGCCGGTCGAGGAGCTGGTGCTCGTCGACCCGGCGGCCGACCGGCTGGAGCTGGTCGGCGGCCTGGCGCGGCGGATCTTCGCCAAGCAGGACCACGCCGGGAAGATCACCACGACCACCGACCTGGACGCGGGCGTCGCCGGCGCCGACGCGGTCCTCCTCCAGCTGCGCGTCGGCGGACAGGCCGCGCGCAACCAGGACGAGACGTGGCCGCTGGAGTGCGGCTGCGTCGGTCAGGAGACCACCGGCGCCGGCGGCCTCGCCAAGGCGCTGCGGACCGTGCCGGTCGTCCTGGACATCGCCGAGCGGGTGCGCCGCACCAACCCGGACGCTTGGATCATCGACTTCACCAATCCGGTCGGCATCGTCACCCGCGCGCTGCTCCAGGCCGGGCACAAGGCGGTCGGCCTGTGCAACGTGGCGATCGGCTTCCAGCGCAAGTTCGCCCGGCTGCTGGAGGTGAGCCCTTCCGAGGTGCACCTGGACCACGTCGGGCTCAACCACCTCACCTGGGAGCTGGGCGTGCGCCTGGGCGGCCCGGACGGCGAGAACGTGCTGCCGAGGCTGCTGGCCGAGCACGGTGACGCGATCGCCGACGACCTCCACATGGACCGGAAGCTGGTGGACCGGCTCGGTGTCGTCCCGTCGTACTACCTGCGGTACTTCTACGCCCACGACGAGGTCGTACGGGAGCTGGGGACCAAGCCGACCCGCGCTGCCGAGGTCGCGGCGATGGAGAAGGAGCTGCTGGCGATGTACGGCGATCCGACGCTGGATACGAAGCCCGAGCTGCTCGCCAAGCGCGGCGGCGCGTTCTACTCGGAGGCGGCGGTGGACCTCGCGGCCTCGCTGCTGGGCGGCGGCGGTTCGCCGGTCCAGGTGGTGAACACGTACAACAACGGGACGCTGCCGTTCCTCCCGGACGACGCGGTGATCGAGGTGCAGGCCCGGGTCGGCCACGACGGAGCGGCGCCGCTGGCCGTGCCGGCGCTGGACCCGCTGTACGCCGGTCTCATCGCCAATGTGACGGCGTACGAGGACCTCGCCCTGGAAGCCGCGCTGCGCGGTGGCCGGGAGCGGGTCTTCAAGGCGCTGCTCTCGCATCCGCTGATCGGCCAGTACGACTACGCCGAGCAGCTCACCGACCGGCTCATCGCGCACAACCGGGAGCACCTCGCGTGGGCGTGAACGTCTCGGTCGTCGCCGTCGACGCGGGCAACAGCAAGACCGATGTGGCGTTGATCGGTGACGACGGCACGGTCCTCGCCACGGCCCGCGGTGGCGGGTTCCAGCCGCCGCTGGTGGGCGTGGACTCCGCGATCGACGTGCTGGGCTCGGTCCTGGACCGGGCGGTGGCCGGGCTTCCGGATGAGGCCGCCGCCGAACTGGGCTCCGCTCCCGGCTCGTTCGGCCACATCTCCGCATGTCTCGCCAACGCCGACCTGCCGGTCGAGGAGGCCGAGCTGGCCCGGGCGCTGGAGGCCCGTGGCTGGGGAACGTCGGTCCAGGTGCGCAACGACACCTTCGCGATCCTGCGCGCGGGGGTGGACGAGCCTCGGGGCGTCGCGGTGGTCTGCGGGGCCGGGATCAACTGCGTGGGCATGGTGCCGGACGGGCGGACGGCCCGCTTCCCGGCGATCGGGCGGATATCCGGTGACTGGGGCGGCGGTGCGGGGCTGGCGGAGGAGGCGCTGTGGTTCGCCGCGCGGGCCGAGGACGGGCGCGGTGAGCCGACCGAGCTGGCCCGTGCGCTGCCGGGCCACTTCGGGCTCGACTCGATGTACGCGCTGATCGAGGCGTTGCACCGGGGCGCGGTCCCGCTGACCCGCCGCCATGAGCTGACGCCGGTGCTGTTCGCCACGGCGGCCGCCGGGGATCCGGTGGCCGCCGCGCTGGTGGAGCGGCTGGCGCAGGAGGTGGTGGCGATGGCGTCGGTGGCGCTCACCCGGCTCGGGCTGCTGGAGGAGGAGGCTCCGGTGCTGCTGGGCGGCAGCGTGCTGGCCGCGCGCCATCCGCAACTGAACGACCGGGTCGCCGAACTGCTGGTGGCCCGCGCGCCGAAGGCGGTGGTGCGGGTGGTGTCGGAGCCGCCGGTGCTGGGTGCGGCGCTGCTGGGCCTGGATGTGACGGGGGCTCCGCCGGAGGTCCACCGGCGGCTGCGGGAGCAGTACGCCTGATCGCTCGGAAGGGCTGGCAGGAGGGGCGTCCCGTCGCGTTCGTGCGGCGGGACGCCCCTCGTTCGGGGGAACGTGAGGGTGCTCGGGGAACCGATCGGGCGCCTCGCACGTGTACCTGATGGGGAGTCCGCAACGCGTGGGGATGGCTGGACGGTCGGGGAGGCCCGGGGCGGAACGGAGCGGTGCGAAGGGGCCGGCGACGATGCCGTTCGCTTATGGGGATGTTTCGGGGCACGTTGCGCCGATCGCCTTGATCCACCGCGTCCGCCCTGATCGAATGCGTTGTCCGGTGCGGGATCCAGGCGTTCTCGATGTGCGGGTCCGTCACCGCGGCCATACTTCTGGCCGGGCGCCGGCCCGCGATCGGCCGGGGTCCGGAGCACCGTCAGTGACCGAGGGGGAGGTCGAGTGACACAGCTGCCGCAGGGCGGCCCGCAGACGCAGCGCGCGCCGGAGCAGGCGCCCGCGCCGACCGGCCTGCCCGGTCAACGACCGGGCTCCTGGGCCGCGCAGAGCCGTCGGCTGCGCGCCGTGGCGACGACCGAGCCCGGCCGCCTCCAGATCATCGGGGCCGTGCTGGCGCTGCTGGTCGTGGCGTTCGGCGCGGTGACCGCTCTGGAGATCTCGCACCGGGCCTCCGCCGCCGACGGCGTGGTGGGGCGCAGCCAGCCGCTCAGCGCGGACGCGGCGAACATCTACCGCTCGCTCGCCGACGCGGACACGATGGCGGCCGGTGGCTTCCTCGCGGGGGCTCAGGAGCCGAAGGCCGTGCAGGAGCAGTACCGGAAGGACATCGAGGAGGCGGCCCGGCTGCTGGTGAAGGCGTCGGCCAACACCGACTCCTCGACCAGCTCCTGGCAGGAGATCACCACCCTCAACGAGCTGCTGCCGGTCTACACCGGCCTGATCGAGCGGGCCCGCGCCAACAACCGGCAGGGGCTGCCGCTCGGCGGCGCCTATCTGCGGTACGCCAACCAGAAGATGACGAACGAGCTGCTGCCGGCGGCCGAGCGGCTGTACGCGGCGGAGACGGGCCGGCTCGACCGGGACGCCGCCGACGCCCGGCGGTGGCCCTTCCTCTCGCTCGCCGCCGGACTGGTGGTGCTGGGCGCGCTGGTGTGGATGCAGCGCCGCAACTACCGCCGCACCAACCGGGTGTTCAACCACGGGCTGCTGGTGGCGACGGCCGCCGCGTCGGTGGTGCTGCTCTGGCTGGCGGTCGGGCACACGGTGGCCCGCACCGAGCTGCGGTCCGCGATGACGCAGGGCCAGGAGTCGCTCGACGTGCTCAACAACGCGCGCATCAACTCCCTGAAGGCGCGAGCCAACGAGAACCTGACGCTGGTGGCGCGCGGCGCGGTGCTGACCGCCGACGGTTCGGCCGACCAGTACGAGACGGACTACACCACGGGCATGAAAGCCCTCCAGGAACAGCTGAAGAAGGCCGAGCGGCTCGCGGACGACGAGAGCGGCAGCGCTCCGGTGGTCCGGGCCGCCAAGAGCGTCACCGACTGGCAGGACCGCCACCGCAAGGCGCGCGCCACGGACGACCAGGGCGACTACGACGGTGCGCTGGAGCAGATCATCGGAGCGAAGGACTCCACCGGACAGTCCTTCCAGCAGGTGGACACCGCGCTGCGGACGGCGCTCGCCCATGAACAGGGCGAGTTCACCGCGGCCGCCGAGGACGGGCGCTCGGCCCTGCACGGCCTGCCGACCGGAGCCGCCGCGCTGGCGGTGCTGGGTGCGGTCGCCGCGATCCTCGGGGTCAACCGCAGGCTCTCGGAGTACCGGTGAGAGGGGCAGCGATGGCCAGGGCGAGAACGTGGGCGCGGCGCCGTACCTCGCGGGTCCGGCTGCGCGGCTGGGGCGGTGTGACGGCGATGGCGGTGGCGTGCGTGATCACCGCCGCGCTCACGCTGCTGCCGCTCTCGCACCACAGCGGGCGGACCGCCGGGGTGGACACGGTGGGCGGCGGGACGACGGCGACCCTGCCGGTGCGGGCCGAGGCGTGCACCGATCCCGAGGCGAGCCTGCCGCCTTCGTCGGCGGACGGGCCGGGCATCGCGAAGATCAAGGCGCGCGGGAAGCTGGTCGCGGGCGTCGACCAGAACAGCTACCGCTGGGGCTACCGCAACCCGTACAGCGGAGAGCTCGAAGGGTTCGACATCGACCTCGTGCGGGCGCTGGCCAAGGACATCCTCGGCGACCCGAACGCGGTGATCTTCCGGGCCATCCCGACCAACCAGCGCATCGCCGCTCTGGAGCGGGACCGGGTCGACGTCATCGTGCGGACGATGACCATCAACTGCAAGCGGCTGGAGCAGGTCTCCTTCTCCACCGCCTACTTCCGGACCGGTCAGCAGATCCTGGCGCCCAAGGACTCCGCCATCACGGGGTACGACGGCTCGCTGAAGGGCAAGCGGGTCTGCTCCGGCGAGGGCACCACCGCGTACGAGGCGCTGGAGAAGGAGTCGTACGGGGCGATATTCAAGGACGAGCTCGACGGCACCGGCCGGGACCCGGACCGGCTGACCGTCCCCAACCAGCTGGACTGCCTGGTCCGGCTCCAGCTCGGCGAGGTCGACGCCGTCCTCACGGACAACGCGCTCGGCGCCGGGCAGGCGGCGCAGGACCCGGCGGTGGCCCTCAAGGGCACGGGGCCGTTCACCACCGAGTTCTACGGTGTGGCGGCGAAGAAGGGCGCCGACGATCTGGTGGCCCGGGTCAACAAGGTCCTGGTCGACTACCGCGCCGGCGGGCAGGACAGCGCCTGGATGGTGTCGCACCGCAAGTGGCTGGCGGCCGGGCTGCCCGGCATGACGGAGCCGCCGGCCCCGAAGTACCGCAGCGAGTGACCCCGGCGCGCCGGGCCACGTCCGTACGGCGGTGACCGCGTACGGGCCGGACCGGACGCGCGTACCGGAGCAACTGACCCCGTCCGGGCCCACCGGCCCGGCGGCGAGAGCGGAGAGGTGATCGATGGGCGTCGCGGGATCCTTCCCCAGCTTCGCGGGGAGGCCCCCCGGCCCGGTCATGGACCGGGACGAGGCGGACCGTGCGCTGGCCCGGCTCGGCGCGGAGCACGAGGCGATCGAGACCTCGCTCCTCGCCTTGCAGGACCATGCGGGCCGCCGTCTCCTGGAGGGCGCCGAGCTGACCGGTCTCACCCGGGAGCGCTGGGCCACGACCGAGCAGTCGATCACACTGCTGTGGGGGTATTTCGACGCCTACGCGGGCGCGCTGGAGCAGGCCCGGGACATACGGGCGCGCCGCCGCTACCCGAACCGGGAGGATCTGGCGGCCCTGACCGAGCTGCTGCGCGGCGAAGCGGTCACGGTCGCCAACTCCGGTGCGGTGCCGCCGTCCTCGGTGACGGGACCGGCCCGGCTCTCGGAGCGGTTCTCGCTCCAGAAGCTGGTCGCCCGGATGAACGAGCTGTACGCCAGGTCGCTGGACATGGTCGTCGCCTCGGACTCCGTCTGGTCGGCGCTGCCCGCACGGATCGACCTGCTCGCCGCCGAGCTGCACCGCACCCGTTCGCTGGCCCACTCGGTCGGTGTGCGGCCCGGTGAGCACCCGGCCGGGGACGACCTGGAGGAGATCACCGAGGAGCTGGCCACGCTGCGCGTGCAGGTGATCTCCGACCCGCTGGCGTTCTGGCTGCCGGGCCCCGGCAGCGCCGCGCCCGGCGGTGGCCGGCCGGACACCTCGCGGTACGACCGGGCGGCCCGCGCGCTGGAGGACGTACGGCGGGAGATCGAGGCGGTGCTCGCGGTGCGGCAGGACGCCGAGGCGCGGCTGATGCGGGTGCGGGACGTGCTCTCGCGCGCCGACCGCACGCTGACCGAGGCGCGGGCGGCGCGCGGCGAGGTGCTGGCCAAGATCGCCGCCTCCGAGGTGCCCGCCGTCAGCGGACCGGCGACCGCACTCCAGGAGCGGCTGGACATCGCCGCCGAGTACCGCAGGCGCGCCCAGTGGAACCGGCTCTCGCCGCTCCTGGAGACGCTGGAGCGGGAGGCCGAGGAGGAGCTGCTGCGCGCCCGGGAGTCGCTGACCTCGGTGACGGCCCCGCTGGCGGTCCGCGCCGAGCTGCGCGGCCGGCTCGACGCGTACAAGGCGAAGGTGGCCCGGCACGGTCTGGCGGAGGACCCGCTGCTGATCGAGCGGTACGACGCGGCGCGCCGGATGCTGTGGAGCGCGCCGTGCGATCTGCGGGTGGCCGAGCAGAACGTGCTGCGCTACCAGCAGGCGGCGGCCGAGCTGCTGACACCGCAACGGCCCGAAGGCCAGGACGGGTCCCGGGGGCCCGAGGACCGGCGGGGCGATCACGGGGAGACACGATGAGTACGCAGTGCCAGCGCCCGGCGTGCGAGGGTGCCTACGAGGACATGGGCGGCGGTGAGCTGTACTGCGACACCTGCGGTCTGGCCCCGGTCGTCTCGCCGACGGGCATGGTCTCCTCACCGCCTACCGGGATCGCGGGCGGCGGTCGGGCCAGCAGCCGCGACAGCTCTTCGCAGCGCTCCTCCTCCCGCGCCTCCGCGCGCTCCTCGTCGCGTTCGTCGACCTCGCGGCGCTCGGTGTCGGGACGGCTCTCGCGCTCGCTCTCCGGCTCCTCCGCCTCCCGTTCGGTCTCGGTACGCTCCTCGGGCTCCTCGGCCGCCTCCTCCACCCGCGGCCGGCTCGGCGTCGGCCTGGTGCAGGTCCCGGACGTGCCGCGGCCCGACCCGCGTACGGCGGTGATGGAGAACCCGGAGGTGCCCGAGCGCAAGCGGTTCTGCTCGCGCTCCGACTGCGGTGCGCCGGTGGGCCGTTCGCGCGGCGAGCGGCCGGGCCGGACCGAGGGGTTCTGCACCAAGTGCGGCCACCCGTACTCCTTCGTGCCGAAGCTGACCGGCGGCGACATCGTGCACGGCCAGTACGAGGTGGCGGGCTGCCTGGCGCACGGCGGGCTCGGCTGGGTCTACCTCGCGGTGGACCGGGCCGTCTCGGACCGCTGGGTGGTCCTCAAGGGCCTGCTCGACACCGGCGACCAGGACGCGATGGCGGCGGCCATCTCCGAGCGCCGCTTCCTCGCCGAGATCGAGCACGCCAACATCGTGCGGATCTACAACTTCGTGGAGCACCTGGACCAGCGGACCGGTTCGCTCGACGGGTACATCGTCATGGAGTACGTCGGCGGCAAGGCGCTCAAGGAGATCGCCAACCAGCGCCGCACCCCGTCCGGCCGGCGTGACCCGCTCCCGGTCGAGCAGGCCTGCGCGTACGGAATCGAGGCGCTGGAGGCGCTCGGCCATCTGCACAGCCGCAACCTGCTCTACTGCGACTTCAAGGTCGACAACGCGATCCAGACCGAGGACCAGCTCAAACTGATCGACATGGGCGCGGTGCGCCGGATGGACGACGACGAGTCCGCCATCTACGGCACCGTCGGCTACCAGGCCCCCGAGGTCGCGGAGGTCGGCCCGTCGGTCGCCTCCGACCTGTACACGGTGGCGCGCACGCTGGCGGTCCTCACCTTCGACTTCCAGGGGTACACGAACGTCTTCGTGGACTCGCTGCCGGACCCGGACAACATCGAGGTGTTCCGCACCTACGAGTCCTTCTACCGCCTGCTGGTCCGCGCCACCGACCCGGACCCGGGCCGCCGGTTCGCCTCCGCATCGGAGATGGCCGAGCAGCTGACGGGTGTGCTGCGCGAGGTCGTGGCGCTCCAGAGCGGTCGGCCGAGACCGGCGCTGTCGACGCTGTTCGGTACGGAACTGCGCGTTACGGACACGGAGTTGTTCGCCGAGCAGGTGGACGACGTGTCCCGGCTGGGCGCCCGGACGGCCGCCTCGGGCCGCGGTGGCCGCTTCGGGCGGCGCAAGGGCGGTGCGGGGCCGCTGCCGGGGATTCCGGCGCAGGGTGGTGGCGTGAGCGGGCCAGGCGGTGCGGCGCCGGTGGCTCCGGGGGCCGTGACGTCGGCGGTGGCGGGTGCGCTGCCGATCGGGTCGCAGCCTGCCGGCCCGGGAGCCGGGGCGGCTCCGTTGACGGCGGCGGCGACGCATGTACGGGGCGGCGGGCCGCCGAGCGGCGCGAACACGGGGTCGTACGCCGGTTCGCCAGGCGGTGCGAGCGCTGGTTCGTACGCCGGTCCGCACGGCGGTACGGGTACTGGTTCGTACGCCGGTCCGCGAAGTGGCGGCCCGGCAGCGGCGTACGCGCCACCGGCGCACGCTCCCGCGCCTGCCCAGCCCCGGACGTACGGGCACGCTCCCGTCCCGGCGCCCCGGGAAGCTCCACCGGCCTCTGCCGCGCAGCCGGGCCCCACCACCTCGTACGGCACCTCCGGAGCTGTCACCAGGGGCGTGCGGCTGGCCGTGTTCGACGCGCGGGCCACCTCTCTGGCGCTGCCGGTGCCCCGGGTCGACGCGAACGATCCGAACGCCGGGTTCCTCGCCGGGCTGATGGCCTCCGCACCCGCCGAGCTGATCGCGGCTCTCCAGGACGTGCCCGCGGCCTCGCTGGAGACCCGGCTGCGGGAGCTGCGGGCCCGGCTGGAGATGCGTGAGCTGGACGCGGCCGCCGACGCGCTGACCGCGCTGGAGGCCCGGCATCCGGACGACTGGCGGGTCGTCTGGTACCGGGGTGTCACCTCGCTGGTGACCGGTGACCACGAGGTGGCGGCGCTCTCCTTCGACGCGGTGTACGACGCGTTCCCCGGCGAGCCGGCGCCGAAGCTGGCGCTGGGGATCTGCGCGGAGGTGCTGGGCCAGCTGGACAACGCCGCCGAGTACTACCGCCTGGTGTGGGCGACCGATCCGAGCTTCGTGAGCGCCGCGTTCGGCCTGGCGCGGGTGCAGATCGCCGCCGGGGACCGGGCGGGTGCGGCGCACACCTTGGAGTCGGTGCCGGAGGCGTCCATCCACTACACCGCGGCCCGGGTCGCCGCCGTACGGGCCCGGCTGCGCGAGCGGGACCCGGCCGAGCCTCTGCTGACCGATCTGACGGCGGCCGCCGTCCAGGTGGCGGCGCTGGCCGGGTTCGGCCTGGACCCGGTGCGGCGCGAGCAGTTGACGACCGAGGTACTGGGCAAGGCGCTGGACTGGGTACTCTCCGGTAGTCCCGGCGCCCCGCCGCCGGGCGGATCGGCGGCCGCCGGACCTTCGGGCTCCCGGAAGCTGCTCGACGCCGAACTGGACCAGCGGGGCCTGCGGTTGGGCCTGGAACGCTCGTACCGCATGCTCGCCCGGCTCGCGCAGCGGGGCGACGAGAGGATCGAACTGGTGGAGCGGGCCAACCGTTTCCGCCCCCGGACGTGGGTGTGAAGATGTCAGAGAGCCACCAGCAGCCCGCCCTGGCGAGGTGCCCCGGCTGCGAGGAACCGCCGGCGTCCGGCGACCTGTTCTGCGGCGCGTGCGGCTACGACCTCTCGGCCGTGCCGGCCCGCCCCGACGACCGGCCGACGATGCCGATCACCGTGCCTCCGGCCGCTCCGGCGGCCCAAGCGCCTCCGGCAGCTCCGCCCGCGCCCGCCGCACCGGTGCAAGCCGTCGCGCCCGACGCTCCCTCGCCGCCCGTCGCGGCCGTGGAGTGGCCCGCCGCCTCCGAGACGGACAGCTCCGACGTGCCCGCCCCGGTGCACCGGCCGACGGACCTGCCCGGCACGGACTCGGGCGGCACGCCGCTGCCGACGGCCCCTCCGGCGCAACACGACGGGCCGGCCCCATCACCTCCGGTACGCCACGACGACCGGGCGGCGGGCCGGACCGCTACCGAGCCGACCCCCGCCGCCGCCGAGCCGACCGCCACGGCACAGCCCGCCGCCACCGGCCCGGTCCTCGCCGAACCCACTCCCGTACGCAGCGAACCCGCCCCCGCCTCCGGCGACTTCGCGCCGGCCGCTCCCGATCCCCGTACGGCGGAGCCCACCCCGACGCCCGCCTCCGGCACCAAGGTCTGTGTGGCCTGCCGGTCCGGCCGGGTCGACCCCGACGGGTACTGCGAGAACTGCGGCCACGCCCAGCCCCGCGAGCGCGACCACATGGAGCAGGAGCTCGGCTCGGTGGCCGCCGTCAGCGACCGGGGCCTGCGCCACCACCGTAACGAGGACTCCTTCGCGGTCTCCTCGACCGCGCTGCCGGACGGTTCGCCGGCCGTCGTGGCGATCGTCTGCGACGGCGTCTCCTCGGCGAGCCGGCCCGACGAGGCGTCGGCCGCCGCCGCGAGCGCCGCCAACGAGGCGCTGCTGGAGTCGCTGCCGCGTGGCACGCACCCGCAGCAGGCGATGCACGAGGCGATCGTCGCCGCGTCCGAGGCGGTCAACGCGCTGGCGCAGGGCCCGTCCGGAGCGGCCGAGCACGAGGCCCACCGCCATCAGAACGCGCCGGCCTGCACGCTGGTCGGCGTGATCATGGCGGGCGGGCTGCTGGTGGTCGGCTGGGTCGGTGACAGCCGGGTCTACTGGGTCCCGGACGACCGGACCGGCCCGCCCGCCCGGCTCACCGAGGACGACTCATGGGCCGCGCAGATGGTGGCGGCGGGCCTGATGAACGAGGCCGAGGCGTACGCGGACGAGCGCGCTCACGCCATCACCGGCTGGCTCGGCGCCGACTCCTACGAACTGGAGCCGCACACCGCCTCGTTCAAGCCGGACCGCCCCGGCCTGGTGGTGGTCTGCACGGACGGCCTGTGGAACTACGCGGAATCCGCCGAGGAGATGGCCGCCGCCGTGCCTCCGGAGGCCCACCGGCAACCGCTGCACGGCGCCCAGGTTCTCGTCGGTCACGCGCTCGACGGCGGGGGCCACGACAACGTAACAGTGGCGCTGCTGCCGTTCGCCGTGGAGCCGCAAGGGGCAGGATCGGCCTGCACCACCGTTTGAGCCTCAAGGAGCAGACCAGATGGCCAACTTCTCGAAGTCGAACGTGACGCAGTTCTCCGTCGAGGTCTACCAGAACGCGTTCCTGCCGGAGGGTGGCCGCGAGGTCAACGCGATCGTCACCGTCACCTCGACCGGCGGCGGCACCACCGGCGGCGTCCCGCTGCCGCGCGCGGCGGCCTCACCCGGACACGTACCCGTATACGGGCCCGGGCCCGGGCAGGCGCCGAGCGCCGCGGTGGTGCTGATGGTCGACTGTTCCGGTTCGATGGACTATCCGCCGACGAAGATGCGCAACGCGCGCGACGCGACGGCGGCCGCGATCGACACCCTGCGTGACGGCACGCGGTTCGCGGTGGTCGCCGGTACGCATGTGGCCAAGGACGTCTATCCGGGCAACGGGCAGCTCGCGGTCGCCGACGCGCGGACGAAGGCCCAGGCCAAGGAGGCGCTGCGGAGGCTGAGCGCGGACGGCGGAACGGCGATCGGCACCTGGCTGCGGCTGGCCGACCGGCTGCTCGGCTCCGCCGACGTCGACATCCGGCACGGCATCCTGCTGACCGACGGCCGCAACGAGCACGAGGCGCCGGAGGACCTGCGAGCCGCGCTGGACTCCTGCGCGGGCCGGTTCACCTGTGATGCCCGAGGTGTCGGCACCGACTGGGAGGTGAAGGAGGTCGCCTCCGTCGCCTCCGCGCTGCTCGGCACCGCCGACATCGTCGCCGACCCGGCCGGTCTCGCCGCCGACTTCACGCAGATGATGGAGAACGCGATGGGCAAGGAGGTCGCGGACGTGGCGCTGCGGCTCTGGACGCCCGTCGGAGTGGAGATCCGCTTCGTGAAGCAGGTGGCGCCCACGGTCGAGGACCTGACCGGCCGGCGCACCGAGGCGGGCCCGCGCGCCGGGGACTACCCGACCGGTTCCTGGGGCGACGAGTCCCGCGACTACCACGTCTGCGTCCTGGTCCCCGAGGCCGGCATCGGTCAGGAGATGCTGGCGGCCCGCGTCTCGCTGATCCTGCCCGACCCGTCAGGTGCGGGGGCTCCGCAGGTGCTATCGCAGGGTCTCGTACGGGCGGTGTGGACGGACGACATGGTGGCGTCGACCTCGATCAATCCGCAGGTCGCGCACTACACAGGTCAGGCGGAACTGGCACAAGTCATCCAGCAGGGCCTGGACGCCCGCAAGTCGGGCGACTTCGACGGTGCGACGGCGAAACTGGGCCGTGCGGTGCAACTGGCATCGGCGTCCGGGAACCAGGACACTGCGAAACTGCTTTCGAAGGTGGTCGACGTCGTCGATGCGGCGACCGGTACTGTGCGACTGAAAGCGAAGGTCGCGGAAGCGGACGAGATGACCCTCGAAACGCGCTCCACCAAGACCGTTCGCGTCAAGAAGTAGCAGGACTTGGTGGCCGAACGGTCACCATAGATCAACAGCATGACGGCCCCCGGGGCCGGACGAGGAGAGGGGGAAGCGCCGACATGCCGACCTGCCCGAACGGACACCAGTCGGGTTCCGAGGACTGGTGCGAGGTCTGCGGACACCGCATGACCGGAACGGGCGCCCCCGCCGGCGCCGTACCTCCGCCGCCCCCGCCGCCTCCCGCGCCCGGTTACGGCTATCCGCCGCCCGTCGGCAACGACGGCGGCCCGCCGACGATGCAGGCGGAGCTCTGCCCGCAGTGCCGTACGCCGCGCGAGGCGGGCGCGCCGTACTGCGAGGAGTGCCGCTGGAACTTCATCACCAGCACGGCCACCTCGTACACACCGCTGGCCCCGCAGCACAGCACGCCCGGCGGCCCTGGCGGATCCGGCCCCGTCGGCCCGCCGCCCGGTCTCAACCTGCCGCCCGGCTTCCTGGCCCAGCAAGGTCCCGGAGCCCAGGGTGGCCCGGGCGGCCAGGGCGGTCCCGGAGGACAGGGCGGTCCCGGAGGACAGGGCGGTCCCGGCGGCGCGCCCCAGTCCCAGCTCCACTCCCAGCCTCAGTCCCAGCCCCATCGGGACCCGTTCGAGTTCCAGGGTTCGCGGCCTTCGCAGGTGAACCGTCCGGCCGAGCCGCTCGCTCCGGAGCAGACCGGTCACGGCGACCGGTCCGGTCACGGTGGCCAGTCCGGTCACGGCGGCCAGGACCAGCGCGGTGGCTCCTCAGGCCCCGGCGGACAGAGCGGACCGGGCGGCCAGGCCGGCCAGGCCGGTCCTCCGCCGCACGCGTTCCAGCAGGGCCCGCCGCCTCCGCCGGCCTTCCAGCAGCAGGGTCCGCCGCCTCCGCACCAGCAGCAGGCGCCTTCACCGTTCGAGCCGCAGCAGTCCCCGCCCTTCGCGCCGCCCCAGCAGCAGGCCCCGCGCGGTGGTGGTGGCGACGACTGGGTCCTGTCGCCGCCCTCCCAAACCCAGGCACCGCAGCCGCAGCAGCAGGCCCAGCAGCCGCCTCAGGCGTTCCAGCAGCAGGCCCCGTACCAAGGCGGTCAGCAAGGCCAGGGCGGTCAGCAGACCGGCCACCCCGATCAGAACCACAGCAACCAAGGCAACCAGGCCTACGGCCAGGACCAGGGCTACGACCGGAGCCAGGGCAACCAGGGCTTCGGCCAGGTCCCCGGTCAGGTGCCGGGCCAGGGACAGCCGCAGCAGCCCGCCACCACCACCTGGACCGCCGTCATCGCGCCGGACCGTCAGTACTTCCTGGCGATGATGCAGCGCAGCGGCCCCGACGCGACCGGCCTGAACCTGCCCGCCTACTCCCCCGAGCAGCGCCTGCCGCTCACCGGCAGCCAGGTCACCATCGGCCGCCGCCGGCACAGCACCGGCGAGTCGCCGGACATCGACCTGTCGGTGCCGCCGGAGGATCCGGGCGTCTCGCACCAGCACGCGGTGCTGGTGCAGCAGCCCGACGGCGGCTGGTCCGTGGT
Organism: Streptomyces sp. NPDC006174; assembly: GCF_040614075.1. Lineage (NCBI taxonomy): Bacteria > Bacillati > Actinomycetota > Actinomycetes > Kitasatosporales > Streptomycetaceae > Streptomyces > Streptomyces sp. NPDC006174. The sequence goes on along the minus strand of NZ_JBEXTJ010000005.1, from coordinate 36,002 downwards.
CGACCAGAAGTCCACGAACGGCACCACGCTCAACGGCGCCGAGGACCCGATCCAGCCGTACGTCCCCGTCCCTCTCCAGGACGGCGACCAGGTGCACGTCGGCGCCTGGACGACGATCACGATCCGCCGGGACTGAAAGCGCTCATCCGGGCAGCGGCCAGGTGTACGGCCCCTCCGGGTCGTCCAGCCAGGACCACTGCCGGCCCTGCTCGACCGTGACGCCGTACCTCTCCCGCCGCGGGTGCTCCTCGCGCTCCCAGAGCGAGAGGGCCTCGCGCGGATCGAGGCTGCCCGCCGTCAGGGTCAGCAGGAACCGGAACAGCTCGTCCCCGATCGCGCGCCTCGGCACACCGCCGGGGCGCGCGACGGGTTCATGCAGCGGTGAGGCCCCGCGCAGAGGCACGAAGTACGCCGGGGTGTGCAGGAAGTGCCCTTCGGCGCGCGGGCCGTACGCCGTCGCGCGGACCTCCAGTGAGACGAGCCCGGTCGCGACCGGTGCCAGGATCCGCGCTCCCGGAGCGCACTGTCCCGGCCAGGCGTGCGGTACGGAGGGGAGCGCGCAGGTCGCGATGATCCGGTCGTACGGGGCTCGCTGCGGACAGCCACGGGCACCGTCGCCGGTGATGACCGTCGGGCGGTATCCGGCGGCGGCGAGATGGCTGCGGGCCGTGTCCGTGATCTCCGGGTCGAGATCGACACTGGTCACCGCCGCGTCGCCGAGCCGGTGGGAGAGCAGCGCCGCGTTGTAGCCGGGCCCGGTGCCGATCTCCAGGACGGTGTGGCCGTCGAGCAGGTCCAGGGCGTCGAGCATCAGGGCCATCAGCGAGGGCTGGCTGGAGGACGAGATGAGCTCGCCGTCCCGCATCCGGGTGGCCAGCGCCTCGTCCCCGTACACTCCGCGCAGCCAGCGCCGACGGCGTACGGGATCCGGGTCGTCGCCCCAGAGCCGCTCGTAACCGCGGCCGCCGTGCACGTAGTAGTACGGCACGAAGAGGTGGCGCTCCACCTCCTCGAAGGCCCGGCGCCAGGCGGGATCGGTGAGGCCGCCGTGCGCGACGATGTTCCGTACGAGGGTGTGACGCGCCTCGTCGGCCTCGGGGTCGGAGCCGGTCTCGGCGGGGACTTCCCGGTGTGCGCCCATGTCTCCACTGTCCTGCGGCGGGACGGCGTAGGCGACCGCACGCGACCGCACACGGATCGCTGAGTGGTCCCGGCCATTGGTCCTAGGACCCCTGACCTCGGCCGCCGCGTCTGCGACCATGGACGGGTGACAGAGATTCCGCGCGACACGCTTCAGGAGCAGACCTTTTACGAGCAGGTCGGCGGCGAGGAGACCTTCCGGCGCCTGGTCCACCGCTTCTACGAGGGGGTCGCGGGCGACGAGCTGCTGCGGCCGATGTACCCGGAGGAGGACCTGGGCCCGGCCGAGGAGCGCTTCGCGCTGTTCCTGATGCAGTACTGGGGCGGCCCGCGCACCTACAGCGACCACCGAGGCCACCCGAGGCTGCGGATGCGGCACGCCCCGTTCCGGGTGGACCGGGCGGCGCATGACGCGTGGCTGGCCCATATGCGGGTGGCGCTGGACGAGCTGGAGCTGGCGCCGGAGCACGAGCGGCAGCTGTGGGACTACCTGACGTACGCGGCGGCCTCGATGGTCAACACGGCGGACTGACCGCTCCGCCAGGAGAACGGCGGCCCGTCCGTCTCAACAGACCGGCAGGAGAACGGCGGCCCGTCCGCCTCAGCCGTGCTCCACGGTCAGAGCCAGCGACCCGAGCCCGCCCACCGGATCCCGGCGCAGGGCGACCGAGCCGAACGGGGTCCGCAGCCGCAGCCAGCCGCCCGAGGCGAAGAGCGAGACGGGGAATTCGGGGTCGGCGCGGAGGAAGCCGAGGGACTGGGCTGCGTGGACCGCGCGCAGCGGCAGCTCGGTGGCGCCGACGGGCCGGGACCAGATCTCGCGGCCGATCCGGTCGCGTTCGGCGCGGGTGCGCAGCTCCTCGGGCAGCGCCTCGTCCCGCGTACGGAATTCGGCGACGGCCGCTTCGAGGTCGGCGCGCAGGACGTCGGGCCGAGGCAGGCCGGTCTGCTCCCGCCACGGCCCCCGGGGCGGCAGGACGCCGGTCCAGGGCGGCCCGGTGACGGGTTCGGGCAGCACACCGCCACGCTCGTCGGGACCCTCACCGGAGGCGTCTCCCGGGCCCTCTCCGGAGATGTCGAGTGACTCCAGCAGCTCGCCGGCCGACACCGTGACGTCGAGCGTCTCGGGCCGGGCCAGGCGGGCCGTACGGACGGCGAGGACCTCGAAGGAGGGCGGCCGGCCGAACACGGCCAGTGCGTCGCCGCCGCCCGCCTGCAACCGGACCGCGGCGGCCCGGTCGTAGTGGAGCAGCCGGCCGAGGAAGGCGGCGAGATCCGCCGCCTCCCTCGGGTCGGCGAACAGCAGCGACTGCACAGGCACGGTCATGCCGCGGCGGGCTCCTCTGCCAGGTACTGCTGGAGGAAGAGCTTCTCCTCGGCGGAGATCCGCCGGGGCCGCTCGGCCGCCAGGTCGTACGGGACGACGACGGTCGAAGCCCGTACGTACACCTGGTCGGGGTCCTTGATCTCGTAGGCGATCGTCAGCGACGCGGCGCCTATCTTCGTGACCCACGACTCGACGGTCACCGGCTCGTGCCGGTGGACCAGCGGCCGTACGTAGTCGATCTCGTGCCGGGCCACGACGGACCCGCCCGAGAACGACGGCGAGCCGTCCCCCGGCGCCAGCCGGAACATGAAGTCGATGCGCGCCTCCTCCAGGTAGCGGAGGAAGACCACGTTGTTGACGTGGCCGAAGGCATCCATGTCCGACCAGCGCAGGGGGCAGCTGTAGAGGTGACGAGCCAAGACGATCAGCCTCGCGTGAGCTTCTTGTACGTGGCACGGTGCGGACGGGCCGCGTCCGCGCCGAGACGCTCGATCTTGTTCTTCTCGTACGACTCGAAGTTGCCCTCGAACCAGTACCACTTGGAGTCACCCTCGTAGGCGAGGATGTGCGTGGCGACGCGGTCCAGGAACCAGCGGTCGTGGGAGATGACCACGGCCGCACCGGGGAACTCCAGCAGCGCGTTCTCCAGCGAGGAGAGCGTCTCCACGTCCAGGTCGTTGGTGGGCTCGTCGAGGAGCAGCAGGTTGCCGCCCTCCTTGAGCGTCAGCGCCAGGTTGAGACGGTTGCGCTCACCACCGGAGAGGACGCCGGCCGGCTTCTGCTGGTCCGGGCCCTTGAAGCCGAACGCGGAGACATAGGCGCGCGAGGGCATCTCGACCTGGCCGACGTTGATGTAGTCCAGCTCGTCCGAGACGACGGCCCAGAGGGTCTTCTTCGGGTCGATGTTGGCGCGGGACTGGTCGACGTAGGAGATCTTGACCGTGTCGCCGACCTTGATGGCGCCGCTGTCCGGCGTCTCCAGGCCCTGGATCATCTTGAACAGCGTGGTCTTGCCCGCGCCGTTCGGACCGATGATGCCGACGATGCCGTTACGGGGCAGCGTGAAGGACAGGTCGTCGATGAGGACCTTGTCGCCGAAGGCCTTCGAGAGGTTCTCGACCTCGACGACGATGGAACCGAGGCGCGGGCCCGGCGGGATCTGGATCTCCTCGAAGTCCAGCTTCCGCATCTTGTCGGCCTCGGCCGCCATCTCCTCGTACCGGGCGAGACGGGCCTTGGACTTGGTCTGGCGCCCCTTGGCGTTGGACCGCACCCACTCCAGCTCTTCCTTGAGCCGCTTCTGGCGCTTCTCGTCCTTGCGGCCCTCGACCTTGAGGCGGGTGGCCTTGCGCTCCAGGTACGTGGAGTAGTTGCCCTCGTACGGAATCGCGCGGCCGCGGTCGAGCTCGAGGATCCACTCGGCGACGTTGTTCAGGAAGTACCGGTCGTGGGTGACGGCGACGACGGCACCCGGGTACTTCGAGAGGTGCTGCTCCAGCCAGTTCACCGACTCGGCGTCGAGGTGGTTGGTGGGCTCGTCGAGGAGGAGGAGGTCCGGGGCCTCGATGAGCAGCTTGCAGAGCGCCACGCGGCGCTTCTCGCCACCGGAGAGGGTGGTGACCGGCCAGTCGCCGGGCGGGCAGCCCAGCGCGTCCATGGCCTGCTCCAGCTGGGCGTCCAGGTCCCACGCGCCTGCGTGGTCCAGGTCCTCCTGGAGCTTCCCCATCTCGTCCATGAGCGCGTCGGAGTAGTCGGTCGCCATGAGCTCGGCGACCTCGTTGAAACGCTGGAGCTTGCCCATGATCTCGGCGGCGCCGGCCTGGACGTTCTCCAGGACGGTCTTGCTCTCGTCGAGCTTCGGCTCCTGCATGAGGATGCCGACGCTGAAGCCGGGCGACAGGAACGCGTCACCGTTGGACGGCTGCTCCAGGCCCGCCATGATCTTCAGCACCGTGGACTTACCGGCGCCGTTGGGCCCCACGACACCGATCTTCGCGCCGGGCAGGAAGTTCAAGGTGACGTCATCAAGGATCACCTTGTCGCCGTGCGCCTTGCGCGTCTTGCGCATGGTGTAGATGAACTCAGCCAAGAGAAACCGTCCGGCAGCAATAGAGGTGTGGGCAGATACACCCCATCTTGCCTGACGTCCATCCCCGGACGGAAACCCGTCCAGGGATGAACGGGCCCCGGCCCCGGGACCAGCCGTTACGCGCCGTGCTGCCGGGGCACCTGGGCCGCTTCCTTCCGGCGCAGGACGAACAGCGTGCCGCCGCCGATCACGAGGAGGCCGACGGCGAGCGCGGCGATCATCGGGGTGGTGCTGGAGCCGCCGGTGGCCGCGAGGTCGCCTTCCAGGCCGGAGGTGGTGGTGCCGGTGGAGGCGGGGAGGGGGTCGCGGGCGGTCTGGGTGTTGATGCCGCTGTCCTCGTCGGCCGGCAGCTCCTTCTCGGCCGCGGCGACGCTGCCGCTGGTGGCGCAGTCCAGCACGCCGGTGAAGTTCTTCCGGAAGCCGCCGGGGCCGGTGATGGTGAAGTCGTACGCCTGGTCCTCGGCCACCGGGATCGTCACCGTCTCGGTGTCTCCGGCCGCCACGGTGTGCTCGGCGCCGCCCAGCTCGAAGGTGAACGGCTCGTCACCCTGGTTGGCCGCGGTGATGTCGACGCCGCCGGCCACGCAGTTCTTCCGCGCGGTGAGCGCAGGCGCGGCGCCTGTCTCGGCCCAGGTGGCGGTGGCCCGTGCGGAGACCGTGGACTCGCTGGAGCCGGCCAGGATCTGGGTCTGGGTGCGGGTGGTCCCGGCGAAGGCGCGGCCGACCGGTACGGAGGTGGTGGTCTGGACGCTCAGCGAGGCGGAGCCGTCGGCGCTGCCTTCCGGCACGTCGAAGTAGAGGCGGGCGCCGTCGGTGGCGGCGGTGACGGGCGTGCCCTTCTCGTCGGTCACCGTGATGCCGCTCGCCGCCGCGTCCACCGGAGGCGAGACGGAGACCTGGTCCGCGTCGGTGCGGACAATCACCGGGCCCAGCCGCTCCCCGGCCCGGCCGGAGACCGCAGCGGGCTCCAGCGTGAGGGACGCCCGGGGCTCGACGACGTTGCGCGCGCTCTTCTGCAGCCAGTCGGCGAGCTTCTCCGCCTGCCGGTCGGAGGCGGTGACGTCGGCGCCGTCCGAGTACCGCCAGATGGCGACCTGGGTGCCCGCGGCGGCGGTCCTCTCGGTGAGCGGCCCGGTGCCCGCCGCCTCGGCCAGCGCGGCGAGGTCGTCGACCCGCGGGTAGGAGTGCTGGAGGATCCACCGGATCTTCCCGGCGTTCCGGTTGGCGCCGAGCGAGGTCTCGGCCCACGGCGTCTCCAGGTATCTCGCCTGGTCCTGGGTGGGGTTGTGGAGGTCGATGCAGTACGTCTTGAGCTTGCCGCCGCCGTCCACGGTCATCTCGAAGAGCCCGGCGGGCAGCTCCTGCGTACGGTCGGGGGCGCCGTCCTCGCCCGGGGTGCGGAGCACGGCGCTGTCGAACGTCTTCAGCCCGTCGAGCACCGCGGCCGCGCCGCCCTGGTACCTGGCCGGGTCGTCGGCGGCCGCCGTGCCCGTCGCGGCGAGCGTGGCCGCCGTGACGAGACCGGAGAGCAGTAGCGCGGTCACCGGCCGGAAGAAGCCCAGGCCTCGCCGTAGCCGCCAGGTCCCGGAGGCCTCCCCGACCCGTGACGCTCTGCCACGGACGGCGTGCACCGCCTTCGCGTCGGACGGCGAAGCGGACACTGAAGGCGCAGAAAACACAGAATTCCCCTCCGGGCGGGACCCTCGCGCGTGGTGCGCGTGTGGGGAATGCCCCGCCAGCAGACTCAAGTGATCCATGAGCTCTGGGAATCCTAAGGACCGGGCGAACCACCGTCCCCCGTACTGCCCCCGGCCAACCATTCCGAATCGGAATCGTTATCGCCGGGCCACCCGTGCGACCAGCCCTTTCAGGACACGGCCGCCTTTTCGGCGGCTCGTTCCGACAGGTCACGTGACGCGCCGGAACCGTCGTCCGACTCTCCGTCAGCTCCGCTGTGCGAGGCCGCCGTCAGCGCCGGTTCGGTCCTGACGACCCGGCGGAAGGCGGCGGTCCCGCGGCTCAGGTCGTGGCCGACCGCGACCGCCTCGACATCGACGAACGTCCGCCGTCCGCCGTCCCGTTCCTCCTCGCGGACCTTCAACCGGCCGTGCACCACCAGTGGTTCCCCGATCGCCACCGAGGCGGCCAGGTTGGCGGCGAGTGTCCGCCAGGCCCACACCGTGTAGAAGCTGGTGGGCCCGTCCGCCCAGAGCTGCGTCTCTCGGTCCCGGCGCCTCGGGGTCACGGCAAAGCGAAAGCGCGCCATTCCCCCGGTCGCCGTCTCGCGGAACTCCACCGCCGTAGCGGCGTTTCCCACCAGCGTCACCGTCGTCTCGTTCATTTCCCGCCCCCGCTTTCCGTCGTTCCGGCCGTACGTCTCGTATCCATGCGCCGGCGAACGTTCCTGCCGACGACTTCATGGTGAACGCCGGAAGCGCGTCGCGCCGGAGCCTGTGGACTACTGGCCGGTTGTGGAAAACTCCGTCACCGCCACGTACCGCTCGCGCACCTCCCGGTAGCGCACCAGCTCCGCCGAGACCGGGTCCAGGACCCTGGCCCGGCCGCACCCGGCCGCCGCCTCGCGCAACCTCCGTTCGGCGTCCTGCCCGTAGCGCCGGGCGGGGCCACGGATCGCCGCCGCGCAGGACCACTCCACCAGCGGCCCGCCGACGACTCCGGCCAGCATGATCAGGGCCGGTGTGACGAGCCCCGGCTCCAGGATCCCGACGATCTGGCCGAGCAGCCAGAGACCGCCGAAGACCTGGAGCAGCGTCATGGACACCTGGGCCAGCACCGCGGCGGGCCACCACTTCGGCCGAGGCGGTTTGGCCGGCCGGCCGCCGAACGCCACGCCGGTCGCGGGACCCCGCCCCACCGACGTACCGACCCGCCCGGAACCACCGTCAGCCTCGGACCCCAGGGAAGCCTTGGACCCCTTGGATCCCTTGGAGGAACCGCCCCCCGCAGCCGCCTTCGCCGCCAGCTCGTCCAGCGCCTCCGGCAGCCCCTGCGCCCCGGTGAAGGCGGCCTCGCGCACCGCCTGCGCCCAGGGTGCGGGCAGCCCGTGGGCGGCGTCGTCGGCGACGATCCGGACCGCCTGCTCGACCCGCTGCCGGGCGGTCGGCTCCTCCTCGGGCGGGGCGAGCGCCTGGCCCATCCGGTCCAGGCTGCCCGGCAGCCCCCGGGACTCGTACCAGCGCCAGAGCCGCAGCCACGGCGTCCCGCACGCGCGTCCCGCGTTCCGGCGCCACTCCCGCTCGGCCGCCTGCCCGGCAGCCGCAGCACCGACCGCCTCGGCCAACCGGTCCGTGAACTCCTCCCGGGCCCGCTCCCCCAGACCCGGCCGCCCCTCCGCCACGTACACCGGACGCAGCCGCGCCGCCGCCGCGTCCACATCGGCGGAGAGCCGGCGGGTCGCGGCCGTACGGTCCTGGACGAACCGGCCGACCATCTCCCGCAGTTCGGGCACGCCGTCGCCGGTCAGCGCGGACAGGGACATGACGGTGGCGCCGGGTTCGCCGTGCTCGCCCAGCGCCATACCGTCCTCGTCCAGGAGCCGGCGCAGGTCGTCGAGCACGAGGTCGGCGGCCTCGCCGGGCAGCCGGTCGATCTGGTTGAGGACGACGAAGGTGACCTCCGCGTGCCCGGCCAGCGGACGCAGGTAGCGCTCGTGGAGGGCGGCGTCCGCGTACTTCTCCGGGTCCACCACCCAGATCACCGCGTCGACCAGCACCAGCACCCGGTCCACCTGGTCACGGTGAGCGGTCGCGGCGGAGTCGTGGTCGGGCAGGTCGACCAGGACGAGCCCTTGGAGCGCCTCGTCGAAGGCGGCGGGCCCGGGATGCGGCCTGCGGCGGAGACGGCCGGGGATCGCGAGGCGGTCGAGCAGGCCCGCGGCACCGTCGGTCCAGCTGCACGCGATGGGCTGGGAAGTGGTGGGGCGGCGCAGCCCGGTGTCGGAGATCTGGGCCCCGGCGAGCGCGTTGAACAGGGTCGACTTCCCGCTCCCGGTGGCCCCCGCGATGGCGACGACCGTGTGCCGCGAGGAGAGCCGCTGCCGGGCGGCGGCCTCGTCCAGTACGCGTCCGGCCTCGGCGAGGGTGTCCCGGTCGAGCCGGGCGCGGGAGAGGCCGACGAGTTCACGCAGGGCGTCGAGCCGGGTCGGCAGGGGGCCGCCGGAGGGCCCGTACGCCTCGACCTGCGGCTGTACGTCGTCGTCCTCGGGAGCGGAGCCGGCGGAGCCCACGTCCGTACGGGCATCGCCGCGTCCGGACGTACTGGTGCCGGACGTCCCGGTTCCGGGATCGCCGGTCGAGGACGCACCGCTGCGGGCGTCGGCCGCCGCGGCACGCCGTGCGATGAGCCCGTCGTCCCAGCGTCCGGCGTCCTCCTTACCCGGAACTCCCGGAGCTTGCGCCTCCTTCAGCTCCCCCGTCCCCGCCGTGCCGTTGCCCTGGTCCTCGTCCGTGACGGCAGTCATCGCTGCCACCTCTCCTTCTGCAGTACGGAAAGCGCGGCGATCAGTGCGGCCTGCGGCTCGGGAGCGACGTCGAGCGCGTCGAGCGGCGCGAGGCGGCGGTCGCGTTCGCCGCCGAGTACCTGGTCCAGATAGGTCGTCAGCAGTTGGCCGCCCTTGTCGCGGAGGCGCAGCGCGCCCTGGGCCCCGATGCGTTCGGCGAGCTGCTCGCCGGCCGTACGGGCCCGCCGTCCGCCGAGCAGGGCCGCCGCGAGCAGGGCGGCGACGGTCTCGGGGTCGGGCGCCACGCTGCGTTCGAGCTGCCGCACCTCCTCCTCGGCGAGCTCCTCCAGAACCCGCCGCCACCGCCGTACGGCCACGGCGATCCGGCCCTCGATGTCCTCGGCGGGCCCCCACGCACCGGCCTCCCGCCCCGCGCCCTCGAACCGGAACACTCCGGCGGCGGGCTCGCGGCTCCACCGCGTACGGATCTGCGCGTCGGCGGCGGAGACGGAGCACTGGAGGAGGGCGATGAGGCTGTCCTCCAGGGCTTCGAGGAGTTCGCCGGGTGAGCTGTAGAGGGGGTAGCCGCGCCACCGGGTCCGCGCGTCGCCGGAGAGGACCGCTCCGCTCTGGAGCCGGCGCCGGACGCGGGCGGCCTCCTTGCCGTACGCGTCCTCGACGACACCGGTGAGCCGTACGGAGGCGGCGTACTGCGCGGCGACGGCCGACGCCAGCTCGGGCATCCGTACGTTGAGCGATTCGATGAGCCCGGAGGCCGTACGTCCCACCGCCTGCTGTCGCGCTGCGGGGTCCTGGGCCCGGTGGGTGAGCCAGGCGCGCAGCGGGGCGACGGCGGTGGTGGGGAGCAGCCCGCTGCCGCCGCCCGCGGACTCGGGGAGTTCGGGGATGGTGAAGCGCGGTACGTCGCCGAGCCCGGCGCGGGTCAGGAGCGCCGCGTACTGCCGGGAGACCTCGGCGATCACCTGGTGCGGCACCCGGTCGAGGACGGTGACGAGGGCCGCGTCGTACTCCTTCGCGGTACGCAGCAGATGCCAGGGCACCGCGTCGGCGTACCGGGATGCCGTGGTGACCATGACCCAGATGTCGGCGGCGCAGATGAGTTCGGCGGCCAGGACCCGGTTGCGTACGACGAGGGAGTCGATGTCGGGGGCGTCGAGGATGGCGAGCCCGCGCGGCAGGCTGACGGCGGTCTCCACGCGCAGCACGTTCGCGTCGTCGTCCGCGCCGGCGCCGAGGTCGTCGAGCCCGTCGGGGTCGCGGGCCTGACCCGGCGGCAGCCAGATCCGGGTGAGCTGCGGCAGCACCCGTACGCCCGCGAACCAGTGGTGGTCGTCTGGGTGACACACCAGCACGGGCGTCCGCGTGGTGGGCCGCAGCACCCCGGCCTCGCTGACCCGGCACCCGACGAGCGAGTTGACCAGCGTGGACTTCCCGGCCCCGGTGGATCCGCCGATCACGGCGAGCAGCGGGGCCTCGGGGTCCTTGAGCCGCGGCAGGAGGTAGTCGTCGAGCTGCGCGAGGAGTTCGACCCTCGTCTGCCGGGCGCGTTCGGCCCCCGGCAGCGGGAGTGGAAGACGCACGGCGGCGACACGGTCGCGCAGGGCGGAAAGTGCGTCGATGAGCTGAGGCCGTACGTCCATGGTCACCACATGCGAAGAATGCCCAATTTTGGCGCCCTTTTGAAGCTTATAGACCCCTCTGCGCGGCGGTTCCACCCTCCGGACAGCGTCAGAGCGAACCCCGGACAGACCTCGGGCAGACCTGGGGCAGACCTCGGACAGACTCCGGACAAGAGGGACGAGTGGGGCACAGGCATAACGAGTGCACAACACCCGGGCCGCATGGCGCGAAAAGCTATGCACGATCCGCACACACCTGCGATTATCGGTTCGCTTCACCGAACCTCCACATCGTGCCACGCAGGTGAAGCAACCGGGTCCAGGCGATCGGAGCCCTATCCTTGTCCCGGCACGGCCACGGAACCACCCGATCAGGGCTCCCGGCCCCCGTAGCTCAGTGGATAGAGCAGGCGCCTTCTAAGCGCTTGGCCGCAGGTTCGAGTCCTGCCGGGGGCGCACCGACCGCACGACCGTGAGGCCCTCCACCCGGAGGGCCTTTTCGCTGGTCGGAGCAGGTTAGCGGGGGTGGGGTAGTGGGGGCGTAAGGACCGCCGCGCACTGGCTCCCGATGTTGCGTTACGCCCCCCTCACGCGTCCCGCCGCCGGAGGAGCGGCAGGGCGGCCAAGGCAAGAGACGTCGTGCGGGCGGTGACCAGGGCCATCACCTCGCGCACCCGGTCCGTGAGGACGGCGAGCCGATCCGCGCCCGCTGCCTCCGGCGCCTTCAGCCGCGCGAACTCCTCGATCACCCGGCAGGTGACGGCCGGAGCGAGCAGGTTGCGGCCCTCGGCGACCGTAAGGATCGCGGCGCGCAGGTCGTCCGGCTCGATGTCCTTGAGCAGGAAGCCTGCAGCTCCGTGGCGCAGGGCCTCGAAGACGTACGCGTCGACCTGGTACGTCGTCAGCATGATCACCCGGACCCCGTCCAGCGAGCGGGCGGCGGCGATCCGGCATATGACCTCCAGGCCGTCGACTCCGGACATCCGGATGTCTGTCATCCCGTCGATCCCTCCGTCGGCAGCGTCGCCCGGACGCGGAAGCCGCCGCCCGGCACCGGACCGTACGCGAGGGCCCTCCCTCCGCGAGCACCCGCTCCCATATGCCGATCAGCCCGAAGCTCTCGCCGGTGGCGGGCTCGGAGCGAGGTGGGCTGTCGTCCGCGATCTCGATGTCCAGGTGTGTGTCCCCGCCGGTCAGCGAGACCGCGACCCGCTCGGCACCCGAGTGCTACACCACATGGGTCAGTGCCTCCTGCACGATCCGGTACGTGGTCGTCTCGACGACCGCCGAACAGGCTGCACTAGCCTCGACCCCCTCCACCAGCTTGGCCAGCTGGTCCAAGCGGGGCGCCGGGGCGGTGGTCTCCGTCTCGCGCAGGACGGACAGCGTGGCGCGCAGCTCCCATACCGCCTCCCTCCCGAGACCCGCACCCGCTCCTGGCGCACCCGGCGCACGGCCTCCCGCTCCCGTTCCTCCTCCGCCCGTTCGGCCCGTGCCTCGTACTCCGCGAGCAGCTCGCGCCGGGTCCGCACGGCCTCGCCGAGCAGCAGCGGCACGAGCGGCCAGACCATCTCCAGGACCGGCAGGCCCTGCGGGTTGACCACGTCCCGGCCCACGATCAGAGCCACCACGCCGGAGCCGGCCGCGGCGATCAGGCCGGTCCACAGGGTGCGGCGGCGGTCACCCAGGACGGGCCACCGTGTACAGCGCCACGATGACCGGCAGGTTCAGCAGCTCGCCGATGTGTCCGTGCAGCGCCCATCCGGCGCACGCCGCCCCGGTCACGCACACCACCGGAACGGGTCGGCGGCGGCGGAAGGCCAGCGCCGCGACCGAGACCGCGAGCAGGGCCCAGCTGAGCGTGTCGGCCTGCCGGTAGCCGGGGTCGTTCACCGCAAGGTCAGCGGCGGTGAGCAGGCCCACCACCGCCACCACCAGCAGATCCGCGGAGAGCGGCGGAAGGGCGCGCAAGCACGCGGTGAGGCGGTCGAAGATCGTCACTCCTGGACGGTAGGAGCCGGTGGCTCCAGGCGCATACGACGGTGGGAGTACGGGACGTGGCGCACCCTCCTCCGTGCCGGGCGCGCCCCTTCCCGTACGCACCCCAGCGCCGGAACTCCCGCCCCACCCGCCCCGCCCCTCCCCCTAAGCGGAATCCGCCGCACAAGAGTGGTGGGCCGACGAAACGTTCGGTACGGGAGGACGTTCAGGGCGGCGCAAGAACGGGCAAATCGATCCTGTACGGCCCCTAGGCGGAATCCCGCCGCCGGGCGTCCCCCACCTCTCCGCAAACCCGTTCGGGCGAGCGCAACTTCGTTGTGCCGTCCGGCATCCGAGCCTGCCCGCCACCTCTCGAACAACCCTGCGAACCCCCGTATCACCTGGAAAGGAGCGCCACGATGGCGACGCCTCTGTCCGCCGACAAGCTGCTCAAAGCCCTCCGCGCCGAAGGCCTCCACGTCGTCGAGCACCGGAGCTGGCGTACGAACAACCGGAATCACAAAGGGCCCTGGGGCCCGACGCACGGCGTCATGATCCATCACACCGTCACCTCGGGCACCGCCTCCTCCGTCGAGCTCTGCTACAACGGCCACTCCGCCCTCCCCGGACCCCTCTGCCACGGCGTGATCGCCAAGGACGGGACCGTCCATCTCGTCGGGAACGGGCGCGCCAACCATGCCGGGCTCGGTGACGACGACGTCCTGCGGGCCGTCATCGCGGAGAAGGCCCTGCCGCCGGACAACGAGTCCAACACCGACGGCAACCGGTACTTCTACGGCTTCGAGTGCGTCAACCTCGGGGATGGGAAAGATCCCTGGCCCGCCGCCCAGTTGCTGGCGATCGAGCGGGCCGCCGCGGCCGTCTGCCGGGCGCACGGGTGGGGCGAGCGGTCGGTGATCGGGCACCTGGAGTGGCAGCCGGGCAAGGTCGATCCTCGGGGCTTCACCATGAGCTCGATGCGGACCAGGATCGGCAAGCGGCTGGACGGTGCGCCGGACGGGCCCGCCGAACCGCCTCCGAAACCGACGTACGAACCGTTTCCCGGAGCCTCGTTCTTCAAGGCCGGCCGCACCAGCCCGATCGTCACGGCGATGGGCAAGCGTCTGGTGGCCGAGGGGTGCGGGCGGTACACGGTGGGGCCGGGTCCGGCCTGGTCCACGGCGGACCGGAACTCGTACGCGGCCTGGCAGCGCAAGCTCGGCTACAACGGCACCGACGCCGACGGCATCCCGGGCAAGAGCAGCTGGGACCGGCTCAAGGTGCCCAACGTGTGAGCCGAAACAGGCGAGTCGGCTACAGCGCGATGGCCAGCAGAACGCTTGCCGCCAGCACCAAGGCGGTGCGGATCCGGTGGAAAGTGTTCCATCGCGACTCGAACGCCCGGCGGGCTACGCTGTCGTCGCCGCCCTCCGACGTCGCGAGCGCGTTGTTGAGCGGGATGTTCCCGGCGATCGTGACCAGGTGGCCGGCGACCGCGCAGACGAGCGCCGCCACGAGCGCCGGGCCCGCCACCTCGTCGTGCTCGCCGAGTCCGGTGAAGAGCGCGGCGCCGGGCAGAGCGACCACGCCGAGGAAGAGGACGAGGAAGAGCGGCCCGGGGACCTTCTCGTTGAAGCGGCGCATCGCCGCCGTGAACTGCTCGTCCGGCAGTTCGGCGAGACCGGGCATGATCGCGATCAGGAACGTCAGCATGATGCCCGCGTAGAGGCCGGTGACGATCACGGAGAGCACCAGGAGCAGGGAGGTCATGGCGGACATCATGACCGGTGGCAGCCGTTCGCACAGCCAGTTTTCGTGTGAGTGTGCGAACGGCATGGTCGCCGTCGTGGTGCCTGGCCGCTCAGCCGATCTCGCCCTCGTCCTCGCCTCCACCGGCTTCCGGCTCGGTCCCGTTCCTGAGCGCCTCCGCCTGGCCGATCGCCGTCGCCAGCTTCCGTACGGAATCGTCCTCGGTCTCGTCCGCCAGCTTCGTGGCGCGCGAGGCCAGTGCGCGCAGTGCGGGTGTGCCGGGAAGGTCGCCGCCGCGCAAGGTGTCGGCGAAGTAGGCTGCCACGGCGGCCACTTGGAGCCGCTGTGACTCTCCGCCCCACAGCCTGCCGTCGATCGTGCCGGTCCGCGCCGAGCCGCTTTCCTCGTACGCCTTACGGGTCTTGGGGTCGAGCCAGCGCACCGTCGCCTTGGCCACCTGGCCGGAGGCGCCCTCGCGCAGCCGTACGGCGTAGAGCGCGGTGACCGTGTGGCCGGGGCCGACCTCGCCGCCGTCGACGTTGTCGTCGCGGAAGTCCTCGTCGGCGACCTTGCGGTTCTCGTAGCCGATGAGCCGGAACTGCCGCACGTTCTTGCGGTCGAAGGCCACCTGCGCCTTGGCGTCGCGCGCCCGGAGTTCGATGTGGGCGGGCAGCTGGTCGACGAAGACCTTGCGGGCCTGCTCCTCGTCGCCGACGTACGTGGTGTGGCCGTCGCCCCGGTTGGTGAGCCGCTCCATGAACGCGTCTCCGTAGTCGCTGCCGACGCCGACGCCGAAGAGGGTGATGCCGTACTCGCGGCGGGCGGAGTCGATGCGTTCCAGGATGTTGTCGGCGTTGGTGTCGCCGGTGTTGGCCAGCGCGTCGGAGAGCAGCACCACCCGGTTGTTCACGCCCTTGCGGTGGCCCTTGACGGACTCCTCGTAACCGCGCATGATCCCCGCCTCCACATTGGTGGACTGGGCCGGTTCCATGGCGTCCACCACGTCCCGGATCTTGTTCCGGTTGCCCTTGAGGCGGGTCATCGGCAGCCGCGTCTCGGCCTCGTCGCTGAAGGTGACGAGAGAGACGGAGTCGTCGTCGCGCAGCTCGTCGGTCAGGATGTTCAGCGACTTCTGGACCAGTCCCAGGCGGCCCGGGCCGGCCATGGAACCGGAGATGTCGACGACGAACGTCAGCGAGGCCGGCGGGCGTTCGCTGGTCGGCGGCGCGGCCTTGGTGGCCAGTCCGACCCTCAGCAGCGACCAGTCGGAGGGGCCGGAGCCGACGTCCGCGCCGATGCGCGCGCCGTCGACCGTGACGGAGAAGCCGTTGCCCTTCGGACGCTCGTACCCTTGGCGGAAGCTGTTGACGAACTCCTCCGGCCGTACGTTCACCGGGTCGGGCAGCCTGCCGTCGCCGAGAGTGGAGCGCGCGTAGCCGTAGCTGGCGGTGTCGACGTCCAGGGCGAAGGTGGAGAGGTAGTCCGGCGCGGCGATGTCCGGCTCGGCCTTCTCATCGCTCGCCTCGGACGGCCGGCCCTGGTCCGGTGCCACCGCGTCCGGTGCGCCTTTTCCGTCGCCGGTCGTGCCGTGCGGCGGGCGTGCGCCCGAGCGCTTGTCGGCGGCGGTGCCCTCCGACGAACCGCCCGCACCGCACGCCGTGAGCACCATCCCGCCCGCGAGCAGAAGCGCCACCACACCCGCCCGGCGCCCTGCCCGGACACCTGTCGTCCGCTTGCCGTTTCGCTGGTCCATCCGTAACCCCCCACGTCATCACGGTGTCGCGTTCCTGTCTCCGACACCTGTGAATGTGACGTACGGGGCCGCCGACCGGAGTCGACGAAAGCGTTGCGGAACCGTCTCGATGCGGCAACAGAGGCCGGTCCGGGCGCCTTTGGGGGCGCCAAACCCGCGGAACATCAGGTTCAGGACACGATGTCCTTACGACTGAACCCGCGGAACGCCAGAGCGAACAGGATCAGCGCGTACGTCACCGAGATCGCCGCTCCCTTGATCATGCCGCCCCACTCCAGCTCCGGCTGGAGCGCGTCGGCCCACGCGAACTGCCAGTGCGCCGGCAGGAAGTCGCGCCAGGAGCCGAGCGCGGTGACCGCGTCGAGCACATTGCCGACGATGGTGAGGCCGACCGCGCCGCCGACCGCGCCGAGCGGCGCGTCCGTCTTCGTGGAGAGCCAGAACGCCAGCCCGGCGGTGACGAGTTGCGAGACGAAGATGAACGCGACGACGAGCGCGAGGCGCGGCACGGTGTCCCCGGCCGCCAGCGCTCCTCCGGTCGGCAGTTTCAGCGGCCCCCACCCGTAGGCCGCCGTGCCCGCCACCAGTGCGACGACCGGCAGCAGCACCATCGCGGCGAGGCTGAAGGCGAGCGCGACGACGAGCTTGGACCAGAGCAGCCGTACGCGCGGTACGGGCGCGGCGAGCAGGTAGCGCAGCGAGGACCAGCTCGCCTCGGAGGCGACGGTGTCCCCGCAGAACAGGGCCACCGGGATCACCAGCAGGAAGCCGGCCGAGACGAAGAGCGAGGTGGCGGCGAAGTTCGCGGCGGACTCGGTCGCTACGTCCATCAGGTTGATGCGGCCGCCGCCGCGTCCGCCACCGCCGCCGTCCTCGCCGTCCGGCGTGCCGCCGATCGCGAAGGCGATGATCAGGATGAACGGCAGAGCCGTGAGGATTCCGCCCATGAGCAGGGTGCGGCGGCGGCGCAGCTGGCGCATGGCCTCCACGCGGAGCGGGAGCGTGCGCCCGGCGCGGTAGCCGGCGGCCTCCGGGTGCTCGGGCGCCACCTCGGCCTCGGGCGGCTGTACGGCGGCGCTCATGCTGCTCCTCCGGAGATCAGGGTGAGGAAGGCGTCCTCCAGGCGGCGGTGCGGGCCGACGCCGGTGACCGGGACGTCGAGCCGGACGAGGTCGGCGACGAGGCGCGAGGTGGTGGCTCCGTCCAGGCGGACCAGGAGGCCGCGCCCGTCGTCGGTGCGGACGGCGGAGCCGATGCCGGGCAGTGCGGCGACCTTCTCCGCGAGCGGCTCGGACACCTCCTCCGCCGTGGTCACCAGGATCATGTCGCCGGAGCCGGTGATCTCGGCGACCGGACCGGCCTGGACGAGCCGGCCCCGGTCCATGACGACCAGGTGGGTGCAGGACTGCTCGACCTCGGAGAGCAGGTGGCTGGAGACGATGACGGTCCGGCCACCGGCCGCGTACCGGATCATCACGTCACGCATCTCGCGGATCTGCGGCGGGTCGAGCCCGTTGGTCGGCTCGTCGAGGATGAGCAGGTCCGGCATGCCGAGCATGGCCTGCGCGATGGCCAGCCGCTGCCGCATGCCCTGCGAGTACGTCCGTACGGCGCGGGCCAGCGCGTCGCCGAGGCCCGCGATCTCCAGAGCCTCGTCGATGTACGCGTCCTCGGCGGGCCGGCCGGTGGCCTGCCAGTAGAGGTCCAGGTTGGCGCGCCCGGAGAGGTGCGGCAGGAAGCCCGCGCCCTCGACGAAGGCGCCCACGCGGGACAGCACCGGCGCGCCCGGCCGGATGGCCTGCCCGAAGACGCGGATCTCGCCCTCGTCCGGGCCGATGAGGCCCATGAGCATGCGCAGCGTGGTCGTCTTGCCCGCGCCGTTGGGCCCGAGCAGCCCGAGGACCTGGCCCTTCTCGACGCGGAAGGAGAGCTCGCGCACGGCGTACCGGTCGACGGACTTCGCGTACTTCTTCGAGAGCCCGGTGATCTGGAGCGGTACGTCGGTGAGTTCGGGGTCCGGTGCGGGCGTCGCGGTCCGGCGGCGAGCGGTGATCAGGAGCGCGGCCGCGATGACGAGGGCGGCGGCCGGGAGGCCCCAGGTCCACCACGGGAGAGTGGCCGCGGCGGTCTTGACGGCGGGTGCGGTGGGGACGGTCAGCGGTCCGTCGGCGGTCACGGTGTAGGTGGCGGGCTCGGCCGGGGACGCGTAGCCGAGGTCGGTCGCGGAGAAGACGAGCCGCATCCGGTGCCCGGCGTCGAACTCGTGGTCCACGGCCGGCAGCGCCAGCTCGATCGGCTTGCCCTGCTGGTCGGGCGTGATCCGGTAAGGAGCGACGAGCTGGGAAGGCAGCACCTGCTGGCGGCCGTCCGGCGACACGTCGTACACCTTGCCGAAGAGCACCGCGTCGCGGCCCTCGGTCGCCTTGACGTTCACGCGGACGGTCGGCGTGCCGGTGACGTGCACGGAGGTGTCCAGCGGGGCCGACTCGAAGCGGCCGAACTGTCCGGGGAAGTCGAGCGAGAGGCCGACGCCGAGCGAGGAGAGCTGGGAGAGTCCGCCGCCGATGCCGGGTACGGCGGAGATGGCGGGCGGGACGGAGCCGGCGGGGTTGCGGAAGGTGGTGGTGGCGTTGGCCGGTGCTGCCTTCTTGTCAGCGACGGCGGACGCGCCGGTTCCACCGCTTTCCTCCGGCCTGTCGGTGTCGTCGGGCCGGTCGGTGCCACCGATGCCGCCGGTGTCGCCGGGCGCGGCGCCTGCCGCCCGGAGCGGGATCTCGCGGCCGCCGCTGCGCAGGCCCGGGTAGGTGTCGCTGGAGGCGCCGCGCTTGAGGGCCGCGCCGTCGGTGGAGTCGATGCCTCCGGTACGGGTGACGCGGAAGGCGGGTCCGGTGTCGGTGCCGGTCTCCTCCTTCAGGTACCGGTCGAACCAGGAGCCGACGCGCCCTGCGACGCGCGCGGTCTCGTTGTCGCCGCCGTCGTGGCCGCCGGAGATCCAGTCGACGGAGACGGGCGCGCCGTTGGCGCTGATCGCCTTCTGCATGGCGTCGGCATGGCCGAGCGGGAAGAGGGAGTCGGACTGGCCCTGGAGGAGGAGCGAGGGCACCTTGATGCGGTCGGCGACGGCGGACGGCGAGCGCTCGGTGAGCAGCTTCGTCGCGGCCGCGTCGGGCTTGCCGCTGACGGCGACGCGCTCGTACATCTCGCAGAGCTGCTTCTCGAACCTCTCGCAGCCGCCGCCGGTGGTGATGAAGATCCCGGCCCAGAGCTTCTTGAAGACGCCGTCGGGGAAGAGGGCGTCGGCCAGGTTCCAGTAGGTGATCACGGGCGCGATGGCGTCGACGCGCTGGTCGTGTCCGGCGGCGAGCAGGGAGACGGCCCCGCCGTAGGAGGCGCCGGTGAGGCCGACGCGGGGATCGCCCTTCTCGTCCAGCTCGACCTCGGGCCGCTCCGCCAGCCAGTCGATGAGCCCGGAGACGTCCTTGACCTCGTGGTCGGGGTCGTTGAGCGAGATCTCTCCGCCGGACTTCCCGAACCCGCGCGCCGACCAGGTCAGCACCGCGTACCCGTCGGCGGCCAGCTTCTCGGCCTGGGCCCGCACGTCGTTCTTGCTGCCGCCGAAGCCGTGGCCGATGAGGACGGCGGGCCGCTTACCGGAACCTCCGGAGGTGAAGTACGAGGTGTCGATCTCCACCCCGCCCGGCCGCAGCGTCCGGTCCTCGCGCTGCACGGCGGGCGGGCCGTCATCGGCGACGGCGGTCCAGGTGCCGCCGCCCACCAGCACAGCGAGCACGGCGACAGCCGCGGCCCACCGGCCAGGGGTGCGAGGCAGCAGGCGCCGCCATCGAACAGTAGGAGTCTCCATCCCTTGACCCTAAACGGAGGACGCAACCCGGTTGAGTGCCACCAGGCTGAGGTGAGCAGCCTCCCTGAGAGGTACGGTGCGCCCGCGCCGTACTCCGGACGCGGTACGGCCCTTATCCCGGCCGAAGGCGATTGCGGACATTGGCCGCGCAACGACCGTGACGGACGCGATGGCCCACCGCCCGGCCCCTGCCAACCGCGACGGCCCGCCTACCGCCCGGCCCGCACCGGCCGCGGCGCGGCGAGATCCAGCGGCGTCTCCACCGGCAGCAGGGCCGCCGCCCGCTCGCGCTCTCCCGCGCGCACCGCCGCGTGCACCTCGCGGGCGAGCGGGGTGACATCGCGTACGGAGACGGTCCACTCGTCCGCGTACCGCCGGGACGCCTCGCCGCTCAGGCCCAGTTGCAGGGAGCGGTACGGGAGCGGGTTCAGGTCCAGGTCACGTTCGGGGTCCCACTGGACGCGGGCGGGAGCGGTGCGCAGGCCGCGCTTCCAGGTGGCCTGGTCCGGGTGCACATCGTGTACGTAGTGGGAGAGTTCGGCGTGCGCGAGGGCCCACTCCAGGCCGGCGCGCTCGATCTCGACGGCGAGGACGACCTCCTGGCCCTCCTTGGTGCCCCAGCCGCAGCGGTACATCATCCACAGGAAGCTGGGCTTGATCCACGTCATCCGGTCCCGCTTCCAGTTGGCGGGAAACCGCCCGTCGCGCGCGGCGGGCAGCCCGATGGCGGGCCGGTACGCCTGGTAGACGGTGACCGTGGTGGCGGTGTGGAGCGCGCGGATCTCGTAACGGGGCGGGAGGGACGGGGTGTTCATGGGGCCAGGATGCGGGACGCGTGCGCGGGCCGGCACCTCGTTTATTTCCGGGCACGCCCGGGCTCCGGTGCGGCATGACCGACCAGGCCGGTGGCTACGGCGGGGCCGTCCGCCGCTGCCGGCTCTGAAGGTGGCTGCCAGCTCCGAAGACCGCTGCCGGTCCTGAAGGCCACCGCCGGTCCTGAAGCCACCGCGGCGGTTAGCGGCGCGCCACGGACATGCCTCCGTCCGTCCTCGGCATCAGCGAGGACGGACGGAGAGACGCATCAGGACGGTCAGTGGTTACGCGGGAACCCCAGGTCCACGCCGGCCGGTGCGTCCGCCGGGTCGGGCCAGCGGGTGGTGACGACCTTGCCTCGGGTGTAGAAGTGCACGCCGTCGTTGCCGTAGATGTGGTGGTCGCCGAAGAGCGAGTCCTTCCAGCCACCGAAGGAGTGGTAGCCCACCGGGACCGGGATCGGCACGTTGACGCCGACCATGCCGGCCTCCACCTCCAGCTGGAAGCGGCGGGCCGCGCCGCCGTCGCGGGTGAAGATCGCGGTGCCGTTGCCGAACGGCGAGGCGTTCATGAGCGCGACGCCGTCCTCGTACGTCTCCACGCGGAGCACGCACAGGACCGGGCCGAAGATCTCGTCCTTGTACGCGTCGGAGTCGGTGGAGACCTTGTCCAGGAGCGAGAGGCCGATCCAGTGGCCGTCCGCGAAGCCCTCCACCGTGTGGCCCGTGCCGTCGAGGACGACCTCCGCGCCCTGGGCGGCGGCGCCCGTGACGTAGGAGGCGACCTTGTCGCGGTGGGCGGCGGTGATCAGCGGGCCCATCTCGGAGGCGGGGTCGTTGCCGGGGCCGATCTTGATCTTCTCGGCGCGCTCGCGGATCTTGGCCACCAGCTCGTCGCCGATCGCGCCGACCGCGACGACCGCCGAGATCGC
This sequence comes from Streptomyces sp. NPDC006174, assembly GCF_040614075.1. Classification (NCBI taxonomy): domain Bacteria; kingdom Bacillati; phylum Actinomycetota; class Actinomycetes; order Kitasatosporales; family Streptomycetaceae; genus Streptomyces; species Streptomyces sp. NPDC006174. The sequence continues at coordinate 14,259 of NZ_JBEXTJ010000005.1, read as the reverse complement.
CATGCAGCGCTCACCGGCGGAGCCGTACGCCGCCGAGACCGCCGCGTCGGCGGCCGCGTCCAGGTCGGCGTCCGGGAGGACGAGCATGTGGTTCTTCGCGCCGCCGAGCGCCTGGACCCGCTTGCCGTTGGCGGAGGCGGTGGCGTGGATGTAGCGGGCGATGGGGGTGGAGCCGACGAAGGAGACCGCCGCCACGTCGGGGTGGTTCAGGAGGCCGTCCACCGCGACCTTGTCGCCGTGCAGCACGTTCAGGACGCCGTCCGGAAGGCCCGCCTCCGCCGCCAGCTCGGCCAGCAGGTTGGCCGCCGACGGGTCCTTCTCGCTCGGCTTCAGCACGAACGTGTTGCCGCACGCGATCGCCAGCGGGAACATCCACATCGGCACCATGGCCGGGAAGTTGAACGGCGTGATGCCCGCGACCACACCGAGCGACTGGCGGATGGACGAGACGTCGACCCGGTTGGAGACCTGGGTGGAGAGCTCGCCCTTGAGCTGCGTGGTGATCCCGCACGCCAGCTCCACGATCTCCAGACCGCGGGCGACCTCGCCGAGCGCGTCCGAGTGCACCTTGCCGTGCTCGGCGGTGATCAGCGCGGCGATGTCGTCGCGGTGCGCGTCGAGCAGCGCGCGGTAGCGGAAGAGGACCGTGGTGCGCTGAGCGAGCGAGGAGGTGCCCCAAGTGGCGTACGCGGCCTTCGCGGCCGCCACCGCCGCGTCGACCTCCTCCACCGAGGCCAGCGCCACCTGCGTGGTGACCTGGCCGGTGGCCGGGTCGGTGACCGGACCGTACTGGCCCGACGTGCCCTCCACTGTCTTGCCGCCGATCCAGTGGTTGACGGTCTTCGTCATGACGTACTCCTTCAGGCTTCAGGCAGGCATGAGGGCCGGTTGAGACGGTCAGGCGTTCTCAGGCATTCACGCGTTCAGGCAGGGCTTCACAGGTGGCGGCGTCGGGCGGCGACCTGCCGGTCGTACTCCTCCCGGGCCTTGACCGCCGCCGGACGGCTCGCGGTTTCGGCTACCGGAACATCCCACCACGCCTGTGCCGGAGGGGGGCCCGACACTGTGTCGGGCGTTTCGGTCTCGACGTAGACACAAGTAGGGCCCTCCGCGTCGCGCGCCTCCGCGAGGGCTTTGCGCAGGTCGTCGACGGTGGTGGCGCGCAGGACCCGCATCCCCAGGGAGGCCGCGTTGGCGGCGAGGTCGACCGGGAGCGGCGGGCCGGTGAAGCCGCCGTCGGCGTCACGGTGGCGGTAGGCCGTGCCGAAGCGCTCGCCGCCGACCGCTTCGGAGAGGCCGCCGATGGAGGCGTACCCGTGGTTCTGGATGATCAGCAGTTTCAGCGGGAGGTTCTCCTGGACGGCGGTGACGATCTCGGTGGGGTTCATCAGGTACGTGCCGTCGCCGACCAGGGCCCAGACGGGCCGGGGCCGCTCGTGGGTCCGGGTCGCGAGCAGGACGCCGATCGCGGCCGGGATCTCGTAGCCCATGCAGGAGTAGCCGTACTCGACGTGGTACTGGTCGCGGGAGCGGGTGCGCCAGAGTTTGTGGAGGTCACCGGGGAGCGAACCGGCGGCGTTGATGAGGATGTCGTCCTCGGTGACCAGCGCGTCGAGCAGGCCGAGGACCTGGGTCTGGGTGGGGCGCGCGGTGGGGTCCGGGGTGGTGAAGGACGCTTCGACCTGTTGCTCCCACGCCTCCTTCGCGCCGGTGTACTCCGTCTCGTACGCCGGGTCGACCCGGTAGCCCCGTCCGGCGAGCGCGCTGGTGAGCGCCTCCAGGCCGGTGCGGGCGTCGGCGACCAGCGGGAGCGCGGCGAGCTTGTGGGCGTCGGAGCCGGTGATGTTGAGGTTGAGGAAGCGGACGTTCGGGTGCGCGAAGAGCGTGCCGGAGGCGGTGGTGAAGTCCGTGTACCGGGTGCCGACGCCGATCACCAGGTCGGCGGTGCGGGCCAGCTCGTCGGCGGTGGCGGTGCCGGTGTGGCCGATGCCGCCGACGTCCGCCGGATGGTCGTGGCGCAGGGACCCCTTGCCCGCCTGGGTGGAGGCGACCGGGATGCGGGTGGCGGCGGTGAAGGCGGCGAGCGTCTCCTCGGCCGCGCTGTGGCGGACCCCGCCGCCGGCGACGATCAGCGGACGGCGGGCCGAGCGCACCGCCCGTACCGCCGCTTCCAGTTCCGCCACGTCGGGCGCCGGCCGGCGGACCCGCCAGACCCGCTCGGCGAAGAACTCCTCCGGCCAGTCGTACGCCTCCGCCTGCACGTCCTGCGGCAGCGCCAGCGTCACCGCGCCCGTCTCGGCGGGATCGGCCAGCACCCGCATCGCCTGAAGGGCCGCCGGAATCAGCGCTTCCGGGCGGGTGACCCGGTCGAAGTGGCGCGAGACGGGCCGCAGGCAGTCGTTGACCGACACATCACCGGCGTACGGGACTTCGAGCTGTTGCAGTACGGGATCGGCCGGCCGGGTCGCGAAGGTGTCGCCGGGCAGGAGGAGGACGGGCAGGTGGTTGATGGTGGCGAGCGCGGCACCGGTGACGAGGTTGGTGGCGCCCGGGCCGATGGAGGTGGTCACCGCGTGCGCGGAGAGCCGGCCGGACTGGCGCGCGTATCCCACGGCCGCGTGCACCATGGCCTGCTCGTTACGGCCCTGGAGGTACGGCATGCGGGGCGCGGTCCGGTTCCCGTGGCCGTAACGCCTCCCGTTGCTCTCGCCGTTCCGCGTCCGGTGGCCGTCGCCGTTCCGCGTCCCGCTGCCCGCCTCCACGAGGGCCTGGCCGATGCCGGCGACGTTGCCGTGGCCGAAGATGCCCCAGGTGGCGCTGATCAGGCGGTGGCGGCGGCCGTCGCGCTCGGTGTACTGCCGGGCGAGGAAGGCGACCAGGGCCTGAGCGGTGGTCAGGCGGCGGGTGGGGATGTGCTGCGCGCTTGCGGGGGTCGCGGGGCTCGCTCCGTGGGCGGGACTCGTCGGGCTCAACCTGTTACCTCCGGGCCGGGCGACGGATGCGCCGTGTCCGGGCGGGCCGTCTGCGGATGCGCCGTGTACAGCGGCAGTCTGGCGTCGACCGGCTCGTCCCGCCAGGTGTCGCGGATCCACCGGTGGTCCGGATGGTCGCGGATCAGCCAGGCCCGCTCCTCTCCCGGCCCCGCCATGACGTTCAGGTAGTACAGCGTGCGGCCGGGCGGCGCGATGGACGGGCCGTGCCAGCCGTCGGGGATGAGGACCGCGTCGCCGGTGCCGACCTCGGCGAGGACATCCGTACCGCCTGCGCGCGACGGCGAGACCCGGTGGTAGCCGAGGCCGCCGTTCTCCACCTCGAAGTAGTAGATCTCCTCCAGCTCGCACTCCTCGCCCGGCACGTTCTCGTCGTGCTTGTGCGGCGGGTAGGAGGACCAGTTGGAGCCGGGCGTTAGGACCTCGACGGCGATCAGGCGGTCGCAGTCGAAGGTGTCGGCGGCGGCGAAGTTGTTCACCTGGCGCGAGCAGGTGCCGGTGCCGCGCAGTTCGACGGGTACCTCCGGCGCGGGGCCGTAGCGAGCGGGGAGTCGTCGCTCGCACTTCGCTCCTGCCAGGGCGAAGCGGCCTCCTGCGCCGGAGGCGATCTGCGCTCGGTCGTCGCGTGGCACGTAGGCGAAATCACTCACCCCGCTGAACACGCTTTCCCGGCCCAGCAGTTCGAAGGTCTCGCCTGCCGTACGCACCGTACAGGCACCGGCCAACGGCAGGACGATCCATTCGCACTCCCCGGTGACCAGCGTATGAACTCCGCCCGGCTCCAGCTCGAGAACACGGAGACCGGACCGGTCCCATCCGGCCATTTCCGGATCGATGTCCAGGGCATAGGGCCCGCGCGCGGCGCTGCCGGCGGGCAGATGGCGGCGCGCGGCGGGCGGAGCGCCTCCGGTGCGGTGCCCGTGGTGTTCGTGGTGCGTTTCCATGGCCACTCCTTACCCGGCTACAGCAGCGATACGGCGGTGTCGACGGCCCCCGCCACGTCCCCGTCGACCGGGTAGAGCAACGAACGCCCCACGACCAGCCCGCGCACCGTCGGCAGCCGCAGCGCCTCACGCCACTTCCCGTACGCGCCGTCCAGGTCGTCGCCCACCTCGCCGCCGAGCAGGACGGCGGGCAGCGTCGAGGTCTCCATGACCTGCGCCATGTCGTCCGGATGCTCGGTGACGGGGACCTTGAGCCAGGTGTACGCGGAGGTCCCGGCCAGGCCCGAGGCGATGGCGATGGAGGTGGCGACGGCGGCGGCGCCGAGGTCGTTGCGGAGGCGGCCGCCGACGCGCCGGCAGAGGAACGGCTCGACGAAGACCGGCAGCCGGTGCGCGGCCATGGCGTCGATGGTGCGGGCGGCGGCGTGCAGGGTGTCGAGCGAGCCCGCGTCCTCGTGGTCGATGCGGAGCAGCAGCTTCCCGGCGTCGAACCCGTGGCGGACCAGGTCCTCGGGCCGGTGCCCGGTGAACCGGTCGTCCAGTTCGAAGGCCGCGCCCGCGAGCCCGCCGCGGTTCATCGAGCCCATGACCACCTTGTCCTCCAGCGCGCCGAGGAGGAGCAGGTCGTCCAGGACGTCGGCGGAGGCGAGGACGCCGTCGACGCCGGGCCGGGAGAGCGCGAGGCAGAGCCGCTGGAGGAGCTCGAACCGGTTGGCCATGGCCAGCGCCCGGTCGCCGACGGCGAGAGCACCGCGTGCGGGATGGTCGGCGGCGATGATCATCAGCCGGCCCGGGTGGTGCGTGCTCCCGTGAGCGACGGAGGTGCCGGTCGTACGGAGCAGAGGTCTCCGCTTCCGTCGCGCGGCGGCTTCGGCCACCGCTTCGGGGCGCTCGGCGCGGAGCCGGACCAGTTCGCGGAGGGAGGAGGCGGCGGGGGTCATGAGGCCGCTCCTGAGGGCCCGGCGGTGCTGTCCGCCGGCACGGCTCCCGCCGCGAGCGCCCGCTCCACCTCGTCCGGGAACGGCATCGCGGAGGAGCAGGCGAGGCGGGAGGCGACGATGGCCCCGGCGGCGTTCGCGTACCGCATGATCCGGGCGATGTCCCAGCCGGCCAGCAGCCCGTGGCAGAGCGCTCCGCCGAACGCGTCCCCGGCGCCGAGCCCGTTGACGACCTCCACCGGCAGCGGTGGCACATCGGCGGTGGAGCCGTCTCGGTGAACGGCGAGGACGCCCTTCGGCCCCTGCTTGACCACGGCCAGCTCCACTCCGGCCGCGAGCAGCGCGCGGGCGGCGGCGTGCGGTTCGCGCTCGCCGGTCGCGATCTCGCACTCGTCGATGTTGCCGACGGCGACGGTGGCGTGGGCGAGCGCTTCCCGGTAGCGGGCGGGCGCGACCGAGCTGTGGTCGCCGCCGTCCCAGAACATGGGCCGCCAGTCGAGATCGAACACGGTCGCGGTACGAGACGCCCGGGCCGGGCTCCCGGTACGAGTCCGGAGCGCCGTCAGCGTCGCCGCCCGGCTGGGCTCGGCGCTGAGCCCCGTACCGGTCATCCAGAAGATCCGCGCATCGCGCACCGCGTCCAGGTCCAGTTCCGGCGGGTGGATCTCCAGATCGGGCGCCTTGGGCCGGCGGTAGAAGTAGAGCGGGAAGTCGTCCGGCGGGAAGATCTCGCAGAAGGTCACCGGCGTCGGATACTCCTCGACCTCCGTCACCCACCGGTCGTCCACCCCGAACCCCTGGAGCTCCTGGTGGAGGTACTCCCCGAAGGCGTCCCGGCCGGTCCGGGTGATCAGCGCCGTACGCCGTCCCAGCCGCGCCGCCGCCACCGCCACGTTCGCCGGGGAGCCGCCGAGGAACTTGCCGAACGTCTCCACCCGGGCGAGCGGCACGCCGATGTCCAGCGGGTAGAGGTCCACCCCGATCCGCCCCATGGTGATCACGTCGTACGGCTCAGGCATACCCATCCCTTCGACCCACCGGTGCGACCCACGGCTCTGCCTACCGGTGGCCGGCTGATCCCAGGTCAGGTCTAGCCCTCTCCCCGGAACCCTGTCAACATTTTGTCCGGACATTCGGACGAACTCTTGACACTCGTCCGCACAGGCCGCGACGCTGGGCGATATGACCCCCTCCGCACCCTCTTCGGCCCGCATCCGTATCGGCTCGGCACCCGACTCGTGGGGGGTGTGGTTTCCCGAGGACCCGCAGCAGGTGCCCTGGCAGCGCTTCCTCGACGAGGTGGCCGAGGCCGGGTACGCGTGGATCGAGCTCGGTCCGTACGGCTATCTGCCCACCGATCCGGCCCGGCTGACGGACGAGACGCGCAGCCGTGGACTGATCGTCTCCGCCGGCACCGTCTTCACCGGATTGCACCACGGCCCCGACGTCTGGGACCGGACCTGGGCGCATGTCGCCGACATCGCCGAGCTGACCCGGGCCATGGGCGCGGAACACCTGGTGGTCATCCCTTCCTTCTGGCGCGACGACAAGACGGGCGAGATCCTGGAGGACCGCACGCTCACGCCCGCGCAGTGGCGGGACCTGACGACCCAGACGGAACGGCTCGGCCGGGAGGTCCGGGAGCGCTACGGCCTCCGCATCGTCGTCCACCCGCACGCGGACACCCACATCGACAGCGAGGAGAACGTCAACCGCTTCCTCGACGCCACCGATCCCTCGCTGGTCTCGCTCTGCCTGGACACCGGGCACTACGCCTACTGCGGCGGCGACAGCGTCAAGCTCATCGAGACCTACGGGGAGCGCATCGGCTACCTCCACCTCAAGCAGGTCGACCCCGAGATCCTGGCGACCGTGGTGGCGGACGAGGTCCCGTTCGGCCCGGCCGTGGCGCGCGGTGTGATGTGCGAGCCGCCCGGTGGCGTGCCCGCCCTGGAGCCGGTCCTGGACGCGGCGCGTGCCCTGGACGTCGACCTGTTCGCGATCGTGGAGCAGGACATGTACCCGTGCGACCCGGACAAGCCGCTCCCGATCGCGCGCCGCACCCGCGAGTTCCTCCGCTCCTGCGGACGGCCCTGACGTCGTACGGAGTGGCAGGGAAGCCCGACGGAGCCCGGCGACCGCCGGGTCACACTCCCGTACGCCCGTCGATGCGCTCGCGGATCAGGTCGGCGTGCCCGCAGTGGCGCGCGTACTCGCCGATCATGTGCGTGTAGATCCAGCGGAGCGTCACCTCGCCGCCCATGAACGGACTGGTGTCGTCGAGCCCCCGGCCCGCACAGTTCTCCCGAGCCCGCCGGATCTCGCCCTGCCACACCGCCACCGCCTCCTCGTACGTGGCGTCCTCGGCCAGCTCGAACCCACCGTCGTGCCCACCGCCACCGCCCCCGCTCCCGTCGGCCGGGGCGAACAGCCGCTCCACGTCCTCCTGCACAAGGACCCGCCGGAACCAGTTCCTCTCCACGGCCGCCGCGTGCTGGACCAGGCCGAGCAACGTCATCGCCGAGGGTGCCGCGGACGCCTCACGGAGTCGCTCCTCGGGCAACTCCGCGCACTTCTGGGCAAGAGTGGCGCGGTAGAAGTCGAGCCAGCTCTCCAACGAGGTGCGCTCGTCGGCGACCAGCGGGGGCATCGAACGCTCGGAAGTACTCATGGTCACCATCGTGGCATCCGGGTCTGACATCGCCCGGGCGGTGAGCAGTGCGCCGCTGTCCTCGCCCTCACAGGTCAGAGCGTCGACTGCTCCACCCTGCCGGTGAACCGGCCGCCCACGCGGGCTGCGAGCCAGTGGACGCGGGCGGTCTGGTCGCCGTTCCGGTTCCGACAGTGCACATGGACGGTGTGGTCCTGCGACGGCTCATTCTGGTAGAGGTCCCGGGAGTTCACCGTCAGGGTGAGGTAGGCGAACTTCTGCGAGATCAGGCATTTACCGTTCACCCCTTCTGTCACACCAGTAACCGTTTCGCCACACATATCTCCGTTACGCGGGTTTTCCGTCACAGGCGCACAACAGCCCCACCCTGCCTGCCGTCCGCAGTCGTTCAACCGAGCGCAGGCTGCGTGATCACGAGGGCAGAACCGGTCCTCAGAACAGAGCAGCGCAGAGAGGTGTCACGGATGACGGACAGAACACTCTGGTCCTACAAGGACATTGCCGCGCACATCCAGGTCCAGCCGGACACCGTCCGCTCCTACCGCAAACACGGCCTCCTCCCCCCGCCCGACCAGGTCAAGAACGGAAAGCCCTACTGGTACGGCGACACCGTCCGCGCCTGGGTCGCCTCCCGCCCACGCAACCGCGGCCGCTGAACCCGGCCCCGCCCGGCCCTACTGCCGGGCCTCCCTCCTGAACAGCGCCGTCCAGAGAAAGGACTCACCGAAGACCGGGGAGCCGGGCGCCTCGTCACGCATGCGGCGCAGCTCGACCTCCGTCAGGCCCGAGAAGATGTCACGCAACTCCTCCGAGGAGTAGGCCAGTCCGCCACCCAGGCTCCCGCGCCGGTAGAGCTCCTCGTCCGGCAGCTCGGAGCCCATGCCGCCCTCCCCCGCCGCGAAGCAGGTGAGCGCGAAATGGCCGCCAGGGGCGAGGCAGCGGTCGAGGAGCGCGAGGTAGGTGATACGGCGGTGGGGCGGCAGGTGGTGGAAGCACCCGGAGTCGTAGATCAGGTCGTACGGGCCCGCCGCCTCCGCCCCCTCCGCTGTCAGGACGAAGGCGTCACCCCAGTGGAACCGGGCCCCGGCTCCCGGCACTTCGGCGCGCTCCTCGGCCCAGGCGATCGCCGCCGGGGAGAGGTCGATCGCGGTGACGTCGAAGCCGTGCGAGGCCAGCGCGTGCGCGTTGCGCCCGGGACCGCAGCCGAGTTCGAGCGCGCGGCCCGGAGTGACCAGCCCCCGGTCGACGTACGAGATGAGGCTCTCGTCGGGCTTTTCCGTGAAGAACGGCACCGGCTTCGTGCGGTCCTCGTAGAGGCCGTCCCACCACGAGGCGGCTTCGGAGGTCCAGCGGTGCGCTTCGGGTGCGAACAAGCCGTCCAGGAGCGTCAGTACGTCGTCCGCCGTGCGGATGTTCCGGTCCATCCGGTCCCCTTTCCTCATGCGCCAATTTTACGGATCGACTGGAAGAAAGCCCAGGTCACAGCTGGTTCGGCGATCGCGCTGGTGGCTCCCGGAGGCGCTGCGGCCGGGTCGGAGACCACCACCCCCTCCGCTCCTGCCGCCAGGCCCTCCGCATGCCTGCCACGGCCCGTCAGAAGGCTTTGCGAAGCCGGCCCGGGAGCCGTTTCCGAACGGATTCCAGGCCGACCGCGCAAGAAGATGCCCTCCTACGCCCCTGCGGCGACCTTCTCGCCGTCCCGACTCCCCGCCTCGGGTATCTCCCCGTCGGCCGTGGGCTCACCCGGGCCGCTCTTCGTACCGGAGGAGCCGGCCGGGGCCGACTCTCCTTCGCTGAGGCCGAACCGCTGGTGGAAGGCGCGCAGCGGCCTGGGGGCCCACCAGGTGGCGTGGCCCGTCAGCTTCATCACGGCGGGGACCAGCAGGCTGCGGACCACCATGGCGTCCATCAGGACGGCGAGGGCGATCCCGAGCCCCAGCATCTTGGTGTTGGTGACCCGTGAGGTGCCGATGGCGACCATCACGACCGCGAGGATCACGGCGGCCGCGGTGATCAGGCCGCCGGTGCGGGACAGCCCGAAGGTGACCGAGCGTTCGTGGTCGCCGGTCCGGTCGTACTCCTCCTTGATACGGGAGAGCAGGAAGACCCCGTAGTCCATGGAGAGTCCGAAGGCGACGCAGAACATCAGGACGGGCAGGGTGGTCTCGATGTCTCCCGTACTGGTGAAGGCGAGGACCCCGGAGAGGTTCCCGTCCTGGAAGACCCAGACCACCGCGCCGAACATGGCCGTCAGGCTGAGGGCGTTGAGCACGACCGCCTGGATCGGGATGAGCACACTGCCGGTGAGCAGGAAGACCAGGAGCAGCGTCACCACGACGATGATGCCGATCGCCCAGGGCAGCCGGTCCGCTATGGCGTCCTTGGAGTCGACGAGGACCGCCGCCGTGCCGGTCACCGAGGTGTCGAAGGAGCCGGCGGGCAGCGCGCGCAGGTCCCGTACGAGCTGCTGGGTGTCCTGACCGACCGCCTCACCGCCGGACAGCACGTTGAAGTACGCGGCCGAGTCCGATGTGAGCGGGCCCTCGACGCCCCGCACGCCCGGGACCTTCTCGATCCGTTCCTTGAGGCCCGCGTACGCCGCAGGCGTCCCCTCCCCCTCGACCAGCATCGACAGGCCGCCGCCGGGACTGCCGGGGAAGCCGTCCCGGATGTGCTCCTGGACCACGCGGGACTCGGCCCCGGCAGGGAGCTGGCGGTCGTCCGCCGTGCCGAACTTGACGCCGAGGAAGGGCAGTCCGAGGAGGACGAGGCCCACCGTGGTGACGATGGCGAAGACCGGTGCCCGGCGCATCACCAGCTCGGCGAAGCGCGCCCACCCCTTGCCGGTCTCTCCAGCAGCGGCTTCCTTCCTCTTCCCGCGGCGCAGCAGACGGCGCAGGTCGAGCGCGTTGACCCGGTGGCCCAGCAGCATGAACGCGGCAGGCAGCAGGATCAGCGCGGCGGCAGCGGCCAGCAGGACAACGGCGATCCCGGCGTAGGCGAAGGACCGCAGGAAGTACTGCGGGAAGACGAGCATCGCCGACAGGGACACGGCGACCGTCAGCGCGGAGAAGAGCACCGTGCGCCCGGCCGTGCGCAGCGTGGTGCCGATGGCCGTCCAGGTGTCGGCTCCCGCGTCCAGCTCCTCGCGGAAGCGGCGGACGATGAACAGGGCGTAGTCGATGGCCAGTCCGAGGCCGAGGGCCGTGGTGAGGTTCATCGCGAAGACCGAGACGTCGGTGAACTCGGTCAGTCCGCGCAGCACGGCGTTGGTGCCGAGGATGGCGACGATGCCGACGAGGAGCGGCAGCATGGCGGCGATCGCGCTGCCGAAGACCATGACCAGCAGGACGAGCGTCACCGGCAGAGCGATGAGCTCGGCCCGCAGCAGGTCCTCCTGGATGATCGTCTGCATCTCCTGCTGGACGGCGACGGGCCCGCCGACCGAGACCTTCACCGGGCCGCGCTCCCCGGCGAAGGCGGGAGCGATCCGTTCGAGCGTCTTGCCCGCCTCCGTCTCGTCACCGCCTATCCGGGCCGCGATGAGTGCCTCGCGGCTGCCCTCGGCGCGCAGGGCCGGCGATGTGGTCTGCCAGTAGGAAGTGACTCCCGATATGCCCTGCTCGGCGGCGAGCCGCTCGGTGAGCCGTGCGGCCTCGGCGGCCACCGCTGGATCGTCCACGGTCGCGGTACCGCTGTCCACCAGGAGGAGCAGATTGGGCTGCGAGGCCGGGAACTCGCGCTCCAGCGCCTCGGTCGCGTACGACGACTCGGCGTCGGGAGCCTGCCAGCCACCGCTGCCCATCCGGTCGGCGACCCCGCTCCCGGCGAAGACGGCGAGGGCGGTGATCACGAGGGCGGCCAGCAGAGCGAGCCGGGGCCTGGCGGTGACGAACCGGGTCCAGCCTCCGACGGGCCGAGGACCCGACGGACCGGACAGACCCGACCGACCCGACGGATCCGACGGATCCGACGGGCCGGATGGACCCGGCAGACCGGACGTACCTGCGGCAGCGGCCGGCGCGGCCGTGCCGGGTGGACCGTTGACTTCGGACATGGCGCGGTGTCCCCTTCACCGAGACCCGGGCGGCGCAGGGCAGCATGGGTCAGTCATTGCCACTTACACTGGCAAACACGAGTAGTCGCTCGCGTTTCACAAGAATGCGAGCGAGCACTCGTGTTTGTCAAACGCATCACGAAAGCTGGGGATTGCCGTGCCGGAGGCCAGAGACAAGAGGGGCGCCGCAGGGGACGGCGCAGCCGGGAAAGCCGCAACCGAGGGGCCCGGTGCGACCCGTCCTCGCCGCCGCCAGGCCCGCGGCGAGGCGCGCATCGCGCAGCTGCTCCGAGCCGCGGCCACCGTCTTCGGCACCACCGGCTACACCGCGTCCAGCACCAACGCCATCGCCCGCGAGGCCGGCGTCTCGCCCGGCACGCTCTACCAGTTCTTCCCGAACAAGGAGGCCATCGCCGTCGAGCTCGGCGACCAGCTGCTCCACCGCTGGCGCGACACCTACGGAGCGGCCTTCGTCCCGAGTCACGTCGAGCTGCCGCTCGACCGGATGCTCGACGCCGTCCTCGACCCGCTGATCGCGTTCAACTGCGAGAACCCGGCGTTCTTCGTACTGATGCACGGTTCGGAGATCCCCGGCCGGATCACCGAGGCGCACGACACCCTGCACGTCACCATGTTGAGCCGGGTCGAGGAGGTCCTTGCCGACTACCTCCCGGACGCCCCCGCCGCCCAGCTCCACCGGGTCGCCGAGATGGCCTTCATGGTGTTCAAGGCCGGGCTCGACCTGGTCCTGGCCAACGAGGGCGATGAGCGCGCGGCGTACATCCGCGAGCTGAAGGCGGCCATGTACCGCTACCTGGACCCGCTCATCGGCGACGACTCACCCCACCTGGCACCGCAAACCCGCCGGGGCCGCACCTCCTAGCACCACACCTCCAAGCGCCGGAGTCCACGAGCGGCAGTCGGCACCGGGCGCACCCTCATCTCGTTAATACCCCCCAGGGGTATAGTGTGGAGTAAGTGAGGCGCCCCGGGGCTCCCTGTGCTCCCCCACGCCCCACGCGTATGCCGAACGTGTCCCCGAAGAGGAGAACGCCATGACCGCCGAGACCGAGCCCACCACCCAGTCCACCGGCTCCTGCTGCTCGCCCGCCGGTTCCTGTCACGGTGGCGGCGGCGCCGACGTACAGATCGAGCCGACGGACTCGGTCACCACGGTGTACGAGGTGAAGGGCATGACCTGCGGCCACTGCGAAGGCGCCGTGTCGGAGGAGATCTCCGCGCTCGGCGGCGTGACGTCCGTCGAGGCCGTCGCCGCCACCGGCCGCGTCACCGTCTCCTCCAAGGCCCCGCTGGCCGAGGACGCCGTGCGCGCCGCCGTCGACGAGGCCGGTTACGAGCTCGTCGGCCGGGCCGCCTGAGCGCCGCCGCACCACCCTCTCTCCGTCGGGCCGTACCCCACCAGCAGATACTGGTGGGGTACGGCCCGACCTGGGTTACCCAGGAGTTCGGACATGGCCAGCACAGCAGCAGCCGGGACCCCGGCCGCCCACGCCTCCGAGGCCGAGCTCGTGATCGGCGGAATGACGTGCGCCTCGTGCGCCGCCCGCGTCGAGAAGAAGCTCAACCGGATGGACGGCGTCACCGCCACGGTGAACTACGCGACCGAGAAGGCCCGCGTCACCTTCAGCGAGGACCTGGAACTGGCGGACCTCGTCGCGACGGTCGAGAAGACCGGCTACACGGCCCGCCCGCTCGGACAGCCGGCGCGGCAGCCGGAGCCGGTGCCGGAGTCACAGCCCGACCCTGGCCCTGGACAGGAGCAGAACCCGGAGCCCGGCACCTCAGGCGCGGACGCCGCCCAGGAGTCCCGTACGACATCTCCCACCGCAACCGCCCCCGAAGCGGACACAGAGCCCCCGACCGAAGGCCCCGTCGAAGCCGGACAAGCCGCCTCCCTCGCCGCGCTGAGGCAACGGCTCACCGTCTCCGCCGTCCTCAGCATCCCCGTCGTCCTGCTCGCCATGGTCCCGGCGCTCCAGTTCGACTCCTGGCAGTGGCTCTCGCTGACCCTCGCCGCGCCCGTCGTCGTCTGGGGCGGCCTGCCCTTCCACCGCGCCACCTGGACCAACCTCCGGCACGGCGCGGCCACCATGGACACGCTCGTCTCGATGGGCACGCTGGCCGCCTTCGGCTGGTCGCTGTGGGCCCTGTTCCTCGGCGACGCGGGGATGCCGGGGATGCGGCACGGGTTCGACCTCACCGTCTCGCGCGCCGACGCCGGCTCCACGATCTATCTGGAGGTCGCGGCCGGGGTCATCACCTTCATCCTGCTGGGCCGCTACCTGGAGGCGCGCGCGAAGCGGGGGTCCGGCGCCGCGCTGCGGGCGCTGATGCACCTGGGCGCGAAGGACGTCGCCGTGCTCAGAGGCGGTACGGAGGTACGCGTCCCGGCCGACCGGCTCGTCGTCGGCGACCGCTTCGTCGTACTGCCCGGAGAGAAGATCGCCACCGACGGCCGGGTCGTGGAAGGCAGCTCGACCGTGGACGCCTCCATGCTCACCGGCGAGTCGCTGCCGGTGGACGTCGGTACGGGCGACTCCGTCACCGGTGCGACGATCAACGCCGGCGGCCGTCTCGTCGTCGAGGCCACCCGTATCGGCTCCGACACCCAACTCGCCCGCATGGCCCGCCTCGTCGA
>NZ_JBEXTJ010000004.1:440093-522508 GCF_040614075.1 Streptomyces sp. NPDC006174 | reverse complement strand
ACGCCTCCGCTGCCCGGCCGCTCACCTGGGCGCCGGGACGTAGGCAGGTCATCCGCTGTCGGCACTGGGGCGAAGATGCGGGCCACCCTGCACCGGAACAAAGCCCAGGACCCGTCACCCGCCTGGTGTCGGTGTACTCCATAAAATAAATTCTCGGACAGGTACGGATGAATGTGCCCAGCCAGCAGCACAAATCAGGATTGCTCAGGCAGCGTCGAAGCCGATGCTCGCAAGGATCTGTAGGTAGGGGTTCCGTCGTGTCGCGGGCTGCCTTGAGGAGATCAGTGCGAGAGCGTCCCTCAGCGACTGCATCACGAGGTTATTGAACGCACCTGCCAGGAAATGCCCTTCCGCGGATCGGAAGCGCCAGCCCTCCCGGGTGGCGTATCGAGTGCTCAACCTGCTGAGCTCCTTGTCCCGCATGAAGTGCCATTCGTCCTGTCGGACGGATAGCTCGAACACTGCAAGCCTCTTTACGGAGCGTGACCCTCGCGGCATGAAGCATGAGGACAAAGTCCAGGACGCAGACGGAGGTCGCGACGTAGGAGAAGTCGCCACTACCGATTCGAATGCTGACGTCGACCTTAAAGTTGAACCGAATGAAGGCAGATTTGGTGAGCCCCTCAACCACCCTGGGCTCGCGGTAGGCGTCGAGCGGGACCCAATCACGGCCTCATGAATCGTCTTTGGGGCCGGGGACGAAGCTGAGTGAAGACGTTGCGGTCGTGCTCACTGCTCCAGGATGCCCGACGAGGTAACGGCCCCTGCAGTTCAGGCCACGTTGGTGTCGCGCGCGACTGACGGCGAGCCGGTTCTTGAGTCGGTAGCTGGGCCGCTGGGCGTTCCACGGCCCCGGGCCGCGCGGCGGCTCGGGGCCGTGGAACGGGACCCGCTACTTGCGCAGCTGGCGCCACGTGGAGGACCCGACGATGCCGTCCGCTCCGATTCCCCGGGCGCGTTGGAACGCGGTGACCGCGTTCTTGGTCGCGGGGCCGAACTGCCCGTCGACCGTCAGGCTGTAGCCGTGGTAGATAGCGAGGCACTGGATCTCGCGGACCCGGTCACCGGTGTCTCCCTGCCTGATCACGACGTTCCACGCCCAGCTGTAGCCCGCAGTCAGTCCCGCGTAGTCCACTCCCACTTTCCAGTAGACGGAACACGCAGCCTGCGCCGAGACGGGTGTCGAGTTCCGCCCCGTCTCCGTCGAGGCGACTGCCGTGCCGGGGCCGGCCAGCACGGTTCCCAGGGCGAGGGCAGAGCAGACAGCTGCTCCAGTGATCGCGCCACGGAACCGCGTCGAAGACCGCATGCTCATGAATTCTCCTTGATCGGTGCCAGTGTGTCGCCGCATCAGGCTGAGTCAGGCTGATGCGGCGACACACTGGCATGACGAAGAAATTTCCACCTGAAGCATGACCTCGTTCCGGACAGACCAAAGCTGACCAGCGGCTGTCTTGCCCTGCAGGGAATCGTGATTCTGATGTGGCGGCCACCACCGGGATTCACAAGCGGACGACGAGTGCCTCTTTCCGCCCAGGATTGCGACACCGCTGTATGAGCAGCGACTTGATGCCCCGGTCTCTGTCGGCTCGCACATTCATTCCGCTGGTGGGCCCACCTGTTCAAAACAAGGAAGCTTGCGAAAGTCACCGCCTGGGGGCGGCGATCGCAGTGTGCTCAGAAGCCCTGGAAGGTGTGCGGCTGGCGAGTTCGGGATCGGCGGGAGACCGGGGAGGCATTCCGCAGGCTGAAAACTACTGATCGTCAGCATGGGATATGGCCACTAACGTGGCTCGGAGTGACCGCTTCTGGCCCTCTCCGCGAAGTTTGTGTATGTGCTGTCTGATGTCCGACAGGTCCGTCGCGGCCCTCTCCTTAGACCGTGCCCTATGTGTGAGTCTGGGTAGGGCTCTCCCACATGGTTCAGCGGACGGGGAGTTGGATTGTCCCGGACGGGTTGTGGGGGATTGTGAAGCTTCTCATCCCTCCGTCGAAGATGCGGCCGCAGAGCGGCGGGGCACTGGACACGCCTGATGAGACTTTGTTCGCGGCGATCGTCTATGTGCTGGTCAGCGGGTGTTCCTGGCGGGCTTTGCCACCGTGTTTCGGGGTGTCGAAGTCGACGGTGCACCGTCGGTGCAGGTCGAGAGCCGGTGTCTGGGGCCGGCTCCATGAAGCGGTGGTGCACCGCCCCGACGATGCCGGCCTCATCGACGTCTCACGTGTGGTGCTCGACTCCCCACAGGTGCGGGCAGGAAAGGGGGCGGCCACCCAGGTCCGAGCCCCGTGGACCTGGGTAAGGCCGGTTCCAAGATGCACATCCTGTCGGACGCGAACGGACTGCCTCTGGTCCTCGGCCTCTCCGCCGCCAACGTCCACGACAGTCTCGCGCTGAGGCCCATGGTCGCCGGTCACCAAACGCGACACGACCCACCGCGGCCGCTACTTCAAACCCCAGCGGCCCCACGCGGACAAGGCCTACGACGCGCCCCACCTGCGGAAATGGTCATGGGGGTAAGCACATCGAAGTCCGCATCGCGCGCGAAGGCATCTAGTCCAGCGAACGACTGGGCCGACGCGAGTGGGTGATCGAACGGATGATGTCGCGGCTGACCGGGTACCGTCGGCTCAGCCCTCGCTACAAACGCCAACCCTCCAACTACCTGGCCTTCCTCGGACTCGCCACCGCCTTGTGCTGCTACAAACGGCTACTTCGATGCTCACCCTCGGGCGGGGAACATCATCGGTACTGGGTGCGGTGGCGAGCCGCGTCACAGCAAGGCAGCGATACCCTCCCGGTTCTCTGGCAGTCCAGCCGCGCGGCACCACAACCAGTTGCCGCGGATGCTGCCCGTCGCCTCGTCAGTGTCCACGAACGCCTGCAGCAGGGCCCGCTGGGCGGAGGTGAGCGAGCGGGTCGGGTCGTAGCGGCCGGAGAAGGCTCTGAACAAGATCGGCCCGCGTTCGTTGTCGATGATGGAACTGCGGCCGACGGTGACCATGGCGATGGCCACCGGTGCCACCTCCTCGAACGATGCGGCCAGGTCGAGTGCGGAACGCAGCACGGTGAACCGGAACCATCCGTCGACCCCGTACAGCGGCTCGGGGAACCACCCGTCTGTCGTGCGGGGGTCCCGCAGCGCGTCGAGGAGCACGGCGAGAGCGCGGGGCCGATCGACTCGGACGGGACCGAGCGCGGCACAGACCCGCACGGCCGGATCGGAGTCGGCGAGCAGGTCGGAGGTGTCCATCCCCCACAGGCTCAATGCCCGCGCCACGGTGGCTCGCTCCCGCCGGCCCGTCGTCGCGCCCAGCCGGGCCCGTAGCAATGCGGAGGCACGCGGTACCCGGTCGGCCAGGGCCGGGGCGGAAAGGAGCGGCACTGCGGCGCCGAGCGCGGTCTCACAGATGTGGGGGGCGGAGGAGGAAAGGAACGGCTCGACGGCGTCGTACAGGGCGGGCCGGATGTTCCGGCACGCTTGCAGTGCGGCGAGCTCCTCGGGGTCGCGCTCGCCTCGCGTGTCCTCGTGCCAGGGCTGAAAATCCCAGCTGGCTCGGTCCCGAGCCGGATCCTCCCCGTAGGCAGCCGACTCAGCCACCTGTCCCAGCCAGCTGAGCAGGGCGGCCCGCACTCTACGCGGCGGCCTGTCGTCCCAGGGGACGTGTCCCTCGTGCTCGGCGAGGCCCATGGGATGGTCGAGAATCGCGGCGACGAACAGCGCGGCGGGTGCGGTGACCGTGTACAGCGATCCCTGATGCAGCACGCCCATGTCCAACGCGGCCAACGCCTCGGCCCGCGCGTCAGCATCCTCGCTCACGAGAGAGCACAGAGAGGCCGGTATGTCCTCGCCGGAGCCGTATGCGTGCCGGTGAGAGGTCCAGTCCGTCTCTCGCAGCAGTTCTTGAGCCACTGCCGGCAACCCGCTCAGGGTCCGTGTCATGCGGGCACTCTCGCTATCCGTCATGCACGCACCCTGCCACCACCCACCGACAACACCCCTTCAAAGAAGCTCACCGGACAGAACCGGCGCTCTGCAGCATCGGGGGTCGACCGGCGCACTCAAGAGCCAGCCATCGCGCTCAGTCATAGTTGCGACCGAGGACGGTAGTTGGCGTACGAGGACGGAATCTGGCACATCACGTGCTCTGATCAAGGTCGAACCCCTCTGGCTTGCATATACGTAGCCGTCGGGCGTGCGGCCCCGAGAAATCGACGTCTTCGGCGCAGGACGAGTCCGAGGCCTGTGACGTGAGCAGCCAGGTCAAGGGGCCGGCAACCGCGCCGACCTGGTCTTCGGCCCCAACTCCCAGCTCTGTGCCCTCGCCGAGGTCTACGCGCGGCAGAAGTTCGTGACGGACTTCGTCGCCGCCTGGACCAAGGCCATGGATCTCGACCGCTTCGACCTGGTCTGATCCGACCCCACGGGCCGTTCCCCGCACGGGTTCCGCCGCGGGAGACCGGGCCGCCTACGGCTGGGCGGCCCGGCACCGGATCACGGAGTGGCCGCCGAGGGCCGTGGCAGGAAGCCTGTGCCGTGGAAGAACGTCATGTAGCGGTCCAGTACCTCGTCGGTCAGCTGGGGCAGGTGCACCCCCAGGTCGGTCGCCGCCTTGGCCGTCCGGGTGGAGTCGAAGCGCCGGTGTCCGGTCGTCGCCTGCCGGGTCTGGTCCTCGCTGCCGAGGAAGAGCTGCGCCGCGTTGTCGTGCTGGGCTGCCACCTGGGCCTGCCAGTCGGCCGCGGTGACGGTCCGCAGTTCGTGGCCGAGACGAGCGGCTGCCTCGAAGACTCGGTCCAGGGCCGGCGCGTCCGGATTGGTGAAGTGCCAGGTCTCCGCGCCCGTCGGGCCGGAGGTGGAGAAGGCCACGATCGCCGCGCTCACGTAGTCCACGGGTACCCAGTCGGTGGACCCGTGCGGCAGGTCCGGTACCGCCTGCGCCTGGAGGCAGCCCTTGATGAGCTGCCACAGCAGGTCGCGGTCCTGGCAGGCCCCTGTGGTGGTGTCCCCGCTGATGCGGCCGGGCCGGTGGACGGTCACCGGCAGGCCGCGTTCGCGGGCCAGCGCGATGAGGCCCTCCGCGACCCACTTGCTCTGCGCGTATCCGTCGGGCAGTGCGGACGCGGGGCCCGTCGGGGTGGTCTCCGTGACGGCGGCCGGGCCGGGGTCCGGTGTGGGGGCGTAGACGCTGGTCGTGGAGATGTAGTGCATCCCGGGTGAGCCGGAGTCGGCGAGCAGGCGCAGCAGTTCCTCGGTGCCGGCCACGTTGGGGGCGCGCAGATCACCGTAGGAGGCGGCGAAGTTGACGCGTGCGCCGTTGTGCAGGACCGGGCCGAGCCGGCGGGCCAGGGCGGCCCGGGCATCGGGTGTCAGTCCGAGGCCGGGGGCCGCCAGGTCGCCAGGGACGGGACGGATCAGTTCCGCGTACCGGGGGTGCCAGAGGCCGTAGTGCTCCATGTTGGCCCGCAGCCGGTGCGCCGCCCTGCGCTCGTCCTCGGCTCGTACGAGGCAGTCGACCGGACCGCCGGTGGTCTCGATGAGGTCGCGCAGGAGGAAGGCGCCGAGGAAGCCGGAGGCTCCGGTGAGCAGAGGCCGTTGGGACGGGCGGAGAGGCCGGCTGCGGGTGGGTGCGGGCAGCGGGGTCGCGCTGCCTGCCGGGATGTCCCGGCCGGCGCCCCTGATGTCCGCGGCCAGGTGGACCTCAGAGGTGAGGTCCGGGGCTGCGGTGTGCTCCGCGTCCCGCTCGCCCGCGATACGTCCCAGGAAGTGGTCCATGCCCTCCGCGGTGGGCGCCGCGAACAGATCCCGCAGAGAAGGGCGTCGGCCGCACCGCTCCCCGATCCGCTGGGCGAGGGTGACGGCGAGCAGTGAGTGGCCGCCCAGGGCGAAGAAGTCGTCGGTGACACCCACCTGGGGCACACCGAGCGTCTCGGCGAAAACCTCGCACAGCGCGCGTTCGCGGTCGGTGCGGGGCGCGCGGCCGCCGGTCGGTGCGGTCATCTCGGGTGCGGGCAGGGCGCGCCGGTCGGTCTTGCCGTTGGGGGTGACGGGCAGGGTGGCGAGCCGTACGAAGGCGGCGGGGATCATATGGCTGGGCAGGGTGGTGGCGAGGTGCGCGCGCAGCTCCGCCTCGTCCGGGGCTGGCGCCCCGTCCGCGGGCACGGTGTACGCCACCAGCCGCCGGTCGCCCGGCCGGTCCTCGCGGACGACGGCGCAGGCCGCTCCCAGTCCGGGCAGGGCGGTGAGGGCGGCCTCGATCTCGCCGAGTTCGATGCGGAAGCCGCGGAGTTTGACCTGGTCGTCGACGCGGGAGACGTAGACGAGCTCCCCCTCGGCCGTCCAGCGCACCAGGTCGCCGGTGCGGTACATGCGGCCTCCCGTGCGGTCGAACGGGTCGGCGACGAACCGCGACGCGGTCAGGGCGGCGCGGCCGTGGTAGCCGCGGGCCACTCCCGCACCGGAGACGTACAGCTCGCCGACGACGCCGGGCGGCACGGGCGCCAGCCGGTCGTCCAGGACGTGGACGCGGGTGCCGTCGACCGGGACGCCGATGGGCACGGTGCGGTCGGGGGCGAGAGGCCCCTCCGCGTACTGGAAGGCGCTCATGGTGGCGCAGACGGTGGTCTCCGTGGGGCCGTAGGCGTTCACGAGGAACCGGTCCCGTGCCCAGGAGCGCACCAGGGCCGGCGTGCACGCCTCACCGGCGAGGACGATCGTGGTCCCGGTGGGCAGGGAGCCGGACGGCATCACGGCGAGGGCGGCGGGCGGCAGGGTCAGGTGGGTGACGCCCCGCTCGCGGACCAGGGCGGCGAGGGCCGGGCCGGGGTGCAGGGCGTCGCGTTCGTCGATCTCCAGGCAGGCCCCGGAGAGCAGCCCCATGCACAGCTCCCAGAACGCCGCGTCGAAGCTGACGGAGGCCATGTGCAGCACCCGGCTGCCCGGGGTGACGCGCAGCCGCTCGCTCTGGCTCCTGGCCATGGCGCCGGCGCCCTGGTGGGTGACCACGACGCCCTTGGGGCGGCCGGTGGAGCCGGAGGTGTAGATGACGTACGCGGGGTGTGCCGGGCGCGGAGGCCTGGCGGGAGTGGTCGGGGCGACGCTGTCCGCGAGGCCGTCGATGTGCAGGTGCGGCACCGGAGAGGCGGGGAGCCCGCGGTGGATGGCGGGGGTGGTGAGGAGCAGGCGCGGCCGGGCGTCGTCGAGCATGTACGACAGGCGCTGAGCCGGGTAGTCGGGGTCGAGCGGCACGTAGGCCGCTCCGCTCCGGAGGATGGCGAGGAGGGCCACGACGAGTTCGTGGGTGCGGGGCAGGGCGACCGCCACCCGGTCCTCGGGGCCGATGCCCCGGGCGGTGAGGTGGTGGGCGAGGGCGTCGGCGCGGGCGTCGAGTTCGGCGTAGGTGAGGGTGGTGTCCGCGTCGCGGACCGCCGGGGCGTCGGGGGTGCGCCGGACCCACTGTCCGAAGAGTTCGGGGACCGTGGAGCCGGGCGCGTCCTGGTCGGGGCCGGTGCCCCAGGCGGTCAGCCGGGTGCGCTCGGCGGTGGTGAGCACGTCGTAGTCGCGCAGCGGGCGGTCGGGGTCGGCGGAGACGGCGCCGAGCAGCAGGGTGAGCCGTTCGGCGAGGTCGCGGACCGTGGCCGGGTCGAAGAGTTCCGTCGCGTAGTCGACCGCTGCCCGCATACCGCTCGGGGCGCCGCTGCCCTCGTCGTGTGTCTCGGTGAAGGTGAACGACAGGTCGAACTTGGCCACCCCGGGGTCGGCCTCCACACCGGTGACGGTGAGGCCGGGCAGGCCGAGGGGTGCGGCGGGGGTGTGGTTCTGGAGGATGAGCATGGTCTGGAAGAGCGGATGGTGGTTCTGCGAGCGCGTGGGGTTGAGCAGTTCGACCAGGCGCTCGAAGGGGACGTCCTGGTGAGCGTAGGCGGAGAGGTCGAACTCCTTTACACGGTCGAGGAGTTCGAGGAAGGTCGGGTCGCCGGTCAGGTCCGTGCGCAGCACGAGCGTGTTGACGAAGAAGCCGACCAGGTCGGAGGCGGCCTCGTCGGTGCGCCCGGCGACGGCCGTGCCCAGCGGGATGTCGTCGCCGGCGCCGTGCCGGGAGAGGACGAGCGACAGAGCGGCCTGGAGCACCATGAAGACGCTGCATCCGGTGGCGCGGGCGAGGTCGGTGACCTGTCGGGCGGTGGTGGGGTCGAGCGTGAAGTCGAGGGTGGCGCCGGTGTGCCGGGGTACGGCGGGCCGCGGCCGGTCCCATGGCAGCTCGATCATCTCCGGCAACCCGCTCAGCGCGCCCTTCCAGTGGGCGAGTTGGCGCGACACGACGCTTTCGGGGTCGTGTTCGTCGCCGAGGAGACCGCGCTGCCAGAGGGTGTGGTCGGCGTAGTCGACGGGGAGTTCGCTCCAGGCCGGCGGTTCGCCGTGGGCGCGGGCCCGGTAGGCGGTGGAGAGGTCTCGGGTGAGAGGTGCCAGGGACGAGCCGTCGGCGGCGATGTGGTGGATCACCAGGACCAGAATGTGGACGCCGTCGGCCAGGCGCAGGAGCGTCGCCCGAAGGGGAAGGCTTTGCTCGATGTCGATCGGCTCGGTCACGGCGGCCCTGATCCGGTCGGCGGCCTCGTTGGCCTCGACCGCTTCGAGGACGTACGGCAGGCGGACGTCGTCGGGCGCGGTGATGTGCTGGCGCGGTCCTTGGCCGTCCTCGGGAAAGAGGGTGCGCAGGGCGGCGTGCCGGGTGACGACGTCGGACAGGGCTCGGCGCAGAGCCTCGGTGTCGAGCGGGCCGTCGATGCGGGCGGCGAAGGGGATGTTGTAGGTGGCGGAGGGGCCTTCGAGCCGGTGGAGGAACCACAGTCGCTGCTGGGCGTACGAGAGCGGGAGCGCGGCGGGGCGCTCCTGCGGGACGAGGGCGGGGCGCGCGGGGCGGTCAGCCTCCTCCAGGGCGGTGGCGAGCGTGGCGACGGTGGGGTTCTCGAAGAGGGTACGGATCTCGGTCTCGGTGTTCAGGGCGGTGCGCACGCGGCCGACGAGGCGGGTGGCGAGCAGCGAGTGGCCGCCCAGGGCGAAGAAGTTGTCGTCGGCGGAGACACGGGCCACGCCGAGCACGTCGGCGAAGAGCCCGGCGAGGATCTCCTCACGGGCGCCGCGCGGTGTCCGGCCCCCCGTGCCGGGCGAGGTGGTGGGCGCGGGCAGGGCCGCCCGGTCGAGTTTGCCGTTGGGGGTCAGCGGCAGGGCGTCGAGCGGCTGGATGGCGGCCGGCACCAGATAGGCGGGCAGGTGGCGGCCGAGGTGCGCGGTGAGCCGGTCCGGGTCCGGAGTGTGCCCGGATGCGGGGACGACGTAGGCGGTGAGGGTGCGGTCGCCGGGCAGGTCCTCGCGGACCAGGACGCAGGCGGCGCGCACGGAGGGGTCGGTGAGGAGGGCCGCCTCGATCTCCGCGGGTTCGATGCGGTGGCCGCGGAGTTTGATCTGCTGGTCGGCCCGGGCCACGTAGTGCAGGGTCCCGTCGGCGCTCCAGCGCACGAGGTCGCCGGTGCGGTACATGCGCTCCCCGGTCCCGGCGAACGGGTCGGCGAGGAACCGGGTGGCCGTGAGGCCGGGACGCCCCAGGTAGCCGCGCGCGACCCCGGGCCCGGCCACGTACAGCTCGCCCTCGGCGCCGGGCGGCACGGGCCGCATGCCCGCGTCCAGGACGTAGGCGCGCATGCCGTCGAGCGGCCTGCCGATCGACGGCACACCCCTGGACGCGTTCTCGGGGCGGACGCGGTGGAGGGTGGCGAAGGTGGTGGTCTCGGTGGGCCCGTAGACGTTGAGGACGGCGGTGGCGGGGTGGGCGGCGGCGAGGCCCTGGAGGACTCCGGGCGCTGCGGCCTCTCCCCCGGTGGCGACCAGGCGCAGCAGGCCGAGGGCGCCGGGGTCGGTCTCGGCGATGACGTTGAACAGGGCCGTCGTCAGGAACGCCGCCGTCACGCCGTGCTCGGCGACGAGGTCCCGGATCGCATCGGGTTGCAGGACTCCGGAAGGGGCCACGACCACCCGGCCACCGTTCAGGAGGGGCGCCCAGATCTCGAAGGTGGAGGCGTCGAACACGTACGCCGAGTGCAGCAGCACGGCGTCGGCCACCCCGTCGCCCCAGGTCCGGTCGGCGGCCAGGGCGGTGATGTCGGCGTGGGTGACGCCGACCCCCTTGGGCAGTCCGGTGGAGCCGGAGGTGAACATGACGTACGCGAGCCGGGCGCCGCTCACGGCGACGGGGAGGGGCCCGGGGGTGACCGGTCCTCCCTGCCGGAGCCGGCCGGCGGCGTCGACGGTCAGCACGGCCACGTCGGGGCCCAGTCGCCGCACCCAGTCGTGGTCACGGGTGGTCTCGTCGACGATCAGGGCGCGCAGGGCGGCCACTTCGGCGACCCGGGTGAGCCGGTCGGCGGGCCAGGCCGGATCGAGCGGCACGTAGGCGGCGCCCGCGCGCAGGGCCGCGAGGGAGGCGGTGACCAGGGCGGCCGAGCGGTTCAGGAGGATGCCGACGCCCTCCTCGGCGCCGGTCCCGTGACCGGTCAGGGCGCCCGCCAACTCATCGGCAAGTGAGTGGAGTTGCTGGTACGTCAGTGGTTCGTCGGCGCCGGAGACCGCCACCGCGTCCGGGTGGCGGGCGGCGCGCCGGGCGAAGGCGTCCGGGACGCTCAGGTCCGTCGTCCCGTCGGCGAGGTCGGCGCCACGCCCCTGGGCGAGCAGCGTGTCGCGTTCACCGTCCAGGAGTACGGGGACGGTGTCGGCGCGGAGGTCCAGCCCCTGCGCCATCGTGGTCAGCAGGCGCCGCAGACGGGCGACCGTGCGGGCCACCTCGTCTCGGTCCAGGGCGGCGGCCCGGTATCCGAAGGTGATCCTCAGCGTGTCGCCCGGGGCGACGGTGAGGGTGAGGGGGTAGTGGGCCGCGTCCGTGCCGCTGAACCCGGTGACGCTGAGACCGGGCAGCTGCCGCTGCGCGGTGCGCAAGGCCTCGGCGTCCATCGGATAGTTCTCGAACACGACCAGGGTGTCGAAGAGTTCGTCCAGTCCGGTGACGCCGCGTATCTCGGTCAGGCCGACGTGCTGGCTGCCGAGCAGGCGGCCCTGTCCCTCCTGGAGCCGGGTCAGGAGCGCGGCCAGGGTTTCGCCGGGCTCCGGGCGGAGCCGTACGGGCACGGTGTTGATGAACAGGCCGACCATCGACTCGATACCCGGCACCTCCGGCGGACGGCCGGAGACGGTGGTGCCGAAGACGACGTCGGCGCGTCCGGTGAGGCGGGCGAGCAGCAGGCCCCAGGCGCCCTGGACCAGAGTGTTGAGGGTGAGCCGGTGGGCGCGGGCCGTTTCGCGGAGCAGCTCCGTCGTGGCCGCGTCCAGGTCGAGGACGAGGGTCTGCGGCAGTTCACCGGAGCCCGGCACGTCCGCGGCGGGGCGCCCGGCCAGCAGCGTGGGCGCCTCGATCCCGTCCAGGGCGGTGCGCCAGGCGTCGAGGGCGGCTTCGCGGTCCTGCTGGGCCAGCCAGGCGAGGTAGGTGCGGTACGGGGCGACCCGGGGCAGGGGGCTGTCGTCGCCGCCGCGTGCGTACAGCTCGAAGAGTTCCCGTACGAGCAGGGGCATCGACCAGCCGTCCAGCAGAATGTGGTGGCTCGTCATGACCAGCCGGTGCTGCTGCGGCCCGGTGTGCACGAGGGTGAACCGCATCAGCGGCGGGGTGGTGAGGTCGAAGCGGCGGGTGCGGTCGGCGGCCAGGAACGCGGCGAGCCGCTCCGGTGCCGTGCCGGTGCCGTCCGCCACGGTCAGGTCGAGCTCCTCCAGCGGCACCGGCACCTCGGCGGCGACGGCCTGCACCGGCTCGTCGAGGTCCTCGTGGAGGAAGCCGGCCCGCAGGTTGGGGTGGCGGCGCAGCAGGGTGCCGACGGCGGCGTGCAGCGCCGGGACGCTGACGGGGCCTTCGAGGTCGAAGACGAACTGCGCGGTGTAGACGTCCACGGCGTGGGAGTCGTACAGCGCGTGGAAGAGCATGCCCGCCTGCAACGGCGTCAGCGGTAGTACGTCTTCCAGTTGGAACCCGGTCACTTGCGTCCACCCCACTTGTTCTGCAGTCGGTCGATCTGGGCCTGGTTGAGCGAGACCAGGGGAAGGTCGGACGGCGTGTAACCGCCCGCGTCGGGCCGTTCGGCGTGTTCGGCGATGGCGCGCAGGGCGCGGATGAAGGTGTCGGACAGGATCTCCACGTCCTCCTCCTTGAGCAGGTCGGCGGGCCAGGTCCAGCGGATCACCAGGCGGAGGCCCTCCGGCAGGTCCTCGGTGTGCGCGTTGATGTCGAGGACGTGGTGGACGGGCATGTCCGGGTCCTGGCTGGGCGGCCCGCCGCCGTCGAGCAGGACCTCCCAGTCGGCGCCCGGGTCGGCGTGGGCTTGTGCCGCCCGGGACGGAGCGGCGTACCGGCCCAGGTAGTTGAAGCCGATCTGCGGTGGTGGCGCGGCAGCGAGCCGGGGGCGGGTGGCCGGGTTGAGGTGGCGCAGCATGCCGTAGCCGACGCCGTGGTCGGGGACGGTCCGCAGCTGTTCCTTGACGCGTTTGAGGGCGCGTTCCACCAGTGCGGCGTCGAAGTTCCCCGGCTGGCGGGCGTCGACGGGTCCGGGGTCGAGCCGGACCGGGTAGAGGCTGGTGAACCAGCCGACGGTACGGGACAGGTCGACGTGGTCGGCGATCTGCTCGCGGCCGTGCCCCTCCAGGTCGAGGAGCAGGCCGCTCTCCCCCGTCCGGTCGCCGGCCCGCTGCGCCCGCCAGGAGCTGACGGCGAGGGCGAGGCCGGTGAGCAGGACGTCGTCCACCCCGGCGTGGAAGGCGGTGGGGACGGTGGTGAGCAGGGGCTTCGTCCAGGTGGCGGGGAGACGGGCGGTCAGGGTGCGGGTCCGGTCGGCGGTGTCCAGGTGAGGGTCGAGCGGCCGGTACCCGAGCTGCGGGTCGGGGGTGCTCAGCGCCGTCTCCCACAGCAGGAGTTCGGCTTCGCGGGCAGCACCACGCGCCTGCGAGGCGAGGAGGTGCGCCCAGCTCCGGTAGGGCGTGGCGACGGCAGGCAGCGCCGCGGCCGCCCTCTCGGTGACGGCGTGCCAGGCGGTGGCGAGGTCGGCGGCGAGGATGCGCCAGGAGACGGCGTCGACGGCCAGGTGGTGCACGATGAGCAGCAGCCGTCCACGGGTGTGGGGCCCGGCGTCGCACCACACGGCCTCGATCACCTCCCCGTGCGCGGGCCGTAGCCTTCTGCGGGCCGCTTCGCCCGCCTCGGTGAGCGCGGCGCGGACGGCGTCGGGCCCGAGGCCCGCGACGTCGACCCGGGTGAAGCGGCGGCGGGCGGGGACGGCGCCGGGCGGCAGGGCTTCGAGTACGGGCTCGCCTCCGGCCGGGCGGGTGACCTTCAGGCGGAGCATGTCGTGGTGGTCGATGAGGAGTTGGAGGGTGGCGACGAGCGCCTCCTCGTCGGCGCCCGCGGGTGTGCGCAGCACCCCGGACTGGTTGTAGCCGTCCGTGGCGCCGGGCCGCCCCAGCAGCCAGGCGACGATGGGGGTCGGTGGCATCTCGCCGGCGCCCTGTTCGGCCGGTACGGCGGTGTCCTGGTCGAGCGCGGTGGCCGTGGCCGCGATGGCTTCGGGCGTGCGGTGGACGAAGACGTCGCGCGGGGTGACGCCGAGTCCGGCCGCGCGGGCCCGGCTGACCAGTTGGATGGAGAGGATGCTGTCGCCGCCGAGCGCGAAGAAGTCGTCGTCGGTACGGACGGCGGGGACGCTCAGGACGGAGGCGAACACCTCGCACAGCACGCGTTCCGGTGCGGTGCGCGGCTGTCCGCCCGGCCGGGTGGCGGCGGGGCGGGCCGGGGCGGGCAGGGCGCGCCGGTCGGTCTTGCCGTTGGGCAGCAGCGGCAGCGCGTTCAGGGTGACGAAGACGGCGGGCACCATGTACGGCGGCAGGGCCGATGTCAGGAGGGCCCGCAGTCCGGCGTCGGTGAGGGGTTCGGTGCCCTCGCTCCGGGCCGGGACTGTGTAGGCGACCAGGCGCCGTTCGCCCGGCCGGTCCTCGCGGACGAGGGCGCAGGCGGCGGTGATGCCGTCGAGCGCGGTGAGGGCGGCCTCGATCTCGCCGAGCTCGATGCGGAAGCCGTGCAGCTTGACCTGGTCGTCGGCCCGGGAGACGTAGGTGAGCAGGCCGTCGGCGTCCCGGCGGACGAGGTCGCCCGTGCGGTACATGCGGCTGCCGGCGGGGCCGTACGGATCGGCGACGAACCGTCCGGCGGTCAGGCCGGGGCGCCCCAGGTAGCCGCGGGCGAGGCCGTCGCCCGCGAGGTGGAGCTCGCCCGTGACACCCGGCGGCACCGGCTGGAGGTTCGCGTCCAGGACGTAGGCGCGGGTGTTGTCGACGGGGCGGCCGAGCGGCACGGTCCCCTCCCCTGCCGAGGTGTCCGTCTCCTCGGCGCGGTGGTGGTGAGCGGTGGCGTCGATGGTCGTCTCGGTGGGCCCGTAGAGGTTGTGCACCTCGGCGCCCCAGTCCCGCCCGACGCGCTCCGCGAGCGACCGGGTCAGGGGCTCGCCGCCGCACAGGACGGCCCGCAGGGTGGCGGGCGCCTGGTCGGGGCGGATCTCAGCGAGGACGACCGCGAGGTGCGAGGGCACGAACTGGGCGACGGTCACGCCCGCTTCCCGCATCCGGGCCAGCAGCGCGGCCGGGTCGTGGTTGACGGCGGGCTCCACCGGGCAGGTGGAGCCGCCGTGCAGGAGCGGCAGCCAGGTCTCCCAGACCGACGCGTCGAAGCTCGGTGAGGTGCGGGCGAGGATCCGGTCGTCGGCGGTGAGGCCGAGGTGGCCGGCCATCCAGGCCATGTGGTTGGTCAGCGAGGCGTGAGGGACGAGGACGCCCTTGGGGCGGCCGGTGGAGCCCGAGGTGTAGATGACGTACGCGGTGTCGAGCGGGTCCGGCGCCACGCCGGGCGGCGCCGCGCTTCCGGTGGACCAGGCGGCCCGGTCGTCCAGTGCGAGGCAGGGGACGGATGAGGCGTACCGCGCGGTGCGGGCGGTGCCATGGGTCAGGAGCAGTGCCGGGCGGGCGTCCTGGAGCATGTAGGTGACGCGTGCCTCGGGGTACTCGAGGTCGATGGGCAGGTAGGCGGCCCCGGCCTTGGCCACCGCGAGCATCGCGACGACTTGGTCGGCGGTTCCTTCCAGGGCGAGGGCGACGAGGTCGCCGCGGCCGATGGACCGGCTGTGCAGATGGTGGGCCAGGTCGTCCGAGAGCGCGTCGAGTTCGCCGAAGGTGAGGCGGTGCGCACCGTCCCGTACAGCCACCGCATCGGGCGTCCGAGCGCACTGCACGCGGAACGCCTCTGGCGCCGTCCGCTCGGCGACCGGCCGTACGGGGCCGTGGGCGGCCCGTTCCAGGCCCTGCCGCTCGGCCGCCTCCAGGATGTCGACGGCGTGGACGTGGAGCTCGGGGTCGGCGGCGAGAGTGGCGAGCAGACGGGTCAGCCGGGCGGCCAGGGTGTGCGCCGTGGCAGGGGTGAAGAGTTCGGTGGAGAACTCCAGATGGCCGTCCAGTCCGGCGGGGCGGCCCCCTTCGTCGTACGTCTCGTTGAAGGTGAAGGTCAGGTCGAACTTGCTGATGCCGGTGTGCACCGGCTGTCCGGTCACCGTCAGGCCGGGCAGGTCGACGGTGGCGTCCGCCTGGTTCTGGAGGACGAGCATGATCTGGAAGAGCGGGTGGTGGTTCTGGGCGCGGGTCGGGTCGAGCGAGTCCACCAGCCGCTCGAACGGCACGTCCTGGTGGGCGTAGGCCGCAAGGTCGAACTCCCGGACCCGGTCCAGGACTTCGCCGAAGGTGGGGTCTCCGGTCAGGTCGGTGCGCAGGACGAGGGTGTTGACGAAGAAACCCACCAGGTCGTCCAGCGCCTCGTCGGTGCGTCCGGCCACGGCGGTGCCGAGCGGGACGTCCTCTCCGGCGCCGTGCCGGGCCAGGAGCACCGACAGGGCCGCCTGGAGCACCATGAAGAGGCTGCATCCGCGGGCCCGGGCGAGCGCGCTCAGAGCCTCGTGGGTCTGCGCCTGGACGGGGAAGGCGAACGCGTCGCCCCGGTAGGCGGGGACGGCGGGGCGCGGGTGGTCCAGGGGCAGGTCGAGCAGTTCCGGGGCGCCGGCGAGCGCGGTGCGCCAGAAGTCCAGCTGACGGGCCGCCTGGCTGGCCGGGTCGCTCTCGTCGCCGAGCAGGGCGCGCTGCCACAGGGTGTAGTCGGCGTACTGGACGGCGAGCTCGGTCCAGGCGGGTTCCTCGCCCTCGGCCCGCGCCCGGTAGGCCTCGCCCAGGTCGCGGGCGAGCGGAGCGAGGGACCAGCCGTCGCCCGCGATGTGGTGGACGACCAGCACGAGGACGTGGGCCTCGGCACCGAGCCGCACCAGCCGGGCCCGTACGGGGATCTCGGCGGCCACGTCGAAGGCGTGGGCCACCTCGGTGGTCAGCAGCCCGTCCAGGTGGGCGGGGTCGGTGTCGACGGGCGTCAGGTCGAGGTCGGCGTGGCCGGCGTCC
The DNA here is from genome assembly GCF_040614075.1 of Streptomyces sp. NPDC006174. Lineage (NCBI taxonomy): Bacteria > Bacillati > Actinomycetota > Actinomycetes > Kitasatosporales > Streptomycetaceae > Streptomyces > Streptomyces sp. NPDC006174. The sequence goes on along the minus strand of NZ_JBEXTJ010000004.1, from coordinate 505,940 downwards.
AGGACGAGCTGGCGTGCCACCCCGTCGGTCTCGGGAAAGACGGTGCGCAGGCTCTCGTGCCGCTCCACGACGTCCCCGAGGGCGCTCTCCAGCGCCTCCGCGTCGAGCGGCCCGTCCAGCCGCAGCACGAGGGGCACGTTGTACGTGGCGCTGGGCCCCTCCAGGCGGTTGAGGAACCACAGGCGCTGCTGCGCGAAGGACAGCGGCAGCGGATCGGGGCGGTTCGGTACGCGCTCCAGGGGGCTCCTGGCCTCCTCGGCACCCTCCAGTGCGGCGGCGAGCGCGGCCGGTGTGGGGTGCTCGAAGAGGGCCTTGACCTGGATCTCCACGCCGAGCGCGGTGCGGATGCGCGCGGTGAGGCGGGTGGCGAGCAGGGAGTGGCCGCCCAGGGCGAAGAAGTCGTCGTCCACGCCGGTCCCGTCCAGGCCGAGGACGTCGGCGTAGAGCCCGCACAGAATCTCCTCGCGGGCGGTGCGGGCGGTGCGTCCGCGGACCGGGGCGTGCTGGTCGGGCTGCGGCAGCGCGCGGTGGTCCACCTTGCCGTTGAGGGTCAGCGGCAACGCGTCGAGCAGGACGAACGCCGAGGGCACCATGTAGGCGGGCAGGGACCGGCCGACGGCCCGGGCGAGGTCGCCCGGTTCGGGACGGGCGCCGGCGGCCGGCACCACGTACGCGACGAGGCGACGGTCGCCGGGGATGTCCTCGCGTACGACGGCGAAGGAGTCGGCGACCCCCTCGCAGAGGGCCAGCACGCCTTCGATCTCACCGAGTTCGATGCGGTAGCCGCGCAGCTTGACCTGGCCGTCGGCGCGTGCGACGTAGGCGATGTGGCCCTCGCGGGTCCACCGGACGAGGTCGCCGGTGCGGTACATCCGCCCGCCGGCGGGGTCGAACGGGTCGGCGACGAAGCGCGTGGCGGTCAGCCCTGGGAGACCGGTGTACCCGCGTGCCACGCCGCGTCCGGCGAGGTACAGCTCGCCCACGACGCCCGGCGGGACCGGGACCAGGGAGCCGTCCAGGACGTAGCCGCGCATGCCGTCCAGGGGGCGCCCGATGGGCGGTGGTCCGGACGGCAGGTCGGCCGTCACGTGGTGGCGGGTGGCGAAGGTGGTGGTCTCGGTGGGTCCGTACACGTGCAGGACGCGCGTGCCGGGTGCGGTGTGGGCGACCCGCTGCATCGCGTCCGGGGAGGCCAGCTCTCCCCCGGCGCAGAGCAGGCGGAGCCCGGTGAAGGCGCCTGGATCGGTCTCGGCGATCACGTTGAACAGAGCGGTCGTCATGAAGACGGCACTCACCCCGTGCTCCTGGACGGCGTCCCCGAGGGTGCGGGCCTCCAGGACGCCGTCCGGGGCGACGACGATCCGGCCGCCGTTCAGGAGCGGGGCCCAGATCTCGAACGTGGAGGCGTCGAAGACGTACGCCGAGTGCATCAGCACCGCGTCGGCGGCGCCGTCCTGCCAGGCGGAGTCGGCGGTGAGCGCGACCACGTCGGCGTGCGTGACGCCGACTCCCTTGGGCAGGCCGGTCGAGCCGGAGGTGAACATGATGTACGCGAGGGACGCGGTGCCCGGCACCGCTGCCGGGTGGCCGGGCCGCTCGGGTGCGCCGCGCAGGATCCGGCCGAGCCGGTCCACGACGAGGACCGGGATCCGCCCGGCGGTCGCGGCCACCCAGGGCGAGGTGAGGGCCTCCTCGTCGACGACGAGGACCCGTACGTCCGCCACGCCGGAGACCTGGTCGAGCCGTTCGGCGGGCCAGCGCGCGTCCAGCGGGACATAGGCACCGGCGGCACGGACGGTGCCGAGGGAGACCGACACCACCGCCGGCGACCGGGCGAGCAGCACGCCGATCCCGCGCTCGGGGCCGGCGCCGAGGCCCGCCAGCGCACGCGCGAGGCCGTCGGAGATCTCGTCGAGTTCGGCGTACGTCAGGGTGCCGCCGTCGCCGGTGACGGCCACGGCGCCCGGGGTGCGGCGCGCCTGGTCCGCGAAGAGCGTGGGCAGGGTGGCGTCCGCGGGCTCCGCGGGCAGGGCGCGGCCGCTGCCCCAGCGCGTGACCCGGGCGTGCTCGTCCGCGTCCATCAGGTCGTAGCCCGCCAGCGGCAGGGAGGGATCGGCGGCCACCTGCTCCAGGAGGCGGACCAGACGGGCCGCGAGCATCTCCACGGTGGTCCGGTCGAAGAGGGCCGTGGCGTACTCGATCCCGGCGGTGAGGGTGCCCGTCCCCTCCCTCTCGGCGGACTCCTCGGAGAACTCCTCGGTGAAGGCGAAGGTGAGGTCGAACTTGCTCAGGCCGTTGTGGACCAGCCGGCCTTCGACGGTGAGGCCCGGCAGGTCGGCCCGGGCGGTCTCCTGGTTCTGCAGGACCAGCATGGTCTGGAACAGCGGGTGGTGGTTGCGCGCCCGGACGGGGTTCAGGCTCTCCACCAGACGCTCGAAGGGCACGTCCTGGTGCGCGTAGGCGGACAGGTCGAACTCGCGTACACGGTCGAGCAGTTCACGGAAGGTCGGGGTTCCGGAGAGGTCGGTGCGCAGTACGAGGGTGTTGACGAAGAAGCCGACCAGATCCTCCAGCGCCTCATCCGTGCGGCCCGCGACGGGTGATCCGAGCGGGATGTCGTCGCCCGCGCCGTGCCGGTGCAGCACGGTGGCCACGGCGGCCTGGAGCACCATGAACAGGCTGCTCCCCGACTCACGCGCCAGGAGCAGCAGCCGGGCGTAGAGGGGCGACGGCAGATCGAAGGTGTGGACGGCTCCCCGGGGGTCGGTGGTGACCGGTCGCGGCCGGTCCAGCGGCAGGTCGATCAGTCCGGGCAGCCCGGCGAGGGCGGTGTGCCAGTGGTCGAGCTGCTGCTTCAGGACACTTCCGGGTGCGGTGCCGTCGCCGAGGGCGGCGTGCTGCCAGAGGGTGTAGTCGGCGTACTGGAGCGCGGCGCCGGACGTCAACTCGGGCCGTTCTCCGGCGAGTCGGGCTCGGTAGGCCTGGCCGAGGTGACGGGCGAGCGGGGCGAGGGACCAGCCGTCGCCCGCGATGTGGTGCAGGACGAGCACCAGGACGTGGTGGTCGGGTGCGGAGCGCAGGAGCAGGGCGCGCAGCGGGAGGTCCGTGGTGATGTCGAACGGCTCGCGCACCGCGTCCAGGACGGCCGCCTCCAGCTCGGCGGGGGACGTGGACACGACCGGCAGCGCGGGTGTGGCGGTGGCGGCGGGGAGGATCAGCTGGCGCGGTGATCCGCCTTGTTCGGGGAAGAGCGTGCGCAGCGCCTCGTGCCGCTCCACGACGTCGGCCAGGGCGGCGCGCAGGGCGTCCGGGTCGAGGGAGCCGTCGAGTTCGAGGACGAGCGGGATGTTGTAGGTGGAGCTGGGCCCTTCGAGCCGGCCGAGGAACCACAGGCGCTGCTGGGCGAAGGAGAGCGGCAGCGGGTCGGGCCGTCCGTCCGCCGGCACCAGGGCGGGGCGGCCTTGGCCCGGTGTGCCGAGGGCGCGGGCCAGACCGGCGACGGTCGGGTGCTCGAAGAGCGTGCGTACGGCGATCTCGGCGCCGAGGACGGTACGGACGCGGCTGACGACGCGCATGGCCAGCAGCGAGTGGCCGCCGAGGTCGAAGAAGCTGTCGTGCGGGCCCACGTGGGACCGGTGCAGGACGTCGGCGAAGATCCCCGCGAGCAGGTCCTCCTGGAGGGTGCGCCGGCCGGTCCCGGTGGTGGCGTCGGCGCCGGTGTCCGGATCCGGCTCGGGCAGGGCCCGGCGGTCCACCTTGCCGTTGGGCAGGAGCGGGAGGCCGTCCAGGACGACGACGGTGCCGGGCACCATGTAGTGCGGCAGGGTCTCGGCGAGGGCGTCACGCAGGGGCGTGGGGCGCGCGCCGGGGTCCGCGGTGACGGCGTAGGCGACGAGGCGCGCCCGGCCGGGTTCGTCCTCGCGGATCACCGCGCAGGCGGCGGTGATCCCGGGACGGGCCAGCAGGGCGGCCTCCACCTCGCCCAGTTCGATGCGGAAGCCGCGGAGTTTGACCTGGTCGTCGGCGCGGGCCACGTAGGCGAGCAGTCCGTCGGCGCTCCACCGTACGAGGTCGCCCGTCCGGTACATCCGGGCGCCGGCGGCGTCGAACGGGTCGGCGACGAACCGGGTGGCGGTCAGGCTCCGGTGCTCCAGGTAGCCGTGGGCGAGGTTGGGGCCCGCGAGGTACAGCTCACCGGTGACGCCGGGCGGTACGGGCCGCAGTCGGCCGTCGAGGACATAGGTACGCATGGTGTCGACCGGGAGGCCGATCGGCACGGTTTCGGAGGGCGTGCCGGCGGTGTGTCCGGTGGTCACGGAGTATTCGGAGGCCGGCGATCCGCTCGGCGGCCCGTCCGCGCGGTAGGCGGTCGCGTCGATGGTCGCCTCGGTGGGCCCGTAGAGGTTGTGGACCTCGGCCCGCCACAGCCGGGCGACGTCGTCGGCGAGGGTGCGCGGCAGCGGCTCGCCGCCGCACAGGACGGCACGCAGGGCGGGCAGCGGTGCGGCGTGCGCCGCCTCGGCGAGGACGAGCGTCAGGTGCGAGGGCACGAACTGGGCGACGGTGACGTCGAACCGGCTCATCCAGGAGACCAGGGCGTCGGGCTCCCGGTTGGCCTCGTGCGGCAGGACACAGGCTTCGCCGCCGTACATGAGCGGGAGCCACAGCTCCCAGACGGAGGCGTCGAAGCTGGTGGAGGTGCGGGCGAGGATCCGGTCCTGCGGGGTGATGGCCAGGTACCGCGCCATCCAGGCCATGTGGTTCGCCAGCGCGCCGTGCGGCACGACGACGCCCTTGGGGCGGCCGGTGGACCCCGAGGTGTAGATGACGTACGCGGGCTCCTCCGGCCGGGGTGCGGCCGGCGTGTGCCCCACGGGGCCCGAGACCCGGGCGGCCGGGTCGTCCAGGGCGAGCCAGGGGACGTCGCTGGCGGGCAGGTGGCGGTGGACGTCCGTGGTGGTGAGGAGCAGGACGGGCCGGGCGTCCTCGAGCATGTGGCGGACGCGGGCCTCGGGGTACTCCGGGTCGACGGGCAGGTAGGCGGCGCCGGCCCGCAGGACGGCCAGCAGGGCGACGGCGGTGTCCACGGACGGCGGTGCGGCGAGGGCCACCCGGTCCCCGCGGCCCACGCCCCGCTCCCGCAGGGCCTGGACGAGGCCGTCGGCGCGGGCGTCGAGTTCGGCGTAGGTGAGGCTCGTGTGCGCGTCGCGTACGGCGACCGCGTGCGGGGTGCGCTCGGCCCATTCCCGGACCGCTTCGGGGGCGGTCCGCAGGGGCGAGGGCCGCTCCTCGCCGTGTCCTCGGCGCAGGAGACGCTCCCGCTCGCCCGGGGCGAGCGGGTCGAGGTCGCAGATATTCCGGTCGGGGTCGGTCACGGCCTGGGTGAGGATGTGGGCGAAGCGGGCGCAGAGGGCGTGGGCGGTGGCGGCGTCGAAGAGGTCGGTGGCGTACTCCAGATAGCCGCCGATCCCGCCGGGGGCGGCGGGCCGGTGTTCTTCAGTGACTTCAGCGGCTTCATCGACTTCGGTGGCTTCAGTGAGCGAGAACGTGAGGTCGAACTTGCTGATGCCGGTGTGCCGGGACCGGTCGTGGACGGTGACGCCGGGCAGGTCGAGCGTCGCACGCTCCTGGCTCTGCAGGACCAGCATGGTCTGGAAGAGCGGGTGGTGGTCGCCGGACCGCTCGGGGTTGAGGGCCTCCACCAGCCGTTCGAAGGGAAGGTCACCGTGGCTGAAGGCGGCTATGTCGAACTCGGCTGTCCGGCCCAGGAGTTCGCGGAAGGTCGGATCGCCGGAGAGGTCCGCGCGCAGGACGACGGTGTTGACGAAGAACCCGACGAGATCGTCCAGGGCCTCGTCGGTGCGTCCGGCCACCGCGGTGCCCAGCGGGATGTCGGTACCGGCGCCGTGGGCGTGCAGCGTCACGGCGAGAGCCGCCTGGAGCACCATGAACGGGGTGCAGCCGGCCGTGCGGGCCAGCCTGATGAGCGCGGCGTGCGCAGGGGCGGGCAGCTCGAAGGGGACGGCGTCGCCCCGGTGGCTGGGCACGGCCGGGCGCGGGCGGTCGAGCGGCAGGTCGAGCAGGTCGGGGGCGCCGTGCAGCGCCTCGCGCCAGAAGGCGAGCTGGCGGGCGGCGAGGCTGTCCGGGTCGCCGTCGTCGCCGAGCAGGCGGCGCTGCCAGAGGGCGTAGTCGGCGTACTGCACGCGCAGCGCGGGCCAGTCAGGGGTGGCCGAATCCTCGGTCCGGGCACGGTAGGCGGCGCCGAGGTCCCGGCTGAGCGGGGCGAGGGACCAGCCGTCGGCGACGACGTGGTGCAGGACGAGGGCCAGGACATGGCGGTCCGGTCCCAGGCGGAGCAGATGGGCCCGGACGCCGAGGTCGCCGTCGAGGTCGAAGGGCATGGCGGTCAGCCGGTGTACCGCCTCATCGGCCCAGGAGTCGGGGGCCGCACCGTCCGGGGGCAGTTCGACGACGAGGGGGACGAGCGAAGCGGCGTCGGCCGCGTCGAGGACTTCCTGCCGGGCGATGCCGTCCTGTTCGGCGAAGACCGTGCGCAGACTCTCGTGCCGGGCGACCACGTCGGCCAGCGCGGCGCGCAGGGCGTCCGGGTCGAGGGGCCCTTCCAGTTCGAGGACGAGCGGGATGTTGTAGGTGGAGTTGGGGCCTTCGAGGCCGCCCAGGAACCACAGCCGCTGCTGGGCGAAGGAGAGCGGTACGGCGGTGGGCCGCTGCTGCCGGGTGAGGGCGGGGCGGGCCGCGCCGGAGGTGTCGAGGGCGGCGGCGAGGGAGGCGACGGTGGGGTGGTCGAAGAGGGTGCGCAGGTCGACTTCGGCACTCAGGGCTGTCCGCGCGCGGCCGATGAGGCGGGTGGCGAGCAGGGAGTGGCCACCCAGGGCGAAGAAGTTGTCGTCGACGCCGACGGCCACGCCCAGGACGTCGGTGAACAGGCCGGTAAGGACCTCCTCGTAGGCGGTGCGCGGGGCGCGGTCCTGGGTGGCAGTGACCCGGGGCGCGGGCAGGGCACGGCGGTCGACCTTGCCGTTGGGGGTCAGCGGCAGCTCGTCCAGGGTGACGAACGCCGAGGGCACCATGTAGGCGGGCAGGGTGCGCCCGAGGCGGACGGCCAGGGCGGTGTCGTCCGGCCGGGCGCCGGGGGCCGGTACGACGTAGGCGACCAGCCGGCGATCGCCGGGGGTGTCCTCCCGGACCAGAACGCGGGCGGCACGCACCTCGGGATCGGTGAGCAAAGCGTTTTCGATCTCGGCGGGTTCGATGCGGAACCCGCGGAGCTTGACCTGTCCGTCGGCCCGTCCGACGTACTCGATGTCACCGCGCGCGGTCCAGCGCACCAGGTCACCGCTGCGGTACATGCGGCCGCCGCCCGCCTCGTACGGGTCGGCGACGAACCGGGTCGCGGTGAGCGCGGCGCGGCCCTGGTAGCCACGGGCGACACCGCGGCCACCGACGTACAGCTCGCCCACGATGCCGGGCGGCACCAGGGTGAGGCCGGCGTCGAGTACGTACAGGCGCATCCCGTCCAGGGCCCGGCCGATCGGCGGCGTGCCCGCCGTACCGGCGTCGACCTGGTGCCGGGTGGCGAAGGTCGTGGTCTCGGTGGGGCCGTACACGTGCAGGACGCGGGTGCCTGGCGCGGCGGCGGCCACCCGCTGCATCATGCCCGGGGTGGCGGCCTCGCCTCCCACGGCGACCAGGCGCAGTCCGGCGAAGGCGGCGGGGTCCACCTCGGCCACCACGTCGAACAGGGCCGTCGTCAGGAAGGCCGCGGTCACCCCGTACCGGGCCACCAGGTCCGCGAGGGTCCGCGCCTCAAGGACGCCGCCGGGCGCGACGACCACCCGGCCGCCGTTGAGGAGCGGGACCCAGATCTCGAAGGTGGAGGCGTCGAACACGTACGCCGAGTGCATCAGCACCGCGTCGGACACACCGTCCGTCCAGGCGGTGTCGGCGGCCAGCGCGACCACGTCGGCGTGCGTGACCCCGACCCCCTTGGGCAGGCCGGTGGAGCCGGAGGTGAACATCACGTAGGCCAGCCGGTCGGCACGCTCCACCGCCGGCAGGGGTCCCGGCCGCGCCGGGGCGCCGCGCACGATCGAACCGGCCCCGTCGACGACGATCACCGGCAGGACGGCGGCCCGCTCCATCACCCACGGCTGGGCGGCGGCAGCCTCGTCCACCACCAGAGCGCGCAGGCGGGAGACCTCCGCGGCCCGGTCCAGCCGTTCGTCGGGCCAGGCCGGGTCCAACGGTACGTACGCGGCGCCCGCGCCCACCACACCGAGCGTGGCCGTGACGACGGCGGCCGAGCGTCCGAGGAGGACCCCGACGCCGTCCTCGGCGCCGATGCCCCGGCCGGTCAGTGCTCCGGACACCTCCTGCGCCGTCGCCGCCAGTTCCCGGTACGAGAGGGTGAGGGCTCCGTCCACCACCGCCGGGGCGTGCGGAGTCCGGCGTGTCTGCGCGCCGAACGCCTCCGGCAGACTCGTAGCCGCCGTTCCGGCCGGGAGGGCGGTGCCGCGTCCCTGCCCGAGCAACTGCTCGGCCGAGTCGCCGTCGAGGAGCGGCAGGTCGCCGAGGGGGGTGTCGGCGTCCGCGCCCGCCAGAGCCGCGAGGAAGGCTACGGTGGCCCGTTGATGCAGCTGTACGTCCTCGGGGTGGTACAGGTCGGGGTTGGTGTCGAAGCCGATCAGCGGCCCCTTGCCCTCGGACCGTTCGGAGATGAAGAAGGACACGTCGTCGACCGGGCCGATGGAGAGCAGCCGGGAGGTGGCGGGGCTGCCGGCGAAGTCGAGGTCGTAGTCGTAGCCCATCACGTTGACCACGACGCCGGTCAGGCGCGCCGCCTCGTCCGCCATGTTCAGCTCGCGGGCGAGTTGTTCGCGGGAGAAGCGGCGGTGCCGCAGGGCTCCACGCATCTCGGCGGTGACGGCGCGCACCAGGGCGCCGACCGTCAGGTCCGGGGTGAGGGTCAGGCGGAGCGGCAGGATGTTGGAGGTCATGCCGACGATGTGCCGCATCCCGCCGTGGCGGCCGTTGGAGGCGAGACCGATGGTGACGTCCCGGTCTCCGGTGACCCGGCTGACGTAGGCCGCGACCGCGCTCACGAGGACGGCGCTCCAGGTGGTTCGGTTCTCGGCGGCGAGCCGGCGCAGGTCGTCCAGGACGGAGACGGGCAGGGTCTCGCCGGTGTGCAGCGAGACGTCGGCTGCGGCGGTCGCGGCCGGTGCCGGGATGTCGGTGCGCCTGGAGATGAGCGGCGTGCCGCCGTGCGCGTCCGCGTCGGGTCCGTCGGCGGCTCCGTCAGGGGCGGTCGCGTTGTCGGCCCGGTCGGTGAACTTGCCGGTCCAGTAGGCGCGGTCCGCCTCGTACCGGTCCGAGCCGAGGTACTCCGCCTCGTCGGTGAGGAGATCACGCAGAGGCGCGGCGGGCAGTTCGGCCGCGGCGAGGTCCTCACCGCGTGCCGCACGGTTATACAGGTCGGCCACCGTGCGAGCGAAGACGGCACCGCCGAGGCCGTCGACGGCTATGTGGTGGTAGCGGATGTACCAGTAGTGCAGCTGCGGGCCGAGGCGTAACAGCGCGAAGTGGTGGTGCGGGGCATCGAGCCTGTCCACGGTGGCCATGTCGTCAGCCATGTAGCGTTCGGCGGCGGCGACGGCGTCGGTGAAGCGGTCGGAGAGGTCGACCACGCGGAGCCGGTCTCTCTGGTCTGCCGGGCGACCGACCACACGCTGACGGACCGTCTCGCCATCGGTGACGAACTCGACGTTGAGACCGTCGCAGAGGGCGACCGCCCGGCCGAGCGCGCGGGCGAACAGCCCCTGGTCGAGCTCGCCCTCGATCTCGAAACACTCCCCGATGTTGTACTTCGGACTGTGCTGGTCGATAAGTTGCCCATACCACACGCCCTGCTGGGCAGCGGTCAGTTCGAAGGACTCCTCGGACACCACTTCTGATGGAAGAGAACGGTTTTCGCGCATGCCTGTCGACACCTTTGGGGAGAGTTTTTGGGGACGGCGGAGAAGGCGCACGGGACCGATCATGGGATTGCACCGCCATCAAGGATCAGCGGGACAGCGAAACCGGATCTGTACGCCCATGCACCTGGCATCGGGGATGTGCCTGAGCCATTAGGGATGGCGGAGCCTCACACTGGGCGCGAGGACCCGGCGTGAAACCGTTTCACCGTTGCACCTCGAAATTAGGGCGCGGGTTATCCACCTGTGCCACATGAGTGACAGGTGGACAGAAAAAGATCATTGCCTATCGGAATTTGACCGATCCGCGATCGCGTCTGATCGATTTTGATCGAAACAAGATCCTTATGACATGAAGGTCTCGGGGAACCGTCCAACCCGAGCGGAGCTGCGACGGCGGTGAACCGGCCTAGCCGGCGTCAGCCTCCATCGCGCGCACCAGGCTGGCGGGACGCATGTCGCGCCAGGCCGCTTCGATCACGTCAAGACATTCCTGGCGCGACCCCTCCGGGCAGGCGACACGCCAGCCGCCCGGGATATCGATACGCGCGGGCCACAGCGAGTATTGCCCCTCGTCGTTCACCAGCGCCACGAACCGCTCCGACTCTTCATCGAAAGGATTAGCCATGACTCCCCCATTCCTTTTCGCAGTACCTTCACAGCGTACTCGCCGAACGCTTCCAGACATGCCGATTCGGCGTTTTCCGTCCGCGAAGCCGAAATCCAGCCACTCGACACGATACCGATCACGCCTGGCGGCGGTGGATGTACTGGCAAGTAGCAGGTCCGGCACGGAGTGACCGGTGCCCCAATGAGGCCACTCGCGCCAGACGGTCACACTAGAGGACCAACGTCTACCCGGAGGCAAACCAACATCACACGATCGAGGGAGTTTATTTGAATGATACACTTCCTATGCTTTTGGCATATGCCATACGCAATCTTCCGTAGATATTCAGCCGCTCCAGTGCCTCCGTGCGCGAATGTGGCCAGTTTCGGCCACCTGGATGCGACGCGTAGAAACTCTCACCCGGCCTTCCGCGGCCGCTCGTACCGTCAGCGGTCTTCCTCACCGACCGCGACGAGGGTTACCCATGATGACGATCAAGGTGTAAGAGGTGAACCGGACGGGGCATGTGCGCATCCTCTGCGAGAAGGCCGAAGTCAAGCCGTTCGACCAGCCCGAACCCTCTGACCGGTTCCCGCCTGCGAGTGCCCACGGTGTCTGGAAGCGACGCGGTGAAGCCGGTGGCAGAGCGCGCCGAGCCGGACAACGCCTACCGCACGCTCGTCGGACACACCACGGCTTGCTCCACATGCCGGGCCGTTGGGCGCCCCTGCCCAACCGCTGTCCGACTCTCGCGAGCTTGCGGATGAACCGTCGGTAGAACGCGAGTGCCCGGCGAAGCACACGGCTTGAGCCCCCGGTGACTGACAGGCAGAGCGACCAGCTGTGCGACGACTGTGACGGGGCGAACGCACCGGTCGCGTCGACCTGTTCTCGATGCCGGCATCGACAAATCGGCAGAGCACCGGATCCCAGGCGTGTTCTGAAAGTGGACTTCGTTCCTCGCCCTGCATCTAGATGATCCAGGTGTAGGGCGAGGGGATCTTTCAGGCGAGCAGTAAGCGGTCCTGGAGCCGTTGTTGTCGGTGGTGGTGCTGGGCAGACGTCGGTGGGCAGTCGGAAGCTGATCGACGGGATCCACTGGCGGGTGCGGACGGGTGCTCCGTGGCGGGACTTGCCGCAGGAGTACGGGCCGTGGCAGACGGTCTACGGACTTTTCCCGTCGCTGGCAGCGGGACGGCACGCGGCCGACGGTGCTGACCGGGCCGCGGGTCCGGGCGGACGCGGCCGGGCTCATTACGTGGGAAGTGAGCATCGACTCCACGATCCGCCGGGCCCATCAGCGCGCTGCAGGTGTCCGCCGCGACGGGAAAGCCCAGCAGGAGCCGCCGGGCGGCATCCGCAACGAGAGCGGCGGCCACGGCCTTGGCCGCCGCTCTCGGTCATCGCACCGGACGTCGCCGCACCGCTGACGCCGCGGCAGGCCCAGGGCGATCAGCCGGCCCACCGGACCCGGGCCCGCAGCCCGCGCGCAGCCCGCAGCTCCGAAATCCTGATCCGGTCAGATCGTTCGCTCAGCGGCGTCCTTGATGCGTTTGCCGAAGTCGGGGGCGTCCTTGCGTGACGCCCCACCGGCCAGCGGGAGCAACAACTTGCCTATGCCGTGACCTTCGAGCACGTTGAAGAGGCGAACACGGGTGCCGCCACCGGGAGTTGGTTCCAGGTCGTAGCCTCCCTCCTGCACCGTGATCGAGTTGCGGGATGCCTCGCGCCAGCGGATGCGCGTCGGCGTGGTCAACTCCGTTATCTCGAAGTCCCGCTGGGTCTTCATGCCCGCGTCCTTGACGGTGCTGTGGAAGACCGTCCCTGTCCCCGTCGCCCCGGCAGGGCTCTTGTCGATCTTGAGCACGCGTGGGCTGAAGTCGGGATCGTTCCGCCCGTCCGCAAGGTAGGTGAACACCGCTTCTATGGGGCGGTCGATGGTGACGGTGGCCTCGAACTGAGTACTCATACGCCTCTCCCGGAGAGGGGCGGCCCCGGTCAGGGGCCGCAGCAGGCAGTTGTCCGGGCCGCGCGCCTCGGAGCTCGCGCAGTCCGGAATCGGTCGCGTGGGGGCGGCACCCTCCGGGCGGCCGGGCTCACGCTCTACCGGCGGGTCGCGGGGGTGGGACCAGCCCCGGTCGCCGCCTCCTCAGGATACCGTCGACGACCTTCAGCGGCAGGGGTCGACGAGGCAGGCGCAACCCACCCCCGGGTGCCGTCACGGTGGTAGTCGCCGCCCGCCGGAGGCTTGCTCGCAGGCCCCACAGCGCGAATGACCGATGCCCGAGTTCGGTGTAATGTCGCATTTGGCCGCATGGCCGGGCCGCGCCCTCCGGACGATGAGGAAGCTTCCGTCCCCCGTACCGCACGGCCGGTTGAAGGATCACCGAACTCACCATGCACATCCGCCAGGCGGAAGGGTCTGCCATGAGCAAGGTCACCACCAGCGACGGTACGCGGATCTACTACAAGGACTGGGGGCCGCGTGACGCTCAGCCGATCGTGTTCCACCACGGCTGGCCGCTCAGCGGCGACGACTGGGACAACCAGATGCTGTTCTTCCTCGCGGAGGGCTACCGCGTCATCGCCCATGACCGTCGAGGCCACGGACGGTCCTCCCAGAGTGCGAGCGGTCATGAGATGGATACGTACGCTGCCGATGTGGCCGCGGTGACCGACGCTCTCGACCTGCGGGAAGCTGTCCATATCGGTCACTCGACCGGCGGCGGCGAGGTCGCCCGGTACGTGGCGCGCGCGAAGCCGGGACGGGTCGCCAAGGCGGTCCTGGTCGGAGCGGTGCCGCCGATCATGGTGCGTACGCCGTCCAACCCCGGCGGTCTGCCCATCGAGGTGTTCGACGAGTTCCGCGCGTCCCTCGCCGCCAACCGCGCGCAGTTCTACTTCGACGTTCCCTCGGGGCCGTTCTACGGGTACAACCGGCCCGGCGCCGAGGTGTCCCAGGGCGTGATCGACAACTGGTGGCGCCAGGGGATGCGGGGAGCCGCCAACGCGCACTACGAGTGCATCAAGGCGTTCTCCGAGACGGACTTCACCGAGGACCTCAAGGCGATCGACGTCCCCGTCCTGGTCGCGCACGGCACCGACGACCAGATCGTGCCGTACGACGACTCGGCGCCGCTGTCGGCCGAACTCCTCAAGAACGGCCGGCTCAAGAGCTACGACGGTCTCCCTCACGGCATGCTGACGACGAACCCCGACGTGCTCAACCCCGACCTGCTCGCGTTCGTCAAGGAGTAAGGGAGTAGAGGCGTGGAGGAGCCGAGGAACCGTCGGCTCGCCTACGGCCCCTGCCTCGCGTGGATGACGGCGCACCGGAACTCCGGTGCGCCGTCATCCACGCGCGAGGCGCGTCCCTACGTTCCCGTGGAGCACGGGTCGCAGCAGGACGGAGCGGGCTCCACGCAGATGGTGACCGTGTCGGTGTTGTCGGTGGCGTCGGGGTCCTTCTCGTTCCCCTCGGCCGTCGCGGTGTTGGTGAGTGCGCCGGGCCTCGTGGCCTTGGCCCGGAGCACGAGCGTCGCGGTGGCGCCCTCGGCCAGGTCACCGACGAGCCAGTGCCCGGTCGCCGGGTCGTAGCCGCCCGGAGTCCCGTCGACGGAGAGGAAGGCCAGGCCGTCGGGGAGCCGGTCGGTGACGGAGACGCCGGTGGCCGGGTTCGGACCGGTGTTGTGGACCGTGACTCGGTAGGTGACCGTCTGGCCGACAGTGACCGTGGTGGCGTCGGCCGCCTTCGTCACGGACAGGTCGGCGGCCGGCTTGACCTGGGTGATCTGTTCGTCGGAAGTGGAGGTCAGAGGCTGCGGGGTGTCGCCGAGCCGGTTCTCGTAGGAGGCCGTTGCCGTATTGGTGATCTGTCGGCCGCCGCTCTCCCGGTCGATGACGACCCGGTACTCCACCGTAGTCCCGGCCGGCAGGGTCTCGGTGCTGGGCAGGCTGCCGCCCGAGGCGCCTGAAGCGCCGTTGCCGAGGTGGAAGACGACCTGATGGGCCCCGGCGTCGTAGTACGCCTGGTCGTCGCCCTGTGCGTCGCTCTTCGTCCCGGTGTTCGGGCCGTCCACGATGCGCAGGGAGCCGGGCAGGTACGTCGTTCCCTGCGGGATCACGTCGGTCAGGACGAGGCTCTCGGCCGCTCCCCCGCCCTCGTTCCTGGCCGTGACCCGGTAGGTGACGGTGTCGCCCACCTCCAGAGGCCCCGCCGGAACGGCGATCTTGGTGAGTTCCACGTAGGGCGCGGTGCCGAAGAAGATGCCGTCCAAAAAGTTGCCGATGCCCCGATTGCCTCCGGCGGCCGAGATCGAGCGGAACGCGAACCGCGTCAGCACCTGGCCCGCCGGAACGGTGTAGGTGCCCGTGTAGTAACCCCAGGCGGTCGTACCGTCGGTGAACCGCCGCTGCTCCACCGTGGAGCCGGGCGCGCCGATGTCCAGTGCCATGGTGTCGTCGCCCTGGCGGCCCCGGTGGTAAAGCCGCCAGTACAGCGTCGTGCCGGGCGTACTCGGCAGGTCCTGGTAGAGCGTGGACACCTGGTTCGCGTTGAGTTCGGCGAACTGGGCTCCGTGGGCCGCCGGCACCCCGTTGAAGCCCGACCGCCACAGCTCGATCCTGTGATCGGTCGCTGTGGTCAGCCAGCCCGGCACATACTTGGCGGCCTGGGTCTGCGAGGCGTCCGGCAGGATCTCCACCCCGGACACCACGGGCTCTTCGAAACTGCCGTTGGCCAGGGCGACGCGAAGTGGAGCGGAAGGTGTGGTCATGGATCTTCCCCCTCGAGTCGAGGCCCGGACCCTCCGTAGTGGGACCGGACAGTCAGTAGCTCAAGGGATGCGACTCCCCACGTAAAGCGACCTCTGGCGGCCGTCGGCCAACCCCGCGCGCCGCGTTTCACGAAGCGGTCACCAGCCGTTGCCATGGGCCGGCCACCGTCTCGGAGCACGCCCGTCCCACTCGCCACACGGCGCTCTTCCTCCACCCACGTCATGGCCGGAAGGCCACACCTCTTGCCTCCCGCCCGGAGTGAAATCGCCGCCGGGCGGTTGACGCCGACGGCCGTCGTCAGGACGGGAGAGCGGCGTGCCCGCAGTCGGAGCAATTCGCGTCGGACGAGAGGCGCGGGGCCAGGGTGAACCGGGTGAGCAACGCCAGCCCCTCATCAGCACGCCCCGACCGTCTGATCACGTTGTCCGACGGCATTTTCGCGATCGCCATGACGCTTCTCGCCCTCGATGTCAGGATCGCGCCCGGCCTGGACTCCGAGCAGTTCCACGACGCGCTGCGGGAGAGTACGCCCCAGCTCGCCGCGTACGCGTTGAGCTTTCTCATCCTCGCCATCTTCTGGCGCGACCAACGGCAGATCCTGCTGTTGTCCGCGAAGGCGGGCGGCCTTCCCCAGCATCTGACGCTCGCGGTGCTCGGCGTGATCGCCATCGTCCCGTTTCCCACGTCCCTGCTGGCCGAGTACGGAGCACGCGAGACATGGGCGGTGGTGCTGTACGCGGCGACCATCTGCGCCATCGACCTGCTGCAGCTCGCCATGTTCGCGACGCTGAGGGGCCGGCACGGTGTCCGCGCCGTGGGTGAGTGGCAGGACACCGCGGCGGACCTGATCGCGACGGTCGTCGTCTTCGGCGCCTCCGTACCCATCGCCTTCATCGACCCGCAAGTGGCGATGTGGTGCTGGCTCGCCCTCTTCCCGCTGAAGGCCGTCCTCGGCCGGCGGGAACGGCGGCTCCGCAGCACCCGGCACGACAGCTGAGAGCTGTGCCGTTTCCGTACGTACGAGAGCACGCCCCGAGGACAGGTGCCCGGCACTCCGGTTCCCGGAGTGTGCGAGGAGCGGCGCCGGTCGGGCCGAGCGCCGCTCACTCGCCGCGCGTTCCGTTACGGCGCGTCCACCAGGACCCTTCCGTCGGCCGGCGTGCGTGAGGCCGCGCCGTTGGCGTAGAAGGATTCGACGCGGGACCGCTCCGTCGTGTTCGGGACCGCGTTCCGGCAGCTGATGCCGGCGCTCGAACCCGACATCAGCTGGGAGCACGGGCCGGGCTTGGTGTCCGGCAGGCCCAGGCTGTGGCCGAGCTCGTGAGCGGTGATACGGGTCTTGTCATGGCCTTCGGTGACGGCCTGGCTGCCCAGCTCCACCCGCACCTGGCCGCCCGGCCGTACCGGGCCGAGCGTGGCCTGGGGCCAGCCGTTGGTGGCGACGATCTGGATCTCGGCGCGCGTCCCGGGCGCGGCCTTGACGAGCTTGACGTTGCCGACGTTCGCGTTCCACGAGGCGACCCCGGCTGTGATCGCCGCCTCCCAGCCGCCAGCCCGGCTCGCGTCGTAGCGGAGGGTCACCGCGGCTGCCGCGCTCTCCGCGACGCGCGGGGTCGGCGCCTGCGTGGCGTTCGCCGCCGTGACGGTGGTCAGGGTGATCAACGCGGCGATGCCGGCCGCCTTCAGGCCTCTCGAGTTCAGCATTGCTGTCCCTTCACTCATGGGGGCTCGGCTCCGGGGCGGAGCCGAGAGTGCGGGGCGGATGGTTGCGTCAACTAGCCTGTAAAGACGGCCAGTTGCCGAACCTCTGGAGCCGCAGAACCTATGCCCATCGCGAGGTGTTCGCCATGCTCCTGCCATTCGAGATAGGCCGGAAAGCGCCGGTGTCGATTGCGGATCGGCAGCGCCTTCGCGTGCCGGCCGACTCACGCTCACGCAGCCGTGGCCGGATAAGACCTGTCGGCCATGAGCGCGGGACGGGAAGGGTGTGGTGGCGGCGGGGAACCAAGCCGGTTCCGTACCCTGAAGGCATGCGCATGCGCCCCACCCTGAGCTGGACCCCCGCCGAGGAGGCGTCTCCGGGCACCACCGATCTGGAGCCGGTCGCCGACGCCCTGGACAGGGGCGGTGTGCTGGTGCTGAGCGGTGCCGGCATCTCCACCGAGTCGGGCATCCCCGACTACCGCGGCGAGGGCGGGAGCCTGAGCCGGCACACCCCGATGACGTACCAGGACTTCACCGCCGACGCGCAGGCCCGTCGCAGGTACTGGGCGCGCAGCCATCTCGGCTGGCGCACCTTCGGCAGCGCCCGCCCCAATGCCGGGCACCGGGCCGTGGCCGCGTTCGAACGGCACGGCATGCTCTCCGGCGTGATCACCCAGAACGTCGACGGCCTGCACCAGGCCGCCGGCAGCGAGGAGGTCGTGGAGCTGCACGGGAGCCTGGACCGCGTGGTCTGCCTCTCCTGCGGCACCTTCAGCCCGCGCCATGAGCTCGCCCGGAGGCTGGAGGAGGCCAACGAGGGCTTCGCGCCGGTGGCGGCCGCGATCAACCCGGACGGCGACGCCGACCTCACCGACGAGCAGGTCGGGGACTTCCGCGTGGTGCCGTGCACCGTCTGCGGCGGCATCCTCAAACCCGACGTGGTGTTCTTCGGCGAGACCGTGCCTCCGCAGCGGGTGGAGCGCTGCCGCGCGCTGGTCCGCGAGGCGGACACGCTGCTGGTCCTGGGCTCCTCGCTCACGGTGATGTCCGGGCTCCGGTTCGTCCGCCAGGCCGCCCGGGCCGGACAGCCCGTGCTGATCGTCAACCGGGACCCGACCCGGGGCGATCGCCACGCCCTCACCCGCGTGGCGCTCCCGCTGGGCACGGCCCTCACCACCATGGCCGGCCGACTGGGCATTCCTGTCGACGACGGGTCGACCGCCGCCGGGTGAGCCAGGGGCATTAAGCCTCAACACCACCCTACGTAACTATCCGCCACGCTACGTAAGTTTCTTTCCACCCATGTGGATGCTTTTGGATAGTTTCCAGCCCATGAAGCCGGGTACCCCGCACTGAGGCGGAGCGTAGCGTTCCGCCTCGTGCATCACCCGTCGTTCTGGAGATTTCATGTCAGAGCAGCGCAAGAGTTCGTTCGCCACCGTCAATCCGTACACCGGCGAGACCCTCGCGGAGTTCCCGGCCATCGAGGGCGCGGAGGTGGATGCCGTCCTGGAGACCGCGGGCGACGCCTTCGACGCGTGGCGGGAGCGGAGCATCGAGGAGCGTGCCGCGCTGGTCGGTCGGGTCGCCGAGCTGATGAAGGAGCGCAAGGAGACCCTGGCGCGCCTGATCACCCTGGAGATGGGCAAGCTGATCTCCGAAGCCCGCGGAGAGGTGGACCTCGCCGCGTCGATCCTCGCGTACTACGCGGAGCACGGACCCGGCTTCGCGGCCCACGAGCCGCTCGACGTCGAGGAAGGCGAGGCGTATCTCGTCAACGAGCCGCTCGGGGTCCTGCTCGGCGTCATGCCGTGGAACTTCCCGCTCTACCAGGTGGTGCGTTTCGCGGGCCCCAACCTGGTGCTCGGCAACACGGTCCTGGTCAAGCACGCCGGCATCTGCCCGCAGTCCGCGCTCGCCCTGGAGGTGCTGTTCCGCGACGCGGGTGCGCCGGAGGGCGTCTACACGAACCTGTTCGTGAGCCACGACGAGATCTCGCGCATCATCGACAGCCCGGTGGTGAAGGGCGCTTCGCTGACCGGCAGCGAGCGGGCCGGAGCCCAGGTCGCCGAACGGGCCGGCCGCAACATGAAGCCGAGCCTGCTGGAGCTGGGCGGCAGCGATGTCTTCATCGTCCTCGACGGTGACGGGCTGGAGCGTACGGTCGGTGCCGCGGTGGCCGGACGGATGGCCAACACCGGGCAGAGCTGCGTGGCGTCGAAGCGGTTCATCGTCCTCGCGGAGGTCTACGACGACTTCGTCGAAGGGATGCGCGGTGCGTTCGCGGCGCTCACGCCCGGCGATCCGTCCGACGAGGCGACGACACTGGGGCCGCTCTCCTCCGAGCAGGCCGCCTCCGACCTGGCCGAGCAGATCCGCGAGACCGTGGAGCAGGGCGCCGAGCTGCTGATCGGCGGCGGCCGCATCGACCGCCCCGGCGCCTTCGTCCAGCCGACGATCCTCACCGGCGTCAAGCCGGGAATGCGGGCGTACGCGGAGGAGCTCTTCGGCCCCGCCGCGGTGATCTACCGGGTCCAGGACGAGGACGAGGCCATCGCGCTCGCCAACGACAGCCAGTACGGCCTCGGCGGGTCCGTCTTCTGCTCGGACGTGGAGCGCGGACGCCGGGTGGCCGAGCGGGTGGAGACCGGCATGGTCTGGGTCAACCACCCGACCTCGACCCAGCCCGACCTGCCGTTCGGCGGGATCAAGCGCTCCGGCTACGGGCGGGAGCTCTCAAAGCTCGGCATGCAGGAGTTCGCCAACCGCAAGCTCGTCCGTGTCCTGCCGCCGGACGCCGAACTGCAGGGCATCGCGGGCTGAGCGGCAGCCCCGGGGCCGTACAACGCCCGTCGCTCCAGGACCGCATGACGGTCCTCCCGAAGCACCCGAAGCACCCGACGTACGCGAACGTGCCCGGCCCGCAAGGAGGACCAGCACGACCGCCCGTCCCGTACACATTCCTCACCGCCTTCCGAGGCGTCGACAGCAAGGAGTCCACCGTGCCCGCAGTACCCGACATCACCCTCAACAACGGAGTGACGATCCCCCAGCTCGGCTTCGGGACCTTCCAGATCCCGCCGGAGGAGACCCGCGAGACCACGCTGGCCGCTCTGGAGACCGGCTACCGGCACATCGACACGGCGGAGATGTACGGCAACGAGAAGGAGGTCGGCCAGGCGGTCCGGGACTCCGGGATCGACCGCGCCGACGTCTTCGTCACCAGCAAGCTCAACAACGACGCGCACCAGCACGACGACGCGCTGCGGGCGTTCGACCGCACCATGGACGAGCTCGGTCTCGAGTACCTGGACCTCTTCCTCATCCACTGGCCTCTGCCGAATTCCACCTCGGGAGACTTCGTGGAGACCTGGAAGGCGCTGGAGGAGGTCTACCGGTCCGGCCGGGCCAAGGCGATCGGGGTCTCCAACTTCCAGCCCAACCATCTGCGCCGGCTCCTGGAGAGCAGCACGGTGGTGCCCGCCGTCAATCAGATCGAGGTGCACCCCTACCTCACCCAGGACGCCGTACGGGCCTTCGGCGCCGAGCACGACATCGCCACGGAGGCATGGTCGCCCATCGCCCAGGGCAAGGTGCTCTCGGACCCGGCGATCACCCGCATCGCCGAGCGGCTGGGCAGGTCGGCCGCGCAGGTGGTGCTGCGCTGGCACCTGCAGCGCGGAGACATCGTCTTCCCGAAGTCCGTGACGCTGGAGCGGATCCAGGAGAACTTCGCGCTCTTCGACTTCGAGCTCACCGAAGGCGACATCGGTGAGATCTCCGCCCTCAACCGCGACGAGCGCACCGGACCCGACCCGGACACGTTCAACGGCTGACCGGACGTCAGGCGGTGTGCGAGGGCCCGGCCACGGATTGTTCCCCGTGGCCGGGCCCTCGCGCACCACGGACGCGTTACGAGGCGAACTTCCGCAGGTCCGCCGCCAGCGAGCTGATGGCCGCCGGGTTGCGCGGGCTCTCCACCAGATCCACGTAGTCCAGGACGACGATCCGGTCGTTCTTGATCGCGGACACGTTGGCGAGCGGCTTGTAGGACTTCAGGAACGCGCGCTTCTGCGCGGCGCTGGTGTCGCCGTAGTTGTTGATGACGATGACCTCGGGGTCGCGGTCGACCACGGTCTCCCAGCCCACCGTCGTCCAGCTGTCCTTGAGGTCCTTCATGATGTGGTCGCCGCCGGCCTTGGTGATGATGTCGTGCGGTCCGGCGTACGCGCCCGAGGTCAGCGGCTTGTCCTTGCCGTCGTCGTACAGGAAGACACGCGGGCGGTCACTGCCCTTGGGCGCTTTCGCACGCGCCTCGTCGACCTGCTTCCGGAAGGACGCGATCAGGGTGTCCGCGCGGTCCTCCACGTCGAAGATCCTGCCGAGGTTCCGCAGGTCGGTGTAGAGCGCTTCGAGAGGCGGCATGACTCCACGCGCCTTGCCCTGGCCGTTGCGGCACGATTCGCTGAGCAGGTACGAGTCGACGCCGACGCGCTTCAGCTCGGCGGGCGTGAAGCCCTCGCCCTCGTTGAAGCCGTAGTTCCAGCCGGCGAACACCAGGTCGGCGCGGGCGTCCAGGACCAGTTCCTTGTTGATGCGCTCCTTGGAGAGCCATTTCGTCTTCTGGTAGCCGTCCTTCCATGGGACGGACGTCATGTCGCCCTTGTCGTCGGGCATCACGTAACCGGCCATGTGGTCCTCGAGGCCGAGGGCGAACATGATCTCGGTGATGCCGACGTCGTTCGTCACGACGCGCCGCGGTGCCTTGTCGAAGCGCTTCTTCTCACCGCAGTTCTCGACGGTCACCGGATAGTGCCGGTCGGCCCTGGTGCCGCCGTCCTTTCCGTCGGCCTGCGAGGTGACGTCCGCTCCGCAGCCGGCGAGAGCCAAGGCGGCGGCGAGTGCTAGGGCTGCGGGGCGTATGCGGTTCTGCATGGCGGATGAGGCTCCTCAAGAGGTGGTGGGAAGGTCGAAGAGCAACTGGAGCGCGCCGGTCTCGGGGTGGGCTACGCGGTGGGCGCGTACGCCGAAGACCTCGGCCAGCAGCTCGGTGGTCAGGACGTCGTACGGGGCTCCGGAGGCGACGATCCGACCGCCGTCGATGACGTGGACGAGGTCGCAGTGGAGAGCCGCGAGGTTGAGGTCGTGCAGGGCCGTGAGGACGGTCAGACCGCTGGCGCGGACGAGGGCCAGGATCTCCAGCTGGTGGGCGATGTCCAGGTGGTTGGTCGGCTCGTCCAGGACGAGGATCCGAGGCTCCTGGGCCAGCGCGCGGGCGATCAGGACGCGCTGCTTCTCGCCGCCGGAGAGCGTGAGGAAGCCGCGTTCGGCCAGGTGGGCCGCGCCGACCCCCGCCAGCGCGTCGACACAGCGGCGGCGGTCCTCGTCGGTCGTCCGGGCCATCGGCCCCTGGTGAGGCATCCGCCCCATCGCCACGACCTCGGCCACGGTGAAGTCGAACTCCGCACCGGCCTCCTGCGGCAGTGCGGCCAGCCGGCGGGCGCCCTCCCGTGCGCTCAGGGCGTGCAGGTCCTCCCCGCCGACGCGGACCGCGCCGGCGGAGGGGCGCAGGGCCCGGTAGACGCAGCGCAGCAAGGTGGACTTGCCGCTGCCGTTGGGACCGACCAGGCCGACGAACCGGCCCTCGGGCGCCTCCAGGGTCACCGCGTCCACCAGCCGTGCGCCGGCGATCTCGACGGTCAGCGCGTCGATGTCGATCCGCATCAGATGCCTCCGAAGGAGTAGGACCGGCGGCGCATCAGCAGGATGAAGCAAGGGACGCCGATGACGGCGGTGAGAACGCCCACCGGAAGTTCCACCGGTGCCAGCACGACGCGCGAGAGGATGTCCACCCAGATCAGCAGCACGGCTCCGGCGAGCGGTGCGACGGCCAGCAGCCGGCGGTGGTCCGCGCCCACCAGCATCCGTACGGCGTGCGGGACCATCAGACCGACGAAGCCGATCGCTCCGCTCACCGCGACGACCGCACCGGTGACGGCCGCGGAGACCAGGAAGAGCTCCTTGCGCAGCCTCCCGGGATCCACTCCCAGAGCCGCGGCCGTCTCATCCCCCATGGCCAGGGCGTTCAAGCGCCGTGCCGACCAGCCGAGATGGGCGAGGCCGGCGAGTACCACGGCCGCCGCGATCGGTACGGAGGCCCAGTTGGCCCCGCTCAGGCTGCCGAGCAGCCACATCATCGCGGAGCGGGCCGCCTCGCCGCGCTCGGCCGCGAAGACCATGAACGTGGTGACGGCCGAGAAACCGTAGTACATCGCGGTCCCCGTCAGGATGAGCCGTAGCGGGGTCAGTCCGCGTTCGGTGCGGGCGACCGCGTACACGAGCGTCATGGCGAGCAGCGCCGAGACGAACGCCGCCGTGGACAGGGCCCAGATGCCCAGCGCCCCCAGCGCACCGAAGATCAGTACGGCGTTGGCGCCGACCGCCGCTCCCGAGGAGATGCCGAGCACGAACGGGTCCGCGAGCGCGTTGCGGACCATGGCCTGGACGGCGACGCCGATGGCCGACAGACCGGCTCCGACGATCGCGGCCAGCACGGCCCGCGACAGGCGCAGTTCCCAGACGATGGTGTACGCCGACACCTCGTCGGGCCCGATGGCCCCGCCGGTCAGCCCGGCCCACAGATAGCGCAGCACCTCGCTCCAGGAGAGCCCGGACGCGCCGAGTCCGGCCCCGCAGACGAGCGAGAGCGGTAGGGCGAGGAACAGGGCGGCCAGGAGGACCGGCACGGGTACGCGGCGAGGTGGTGCCGGTCCGGTGCCGACGCGCGAAGGGCGCGACGGCTTGGCGGGTATGCGGTCGAGAGACGTGGCCACAGGGCGGTCGCTTTCGCCTCGGGCCGTACGAGCGCGCAAGGAGGAGCAGCCCGGACGGCGGCCGTCCCGCGCAGCGCCCTTCGCAGTCCACGGCGAATGGTCAGGAGCCTGTTCCGCCACGGGTGATCGGGCTTACGGAACCGAGAGTTCCGCCTACCGTTGCGGGTCAGCGCCGGACTTCGACCGGACTTCCCCCGTGGGGAGGTCGCAGCATATCGGGTGCGCCCGCGTCGCCCTCGGGGCAGGGCGCCCGGATGTCCTCGGCGGTCTTGTGGCGCCGGGAGGCGGCCGTGCTGAAGGATGGACGCGTGCCGACCTTCTTCCACCGCGTGACCAAGTACGACCCCGCCCACCGCGACGGACACGGCCGCTACACCGGCCCGGAGGACACCCTCAGCGGCCACGGTGAGGTCGGGGCGGCCTACCTCCTGGCGGTCGCGGCCCTTCGCGGCGGACTCGGGCACCGAAGGCGCCTCGCGTTGGCACCGCCTCTCCCGGGACGGTGTCGCAGCGGTACGGACCCGGATCGCGCCGCGCGCCCGGCTCGCCGTGTGGCCCGATCTGTCGTCCGACGTGGACGCCGTCCTGAGCGCCTTCGCGGCCGACGACACGGTGGAGTGCGTGTGGCAGGACGTGGAGGACGGTCCTGTTCGGAGTGCGCACGCCGACGAGGAGACGTTCACCGGGCTCGCCGACCGGATGTCCGGTGCCGCCGCCGTATGTCTCCTGTCCTCGGCAGCCGACGAGCGCGTTCCGTTGTTCACCGCCGTCATGCCCGATGCCGACGGGGTCGTACGGGCCCGGTGGCGGACCGAGCCGGCGCCGGCGGACCGGCACTGGGCCCTCCTCCGTACGCTGCGTCCCGGCCGGATCGTCAGCGGAACGGTGACCCGCATCGCCGACTTCGGCGTCACCTTCGCCGACATCGGAGGTTTCGAGGCGATGATCAACATCCCCGAGCTGTCGTGGCGCTCCTTCGACCACCCGTCCGACGTCGTCTCCGTCGGTGAGAAGGTCGACGCCGAGATCCTCGGCGTCGAGCTCCTGCCCGAACGCGTGTCGCTGTCGCTCAAGGCCCTGCACGAGGATCCGATGCGGCTGTTGACCGGACAGATCGGTCGGACGGTCGTCGGACCCGTGACCAAGCTGCTGCCTCTCGGTGTGCTCGTCCGCGTGGAGGAGGCGGCGAACGGGTTCGAGGGGCTGGTACACATGTCCGAGCTGCGGGAGGGGCAGCTGGACGGCACGGATATCGCTGTCCGGGTCGGTGACCTCCTGCCGGTCAGGATCCTGGACGTCGACCCGACCCGGCGCCGGATCGTCCTCTCGCACCGGCAGGCCGTCACGGAGGCGTGATGCCACGAGCCGGCTCGTGCGGTCCGGATCGTTCGCGTGCGCGGCGGGGCCGCCGCTCTTCCCGTCGGAGGCCGTACGGCAGGATGAGGTCATGAGCGTAGTCAAGATCAATGTGCTGACCGTCCCCCAGGAACAGCGCGAGGTGCTGGAGAAGCGCTTCGCGTCCCGGGCCCATGCCGTCGAGAACTCCGACGGGTTCGAGTGGTTCGAGCTCCTCCGGCCCGTCGAGGGCACGGACAACTACCTCGTCTACACGCGCTGGCGTGACGAGGCCTCCTTCCAGGCCTGGATGGAGGGCCCGATGAAGGCCGCGCACCAGGGCGGTGGGGGCGCCGAAGGTGGCGAGCGTCCCAAGCCGGCGGCGAGCGGGTCCACCGTGTGGTCCTTCGAGGTGGTGCAGCAGGCCGGGCCGGCGAGCGGTGAATAGGTAGCCGAGTGGCACGGGCGGGGCCTTCCGTGTGAGGGTGCGTCCGTGCCATCCGGTGTTGTCGTACCCCTTCTCGGCGCCCGGGTCAGACTCAGGGTCCACGCCGTCTCCTCCCGGCGGTTGATCCTCTGCGGCCAGGGCGTTCTTAGGATCATCAGCGGGGGGCCGGTGACCGGTGAGCGGACCGAGGTCCTCCGTGAAGAATTCAGCGCGTGCCGTGCCACGCGTTTGGAGAACGGACCCGGGGGACGACGACATGACACTGCTGGATGTACTGCTGGGCGCGGTCCGTGAGGCTCCTGAGCAGGTGGTCGTGCATGTCCGCGGTGACGGCAGCGAGTTGACCGTCGCTCTGCCCGAGCTGCTGGACGATGCGCTGCGCGTGGCCGGAGGTTTCCGGGAGGCCGGTGTCGTGCCGGGGACCTGTGTGCCGTTGCTCGCCGATCGCAGCGAGGACTTCCAGCCCATGTTCTGGGGCGCGCTGGCCGCCGGGCTCGTCCCGGTGCCGCTGGCTCCCGACGCCCGGCGTGTGCTGCCGGTCTGGGAGCACCTGGGCCGGCCGCCCGTCGTCGTGGACGCGGCGACCAGGTCGGTGGCCGGTGAACTGCCCGATGACGTACGCGCGCTCACGCTCGATGTGCTCCGGAAAGGGCCGGTGCTGCGAAAGCCCTTCGGTGCCGGGCCGGACGACGTGGCCTTTGTGCAGTTCTCCTCCGGCAGCACCGGTGCGCCCAAGGGTGTGGAGGTGACCCATCGTGCGGTGCTGGCCAATCTGGAGCAGATGCGGGAGGCGTCGGCGCTCGGTGCGGACGACGTCGTGGTCAGCTGGATGCCGTACTTCCACGACATGGGGCTCATCGGGACCCACCTCGCCCCGCTGGCCGCCCGGGCCAAGCAGGTGAAGATCGGGCCGCTGTCGTTCGCCAAGCGGCCCCAGGTGTGGTTCGAGGTGGCGGACCGGCACCGGGCCACCGTGCTCTCGGCGGCCAACTTCGCGCTCGCGCTGGCCGTACGGCGGGTTCCCGACGCGGTCGTCGAGCGGCTGGACCTGTCGAGCGTACGGCTGATGCTGGTGGGTGCGGAGCCGATCGCGCCCGCGGTGTGGCGGGAGTTCGCCCGCAGGATGCGCCCGGCCGGGCTGGATCCGGCGGCGGCCCAGCCGGTCTACGGGCTGGCGGAGGCGACGCTGGCCGTGACGTTTCCGCCGCCGGGAGAGGTGGCCGAGCCGCTGGTTCTGGACCGGGAGGCGCTGAGCCGGGGTGCGGCCGTCGACGCCGTGGCGGGCGCGCGGGCCGTCGAGCTGATGGACGTCGGGGTTCCGGTGGCTGGCTGTGCCGTACGGATCGTGGACGACGGCGGCGCGGAGCTCGGCGACCGGCGGGTCGGGCACATCCTGGTGCGCGGCCCTCAGCTGGCCCGCGGCTACCACGGCCTTCCCGGTGTGAGCGCCGATGTGTTCTCCGGCGGGTGGCTGCGTACCGGCGACCTCGGGTTCCTGCGGGACGGACGGCTGTGCGTCACCGGGCGCCAGAAGGATGTGCTCTTCCTCAACGGCCGCACCTTCCACGCCCCGGACATGGAGGCGGTCGCGGCGGCGACGCCCGGTCTGCCGCCCGGTGCTCCTGCGGTGATCGGCTCGACCGACCCCGTGACGGGTGGCGAGCGTGTGGTCGTCTTCGTCCCGTGGGCCCGGCCGCCGGCCGAGGCGGCGGAGGTGCTGGATCGGGTCGCCGCCCGGGTCCGCGAGGCGCTGCTCCACGACGACGTACGGGTGCTGGCGCTGCCTCCGGGTGCCTTTCCCCGGACGACGAGCGGGAAGCTGCAACGGCAGCGGCTGCGGGAGCGGTTCGAGGCGCGCGACCAGGAGGCAGGTGGTGGGGTTTCGGCCGGTGGTGGGGCCTCCGCTTCCGTACGGGCCGAGGCTCCGCGCTCGCGGGGCGAAGCCGAACAGGTCGTACGGGAGGTGTGGGCGCGTGTGCTGGGCCGTGCCGTCGAGTCGATCGGGCCGCACGAGCCGTTCGGCAGCCTCGGCGGAACGTCGCTCAAGGCCATGGAGGTGCTCGTGGCCCTGGAGGACGCGTTCGGGCTGACCCTGCCGCCCGCGGTGATCCGTGACCACGGTACGGTCGCCGCGCTGGCCGGGCATGTGCTGACGGCCTTGCCCGCTCCGGACGCCGGGCCGGTGCCTTCCGCGTCCGCGCCTCATGACCGCCAGGACAGAGCAGCCGCCGCAGCCGTCATCGGGATGGCGTGCCGGTTTGCCGGCGCCGATACGCCTGACGCGTTCTGGGAGCTGCTCGTCGACGGGCACGATGCCGTCACCGTCGTACCGGACGGGCGGTGGGACGATTCCGAGGCCCGGTCTGCGGCCTCGCCGAAGCGCTGGGGTGCTCTGCTCGACGATCCCGCCGTTTTCGATGCCGGCTACTTCGGCATCGGTGAGGACGAGGCCCGCGCGCTCGATCCGCAGGCGCGGCTCTTCCTCGAACTCGCCCATGAGGCGCTCGAACGTGCCGGATACGCGGGGCCCCGCCGGCGTGGTCGCAGGGTCGGCGTCTTCGCGGCCGTCGGAGAGAGCGGCTACCGGGAGGTGCTGGACCGTGCGGCCGCCGGCGGGGCTCCGCTGCCCGGCACGCTCACCGGCAACCTGCCGAACCTCATCGCCGCCCGCGTCTCCCAGTGCCTCGACCTCGACGGTCCCGCGCTCGCCGTGGACACGGCCTGTTCGTCGGGGCTGGTGGCGCTGCATCTGGCGCGGCGCAGCCTCCTGGACGGCGAGTGCGATCTCGCGGTGGTCGGCGGGGTCAACCTCCACCTGACCTCCACCGGTCACCGCCTGCTGGAGGAGGCGCAGGCCCTCTCCCCCACCGGCCGCAGCCGCGCCTTCAGTACCGACGCCGACGGCTTCGTCCCCGGTGAGGGGGGCGCGGCCGTCGTCCTGACACGTCTGGACGCCGCCCGTGCCGCCGACGACTCCGTACTCGCGGTGGTCCGCGGCACGGCCGTCAACAACGACGGCCGCTCGATGAGCCTCATGGCGCCCAATCCGCTGCGGCAGCGCGAGGTCATCACCCGGGCGTACGAGGCGGCCGGGATCGATCCCGCCTCGGTGACCTATGTGGAGGCGCACGGCACGGGCACGGCTGTCGGTGACCCGATCGAGCTGCGGTCGCTCGCGCACGCGTTTCCGGTACGGGCCGACGGTGAGTCGCGGCTGCTCGGTTCGGTGAAGACGAACATCGGGCATCTGCTCAACGCGGCCGCTCTGCCCGCGCTGGCGAAGGTCGTGCTGGCGCTGCACCACCGCACGCTTCCGGCGTCGTTGCACCATGCGTCGCCCTCTCCGGGCCTCGTGCCCGCCGGTTTCTCCGTGGTGACCGAGGCCCGGGAGTGGACCTCTGCCGGGCCGCTCGTGGCGGGCATCAACGCCTTCGGCTTCGGCGGCACCAACGCCCACGCCGTACTGGAGGAGGCACCGGCCCGCGCCCCGTACGAGAGCGTGGACGGCGGTCCGCGTCTGCTGACCCTGTCGGCCCGCAGCGCGGACGGACTGCGCGAGGCTGCGGAGCGGTTGGCCGCCCATCTGGGCAGCCACCCGGAGCTGGACGAAGGTGACGTCTGCTTCACCGCGAGCACGTCCCGGGACGACGGTCCCTACCGGCTCGCCGTCGTCGCGGACGGTGATCTGCGCGACCGGCTCACGGCGTCCGTACCGCGCGCGGAAGGCGTCGCCCGTTCGCGGCCGCGGCTCGTCTTCCTCTTTCCCGGGCAAGGCGCGCAGTTCCCCGGGCGCGACCGGGAGCTGTACCGTACGGCGCCGGTGTTCCGGGAGACCCTCGACGAGGCGTCCGCGCTTCTCGGACCGGTGTGCGGGCGGTCCCTGGTGGAGTGGGCGGTGGACCCTGATGTGGACCGTGACGCGCAGGCCGTGACGGAGGTGGCGCAGCCGCTGCTCGTCGCCTCCGGGATCGCGCTCGCCCGGCAGTTGCGGGAGTGGGGCGTGGAGCCCGACGCGGTGGCCGGACACAGTGTCGGGGAGATCGCGGCGGCCTGTGTCGGCGGAGTGCTGAGCCTGCGGGACGCCGTACGGTTCGCGGCCGAACGCGGCCGTCTCATGGGCGCGTTCACCGATCCGGGCGCCATGGTCGCCGTCCGTGGGAGTGAGGAGGCCGTCGCGGCGGTGGTGGCGGAGGCTGATGGTGACCTCGCCGTGGCCGCGTACAACGGTCCGGGGCTTCAAGTTCTCTCCGGTTCCGTGAGTGCGGTGGAGCGGGCCGGCCGCGACCTCGATGGCCTGGGCATGCCCGTACGTCGTCTGCGGGTCTCCCGTGCCTTCCATTCACCGCTGATGCGCCCGGTCGCCGACCGGCTCGCCGACGCGGCCCGTGCGCTCACGCTCCACGACCCGTCCGTCCCGCTGATGAGCACGGTCACCGGCGAGTGGCAGCCGGTCCTCGACCCCGAGTACCTACGCGACCACGCTCTGCGGCCGGTGCTGTTCGGGGCCGCGGTGGAGCGGATGGCCGGGGAGGGGTACGACACGTTCGTGGAGGTCGGGCACGGGGCGATCCTGTCGGGCGCGGCGCGTGCGGCGGCGGCGGTTGCGGGAGTGTGTCGGGGGGCTGATACGGGCGATGGGGCGCGTGAGGCGGCGGACGAGGGAGTAGGGCAGGGAGCTGACGCGGTTCCTGCGCTTACCGACGAGCGGCGCGAGGCTGCGGCGGCCGAAAAAGTACGTCACGGCGGCACACCTGCCGATGGGTCGCGCGAGGCCACGGCAGCTGACCGGGCTCGTGGTGTGCTGGTCCTTCCCGCTCTGCCGGGCCGTGCGGACACCCGCGCTCCGGGCGGTGACGGGCTCCGGGCGCTCCTGGAGACCGTCGGGCGGCTGTGGTCGCGTGGTGTGCCGCTCGACCGGTCCGCTCTCGACGCCGGTCACCGCCGGGTCCCGCTGCCCACCTATCCCTTCCGGCGTCGCCGGTACTGGGCCGATCCGCCGGTGAGCCCTCTGCTTCACCAGGTGCTGTGGGAGGACTCCGCGTTGCCCGAGGCCGCCACCAAGGCGGTGGTGCGTTCCGTTCTGCTGACGGGTCCTGATGCCGCGTCCGTCGAGCGGCTCGGCGAACAGCTGGCCGCCGAGGGCATCCGGCTGCACACCGCAGGCGCGGAGCAGGAGCCGCCGGATGCCGTCGTGCTGGTGGCCGGTTCCGCTCCGGACGCGGACGAGGGCGCCGATGCGCTCGACCGGGCGCAGGAGGCCGCGCTGGCCGCCTTCGACGTGGCGCTCGCCGCGCTCGACGCGACGCGGGCGCGCCGGATGGTGGTGCTGACGGAGGACGTCCACACCACCGGAGCCGCGTCCGAACGGCCTCGGCCCGCCCATGCGGTGCTGGGCGGCGCGCTGCTGGCTCTGCCGGCGGAGGCGCCCGGCTGCTCGGCCACCGGTGTCGACCTCTGCTCGTTGGACACCCCGGCCCAGCGGCTGGCCTCCGTGCTCGCCGAGCTGCGTGCGGACGGCGGCGCTCCGGGCGGGGCCACCACCGTCGCCTGGCGCGCCGGTCGCAGGCTCAGCCGTACGATCGCGCCTCTGGCGGTCAAGGAGGCGGCCGGGTCCCTGTTGCCGCCCGACGGCACCTTCCTCATCACCGGCGGTGGCGGCGGGATCGGCGGCGCGCTCGCCCGGGACCTGGCCGGACGAGGCCGACCCACCCTCGTACTCGCCGGACGCTCCCCGCAGCCTCCCGCAGGACTCGTCGAGGAACTCCGGGCGCTGGGCGCCACCGTCCACTACCGCGTGGCCGATGTCTCGGTCGAGCAGGACGTCGACGCGCTCATCGCCCAACTGCCCCGTCTGGACGGCCTCTTCCATGCGGCAGGAGTCGTTCGCCTCGGCACGCTGCGGAAGCGTCGCGCGGAGGAGACCGCCGCCGTCCTGGCCGCGAAGACGCGGGGCACTGTGCTGCTCTCCGCAGCTCTGCGGCGATACGGGCTCGATCCGGCGGTCCGTGTCGCGTTCTCGTCCGTCTCCGCGCTGCTGCCCGGACTGGCGGGCGGTCTGGGCGAGTACGCCGGTGCCAACGCCTTCCTCGACGCGTTCGCCGCATCGGAGCGTCTGGCCGGAAGGCCCTGGCAGTCCGTGAACCTCGCCGCTTTGGCCGATACGGGCATGGCCACGGGCCTCGGCACCGGATCGGCGCAGGGCTCCCTGGCCGTACAGCGGACCGGAGGCCGGCCGGTGGCCACCGCTCCCGCGCTGGCGGCACTCCGTACGGCGTGCGGGGTCGATGCGGCGCAGTTGCTGCTGGCCGATCTGGCGGTGCCGTCTCCGCCGGCGGAGGGCGCGGCGGTCGTTGCCGGGGCCTCGCTGCCTGTAGCGGGGGCGGCGGCCGAGTCCGTACCGGATGCACGACCGTCTCGGTCGCTGGTGACTGCGGAGGCTGCTACGGAAACCAGCGCCGATACCGCCGCGTTGCTGCGCCGCCTCCTGGCCGTGGCGTTGCGGCTGCCGCCTGCCGAGATTCCTGACGACGCGCCGTTCCTCACCCTCGGCCTGGACTCGCTCGCCGCCGTCGACCTCGTACGGCAGCTGGAGCGGGAGCTGGGCACCTCCCTGCCCGCCACGCTCTTCTTCGAGTACCGGACCGTCCGCGAACTGGCCGCCCACCTCGACGCTTCCGCCGACCCCACGCCGACCCCGCCGACGGCCCCCTCCCCCATCGCGGACGGCGTGCCGTTCCCGCTCACCCCGGTCCAGCTGGCCCTGCACACCAGCAGCCGGCTCCACCCGGACATCCCGGCTCACGGATACGTCCGCCAGACCGTCGCAGGGCCACTGGACAGCGGGCTCCTCGGCCGCGCGCTCATCGCGCTCGCCGAGCGGCACTCCATGCTGCGGATCCGGATGGAGAACGGCGGCGCGAGCGAGGCCGGCGGAGCGCCTCGGCAGTACGTCGCGCCCGCCACCGCTCCGGCCGACTGGTACGAGGTGCGCGAGCGTCCCGGTCCCATCGCGGAACTCGAAAGCGCCCTGCGCAACCGGCCGTTCGACCTCTCCGCCGAGCCGCCCGTCCGCGCGGTCCTGGCCCGCGAGACCCCGGACCTGGCCCATCTGGTGCTGGTGATCCACCACGCGGCCGGTGACGGCTACAGCCTCAACGTCCTGGCCGAGGAGCTCTGGTCGCTCTACACCGCCCTCGCCCACGGAGAGGACCCCGCGCCTCAACTGCCCGACCAGCCCACCGACTTCGCGCGGTACTCCGCCGCTGCCGCCGAGGAGCGGTCCTCCTCGGCCGGTTCCGAGGCTCTCGCCGCCGACCTGCGCCACTGGTCGGACCGGCTGGCCGGCCGAGGCGAGGCGCTGCGGCTGCCGTACGACGGTGATCCCGCCGCCCTTCCGGCCGCGCCTCTGGCGACCCGCCTCAGCGCACTCGACGCGCAGGCGACCGCCGCGCTGGAACAGCGGGCCGCCGCGCACGGTGTGAGCCTGTTCCATCTGCTGCTCGCCGTCCATGTGCGGTGCCTGAGCCGGTGGAGCGGGCAGCGCGAGGTCGCGGTGAACGTCGCCCGCGCCCGGCGGGACGTCCGGCTGCCGGGTCTGGACCGGCTGGTGGGACCGCTCGCCGACACCCTCCCGCTGCTGTGCGCGAGCGACCCGGACGAACCGGTCGAGGTCCTGGCCGAGCGGCTCGGGCGGATCTGGCTGGAGAGCGAGCGGCATGCGGCGCCCACCAGCCTGGACCTGGCCCGGCTGCTGCCGGACGACCCGGCGGCGACAGGGCCGCGGACGGTGAGCCCGGCCGGGTTCAGCTTCGCCCGCTTCCCGGCGGCGCTCGACGCGCGGTGCCCGGTGACCGTACGGCCGACGGCGGCCGGGACCGGCACGCCGGCCACCCGCCTCAGCCTGCTGTGCTGGCAGGACGGCCCGGTCCTGCGCTTCTCGTGGAACTTCCCCGTCCACCTCTTCGACACGGCGACGGTGGCGCGGCTGGACCGCGACTTCCACGCCGAGCTGACCGCCCTGGCGGAGGCCACCGGCGCCGCGACGGAGTACGCCACGATCGTGGAGCGGCTGCTCGCCCGGTTCCGGGCCGCACCGGACGCGGTCGCCGTCGACACGAGAACCGGCAGTCTGACGTACGCCGAACTCGACCGTGCCTCCGAGGCCCTCGCGGCCCGGCTCGTGGCCCACGGTGTCACTCCGGGAAGCCTGGTCGGGCTGCTCACCGAGCCCGGCGCCAACGCCATCGTCTCGGTCGTCGCCGTCCTGCGCGCCGGCGCCGGCTGGGTGCCGCTGGATCCCGGCCACCCGACCGCGCGCCTCGCGGACCAGCTCGGCCGCTCGGGAGCCCGTACGGTGCTCTGCCACGCAGCGACCCGCGCGGTCGGCGAGGCGCTCGGTGACGTCGGCCTGGTCTCCGTCGACGTGACGGCGGTCGCCGCGCAGGGCCACGGCGAGGTTTCCGTCCCTCCTGTCGACGTGGACTCCATCGCCTACGTGATCTTCACCTCCGGCTCCACCGGACGCCCCAAGGCCGTACCCATCACCTACCGTTCGATGGAGAACTACCTCTCCTGGGCCATCGGCACCTTCGGGTACGACGAGCACGACCGCCTCGCTCAGACGGCCTCGCTCTGCTTCGACGCCTCCATCCGCCAGCTCCTCGCGCCGCTGCTCGTCGGCGCGACCGTGGTGACGGTGGACCGGGACCTCCTGCGCGACCCGGACCTCCTGCTGACCCATGTCGAACGCGCCCGGATCACCGTGTGGAGCTCCGTACCCACCCTCTGGGAGCAGCTCCTCACCGCGGCCGAGGAGCGAGTACGGCGCGGCGCACCACGGCCCGGTCTCTCCGCTCTCCGGTGGGTGCACGTCGGCGGCGAGGCCCTGTCGCCCGCCCATGTGCGCCGCTGGTTCGATCTCTTCGGCGACGGGCAGCGCATCGCCAACCTGTACGGGCCGACCGAGGCCACCATCAACACGACCTGCCACATCATCGGCACCCGGCCCGCCGACCACGTACGGCGGCTGCCGATCGGCCGTCCCGTGGCCGGGACGGAGGTGGAGGTCGTCGGGCCCGACGGAGAGCTGCGGCAGCCCGGTGAAGCCGGTGAGCTGCTGATCTCCGGGACCGGTCTGACGCCGGGCTACCTCGGTGAACCGGACCTGACCGAGGCCGCGTTCACCTACCGGCGCGGGCGGCGCTGGTACCGCAGCGGCGACCGGGCGCGGGTTGCCGAGGACGGCAGCCTGGAGTTCCTCGGGCGTCTGGACGACCAGGTGAAGGTGCGCGGCAACCGGGTCGAGCTCGGTGAGATCGAGGCCGTGCTCCGCGCCCATCCGGACCTCACCCAGGCCGTGGTACTCCTCCAGGAGGGCCGCCTCATCGCGTTCGTGACCCCGAGGCCGGGCGCGTCCGGCGCGGACGCCGTGGCCCTGCGGCTCCATCTCTCGCGGACTCTGCCGTCGTACATGGTGCCGTCCCGCATCACTGCGGTGGACGCGATGCCGCTGACCGGCACGGGCAAGATCGACCGGCGTCGGGTGCTCGAACTCTTCTCGGGCGGCCGGGTGAACGGCGGAAGCGCGGCGGTGACCTCCGGCGATGTCCTCCGTACGCCGCCGGGCGATGTTGTCCGTACGCCGCCCGGCGATGTATTGCGGACGCCGCCCGGTGATGTTCTGCGTACGCCGCCCGCGACGGTGACCGAGGTCCGGCTGGCCCGGATCTGGTCGGTCCTGCTCCAAGCCGACGATGTGTGCCGTGAGGACGACTTCTTCGCACTGGGCGGCGACTCCCTGCTCGTGCTGGAGGTGTTCGCCCGGCTGGAGAAGGAGGGCGGTCCGCTCCCCCGGCCGACCGTGATCTACCGTCACCGCACCTTGGCCGCACTCGCCGCAGCCGTCGATACGGCCGCCTCGGCCCCGGAATTCGTGGACGCCGCAGGTCCCGTCGCGGCCGTGACGGAGGGGGCCGGGCCCGCGCCCTTCCCGCTCACGCCGACCCAGCGAGGCTTCCTGCTGGCCGAGGCCATAGCACCGGGTGAGGCGTCGTCCTGGCTCACCCGACTGCGTCTGCGCGGACCGCTCGACGCGGCCCGGTTCCAGCAAGCGGTGGACGCCCTCGTCGCACGGCATCCCATGCTGCGCACCGTCTTTCCCGCCGGCGCACGCCCGGCCGTCCAGCAGGAGCTGCCGCCGTCCCTGCGCCTGCCGGTGGACTTCGAGACCCTCACCGACCCGCGCGCCGTCGACGACAGGACCGCCGCCGAACGGGCGCGCCGCTTCGAACCCTGGGCCTGGCCCCTGCTGCGCCTGCGCGTGCTCACTCTCGCGCCCGACGACCACATCCTGCTGGTGCACGCGCACCACATCATCGGCGACGGCTACAGCGCGGCGCTCCTGATCCGGGAAGTGACGACCGTGTACGACGCGTTGTCCAGCGGTGAGGAGCCGGACCTGGCCCCGCTGCGCAGCACGTTCCGCGACCACGCCGTCCGGCTCGCCGTAGGGGCGGAGGCGGCGGCGGACGGGAGCCGGTGGGAGCGGCTCAGCGCCTCTTACCAGCCGCCAGTTCTCACCGCCGAAACCGCCGAGCCCGGCGGGAGCGGCCGGAGCGGCGGAAGCGTAAGTGAGGCGAGCCGTCATGTGCCTTTCCATGCGCACGAGTTCACGATCGAGGCCGACCAGGTGGAGCAGCTGCGCGGCCTCGCCTCCCGCACCGGCGCCACCCTCTACGCTCCCGTACTGACCGCCTACTACCGGGCGCTCGTGGCGGCGACCGGCCGGGAGGATCTGGTGCTCGGTCTCGCCGTGAGCGGCAGGGACCTCGCTCTGTCGGACGCGCACCGGGTGTTCGGCCCCTATGCCACGGCCGTGCCGCTGCGGCCGGCCGGTCCGGGCTCCGAGCGGACCACCGACGCGGACTTCGCGGACGACCTGCGGCGGGTCGTCGCCGAGGCGACGGCGGCACAGGTCCACGAAGGTCCCGTACCGTCCCTGCCCAACGGGCTGCCGCTGGCCTCGCAGTTCTTCTTCACCTACCTGGACTTCTCCGCGCTGGGGCCGGAGAGCGGACGGAGCCTCACGGTCGGCCGTCCGGACGGCGGCGAGTACACGCCGCCTCCGGTCGGTACGGATGTGTTCCTGGCGGCCGGCCTGGACTCCGGGCGGCTGCGGCTCACCGTCCGCGCGTCGGCGACGGCGTTCACACCGCAGGCCCTGGCCGCGTTCGCGGAGGCGGTACGGGATGCGTTGACGCACGCGGCGGCCGGGCCGGTTCCGGAGCGGCGGCGCGCCGCGAGCTACCCGGTGACGAACGGGCGGGCGCAGGACATGGATGCCGCGCTCATCGGCTATCTGCCGTCCCCGGCCCACCTCGCCCGGCTGGCACGGCTGCCGGAGGCGGCGCTGCCGCGTGAGGAGCTGCGCACCCTGCTCTTCCCGGACGGGCGCCCGCGCCTCCTGGAGACCTTGAGCACGCCGCTGGGACGTTCGGGTTTTGTGTGCGTCCCGCTGTTCGCGGACGAACTGGCAGCGGACTCCGCTCTCCTCCGTCACACCGCGCACGGCGTGGAGCTCGCCTCGTCGCTCGGTGCCCGGTCCGTCTCCCTCGCCGGCATGATTCCGTCGCTCACCGGCTACGGGTTCGACGTCCTGCGCGCCATCGGCCCCACCGGAGCGACCACGGCCGTGACCACCGGCCATGCGGCGACGGTCGTCTCCGTCGTCAAGACCGTCCACGCAGCGCTCGACGCCACCGGGCAGGAACTGGCGTCTCTGACCGTCGCGTTCGTGGGGCTCGGCTCCATCGGCTCCTCGTCGCTGGAGCTGCTGCTCGGCCGGGCGGCGAGCCCGCCGGCCCGGCTGCTGCTCTGCGACGTGCCGGGCAGCGGACCGCGTCTCAAGGAGCTGGCCGAAGGCCTCCGCGAACGCGGTCTGGCCGATGAGATCGACGTACTCGAATCGGCCGGCGGTCTTCCCGACGCGGTCTACGAGGCACGCCTGATCGTCGCGGCGGTCAGCGGCGGCGGCACGCTTCTCGACGTCGACCGTCTGGAACCCGGTACGACGGTGGTCGACGACTCGTTCCCGCACTGCTTCGACACCGGGCGGGCCCTCGGCCGGATGGACCGGTCGAAGGACGTCCTGGTGGTGGGCGGCGGGCTGCTGAGCGTCGGGACGGTGGAGCGGCAGGTGGCCGACGGCCTTCCGGCCGCCGCGGTGGCCGGATACCTCGCGCAGCCCTCGCTGCCCGGCACCATCGCGTCCTGCCGGCTGGAGTCCCTGCTCCACGCCTCCGGAACGGACGTACCGCTCGTTCGTGGCCCGGTCGACGCGGCCACCGGTCTGGCCTACTGGGCTGCGGCGGAAGCCGGCGGGACAGGCGCGGCGCCGCTCCATCTGCTCACCCGCACCATCGACGCGGACATGGTCCGGCAGATGATGGACAGGGCCCGGACCGAATAAACGTAAGGATTGTCTCTCCGCGCCCCTCCGGATGGCAGAAGAATCCGGACGGAGGGGCTCCGGAACAGCGGATTCACCTTTCGATACCGCCTCGTCGAGAGAAAAGCCGACAGAGTCGCCGCTCTCCACGCGTGCCGTTTTCCGAAGCAAACAGGTGACATCGCGCGCCAGCGGTCACCAGGTGGCAATCGTCCGGTAATCGCACGTTTAAGACATTCCTCTGCCGTCCCGTTGGCTGAATACGGTGCTGCTCCGGGTGCCGCGCT
The DNA here is from genome assembly GCF_040614075.1 of Streptomyces sp. NPDC006174. Taxonomy (NCBI): domain Bacteria; kingdom Bacillati; phylum Actinomycetota; class Actinomycetes; order Kitasatosporales; family Streptomycetaceae; genus Streptomyces; species Streptomyces sp. NPDC006174. The sequence goes on along the minus strand of NZ_JBEXTJ010000004.1, from coordinate 467,507 downwards.
CCGACCTACGCTGCCGAACCGGTGCACACAGGAGCACCGTTTCTGCTCTCTCGACTCCCGGAGAACACATGTCACTTCCCGAAATGACCACCTCCTTCGATCTCGGCGAGCTGGATCTCGGAGACATCACCGTCACGGCGATGCGCGACACGGCCGGAATAGGCGAGTCCACCTACTCGCTGTCGTCCTCCTCCTCGACGTCCTGTCAGGGTTGCAGCGGCTGCAGCGTCCAGCCGCCGGTGCAGTTCGACACCGCGTGACACAGGTGCCGTAAGGGCTTCCGCGGCACCGCACCGGCCCGTTCGCGCGCCATGGTGCCGCGGAGGCCCGCCCGTGTACGAACCCGGCGACTCCGAAAGGTCTGCCGGGGCCCTGTCCAACGCTTAGTCGACTGGATCGATGTGAAACCGCCCGTACCGGAACTCCAGATGCCCACGGCCTCCGTTCGCGACCGGCGTGCGGTCCCGCGCCCCCGGATCGCCTCCGGCGCGCTGGTCCGTACGACCCTGCTGAGCCTGCCGGCCGAGCCCGGCCCGGCCGTCGCGTTCCGGGCCGCGCTGGCCGAGCTGGTGGTGGAGGAGGGTCGACTCGCCGCGCTGGCCCCGGCGCTCGGTGACGCGCTGTACGCGAGCCGGGCGGACCACACGGAGGAGTTCCACCGCGAGGTGGTGCTGCCGCTCCGCCGCGACGTGCACAACGGACGCGAGCCGCGGCCCGCCCTTCTCCGCGGCCTCGGCGACCTGCCCGACCGGGTACCCGAACTACGTGCCTGGCTCGACGCGCGCGGGCGTAGGGAGGAGCTGCTCAGGACGCTCCGGTCCGGGGCCGCTCCCGCTCTGGCCGCCGGTCGGTCGGTGCTCGCCGGGTTGTGCCGGGAGCCCTCGTTCCTGCGCGCCGCGTCCTTCACCAGCGCCGACCTGCTGCGGGCGGTGGTGCGGGCCGGACAAGGGCCGACGGACCGCAGGACGCGGAAGGAGGAGGCGGGTGTGCTGCGGCACGCGACGCGGGCCGTCGCCCGGACGACTCCGCTGTCGGCCTTCACGGGGGTCGGGTGGGGGATGCTGGCGTCCGCACCGGGCAAGCGGGAAACCGGTTCCTGGAACGGTGCTGAACTGCCGGTCGGTTCGGCGCGGGCCGTGGTTCGCGCCAACCGGACGCTGGTGGACACGCTGTTCGCGGCGCTGGCCGAGGACCCGCGCCGTCGCTCGACCCTGCCGCACCGCATGTGCAGCAGCCCGCGTATCGCTGAAGGGCGTGCCGCCTTCGCCCGCTCCCGTACGGCCTTCACCGCCGCGCGCTTTCTCGCGGTGGAGGACGACGAGGTCACTCTCGGCGCGGTGGAACCGCTGCAACGGCTCGCCGCGCTGTGCGATCCGCCGGCGACGCTCGACGCGCTGGCCGGGATGCTCGCGGCGGGAGGGCCCGCGGCCCTGGACGCGGACCCGACCTCGATCCCGGATCCGGTGCAGGTCGCCGCAGCAACCGTCTTCCTCCGGCAGGTCGGTGACGCGGGGCTGCTCGTCCCGGTGCAGCCCTTCGACCTCCAGGACCCCGACCCCCTCCCCCGGCTGGCCCACTGGTTACGGGAGACCGGCTCACCGCAGGACCGCGCACTGGCCGTGCGCATCGAGGAACTTTCCGCTGTCACCGGCGAGTTCGGTACCGCCGACCCCGGCCGCCGCGCCGAACTGCTCGCCACGCTGAGGGACCGCTGGGTGACGCTCCTCGCCGAGGTGGGCCGCTCGGTGGGCCCCTCGCCCGCACGCCTCACCGTCCTCAGCGAGGACATCGTCCTGCGGCAGCCGGTCCGGCTGAACGGCTTCCTCGGCGACGCCGATCACCAAGCGCTGGCTGAACTGGCCTCTCTGGCCGAGGCGTTCGACGTCGGTCCGGTGGTACGGCGGCAGGTACGGGACGCCTTCGTCGCGCGGTACGGTCCCGGCGGCATCTGCCCGCACGTGTGGGACTTCGGCGCCGACGCGAACGCGGCATGGCAGCGGGCCGCACAGGCCGCCGAGGATGGCGGCTCCGGCGCGGACGGCGACGGCGCCACCGCCGCCGGCGGTGTCCGACGACTCGCCGCGCTCCGGGCCGAGCTGGTGAAGGCCGTGCACGCGACCCACGGCGACGGGGCCGATGACGATGTCGTCCTGCCGGCCGGCCTGGTGGCCGCACTCGGCTCCCGGCTGCCGTCGTGGGCGGCCCGGCGCCCGGTCTCGTACACCGGGTTCGTCCAGCGTGCGCCCGGCGGGATGCTGTGCGTGAACCATGTGTACGGAGGGTGGGGACGGTTCAGCAGCCGCTTCCTGGACTCCCTGGACCCCGGGGCCGTACGGGAGACGGCCGCCGCCGTGTCCGCCACGCTCGGCCCCGGCGCCCGCGTGGCCCAGGTGCGGCCGGTCAGCGGCTTCAACGCCAACCTGCATCCCCGGTTCGTACCGGAGGAGATCGGGCCGGACCGCTCGTCCACCTCCCTCGCGATGGACGACGTCGAACTGGTCCACGACCTGGACGGTGACGAGGTGCGCGTCCGGATCAAGGCAACCGGTGAGTGGGCCGATGTGCTCTACGCGGGAGTCTTCGCGCCGCTCCTGCTCCAGCCGAGGCTCGCGCCTCTGCTGATGGACCAGCCGCACGGCATGGCCGATTTCGGCGGCCTCGTGCCCCGTCACCTCACCGCCGTGCCGGGCGGCGACCTGATCCGCACTCCACGCCTGCGCCACCGCCATCTCGTGCTGCGCCGGCGCCGCTGGCAGTTGGCGGGCCCCTCGGTGGCGGTGCTGCTCACGGAGCTCGCGGCGGAGGGTGAGGTACCGGTGGAGACGGTGGCGCGCTGGCGGGCCCTGCTCGGCGTACCCGATCAGCTCTATCTGCACGCCGCGCCACCGGTCCGGGGCGGTCGGGTGGACGAAGACCTCCTGAGCGCTCTGGACCGCCCGAAGCCGCAGTACGTGGACCTCGGCGACGCGTTGCATCTGCGCTGCCTCGGCAAGTGGCTGGCCCGCCACCGGGACGGTGCGGTCCTGGAGGAGGCGCTGCCCGCACCGGCCCGAGGCGAGAGGTACGCGGCGGTGGAGCTGGTGGTGGAGACCTACCGTGCCGGTACTGCCGGCGCTTGCGGTGACCGTGCGCTTGCCCGGCAGGCGAACCGAAGGGACGACCGATGACCGTCGATCAGGCGGCGCAGAGCGCGACCACCTCTCCGGAAGGCGGACAGGCAGAGCCGGACGCGCTGGATTCGCTGATGCGGTGGACGTTACGGCCCGGGGTCTCGGTGACCGTGCTCCACAACGGCGTACACCTGCGGGGCTGGATCACCAGCGTCACGCTGGAGGGCGGCGCCGGGCTGCCGGTGCTGTGGAACCGCCTGGCCGAAACGCTCGCGACGGACGGGAGCGCGGAGCTGGCGCGGACGTTCCCGGCGGGTTCGCCGCTGCGGGCCGCCTTGGTGACGGTGATCGACCAGTTGCACGCCCACGACCTCCTGGTCGAGCGCCCCGGCGGAGAAAAGTGGCTGGATGCGGTGGCCGACCGGCCCACGGTGGCCGCAGCCGCGCTCTCCCGCAGCCGGGTGCGGGTTCTCGGCGCGCGTCCGGACGGTCCGCTCTCACGCGCCGCCGTACGGGCGCTGGACCGAGCCGGTGTCCGGACGGAGACCGTGGAGACGGCGGACCTGCCGGACGGACAGATCCTGCTGGTCGCCTCCGAAGTCGACGTGTCGCCGGCCCTCGCAGGCGAACAGGACAGCGCGGTGGCCGTCGGCCTGCGCTCAGGCGTCGGATTCGTTACGCCGGTGGGCAGCGCGCGCCAAGCGCGTGCCGATGCCGACGGGCTGGCGGAGAGGTTGCGCCGGCGCGAGGTTCACGGGGCGGCCGAGCACCCGGGTCCGGCCGCACTCCTGGCCTCCTCCGCCGTGCAGCGGCTGGTGTGTGCGGTGGCCGGTCTCCGCGACCCGTCGGCCGAGGCGGGCGACGCGCGCCTGCTGCCCGGCCTGCCGGCGGCACTGGTCGCGGAGCGGGAGCCGTTGCGGGGTGAGTACCGGAGCTGGGCGGGATCCGTGCTCGTGGACGCCGACCGGGTCCGGCCGCGTCCTGCCGTACGGACGTTGGCCGAGGCGCTGGCCCGTATCCCGGTCCTCACCGACCGCATGGCCGGAGTGCTGGACGAGCCGGCCCCCGGGCCGCTGCCTCAGCTGCCGGCGGCGCTGGTCCGCTGCTCGGTGGCGGACGAGGTCCTGCTGTCCGGCGCGGCCCGGGCGGACCTGGCCCGGCTGGAGGCGGTCTGCCGAGCGGCCGAACTCCGGTTGGGAACGGAGGGATGGGACCTGGTGGTCGGGGCGGGCGCGGACCACGCGCGCGGGCGGGCGTTGCGGCGGGCGCTGACGCGGCAGCACACCGCAACAGCCACGCACGTGCCCTGGAGCCCCGACCCCGAACACCACCCGCAAGCCCACCACTGGTGGTCCGTCCTGGTCCGGCGGCTCGGAGTCGACGCGGAGGTGGCGGTGTCACGCCTCGGTACGGGCGGCGGCGGAGCTGTGTTCCGGGCACGGTTCCGGGAGCGCGCATCCGGCCTGCTCGGCACGGCCGTCGAAGCGTCGGCGGACGATGCCGTCGCCTTCGCCGCGCTCTCCGCCGTGGTCAGGGTCCAGTCGGCCACCGACGCACCGCACGCCCGGCACCTGGTCACACCCACCGGCGCGTCAGCCACGCTCGCCCGTCCCGAAGCCACGGCCCCTTGGGAGGACACCGGGTGGACGACGGCCTGGCTGGCGGAGGCGGCCGGCCGGGAGCCGGAGCTCCAGGAGGCCTTGGCCGCACTGACCGGCTGGTCCCCGCAGCCCTGGGAGCCGCCGGCCGGTGCGCACGCCGACGTACGCGTGCTCTGGTCGGCGCTGCGGCAGTGCGGCTTCTCCGTCCTGTCCGCGCGCCACGAAGCCCTCTCCGCGGAAGGATCACCGTGACCACCGCCACCGACCCGCTCCACCAGGCCCTCGCCGCGGAGGTACCCGGTCCCGTCCTCGACACGGCGGGCGCCCTGCGACTCACCGAAGGCAGCGCCGTCGTGGTCCTGGACTCCTGGACACTGGAGACGGCGGAGGAGCTGTCCCGGCACGCGCTGCGCCAGCCGGTGACGCTCGTGCCCGTCCGGAGCGACGGGGCGCTGACGGTCGTGGGACCCGTGCTGCGGCCCGGCGCGCGAGGGTGTCTGTCGTGCTCCGAGTACCGGCGGCTGGCGACGATCGGCGGCCGAGTGCCGTGGCACAGCCCGGCGCTGCGGCTGGCGGGCCGGCCCTCACCCGCGTTCGTCGACGCCGTCGCCGTCCTGGCCGCGTCCCTCCTGGCCGACGACGAACCGGCCGTCCATGTCGTCCACAGCGGCCGCGCCACCTGGTCGACCCACCGCTTCGAGCCCATGGGCGGGTGCGCGGTCTGCCAGCCGTTGCCGCCCGACGGCCCGGAGGTCGCCGAGGCCGCCTTCGGCCCGGCCGCGCGCCGCTCACCGAGGCCGGCCGGCGACCCGGAGACGCTGCGCGAGCCCAACGCACGTACAGGCTTGGCGGGTCTGCGGGAGGTGCTGTTCGACGAGCGGTTCGGGCCGGTCCACCAGATCCTGCGTACCGAGGAATCCGTACACAGCCTGACCAGCGCGTATGTGACGTACGGCCGTCACACGCGCGACGGCGGCTACGGGCGGAGCATCGACTTCGAGAGCAGCGAGCGCGTCGCTCTGTTCGAAGGCGCGGAGCGCCTGGCGTCGATGAGCCCCACCGGTCACCGGACCGTCCTGCGCGCCTCGTACGCCGAGCTCGGCCCGGAACGGGCGGTGGACCCCGTGCGGCTCGGGCTGCCCGACCCGGTCCACCACGGCCATCCGGCCTCCGCGACCGTGCCGTACACACCGGAGCTGGAGCTGGACTGGGTGCACGGCTGGTCCCTGACCCGGGACCGTACGACGTCGGTGCCCGAGCACGTCGCCTACTGGGACCCGAGCCCGGGCCGGGCCCGGGTGGTGTACGAGTGCTCCAACGGCTGCGGGCTGGGCAACAGCCCGGCGGAGGCCGCGTTGTACGGGCTGTTCGAGGTCGCCGAGCGGGACGCGTTCCTGATGGCCTGGTACGCGCGCACACCGCTGCGCCGGATCGCCGTACCGGCCGAGGACCTGGAGGCGGCGCACCTCGTGGACCGTGCGGCGCTCGCCGGTTACCGGGTGGCGCTGTTCGACGCGACGAACGACTTCGAGGTGCCCGCCGTCATCGCGGTCGCGCTGCACCGAGGCCGACCGGCCACGGCTCCGGGCGCGTTCGTCGCCGCCGGGAGCCATCACCATCCGCGTACCGCGATCCGCTCCGCGCTCGCCGAGGTGGTGACCAATGTGGTGAACGCCGTCCACCGGCACCGGGCCGAGCCGGAGATGTTCGACCGGCGGCGGCTGCTCCCGATGCTGGAACAGCCTGCGCTGGTGCGGACGTTGGCCGACCATGTGGCCGTCAACACCCTTCCCGAGGCTCGCTCCCGCCTGGACTTCCTCGACCCGGACGGCCCGGAGACGGACTGGCGCGACATCTGGCCCGAGGCGGCGGAGCCCGTACCGGATGTCACCGTCCTGCTGGAGCGGACCGTGGCCCGGCTGGCCGGTCTCGGCCTGGAGGTCGTCGCCGTACCGCTGAGCGAGTCCGTCGTTCGCGACCGGCTCGGGCTGCACACGGTGAAGGTCGTGGTGCCGGGCTCGCTGCCGATGACGTTCGGCCATGTCAACCGGCGCACGCTCGGGCTCGACCGGCTGCTGGACGTGCCGTTCCGGCTGGGACGCGTGGAGCGCCGGGCCCGTCATGGCGAACTCGCGCTGCATCCGCACCCGTTCCCGTGAGGGACTCCGCCTTCCCACTGCCCGACCCGCCGAACACCGGAACAGGAAGCCATCCCGTGACGAACGGATCCCCGGACACCTGGCTCAGCCTCCACTGCTTCCTGCGCTCCGCTCCCGAGGACGTCGACGCGTTCCTCACCGAGGACGTGGCGCCGCTCCTCGACGGGCTCGGGGCCGACGGCTGGTTCTTCATCCGGTACGACGAAGGCGGCCACCATCTGCGCCTGCGAGTGCGCGGTGTCTCCGAGGAGCGGGCCGCGTCCCTGCCGAGGGCTGTCGCGCGGCCGGCCGAGCGGGTGCCTGTCACCGAGTCCGTACACGGGCAGAACGTGCACGAGCAGGACGTACGCGGGCAGGCCGAGCACGCCGAGGTTCGCGTGGAGCCGTACGTTCCCGAGACCGCGCGCTACGGAGGGCCAGCGGCCCTGCCGGTGGCGGAGGAGGTGTTCCAGCGCTCCAGCCAGGTGGCGGTGCGGGCCGTACGGGACGCGCCGCGTGGCAGTGCCCGGCTCGCTCTGGCCATCGATCTCGCGCACACCACCGCTCTCGCCTGCGGCATGGACCGGCTGGCGGCGGCGCGGTGGCTGCGGCTGCACGCCGCGAGCTGGCGGTGGGCCGAGGACGTGCCGCTGCTCGGTCCACAGCACATCCACGCGCGGGTCAACAGCGTCTACGCGCTCCAGCGCGACACGCTCGCGAGCCGGGCGCGGGACCTGCGGCAGGCGCTGGAGGACGGTACGGCCACCGGTGCGCCGGCCGACTGGTACGACGGCGTCCGCGCTGCCGACCGGGCGCTGCGTGCCGTCTCACCGCCGGTGGGCGGCCCGTACATCTGGGCGTCCCAGCTGCACATGCTGTTCAACCGGATGGGCCTGGCGCCCGACGAGGAGCGGGCGGTCTGCCGGCTGGCCGCGCGCACGCTCCTGGACCGGGGCGAGCCGGCCTCGTTCTTCCCGGACGACCACACCGCGCCCGACCGGCAGTACCTGGAGCGGAGCAAGTTCCACCTCGGCCGGGAGCAGGACTCGGCGCCACGAGACGTACCGGCCCGTGAACCCGGCCTCCGAGGCGGCACCGAACTGCCGCTCCCCGCAGGCCCGTTCCCGGAGGTCTCGCTGCGCGCGGTGATGAACAGCCGGGTCTCCCGGCGCGGTTCGCTCGCCGGCCCGCTGGACGCGGCCTCGCTCGGCACGCTGCTGTGGAGCGCGCACGCGTCCGGGCACGAGTCGGTCCACCGGTTCGCCGACGGCGGTGAACGAGTCATGCGCCACCGGCCGTATCCGAGCGCCGGCGCTCTCTACACCGCCGGTCTCCGGCTCATCGCGCTGGACGTCGACGGGCTGGCGCCGGGCACCTACCAGTGCGTGCCGGAACGCCGATCGCTGCGGTACGTCGGTCCGGCACCGGCCATGGACGACATCAGGTCGCTGTCCTCGTACCTCTCGCGCGCCGACGACGACCCCGACGCCATCGTCCCGGACGCGCTGCCGGTGGTGCTCGGCCTCTATGTCGATCTGGGCCGGCTCCGGGAGCGTTACGGTCTCCGTGCTCTGCGTCTGGGCCTCCTGGAGGCGGGCCACCTGGCGCAGTCGCTCCTGCTCACCGCCACCGCGCTGGGCCTGGGCACCACACCGCTCGGCGGGTTCCGGGACGATCTGGCGCACGAGATCTTCGGGCTCGACGACCTGGACCAACCATTCCAGTACATCCTGCCGGTCGGCCGCCGTCCGGAGATGACCGCGCCGTAGAGCTCCGGCCCGCTCAGGCGAACGCGCCGAGGGCCACCTTCGCGGCTCCGGCGATCAGCGCGTCGTCGCGTTCGGCGTCCTTGGTGTCGCGGCGGGAGAGGACGGCGATCGCGATCGGGGCGGCGCGCGGGGGCCAGACGACGGCGATGTCGTTACGGGTGCCGTAGCCGCCGGTTCCGGTCTTGTCACCGACCACCCAGCCGCGCGGCGTGCCCGCGCGGATGGTGTGGTCACCGGTCGTGTTGCGCTTGAGCCAGTCGGCGAGCACGGCCCGCTTCTCGGCCGGGAGCGCGGAGCCGAGGACGTACGCACGCAGGTCCGTGGCCAGCGCGCGAGGTGTGCTGGTGTCACGGAGGTCGCCGGGTGTGGCGTCGCTGAGGGCGACCTCGTAGCGGTCGCAGCGGGTGACGCGGTCGCCGATTCCGCGCAGCGCGTCCTGGAGGCCCCGGGGCCCGCCCAGTTCGCGGAAGAGGAGGTTGGCGGCGGCGTTGTCGCTGTAACGGATGGTGGCGTCGCACAGTTCCCGCAGGGTCATGCCGGTGTCGACATGCTGTTCGGTGATGGGCGAGTTGGGGATGATCTCCTCCTGGCCGTAGCGCACGAGGCGTTCCATCTGCGGCAGGCTCTTCTTCGCCAGGACGGCACCGGCGAGCAGGGCTTTGCAGGTGGAGGCGTAGGCGAACCGGTCGTCCGGGCGGTGGGTGACGGTCCGGCCGTCGCCGGTGTCGATCGCGTACACGCCGAGCCGGGCGTCGAACTTCCGCTCCAGCTCGGCGAAGGCGCGGTCGGTACGCGGCAGGGTCGCAGCCGACGGCGAGGGTCCGGAGCGGCTCGGTCCGCTCCTTCCGTCGGTGGCCGTCTCCGGTCCGGCCGAGGAACAGCCGGTGAGCGGGGACAGGGCGGCGCCGGTCAGTGCGGCGAGCGCGGAGCGGCGGGAGACATGGGCGGGCGTACGGGAGGGCACGGCGGGGGACCTCTCTCTCGGCGGTGTTCGTTCGTGGAGCGCGGGCTTCTCGCCCGGTCGTAGCCGGGCTGCGTCGTCAGCCTCTGCGGAGTCAAACCCGCCGCCGGTCCGCATGTCGAATACAATCTCGGCATCGGAGTGATTCATCGGCCATATCGCCGCATGCCAGGGAGGCGGAGTGCTGACGGAACGGCATCTGGAAATCTTCGTCGCGCTGGCGGAGGAGGAGCATTTCGGTGCCGCTGCCCAACGGGTCGGGATCACGCAGCCGCCGCTCTCGCAGGGGTTGCGCCGGCTGGAGGCGCTGCTCGGAGTCCGGCTGTTCGAGCGGGAGCGCGGCGTGTTTCTCACCGAGGAGGGCGCGCTGTTGCTGCCGCACGCCCGGCGTGCTCTGGCCGCGCTGGCGGAGCTTCGTGAGACCGGTGCCCGTGAGCACGCGGACGGCCGCCGTCTGCGGCTGGGGCTGGCGCCCGAGGTGCCGGCGCCGCTCGCGGCCGATGTGGCGGCCGCGCCGGTCCGGGCCGGTGACCGGGCCCGGATCAGCACGGTGACGGCTCCCACCTCGGCCCTGCTCTCCGATGTCGCGTCCGGCCGGCTCGACCTCGCCGTGGTCCGGCATCCCGCCGTGCTGCACGGCCTGGCCGCCGGAGAGGTGATCCTGCTGCCGACCTGGATCCTCGCTCCGGCCCACCCGTCGTCCACGGCACCCCGGCGGCTGCCCGTCGCGGTACGGCCCCGAGGCGAGGCGCCCGCCGCTCATGACCTGTTCGTCGACACACTGGCGAGCCGGGGCCGCCGGGTGGAGACGGTGGTGGTCACCGACGAGCGGGCCGGGCTGGCGCTGGTGGCGGCGGGCCAGGCCGTCCTGGTCACGGCGGACGAGGCGCTGACGGCCTCGCGGGTCGAGCGGCGGCCCGCGACCGATCCTCCGCTCCCGCTACGGCTGCGGGTCGTCTGGAATCCTCGGCGTTCCGGCTCCGAGGATCCGGCCGGGACGGCCCGGCTGCTGGAGGACGTCCTCGCCCGTAGGGCGGCACGGTGAACGGCCCTCGGCGCGGCGGCGTGGAGCGGACCATCCGCTCCTTGTTCGACGACGCCGGTGTCCGGGGCTGGCTGCACGTGGCGCAGCTGGACCGTCCGTCAACCCGTGTGGTCGTCGACCCGGACGAGCAGGTGCCGATGGGTTCGGTCTACAAGGTGCCGCTGATGACCGCCTTCTGCCGGCTGGCCGATGCCGGGCGGCTCGACCCGCGTCACCGGCTCACCTTGGAGGCCGCCGACCGGGTGCCCGGCCCCACGGGCCTGTCCATCCTGCGCGACCCGGTGACGATGTCGCTGCGCGATCTGGTGGTGCAGATGATGAGCGTCTCCGACAACACGGCGGCCCATGCGGTGCTGCGTACGGTCGGTGCCGAGACCGTCGACCGGGTGTGTGTGGATCTCGGTCTGCCGCTCACCCGGATCCACGGCGGGGTCGTCGGTACGTTCGACCGGCTGCTCGCCGATACGGGCGCCGGGTCGCTGGACGCCGCCATGGCCCAGGTCGCGGACAACGACACCGTCGTACCGCCGGACGTCTACGACCCCGCGTACAAGGCGTCCTCCACACCGGCCGAGATCGCCCGGCTGCTCCGCGCGATCTGGACGGACGAGGCCGCGTCCGCCGAGAGCTGCTCCTTCATGCGCGCGGCGATGCGCACCCAGCCGTGGACCCACCGTCTCGCCTCCGGATTCCCGTACGACGACGTCACCGTCTACGGCAAGACCGGCACGTTCGGCTCGATGCGCCACGAGGCGGGAGTGGTGGAGCTCGCGGACGGCAGCCTCTACACGGCCGTGGTCTTCACCCAGGCCGCCCGCGCCGACAAGAAGCTCCCACGCGCGGACGCCGTGATCGGCGCGGTGGCCAGGGTCGCGGTGGAGGAACTTCGTACGAACCAGGATGTCTGAGCTGCCGCCGGGCGCGCGGTGCGGCAGCCTGGGTCAGGACATCCCGTCTATGGAGGAGAAGTTGTGGCTCTGACCCGTGACGAGCGTGAACAGTTCCTGGCCGAACCGCACATCGCCGCGCTGGCCGTGGACTCGGCCGAGGAGGGGCGCGCGCCGCTCACCGTGCCGATCTGGTATCAGTACGAACCCGGCGGCGACGTCTGGATCATGACGGGCCGTGACTCCCGCAAGGCCCGGCTCATCGCCGAGGCGGGCCGGTTCTCGCTGATGGTCGAGCGGGTCGAACCGACCATCCGCTATGTGTCCGTCGAGGGCCCCGTCGCCGCGACGCTTCCCGCCACCCGTGAGCAGCTGGTGGAGATCTCCTCGCGCTATCTGCCGGCGGAGAAGGTCGAGGCTTACGTCGACTTCTCCTGGAAGGAACACGGCGAGCAGGTGGTGATCCGCCTGCGGCCGCAGCGGTGGCTGAGTTCGGACCTCGGCGCGTCCTGAGCCACGGGCCGCCGGCCCCGGAACGAGAAGCAGGGCCCACCCCCGAGGGGGTGGGCCCTGTTTTCACCGCTGGAGGATCAACGGCCCTGGAGGTACTGGGCGTAGAAGTGGCCGTGCTCCGCCGCGACGTGCTGCCGGCTCTCCGTGGCGTAGGTGATGCCGTACGGGCCGCCGAGGTTGGTGTACTCGGCGTGACCGCGGTGCGCCTCGACGGCCTCGTAGCCGGCACCGGTCTTTCCGCCCTCCCAGCCATCGGCCGCGGCGGGCGTGGCCGCCACGAGGCCGGCCACGGCGACGGTCGCAAGGGTGACGGCGATACGACGAAGCATGGGTGCTCCTTCTCAGCAACTGCGTAACGGATGGTGCGGAGCCCTAACCATTACGCGGTAGAGGCGGGTCGACCCGGCGGACACGCACATGCCGGAGGCAGTACACCTGGACGGCCGCACCTCGCCTCCAGCGCCCCTCCTTCGGCACGCCAGGGCCCACGCCCGCCCAACAGAAAATCCCCGGTCCACAATTGCGTGCCAGGGATTCTTCCGCGTATATTTGATTCTTCTGTGTTCATGCAGAAAGGCCTCACGCGGAGGCCTTATAAGAAGAACCATATCCGGCAGGGAGCCGTTTTGTCAAACCGGGAAGCCGTCGAATTGCGGGAAGAACAGGAATTCGTCGACCGTGTCCACGCGCGCGTCGACGAGCTGCGCGGGGTGACGGCACGCGACGTCGAACAGGCGCTGACGCCGGTGGGAACAGGGCTGCAGGCCCGGCTGGAGCGGGATGTCCTCGTCGCGGAACGGTCGGGTCTGCTCGCCGCGCTGAACGCGGTGGACGGTTCACTCTGTTTCGGGCGCATCGACCTTTCCGACGGTGCCACGCACCATATCGGGCGTATCGGGATCCGCGAGGACGACGCCGACCACACGCCTCTTCTGATCGACTGGCGAGCACCGGTCGCGCGGCCTTTCTATCTCGCCACCGGACATGTGCCGATGGGGCTGCGGCGGCGCCGGCACATCACCTCCGAAGGGCGTACGGTCACCGAACTCCACGACGAGATCCTGGACCTCGGGGACGAGGACCGCACGGGGTTCGAGGACCGCAACGGCGACGCCGTCCTGCTGTCCGCGCTGAATTCCGCCCGTACCGGCCGTATGGGTGACATCGTTCGGACCATCCAGGCGGAGCAGGACCGCGTCATCCGCGCTCCACACCGCGGCGTCCTCGTCGTCGAAGGCGGGCCAGGCACCGGAAAGACGGCGGTCGCGCTGCACCGAGCCGCCTTCCTGCTGTACGAGCACCGCGAGGTGCTGGCCAAGCGCGCGGTGCTGATCGTGGGTCCCAACCCGGCCTTCCTCCGGTACATCGCGGAGGTGCTGCCCGCGCTCGGCGAGACCGGCGTCCTGCTCGCGACCCAGGCCGAGCTCTTCCCGGGCGTCCACGCCACCGGCACCGACACACCGCGGGCGGCTGCCGTCAAGGGCGGTGCGCACATGGCGGAGGCGCTCGCCCTCGCCGTACGAGACCGGCAGCAACTGCCGGAGCCCGGTGCGCCGTTGGTCATCCCGCACGACGACGGTGACCTCGTCCTGGACTGGGAGATCGCGTACGAGGCCCGGCAGGCGGCCCGGGACACGCTGCTGCCGCACAATCTCGCGCGCCCGCATTTCGCGTTCCGGATCATCGACACGCTGACCGAGCAGCTCACCGAGCGCATCGGCGCCGACCCGTACGGCGGGCCGAACTTCCTCGGGCCGGACGACATCGCGCAGCTCGGCAAGGCCGTCGCGATGAGCCCGGAGGTGCACGAGGCGATCGAGTCGCTGTGGCCCGTGCTCACTCCGGAGGAGTTCCTCGCCGGGTATCTGGCCGAGCCCGTGTACGTACCGGAGGCGGACGCCGAAGCGCTGCGGCGCGCGCCAGGTGTGGAGGAGTGGACGTCGGCCGATGTTCCGCTGCTCGACGAGGCGGCCGAGCTGCTCGGGGCCGACGACAGTGGAGCGCGGGCCGCCGCCGAGGCCGAGCGCCAGGAGCGGATCGCTTACGCGCAGGGGCTGTTGGAGCTGTCGCGCGGTTCGGAGACGTTCGAGTTCGAGGACGAGGAGTCCGAGGTCCTCGCCGCGCACGACATCATCGACGCCGAGCGCATGGCGGAGCGGCACGAGGAGATCGACCACCGCAGCGCGGCCGAGCGGGCCGCCGCCGACCGGACCTGGGCGTTCGGGCACATCATCGTGGACGAGGCGCAGGAGCTGTCGCCGATGGCGTGGCGGCTGCTGATGCGGCGCTCACCGACCCGTTCGCTGACGCTGGTCGGCGACCCGGCCCAGACCTCGGAGGAGGCCGGCGTCGGTTCGTGGGAGAAGATCCTCGATCCGTACGTCGGGGACCGCTTCGAGCATGTGACGCTCGGGGTCAACTACCGTACGCCCGCCGAGATCATGGAGCTGGCGGCCCGCGTCGTACAGGAGCGGAACCCGTCCTTCGTGGCGCCCGGTTCGGTGCGGTCCACCGGTGAGGAGCCGTGGGTGCGGGAGACCGGTGCGGATCTGGCGGGCGCGGTGGCGAAGGCCGTCGACGAGCTGACGCCGGAGGAGGGCCGCCTCGCGGTGATCGCGCCGCGCGCGCTGCACGAGGAGATCGCCGCGCCGCTGGAGGAGGTCACCGCCGGTGCCGAACCCGATCTCACCCGGCCGGTCGTGCTGCTCGACCCGCGGCAGGCCAAGGGCCTGGAGTTCGACCATGTGCTGGTGGTGGAGCCCGGCCGGTACGGGACGAGTGACCTGTACGTGGCGCTGACCCGGGCCACGCAGCGGCTGGGCATCATCCACCGGGAGGCGCTGCCCTCGGCGCTGCGCTGATCCCGGCCGTCCTCTTCTCCCGTCCGTCACGCCCCTCGGTCCGCACCGAGGGGCGTCTCCGTTGTCCCGGTCCGGACCATCCAACCATCCTGCTGCTTGATAATGCTCGAAACGCGGGCCTAATATGCAGCTTCGAGCATGACGTAGGGGATGGGGAGATCACATGACGCATGTGGCACGGGAACTGGCCAGTCAGCCCGAGTGCTGGCAGCGGGCGGCGGGCATGGCCGAAGGGCTCGCGGGACAGCTCCCGGCGGCTGGCGAGCGCATCGCCGTCGTCGGCTGCGGCACCTCGTACTTCATGGCCCAGGCGTACGCGGCGCTCCGCGAAGGCAGTGGCCAGGGCGAGACCGACGCCTTCGCCGCGTCGGAGTTCCCGGCCGGCCGCCGCTACGACCGGATCGTGGCGCTGAGCCGCTCCGGCACCACGACCGAGGTGCTCGGCCTGCTCACGCGGGCCCGGGACACAACGCGGCGGACCGTGATCATCGGCGATGCCGACTCACCGATGCCGGCGCTGGCCGACGACACGGTGGCGCTCGGCTTCGCCGACGAGAAGTCCGTCGTGCAGACCCGGTTCGCGACCTCGGCGCTGACTCTGCTCCGCGCCCATCTGGGCCTGCACACGGACGCCGTGGTGGAGGACGCGCAGGTCGCGCTCTCCGAGCCGTTGCCGGCCGGTCTGGTGGAGTGCTCGCAGTTCACCTTCCTCGGGCGGGGCTGGAGCGTCGGGCTCGCCAACGAGGGCGCGCTGAAGATGCGGGAGGCGGCGCTGGCCTGGAGCGAGGCGTATCCGGCGATGGAGTACCGGCACGGCCCGATCAGCATCTCCACCCGGTCCACCGCGACCTGGATGCTCGGTGACGCGCCGTCCGGACTGTCCGACGAGGTCCACGCGACCGGGGCCCGTTGGGTGGCGGGCGGACTCGACCCGCTGGCGGAGCTGGTCCGGGTGCAGCGGCTCGCACTGGCGATCGCCGAGGCCCGCGGCCTCGACCCGGACCGGCCGCGCCATCTGACGCGCTCGGTCATCCTCAGCACCGCCTGAGCGCCTCCCGCCGCTACCTGACGAGCCCTCATCCCACGGAGTCGCCATGCCCATCGCCGCCACCGGCGAGCTGATCGCCGAAGCCGCAGCCCGGCGCGGTGCGGTCGCCGCGTTCAACGTCATCACCCTGGAGCACGCGGAAGCGATCGTGGAGGGAGCGGAGGCGGCGCGGTCGCCGGTGATCCTCCAGATCAGTGAGAACGCGGTCAAGTACCACGGCGGCCGCCTCCGTCCGCTGGCCCGCGCCGCGCACGAGACGGCCCGAGCGGCCGCCGTTCCGGTCGCGCTCCATCTCGACCACGTCCACTCCCCCGAGCTGCTGCACCAGGCGGCGGAGTGCGGGTTCGGCTCGGCGATGTTCGACGCGGCCCGGCTGCCGTACGCGGAGAACGTGGCGGCCACCCGCGCCGCCGTCGTATGGGCGCACGGGAGCGGTCTCTGGCTGGAGGCCGAACTCGGCCAGGTCGGCGGCAAGAACGGCGAGGCGCCGCTGGACGCGCATGCGCCCGGTGCCCGGACGGATCCGGAGGAGGCCCTCGCCTTCGTCGCCGCCACCGGGGTGGACGCGCTGGCCGTGGCGGTCGGCACCTCCCACGCCATGACCTCGCGCGACGCCCGTATCGACCACGACCTGCTGGCCCGGCTCCGTGAGGCCGTGCCGGTGCCGCTGGTGCTGCACGGTTCGTCCGGCGCCTCCGACGACGAGCTGGCGCGGGCCGTCGCCGGAGGCATCGCCAAGGTCAACATCGGCACCGCGCTGAACATCGCGATGACCGGCGCGATACGGGAGCGCCTCGCGCGGGACGAACGAGGCGTCGATCCGCGCGTCTACCTCGCGCAGGGCCGGGACGCGATGGCCCGGACGGTGAGCAGGCTGATCTCCGTGCTGCCGGCGGCTGCGGAGGCCACCGCCTAGAAGGCTGCGAGTTCCGCGAGGCTCTCCAGCACTCTGCGGCCCGGAGCCGCGCTGATCGGGGTCGCGGAGGGGACTGCCACCACCCGGCAGCCGGCCGCCTCCGCCGCCGCGATGCCGGTGGGACTGTCCTCGATCACCAGGCATGCGGCGGGCGGGAGTTGGAGGCGGGCCGCCGCTTCCAGGTACGGGTCCGGGTGGGGCTTGGAGCGGTCCGTCTCGCCGTCCGCCACCGTCGTACGGAACGCGTCGGCGCCCAGCGTCTTGAGCACCGCGTCCACCACTCGGCGCGGCGAGGCCGACACCAGGGCCGCGGGAATGTTCCGGTCGGCCAGGCGTTCCAGCAGGTCGCGTGCGCCGGGACGCAGCTCGATGCCTGACTCGGCCGCCGCGAGGAACGTGTCCTCCAGAGCGCTCTCCAGGGCCCGGCTGCTGACGGGTCCTGGACACAGCGTCGCGAGGTAGGCCGCCGTGTCGGCGCAGGTGCGGCCGAGCACGCCCGCGCCCTCCTCGTCGGTCAAGGTGTGGCCGTGGACGGCGGCAACTGTGCGGGTCGCGTCGAGCCACAGAGGTTCGGTGTCCACCAACGTGCCGTCCATGTCGAGGAGTACGGCCTGCGGCAGGGTCGGTACGGCGGTGCCGTCGAGGGTCCAGTGCGAGTCCGGGGTCCGGTCGAGCGCGGCGTACACCTGGGCGGCGACGTCCTCGTGCCGGACCGGACGTACGGGAGTGGCGCCCGCCGTGATGTCCGGCCCCGCGCAGGCCAGCCAGGCGGTGCGTTCGGCCTCGCTCGTCCCACCGTGGCCGCCCTCGTCCCGGTGCCCGTGGTCGGTGACGACGAGGACCGTCCAGGCCTCGTCCTCGTACGCCAGGCGCTGGCGCAGCGCGGTGAGGAGGCCGCCGAGGCGGCGGTCGGCCGAGGCGATGGACCCCTCGTACGCCGTTCCGCAGCCGAGGTGGTGGGCGGTCTCGTCGGGGGCGCCGAGGTAGACGAAGGAGGCCACGGGGTCCTCGTGGGTCAGGACGGCGACGGCGTCGCGGACGGTGGCCTCGTCGGCGTCCTCCCAGGCCTGCGGGGTGTCGGCGGCCGGTGCGTGGTGGGTGAGGCGGGTCGGACGGCGGAACATCGGGCCGCCGTCGGCCACGGTGACCAGCGGTTCCCAGGCCGCCGCGACATAGGTGCGACGGCCGTCCTGGCGGGCCAGGCGGGTGGTGAAGTCCGGGAAGACGCCGAGGCGGTGGCCGGTGAAGTCGTTGGACCACACGGCGTGTTTGGTGACGCGGACGCCGGTGACGACGGTCGCCCAGCATGGGCCGGACATGGTGGGAGTGGACTCGGCGACGGTCACGGGCGCCAGGAATCCGGAGTCCGCGACCGTATCGAGGTGTGGTGTGGGGACACGGGCGAGGGCGTCGAGGCGTACGCCGTCGATGCCGACGACGAGCACACGGCGGGCGCGGGACATGCGGTGCCTTCCTGAAGCGGGTCAGGCCTGCTGGTGGAGGGTGCGGGGGTCGACCGCGTGGGCGAACGGCAGGCCGTGCGCGTACCGTTCGAGCTCGTCGACCGCCGCGTCCGCCAGCCGGTGCAGCTCGCCGCCCTGGGAGCCGGCGATGTGCGGGGTGAGCAACACGTTCGGCAGGTCGTACAACGGCGAGTCGGCGGGCAGCACTTCGGGTTCCGTGTGGTCGAGTACGGCGTTCAGACGGCCGGTGACCAGCTCCTTGACCAGCGCGTCGGTGTCGACCAGCGAACCGCGCGCGGTGTTCACGAGCGTCGCGCCGTCCCGCATGAGCGCGAGGCGTCCGGCGTCGAACAGGTGGCGGGTCTGCGGGAGTTCGGGAGCGTGGATGGTGACCACGTCGCTCTGCGCGACGAGCGCGTCCAGATACGTCAGCTCCACGCCGAGGGCTCGCGCGCTCTCCTCGTCCAGATACGGATCGTGCACGAGGACGCGCAGGTCGAAGGGGCGCAGCAGTTCGGCGACGCGGCGGCCGATGCGGGAGGCGCCGACGATTCCCACCGTACGGCGGTAGTTGCCGATGGACGGGAACGCGGTGAGCAGGTTGACCCGGCTCCGGGACTCACGGTAGACGCGGGCGCTCTCCAGGACGTTCTTGTTGGCGAAGAGGATGGCCGCGACCGTGTACTCCGCGACCGGAAGGGCGTTGGCGGTGGCGGCCGTGGAGACGGTGATGCCCCGGTCCCAGACGCCCTGCGTGATGTGGTGCTTCACGGATCCCGCCGCGTGCACGACGGTCCGCAGGCGGGGCATGGCGCTCAGGGCGTCGGCGGTCAGGGGCGGGCAGCCCCAGCCGGTGAAGAGCGCCTCGGTGTCCCGTAGCGCCGCGCGCTGTGCCGGGTCGTCGCCGCCGAAGTCGGTGACGAGCAGCGCCGGTTGGACCTCGGCGATCTGGGCGAGGCGCTCCAGTGCCTCCGGACGGAGGATCGCGTCGCGGGTCTCGCCGCTCATCGCGAGGACGGTACGGGGTCGGGTGCGCGGCCGGCTGGAGGAGGTGGCGGGGCGGCTCACTTGACGGCTCCTGCGGTCAGGCCCGAGCGCCAGAAGCGCTGCAGGCAGAGGAAGGCGACGATCAGCGGGACGACGGCCACCAGGGAGCCTATGATGACCAGGGGGTAGAGCTCGGGCTGCTGGTAGACATTCTGGTTCCACATGAACAGGCCCAGGTTGACGGGGTAGAGGCGCTCGTCGTTGAGCATCATCAACGCACCGTAGAAGTTGTTCCAGTTGGCGGTGAACGAGAACAGGAAGATGGTCACGAAGCCGGGCGCGAGCATGGGCAGAGCGACCTTGGTGAAGGTCTTGAGCTCCCCTGCTCCGTCGACCCGCGCCGCTTCCAGCACCTCGCCCGGTACGTACCCCTCGGAGAAGACGCGCGCCAGATAGACGCCGAACGGGTTGACGAGGCTCGGGATCAGCACGGCCCAGTAGGTGTCGACGAGGCCGAGTTCCGAGGCCATCAGGTACAGCGGGAGCTGGACGACCGTGGACGGGATCAGGACGCCGACGAGGACGACGCCGAACAGCTTCTCCTTGCCTCGGAAGACGTACTTGTCGAAGGCGTAGCCGCAGGCGACGGAGACCAGCGTGGAGAGGACGGCCGCGACGAGCGTGTAGAGGAGGCTGTTGAGCAGCCAGCGGCCGTACAGCCCGTCGTTGTACGCGAAGAGGGCGTCCAGGTTGGACAGGAGGTGGAAGTCGCCGAGGCTGAACGGGTTGGTGGCGAAGAGGTCGCGGTAGTTCTTGGTGGCGGCGATGAGCAGCCAGGTGAGCGGCATCAGGGTGTAGACGGCGACGACGGCCAGGACGGCGTTGACCGCGACCTTCGAGGTGAGTCCGCCGGTACGTCGGGGGCGTCGGGGCGGGGAGGGGCGGCGTACGGGTGTGGTGGCGGGTGGTGCGTCGGGGGCGGCTGTCTGGGTGCTCATGAGGCCTTCCACCGGTTGCCGAGCTTGGTGACGACGAAGGACAGCAGGCCGGCGACGAGGGCGAGGATCAGCGAGCTCGCGGCGGCCAGGCCGTAGTCGTGGCCCTTGAAGGCCGCGGTGTAGATGAACATGGTCGGCGACCAGTCCTCGCCCATGGTGTTGGCCCGGAGCTGGACGAGCTTGGGCGCGTCGAAGAGCTGGATGGCGCCGACGCAGGTGAAGAGCAGGGTCAGTACGACGGTGGGCCGGATCATCGGGACCTTGACCTGGAGGGCGGTGCGCAGGGCGCCGGAGCCGTCGACGGTCGCGGCCTCCAGGACCTCGCGCGGGACGGCCTGGAGCCCGGCGTAGAAGATGATCATGTTGTAGCCGGTCCACTGCCAGGCGGAGATGTTGACGACGGAGTAGATCGCCTCGTCCTGGCCGAAGAAGTTCCAGTTCGCGCCGAGCGCGTCGAGTACGTCGGTGACCGGGCTGAGGCCCGGCGTGTAGAGGTAGAGCCAGATGAGCGAGGCGATCAGGCCCGGTACCGCGTGCGGCAGGAAGTAGGCGATCTGGAAGAAGCGGCGGGCGCGGGCCACGGCCGAGTCGACGAGCAGGGCGAGGATGAGCGCGCCGCCGACCATGGCCGGGATGTAGAGGACGCAGTAGAAGGCGATGTGGCCGAAGGAGCGGAGGAAGGCCTCGTTGCCGAGGGCCTCCGTGAAGTTGCCGAATCCGGCGAAGACGCGTTCAGTGCCGCCGAATCCGAGGCCGGAGGACTCCTCGCGGAAGAGGCTCATCCAGGCCGCGTAGAACATCGGCAGGACGGTGACGGCGGTGAAGAGGGCGAAGAACGGCACCGTGAACAGGGCGACGGCCCGGCGCTGTCCGCGCCGTGCGCCGGGGCCGCCAGTGGCTCGGCGGCTTGCCGGTCCGGCGGGGCCGCCGGACGGCGGTGCGGCCTCGGGTGATGGGGTCTTGGCCGGCCGGGTGAGTGGGGCTGCCACCTGGTGCTCCTTCGGCGGATCGGGCGGGAGGGAAGGTGCCGGGGCGGGGCGGTACGGAAGGGGATCGCCTTCCGTACCGCGGTCCGCCGGCCGGGCACCGGACTACTTGTCGAGCTTCAGGCCGCGGTCCGTGACCGCGCTCTCGCCCTTCGCCTGTCCGGCGCTCAGCATCTTGGTGTGGTCCCCGCCCGCGGCCATCTGCGCCGAGGTGACCTGCTGCTGCACCGGGCCCCAGCTCCAGCCGGGCACGATGGTGTCGGCGGCCTCGCCGGCGAGCCGGTAGACGTCCTGGCCGCCGAAGTAGGAGTTGTCGAACGCCTCGGCCGCGGCGGCGCGCATGCCCTCATTGGCGGGCAGGGCGCTGCTGGGGGTCTTGAGGGAGGAGAGGCGGGCGGTCATGGCCTTCGGGTCGGTGGTGACCCACTTGATGAACTCGGCGGCCGCCTCGGTGTGCTTGCTGCCCTTGGGGACGATGTAGGAGGTGCCGCCGTACATGCCGGTGCTCGGTGTGCCGTCCCAGGTCGGGAGCGGGGCTATGCCCCACTTGCCTTTGCTGTCCGGGTAGCTGACGGGGAAGTTGCCCGCGCTCCAGGCGGCGCCGATGATGGTGGCGACCTTGCCGGTGGCGCGCTCCTTGGTCTCGCCTTCGCCCCAGAGCGGGGTCTTGGAGGCGAGGCCGTCCTCGAGGAGGCCGTCCCAGTAGGCGGCGACCTTCCGCGAGGCGGGTTCGTCGATGTTCACCTTCCAGGCGTCGTCCTTCGTGCCGTACCACTGGGCGCCGGCCTGCCAGGCGAGGCCGGACAGGAGGGCCGGGTCGCCGCCGCCGAAGTTGGTGATGGTGAGGTTCGGGTCGCTCCGGTGGATCTTCTCCGCGGCCTTCCGGTAATCGGCCCAGGTCTTGGGCACCTCGACTCCGTACTTCTCGAAGAGGTCCTTGCGGTAGTAGAGCTGGATGGGCGTCACGTCGAAGGGCACGGCCCAGGTGGAGCCGCCGAGGTTGACCAGGGACTGGACAGCCTCGGGGAACTCCTTCTTCACCAGCTCGCCGGAGCTGGGCGTGAGGTCTTCGAGGTTGCCTTCGCTGGCGTACTCGGGGAGGGCCGAGTAGTCCATGGTGGCGATGTCGGGGGCGTTGCCGCCCTTGACCGCGTTGGAGAGCTTGGTGACGCCTTCGGGGCCGGCCGGGACGAGCGAGAACTTCACCTTGATGCCGGCGTGCGTCTTGTTGAACGCGTCGGCCGTCTCCTTGGCGCCCGCGGTGGCCGACCAGAAGGTGAGCGTGACGGGCCTGCCGTCGCCGGGACCCGACGCGTCCGCGTCCGAGCCGCCACCGCAGGCGGTGGCGAGCAGGGCCAGTGCGGCGGCGGACGCCACGAGGGCGAGGCGGGTGGTGCGGTGCGTACAAGGCATGGGCCGGCTCCTACGGGACCTCGAACTGCGGGAGATGAGGTGAACGGCACACATCATTTTGCGCAGAACCGATCACCGTCAAGAGCAAATGACCGATTCAATCGAATCGATCACCAACTGATGAAGGCCCGGTGCCTTCGTATGGCGCGTCCGAGCGCGCGAAAAGCCGTACCCGCGGGGCCTGTTGGCCCGGGGCACGGCTTGTGGCGGAGTGCGTTACGTCGGCGGAGGACGCGTCACGTCAGGCGCGGGCCGCAGTCGCTCCGCACGAGACCCGGACGCGCAGCGAGGGCAGGAGGTCGAGGTGGCGACGGGCCGCGGGCGCCTCGCCGGGCACGCCGAGCCGGGAGAGCAGGAGCCCGGCCGCCGCGGCGCCGACCCCGTGCTTGTCCGGCGCCACGGCGGTGAGCGGCAGGTCCGCCAGGCTCGCCACCTCGTCGTCGTACGCGATCACCGCGAGGTCCTCCGGCACCCGCACACCACGGGCCTGGAGGCGCGGGATGAGCACGATGGCGTCCGCGTCGCTGTGCACGATCGCGGCGGTGACGTCGCCACCGGCCACGCCTTCGCAGAGGTATTCCAGGGTCCGCTCGAAACGGTCGGCCTCCGAGCGCGACGGCGCGTCCTGAAGAGGTGAGGTGGCGACCGGGTTCAGCCCGAGGGCGGCGACTGCGGCCGCGTAACCGTCCCTGAGGCGGGGCGCGGTGGGGCTCTCCTGGACGGCGAGCGCGATGGACCGGTGGCCGAGCCCGGCCAGATGCGCGACCGCCTCGGCGGCGCCGTGTGCGTGGTCGGAGCGCACCCGGTCCAGCCGCGCCGCCGGGTGGCCGATCGGGGCCCACCGCTCCACCAGGACGACCGGAGTGTCCTGCTCGGCGACCCACAGCCCCTCGCCCGGTTCCGGGTGGCCGCGCTCCCAGCTCGGCGTCAGGAGGAGGCCGTCGGCGCCGGTGGAGAGGAGGCGGCGGGCCTGGGCCGCGTCCTCGTCGGGGAGGTACCGGGAGAGCCCGATGGTCAGGCGCGCACCGGCGGCCTCCACCGCTTCCCGGGCGCCGCGCACGACGTCCGCGTAGTAGTACTCGGTGGTCGGGACGACCATGCCCACCACGAGCCCTTCTGCGGAGGGTACGGCGGCGGCGGCCGGCCTCGCCTCACCGGAGGGCCAGACCACCGCGCCGTGCATCCGCTCCACCAGCCCCTGGGCCGCGAGCGTCTCGACGTCCCGGCGCAGGGTGACCGCGGACATGCCGAGCTCCTCGGCGAGTTCGGCGACCCGGAGGCTGCCGCGTTCGCGGACGAGCTGGAGCACCCGCTCGTGGCGCTGGTCGACGTGGAGTCGCATGGATCCCCTTGGTCTCGTGGGACGGCGGTGACGGTGATGGCTGCTCTGGCTCACGTGCCTCAACCATATCGATCGCATCCGCTCGAAACGATCCCACCGGCAGCTTTGCCTCCGCCCTGCGGTGGACGCGCCGATGCACCCGGACAGCGTCATACACCGCCACTGAACCGATCAACACGATCAATTCGGCCAAAGTTATTGAGCGGATTGCCGGACGGCTGTTAGAAAGTGCCCTGCCCGCTCTGAACCGCTCAGAACAGTCGGATCCAGGGATCTGGTCAGCGCTCGGCGCACCGGTTCCGCCGGAAACGAGACACCCGACCCGGAGCTCACCATGACATCTGCCTGGTCCCGCCGGACGTTCCTCGCCACCTCAGCCGTGCTCACCGCCGCAAGCGGCAGCGCCATGGCGTCGGCCGCGCCCCGCACCGCTGCCGCCTCCGCCTCCGCCTCCGCCTCCGCCGACGATCCGTACGCCGTGCTGCGCGCCACCTGGAGCGCGCTGATCCTCGGCGAAGGGTTCAGCCCGACCGCCGAACCCTTCAAGAGCCGGCTGGCCGCGCTCGGCACACAGGCCCGCGGCCGGCTGGACACCATGGCCCCGGCGAACGGATCGCTCTGGCCGGACGCCGTGTACGCCGACCCCGACCCGGACACCGACCCGGAGTCGTACGGCTTCTCCGCGAAGATGGCCGAGAGCTTCATCCGGCTGAACACGATGGCGCAGGCCTACCGCCAGCAGGGCACCGGCCTGACCGGGAACACCGGTCTGCGCGACGCGATCGTCACCGGCCTCGAACACCTCAACAGCCAGGTCTACAAGGCCGGTCAGGCCCGGTACGGGAACTGGTACAGCTGGCAGATCGGCGCACCGCAGGCCCTGCTGGACGTGTGCGTGCTGATGTACGACGCCCTGACCCCGGCGCAGCTCGGGCGCTACTGCGCCGCCGTCGACCACTTCGTACCGGACTCCGCCGTCGCCTCGTACACGGGCACGAGCACCGGCGCGAACCGGGTCGATCTGTGCCGGGTACTGGTCCTGCGCGGGGTCGTCGGCGGGACCGCCGCCAAGATCGCGCTCGCCCGGGACGCCCTCTCCCCCGTCTTCCCGTTGGTCAGCAAGGGCGACGGCCTCTACGCCGACGGCTCGTTCATCCAGCACACCACCGTGCCCTACACCGGCAGCTACGGGTCGGTGATGCTCGGCGGGCTCGGGCTGCTGTTCGCGCTGCTCAAGGGGACCACGTGGGAGGTGACCGACCCCAAGCGGCAGATGGTGTTCGACGCGGTGGAGAACGCGTGGGCGCCGTTCCTCTACAACGGGCTCGTCATGGACTCCGTCGCGGGCCGTGCGATCAGCCGCGGCGAGGTCGACGACCACCGGCGCGGCCATCCGATCCTCGCCTCGATCGTGCTGCTCGGCCGAGGCGCGTCGGCCGCCGAGAACGCGCGGTGGCGGGCGCTGGTCAAGGGCTGGGCGCAGCGCGACTACTACAGCCCGCCGCTGAGCAACCCCTCCCTCAACCTCACCGCGCTGTCCCGCCTCAAGTCCGTCCTGGACGACACCTCGCTCACCCCGCTCCCCGAACCGGAGGGCCACCGCCTCTTCCCGGACATGGCCCGGGCCACCCACCGCCGCCCCGGCTGGGCCGCCGCGCTGGCCATGGCCGACCGGCGCATCACGTACTACGAGACCGGCAACGGCGAGAACCTGCGCGGCTGGCACACCGGGTCCGGGATGCTCTACTGGTGGGGCGACACCTTCGCCAACGGCCAGTACAGCGACGCCTTCTGGCCCACCGTCGACCCGTACCGGCTTCCCGGCACCACGGCCTCGCGCAAGGTGCTGGCCGACGGGGCGGGCGGCGACTGGGGCGTGGCGCTGCCGGATGTGAACTGGGTCGGCGGGGTCACGGACAAGAAGCGGGCGGCGGTCGGGCAGTACCTCAAGGGCCTGTCCAGCACGCTGCTGGCGAAGAAGTCGTGGTTCTTCCTGGACGACACCGTGGTCTGCCTGGGTGCCGGGATCCGCTGCCAGGACGGTACGGCGGTGGAGACCACGGTGGACAACCGCAACCTGGGGCCGACGGGAAACGCGCCCTTCACCGTCGACGGCTTGGCGAAACCCGTCACCCGTCCGTGGTCCGCGACGCTGACGGACACCTCCTGGGCTCATCTCGGCGGGCACGGCGGCTATGTCTTCCCGGGCGGCGGGACCGTCAAGGCGCTGCGCGAGAACCGGCCCGGCCGATGGCGCGACATCAACACCGGCGGCTCCACGGACCCGCTGAGCCGCACCTATCTCACGCTCTGGTTCGACCACGGCCAGAACCCGGCGAACGCCTCGTACGCCTACCAGCTCCTCCCCGGCGCTTCCGAACAGCGCACCGCCGCTCGCGCCGCCGACACCGGCTGGCTCCGCGTACTCGCCAACACCGATGACCAGCAAGGCGTTTCGGTCCCGTCGCTCGGGCTGACCGCCGTCAACTTCTGGTTCGGCGGCAGCGTCGGGCCGCTCACCGCGGACGCTCCTTGTTCCGTCATGGTCACCGAGCACACCGACGGCACGGCGACCGTCTGCGTCAGCGACCCCATGCGCGCGCGGACGAGTCTGACGCTGACCTGGAGCAGGGCCGTCTCCTCGGTCGTCTCGAAGCCGTCGACCGTGACGTCGGCGACCACAGGATCGTCTCTGCGCCTGGTGTTCGGTGACCTCTCCGGAACGCGCGGAGCTACGCAGACGGTGAAGGTGCGGCTGGTCTGACGGCCGGAGCCGGAGGTTGGGTTGGCGATACTGACCGGCGGTACGACGGAGTGAGGGATGCGGCCATGACAGATGATCACCGAGTAGGACCTCCGTCCTTCGGGAGCGAGCGCGAGACCTTGCGGGCCTTCCTCGACTACCACCGGGCCACCCTCGCCATGAAGTGCGAAGGGCTCACCGACGAGCAACTGCGCGAGAAGTCGATGGAGCCGTCGGCGCTGTCGCTCCTCGGCCTGGTCCGTCATATGGCGGAGGTGGAACGGGCCTGGTTCCGCCGGACGTTCGAGGACCGGGACGCGCCGATGGTCTGGTCCGAGGAGATCGACTTCCAGGCGGCGTACGACGCGAGCGCGTCGAGCCGGGCGGAGGCGTTCACCGCCTGGGAGGCCGAGGAGGAGACCTCGCGGCGGATCGTGCGGGACGCCGGCTCGCTGGACCTTGCGGGCTACCAGCCCCGGTGGGGCGAGGAGGTGTCGCTGCGGATGGTCATGGTGAATGTCCTGCTGGAGTACGGCCGCCACAACGGTCACGCGGACCTGCTGCGGGAAGGCGTGGACGGGACGGTGGGTGCGTGAGGTGGTCGCGGGCCTGGTCGGCGGAGCTCCGCCGACC
>NZ_JBEXTJ010000004.1:0-440084 GCF_040614075.1 Streptomyces sp. NPDC006174 | reverse complement strand
TTTTGTGTTTTTCTTGTCTGGTTTCCTGTGTTTTGCTGTTCCGTGCTGCGTGGTCGGCGGAGCTCCGCCGACCAGGCCCGCGACCAGCCCTTCGGGCCCCGTCATCGCCGCGCACGGGGCTCGTAGACTCGCCCGCATGACCCAGCAGCGGATAGCTCCGGCCCTTGTTCCCGCGTTCGCGCCCGACGGCACACTGCGCGCCTCCATCAACCTCGGCAATCCGATCCTGGCCAAGCGGGGGTCGGCAGGCGGCGACCCCACCGGTGTCTCGGTCGATCTCGCGTACGAGTTCGGGCGTCGGCTCGGCGTGGACGCCGAACTTGTGGTCTTCGAGAAGGCGGCGGCTTCCGTGGACGCGGTGAAGGCGGAGAAGGCGGACCTCGGGTTCTTCGCCGTGGATCCGGCGCGGAGTGAAGGGCTGCTGTTCACCGCGCCGTACGTACTGATCGAGGGCAGCTACCTCGTGCCCGAGGCGTCCGCGCTGACCGAGAACGGCCAGGTGGACCGGGAAGGGACCCGTATCTCGGTGGGTTCGGGCAGCGCCTACGACCTCTTTCTGACCCGTGCGATCGAGCGCGCGGAGATCGTACGGCTGCGGGGTGCGCCTGCCGCGCTCGCCGCACTGCGGGAGGGAGAGGCCGAAGTGGCGGCCGGGATCCGCCAGTTGCTGGAGGGCGAGGCCCGGCGTGCGCCGGGTGTACGGCTGCTGCCGGGGCGCTTCATGGTGATCCAGCAGGCGATGGGCATCCCGGCCGCGCGAGGTACGGCGGCGCAGGACGTGCTGGCGTCGTTCGTGGAGGAGATGAAGGCGAGCGGGTTCGTCGCCGACGCGCTGGAGCGGCACGGGATCGAGGGAGCGCTCGTGGCATCGGCGGCTCAGCTGCCGTCCTGAGCTGTGCCGCTCCCGGCTCCCCAGCTCTGCCGCTCGCCGCTCAGTTGCCTTCCGGGCCCTCCAGCTCCTCGCCGAGCAGGCGCCGGGCCTTCTCGCGCAGGCGCTGCCGGTGCTCGGGATCGGTCGCGCGGTCGGCGGCGCGGCCCAGTTCCTCAGCGCGTTCGCGGGTGCGGCGGGCTCTTTCCAGCGGGGTGTCGGGCAGGTTCATCGGGGTGTCCTCCGTCGTGGTTCCTCCGTCGGCAACCTGGTGTTGCGTGCGCGGTCGGAGCCCCAGCGTCACCGGAGTCGGTCCGGACCGCATCTCGTGCGGTCACGTACGGTGACACCGGCCGTGCGACGGACGCCGTCAGTCCAGCGGGACCCGCAGCGCCGAGGAGTCGCTCCGCCAGGCGGCGAGGAGGCGTGCGGCGAGGCGGTCCTCCAGCAGGCCGGTGGCCTCGATGCCGAAGGCGATGTCGGCCGCCAGCTGCGGCTCGTCGGCGAGCAGTCCGCCGATGACGTCGCGGCGTACCACCTGTTCGTGCATCGCGTCGGCCTCAACGTGTTCGTCGTAGAAGCGCTGCGCCGCCGGCCCCGCGCCGACCCGCTTCAACGCGGCGGCCAGCCGGCGCGAACCGGGTGAGGAGGTGATCTCGACGGCGGCGAAGTGGCCGACCAGGGCGCCTCGGAGAGAGCGGTGGAGGCCGAAGAGGGACATCAGGTTGACGGTGGCGAGTACGTCGGCGGGTACGGCGTCGAGGTAGTGGCCGTACGCCGTCTCCAGGGACAGGTCGCTCATCAGCTCGGCGTACAGGCGGGCATGGACGTCCGCCTCCCGTCCGCCGCCGAACTCGTCGAACTCGACCGCCACCATCGCCGCCTTGGCCCGTCCGTACAGCCTCGGGATCACCCAGGCGTGCGGATCGGCCTCCTTGAGGTGGTAGAGCGAGCGCAGAGCGGCGTACTCGCGCAGCTGCCACAGCTCGCCGTCGTTCTGGAGGAAGTGGCTGACGCTGTGGCCGTCGTCGCCGATCGGCTCGACCAGCAGTCCGGCCAGTGCCGTGTCCACGTCGCCGTCCGTGTGCGCTCCCGCGCGGAGCGCGGCGAGGAAGGGCCGCTCCAGCGAGCGGCGCAGCCCGAGCAGGGCCGGGTCCCATTCGCGGTCCTCGTCCACGCTTTCGAAGCCCTGGTAGTGCAGCTCGTACAGGACGTAGAGGGCGAGTTGGAGATCGTCGCCGAAGGGGTCCGCGTCGGCGGCCCGGCGGTCCTGCGGTGCCTCGCCGGTGCGCAGGGCGGTGATGACCTCGCCCGACAGCGGTCCGCGCGGGGCGGGCAGCGGAGGATTCCGTCGCCTCGGTTCACGGAAGGCGGTCATCAGGCGGCTCCATCGGTACGTTCGGTCGCGTCGCTCTTCTCGCGGTCCTCGGGCTTCACCCGGCGGCGGTGGCTGGTGTCGCACCACGGGTACGTACGGGTCTTGCGGCAGGTGCAGATCGCGGCGGTGAAGCGGCGGGAGGTGTACACGGTGCCGTCGTCGCCGACCACCTCGACCGGCCCCTCCACCAGCAGCGGCCCCTCCGCTCCCAAGGTGACACGGGCGGGGCGGTCAGGACGGTCAGGGCTGCTCGGCACGGATGACCACCAGCTTCTCCTCGTCGGTGTGCTCGTCCAGCAGGCCCCGGCGGCGCAGCCAGGAGAGCCGCGAGAGCAGGACAGGCCCGAAGGGCACGCTCGCCGTGTCGCTCACCACGGCCTTCAGCCCGCCGCTCGACAGGCGCCGCAGGGTCTCCTCCGTACCGGTCAGGTCGGAGTGGACCATGAGCAGGACCCCTCCCCTGCGCAGCAGGTACGGGGCCGCGTCACAGATGCGGTCCACCACCGCGCGCCCGTCGTGCCCGGCGTCCCAGGCGCGTGCGCTGCCGCGCCGGGGCGGCGGGCCCAGCGGCGAGGGGACGTAGGGCGGGTTGCTGAGCACCAGGTCGTACGTCCGGCCGGGGACCGGGTCCGCCAGGTCGCCCCGGTGGACGGTGACCCGCTGCCGGGCGAGCCGGGCGTTGAGACGGGCGGTGAGGACGGCCCGGCGGCCGACGTCGACGGCGGTGACGTGCGCGCCCCGGCGTGCGGCGGCCACGGCGAGGAGGCCGCTGCCGGTGCCGAGGTCGATCACGTCGGTGCCGGGGCGAACGGTCTCGCGGGCCAGGGCCCTCAGCAGCAGATGCGTGTCGTGCTGGGGCGCGTAGACGCCGGGCAGGGTGCGGACACCCCGCCTCCGGGAAGCGGTCAGCGTGGGCACGGCAGCGGTCACGGATACCTCCTGCACGCGTCGGACGCGTGAATCGTGGGTCATGCCACCTGTCAAGGCTCCGCTCCTTCCGTCCGGGGCGCCAATCGTGCGATCGCGCAGCGTGACCGGTTCTCTCCGGTCTCGGCCGACGAACCGAGTTCCCCTCCCTTACCTGTTCACACCTGCGAAACCCGATCGGCGGCAGGACGGCCGCAGAGGTCCCGGACAGCGTGGAACGCCTGGCAGGGCGGGTCCCGTACGTCGATGTACGGGACCCGCCCTGCCAGGCGTTCCGTGGGCTCAGCGGCGGCGCGACGAGCCGGTGCGCAGGCCGGAACCGATGCCTGCCACCTGCAGGGCCAGCAGCGTCAGACCGATGAGCATGATGTTCGTCGATGCGAACACCTCGTTCGTCGAGATGTCCGCCGCGTTGATCAGGAAGGCGATGAAGAACAGAACTGCCGCGGCTATACCGAGCATGATGGATTTCCTTCCGAAGTGTGGTGAGAGCCATGTGCCCATGAATCGCGGGTTCAGACAGCCGAGGGCGCACCAAGGGGGCGTGAGCACGTCACGGCAGTGACCCGTTCGCCATCCCGCGCGCCCTGCCGGAGATCACGGGCCGCGGCCAGGATGAGCCGACCGCACACGATCCCGGCGAATCCGCGCACCCGTCCCGGCGGCGGGTGGTCACGCGGTGGAAGGAATCCACGTTGCTGCTTCTCATCTCCCCCGACGGTGTCGAAGAGGCTCTCGAGTGCGCGAAGGCGGCGGAACACCTCGACATCGTCGACGTCAAGAAGCCCGACGAGGGCTCGCTCGGCGCGAACTTCCCGTGGGTCATCAAGGAGATCCGTACGGCGGTCCCGGCGGACAAGCCGGTCTCGGCCACCGTGGGCGACGTGCCGTACAAGCCCGGCACGGTGGCACAGGCGGCGCTCGGCGCGGCCGTCTCCGGAGCGACGTACATCAAGGTCGGCCTCTACGGATGCACCACGCCCGACCAGGCCATCGAGGTGATGCGCGGGGTCGTGCGGGCCGTGAAGGACTACCGGCCGGACGCATTGGTCGTCGCCTCGGGCTACGCCGACGCGCATCGGATCGGCTGCGTCAACCCGCTCGCGCTACCCGACATCGCCCGCCGCTCCGGTGCCGACGCGGCGATGCTCGACACCGCGATCAAGGACGGGACGCGGCTGTTCGACCACGTGCCGCCGGCCGCGTGCGAGGAGTTCGTCCGGCTGGCGCACGAGGCCGGTCTGCTGGCGGCCCTGGCGGGCAGCGTGAAGGCGGAGGATCTCGCGACGCTGACCCGGATCGGGACGGACATCGTGGGTGTGCGCGGTGCGGTGTGCGAGGGAGGTGACCGCAACGCCGGCAGGATCCAGCCGCGGCTGGTGGCCGCCTTCCGGGCGGAGATGGACCGGCACGCCCAGGAGCACGCGGCCACCGTGGCCGCGCGCTGACCGCCGGCATGGACCCCCGTGAACCCGGCGGTGAGCGCTTCGCCGTCCTCGACCCGGCGACCGGCGAAGCCTTCGGCGAGGCGCCCGACCAGCGGCCGGAGGAGCTGGACGAGAGCGTCGCCCGGGCCCACGAGGCCTGGCCGAGCTGGCGGTCCGACCCCACCGTCCGCGCCACGGCTCTGCTCGCGTCGGCCGACGCCGTGGAGGCGGCCGGGCCGGACCTCGCTGCCCTGCTCACCCGTGAACAGGGCAAGCCGCTGGCCGAGTCGTACGCGGAGGTCGCCCGTACGGCGGCCCGCCTGCGCCACTTCGCCGGGATGGCTCCCGAGGTGCGGACGATCGACGACGGGCGGCCGGTGCACAGCGAGATCCGGTGGCGGTCGCTCGGGCCGGTCGCCGCCATCGTCCCGTGGAACTTTCCGCTCCAGCTCGCCTCGGCGAAGTTCGCGCCCGCGCTCGCCGCCGGCAACACGGTGGTGCTCAAGCCCTCTCCCTTCACTCCGCTCGCGACCCGGCTGCTGGGATCCGTCCTCTCCGAAGCCCTTCCCGACGGTGTGCTGACGGTCGTCACCGGCCGCGAGCCGCTCGGCTCGCTCCTGGCGTCCCATCCGGGCATCCGCCATGTGACGTTCACCGGTTCGGTGGAGACCGGCCGGGCCGTCGCGGCGGCCGCGGCGCCGGGCCTCGCCCGGGTCACGTTGGAGCTGGGCGGCAACGACGCCGCCGTCCTGCTGGACGACGTCGATGTGGAGCGGATCGCGGACCGGCTGTTCTGGGCGGCGTTCCGCAACTGCGGGCAGGTGTGCATGGCCGTCAAGCGCGTGTACGTCCCGGCCCGGCTCCACTCCCAGGTGGTGGAGGCGCTGGCGGAACGGGCGAAGACCGTCGTGGTCGGCGCCGGTCTCGACCCTCGTACGGAGCTGGGTCCGCTCAACAACGCGGCGCAGCTGGCCCGGGTGGAGCGGTGCACGGCCCGGGCGCTGGCGGAAGGGGCACGGGCCGTGGCCGGTGGGCACCGGCTGGACCGGCCGGGTTACTTCTACGCTCCGACCGTCCTGGCCGATGTACCGCCGGAGAGCCCGGTGGTGACGGAGGAGCAGTTCGGTCCGGTGCTGCCGGTGCTGCCGTACGGGGATCTCGACGAGGCCGTCGAGGCGGCCAACGCCACGCGCTACGGGCTGGGCGGCTCGGTGTGGGGGACCGATCTGGACCGGGCGGAGGAGGTGGCCGGCCGGCTGGAGTGCGGGACGGCGTGGATCAACCACCACGCCGAACTGTCGCTCGCCCAGCCCTTCGCGGGCATCAAGGAGAGCGGTGTCGGCGTGGCGGGCGGGCCGTGGGGCCTGTACGGGAACCTCCGGCCGTTCGTCGTGCACCGGCCACGGGAGGAGGGCCGATGAGGTTCGGTGCGGCGGTACTGCGCTCGTACGAGGACCCGTTCGCCGTCGAGGAGGTGACGCTGAACGCGGGACCGGCCGAAGGTGAGGTCCTGGTGCGGATCGCGGGGTGCGGGATGTGCCGGACCGATCTGGCCGTCCGGCGTTCGGCGGGCCGCTCGCCGCTGCCTGCGGTGCTCGGCCATGAGGGGTCCGGCGTGGTGGTGGAGACGGGAGGGCCGGACACCGGTCTCGTCACCGGCGACCATGTCGTGCTGAGCTTCGACTCCTGCGGGCGCTGCCGGAGCTGCCTGGGCGGAGCGCCTGCCTACTGCGACCGGTTCGCCGCGCTCAACCTCTTCGGCGGGCGCCCGGAGAACGCGGCGCGGTTCACCGACGCCGCCGGGCGCCCGCTGGCCCCGCGCTGGTTCGGCCAGTCCTCGTTCGCGGCGTACGCGATGGTCCCGGCCCGTAACGCCGTACGCGTCGATCCCTCGCTCCCGCTGGCACTGCTCGGTCCGCTCGGCTGCGGCTTCCTCACCGGCGCCGGGGCCGTTCTCAACACCTTCGGCGCCGGTCCCGGCGACACGGTCGTGGTGCTCGGGGCGGGAGCGGTGGGCCTGGCCGCGGTGATGGCGGCGGCCGCCGCCGGAGCGGTGGCCGTGGCGGTCGACCGGCATCCCGAACGGCTGGCCCTGGCCGAGAAGTTGTCCGCCGTCCCGGTGCGCTCCGACTCCGCCGATCTGCCGGGCCACATCCGGCGGCTGACGGACGGCGGCGCGCGGTACGCGCTGGACACCACCGGTTCCGCGCGGTTGATCAACGACGCGTTACGGGCCCTGCGTCCGACCGGTCACCTCGGCCTGGTGGCCAGGCTGCACACCGCGCTCCCGCTCGAACCGGGGACGCTGGACCGGGGCCGGAAGCTCTCGCACATCTGCGAGGGCGACGCGGTGCCGGGGCTGCTGATCCCTCGGCTGACCGGACTGTGGCAGGCCGGCCGGTTCCCGTTCGACCAGTTGATCCGTACGTATCCGCTCGCCGACATCAACGAGGCCGAACGCGACTGCGAGGCGGGCCGGGTGGTCAAGCCGGTGCTGATTCCGTGAGGCCCGCGAATTCCACGTACCAAGGGAGTGCACACATGGTCGACACAGCGCGCCGGAACACCGGTGTGGAAGGCGTGGCCGGAGGGGTCGGCGTGACGGCTCTGCTGGTCGCCGCGGCGCGGGCGATCGAGACCCACCGCCCCGACAGCCTGGCCCAGGACGTCTACGCGGAGCACTTCGTGCTGGCCGCTACGGCGTCCAAGGGCTGGCCGGTCCATCCGAAGGAGGTCGCGGACGGGGACCGGGACCCGTTGTGGGGCCGGTTCGCCCGGTACTTCGGGCTGCGGACGCGCGTCCTCGACGACTTCCTGCTCCGGTCGGTGCACGCGGAAGGCGTACGCCAGGTGGTCCTGCTCGGAGCGGGTCTGGACGCGCGGGCCTACCGGCTCGACTGGCCTGCCGACTGTGTGATCTTCGAGATCGACCGCCAGGAGGTGCTGGCGTTCAAGCACCAGGTGCTCGACGGTCTTTCGGCCGTCCCGAAGGCGGCTCGCGTGCCGGTCCCGATGGATCTGCGCGACGACTGGGCGGGCGCCCTGCCCGGCGCGGGCTTCGACCCGTCCGCGCCGAGCGTGTGGCTGGTCGAGGGGCTGCTGTTCTATCTGCCTCCGGCCGCCGAGACGTATCTCATCGACACGGTCGACCGACTCAGCGCCGGGGGCAGTGCGCTGGCCTTCGAGGTCAAGTTGGAGAAGGACCTGCTGGCGTACCGCGACAGCCCGCTCTACACGTCCACGAGGGAACAGATCGGCATCGACCTGCTCAACCTCTTCGACCTGGCACCCCGCCCCGACTCCGCGGGCCGTCTGGCGGACAAGCGCTGGTCCACCGCCGTCCACACTCCGTTCGACTTCACGCACCGGCACGGACGCGGCCCGCTGCCGGAGGAGAACGACGCGCTGGCGGGCAACCGGTGGGTGTTCGCGGACAAACCGCGGCCCTAGGCGGTATCCCTGGGCCATCCGTCAGCGTGCGTGGCGCAGTTGAAGGAGGTACGTGGCGGTCACCGCCACGGCCCGGTCCGCGTCGTGGGACAGCTCCGCGAGGGCACGTGACGCCCGTGTGCCCGGGATGCCTGCCAGCGCCTGGGTCAGGCGTCCGCGTGCGGGCGCTCGGGTGGTGCTGTGGGCAAGGCGCTCGACGAGCAGGTGCGCGATCCGGTCCGCCGTGGCGGTGTCGCTCGCCAGCACGCTCAGCGTGTCGGCCGCGTCGGTGTCGTTCCGGCCCTCGACCACCATGTCGACGAGGGTCGGGACGGCGTCGGCCTCGCCCCTGGCCCCGATCGCCACAGCAGCCTGGCCCCGGACCACCGGATCGTCGTGCCTCAAGGCGTCGCGGAGATGGCCGACGGCCTCACCGCCGTCCATCTCGGCGAGGGACCGGACGGCGCGTTCCCGGACGGCGGCCACCGGTGAGCCGAGCCCCTGAGCCAGCAGGGCCGGTGCGCCGTCGCCCGAGCGTGCCAGCGCCCAGCGAAGCGCGCCCGCGACGTGCGGATCGCTCTCGTCGAGCGCCGCCTCGACCAGGGCCTCCACCGGAACCGCGTCGGCGGAGGAGAGGGCCGCGCGCTGGCGCGCGTCGGCGCTCTTGGATCCCAGCGCCTGGAGCAGCGTGACGACCTGGAGGGCGTCCTCCCAGTCGGCCGGGTCCGCCGCGTGGAGCCGGTCCAGCCGTCCGAGCAGCTCGGTCTCCGCCGCGATACGGGCCCGTGTGCGCCGGATGAGGTCCTCGACGAGCGACGAGGGCGTGAAGTCCGCGTCGTCGAGCGCGCGTTTGACCTCGCGCAGCGACAGCCCGAGCGCCCGCAGGCTCTCGATGTGGAAGATCCGCCGGATGTCCTCCGCGCCGTACTCCCGGTAGCCGGAGCCGGTACGGCCCGAAGGCGACACCAGGCCGACCGACTCGTAGTGCCGGAGCATGCGGGCACTGACCCCGGACCGTCTCGCCACCTCACCGATCAACACGTCTCATCGTCCCTCCTGGCCGGTCCCGCCGAGGGCCACGACGCGCTTCGCCTCCTCGATGGCGAAGGTGAAACCGATGTCCGGGTCGCGCAGCAGCTGTTGCGTGGCGAGGGCGTGGGCGCGGACGTGCGGGTCGGGTGCGGTCGTCGCGGCGAGCAGGGCCGGCTCGATCACCTCGCCCAGTGCGACCAGGGCCCGGCTGAGGCTCAGCTGGGTCTCGCGTCCACCGCGCCCGAACTGCGTGGCCAGCACCTCGGCCAGAGCGGGCTCCTCGCCTTCCGGGACGAGTACGGCCGCCGCCCGCCAGGCGCTCCGCGCCACCTCGTCGTCGGCGTCGGTCAGGAACGCCCGGGCGATGGCGGGCCAGGCCCGCCGGTCGCCGATCTTGGACAGCGTGTGCAGCGCCTGACTCCGTGCCTGCGTACGCTCCGAGCGGAGTTCGACGAGCAGCACGGGAAGCGTCAGGGTGACCGGGTGCCGGGTCAGCGCCCAGGTGAGCATGTCGCGGACGAAGAACTCGGGCTCGACCGCGCACCGCTCGACGAGCGGGTCGACGTAGTGCGCATCGGGTGCCGTGCCGGTCGCCAGAGCCGCCCGCAGCCGTACGGACGCGTCGTCGTCCGCCAGCCCTCGGAGCGCTCGTCCTTCATTCGTGTCCTGTCCCGTGACCGTCATCGAGACCACCTCCTCGGACTGCAGTGAAGACCCTGTCACGGTGTCAAGGTCAAGCGGGAGCGGGCATCGACGACCCGACGATGACATTTAGGTAAGCCTCACCTAATATGACGACTGTCGTCTTCGGGCCCCCACGCGAGAAGCCGGTATCCCCCCTTCTTTCCTGTTCACCCCGGGCACAGCTCCGCCCCACAGCTGTCCGTGCCTCTCCCCGAAGGAGACATGCAGCGCATGTCCATGCCCCGCCGCGGCCGCCTGGCCGCTCTCGCCGCCCTGACCGTCGTCTCCCTGGGCACCGGTGTCCTCGCCGTCCCGGCCGCGGCGGCCCCGATCGCCGCCGCCGCGGACCAGGCCCCGGCCCAGCAGCCCGGCTCCACCTCGGCAGCCGCCCCGATCCTGGTCTCCGGCGGCTCCTCCTGGGGCTTCAAGAAGTCCTGGGTCGGCTATGTCGCGGGCAACGGCGGCACGGTGACGGTGGCCGGCGGCGCCACCAAGGACGCCGCCGGGCTGATCGGTTACCCGGTCAAGCACGGTTCGGTGGACCCCGCCAAGCGCGAGGCCGATGTCCGCTTCGGCGGCTCGGTCACCTACGCGGTGCCCGCCCACAACATCACCGCCATCACCCTCGCCAACCTCCGGGTCGTCCTCAAGAACGGCAGGGGCACACTCCACGCCGACGTGACGACCGACCTGACCGCCGGTCAGGCCCCCGTCTTCAAGGCCGGAGTGCCGGTCGCCACCCTGGAGGCCGCTGCCGGCTCGCTGAGCGGCTCCACCCTCGACTGGACCGGCATCGCCACCTCCCTCACCGAGGAGGGCGCGCGGATATTCGCCTACCAGGGCCATCCCATGTACCCGGCCGGCACGGCGCTGGACCCGGTCGCCATCGCCGGCACCACCAGCGTCCCCACCCTGACCGTCAGCCAGGTCACCGGACTCGGCGCGGAGACCGAGGTCACGGTCGTCGGCACCGGCTACCGGCCCGGCCGCGGTGTGTACCTGGCGCAGTCGGTCGCGCTGTCCGGCACCACGTACCCCAGCGTCTACGGCAACGCGGCCTGGATCCGCCAGGTCGGCACCGACGGCTCCTTCACCCTGACGGCGAAGCTCACGGAGACGTTCACCTCCGGCACCACCACCGTCGACTGCCGTACCACCGCCTGCTTCCTGACCACCTTCAACTCGCACGACGGCGGCGACTCCACCTGGATGCCCTCGCGCGCCCAGGACGTCGCCCAGCCGCTCCTCTTCGGCACCGCCGTCCCGGCCGCCGTCGTGACTCAGCACCCCACCGCTCGTACCGCCCGCTCGGGCGCCGACGCCGTCTTCACCGCCGCCGCGACCGGCTACGACTCGGTCCGCTGGGAGCGCAGCACCGACGCCGGCAAGACCTGGAGCACCGTCTCCGGCGCCACCTCCACCACGCTGACGGTGAAGGCGAGCGCCGCGCTCAGCACGCACCGCTACCGCGCGGTGTTCGTCAACGCCTCCGGTGAGACGGCCACCTCGGCCGCCACGCTCACCGTCTCCGCGGTGCCGGCCCGGATCATCTCCTTCAACGCCTCGCCCGAGCCGATCGGCAAGGGAAGCAAGCTGAAGATCGCCGCGACCCTCCAGACCGCCGGTGCCACGAGCAACATCTGGGGCCCGCTGGCCAAGGCGTCCGTCGTCATCGAGTTCCAGACGAAGGGCGCCAAGACCTGGAGCAAGGCCGCGACCGTCACCACCAGCGCCAAGGGCGCCGTCGCGACCTCGGTCACCGCCAAGACGGACGGCACCTGGCGCGCCCGCTACGCCGGGACCGCCGACCGCGCCGCGGCCGTCAGCGGCGCCGACTTCGTGGACGTCAAGCTGCGGACCTCCATCGCCGGCTTCAACGCCTCCCCGGAGCCGGTCCGCAAGGGCCGCACCATCACGGCGAAGGGCACGCTGCGCAGCCTGGACGGCACCTGGAAGAACACCTCCGGCCAGTCCGTGAACATCCTGTTCCAGGCCAAGGGCTCCAAGACGTGGAGCAAGCTGGCCACCGTGCGGACGAACAGCAAGGGTGTCTTCACCAAGGGCTTCACCGCCAAGAAGGACGGCACCTGGAAGGCCGAGTTCAAGGCCACCACCGTCCGCCTGGGCTCCACGAGCGTCGGCGACCACGTCGACGTCCGCTGATCCGCGCCGGCCCGTACACCCTCACCGGACGGCCGGTCACCGCAGGCAACGCGCCCGCAGGTGACCGGCCGTCCGGCCGTTCACCGCGCCGCGCCCGCGCCGCCGGGCCACGTGCCGTAGGCCGAACGGGCGGGCCGATGCTGCCCGGCACGCCTCTGTGGGTGTTTCTCCGCCGGGAGCGTGCCGCTGTCGTGATCGTCTCTGACCACCGCCTCCTTCCTCGCGCGGCCCGCGCGCCCGATCAGTCCTGCCTCACCGCATCCGAACGGGGTACGTGTGCGGAAGGAGTGGCGAATGGTTCGCCGCCCGTCTGACCGGAAGGACGTGAGATGGCTCGCATCCCGGCCGTGGAACACTCCTTCGCCGCCTATCCGCTCACGGCGGGCCCCGGGCCGTCGGCCACGGAGGCCGGGGCCGTCGACGCGGACGTGGTCGGTGCCGTTCTGCGTACCGCGCGGGCCGTCCTCGCGGAACGGGTCGCCGAGGCGTCCGAGACCGACGCCTCGTTCTGCGGTGACCTGGCCGAACGGGTCGCCGACTTCACGCTGGACGGCGGCAAGCGGATGCGCCCGCGGCTCCTGTGGTGGGCGATGCGGGCCTGCGGCGCGGCGGACGCCGGGTCCACCGCGGCCGCGCTGCGGCTGGGGGTCGCGCTGGAGCTCATCCAGAGCTGCGCGCTGATCCACGACGACGTGATGGACCGGTCGCGGCTGCGCCGAGGCAGACCCGCCGTGCACATCGACCTCGCCGACCGGGCGGGCCTGGCCCCGGACTCGGAGCGGGGCTCCGCGTTCGGCACCTCCGCCGCCGTGCTGGCCGGCGACCTCGCGCTGGTCTGGGCCGACGACACCGTCGCGGAAACACCGCTGCCGACGCCCGTACGACGGCGGATCCGGGCCATCTGGCGCTCCATGCGGACCGAGATGGTGGCGGGCCAGTACCTGGACCTGCACGGCCAGGCCATCGGAGGCTCCTCGGCGGCGCGGGCGATACGGACCGCCTGCCTCAAGAGCGCGCTGTACTCCGTCGAGCGGCCCCTGGCGATCGGGGCCGCGCTGGCCGATGCCGATGAGCGCACCACGGCCGCGCTGCGTTCGGCGGGCCGTGGCGCGGGGATCGCCTTCCAGCTCCGGGACGACCTGCTCGGCGTCTTCGGGGACCCGGCGCGGACCGGGAAGCCGTCCGGCGACGACATCCGCGAGGGCAAGCCGACCTACCTCCTCGCCGTCGCCCGGGAACGGGCCGAGGCGGCGGACGACCAAGAGGCGCTGGCCGTCCTCGGCCGTGCCGTGGGCAACGCCGACGTCACCGAGGCCGAGCTCGCGGACGTCACCGAGGTCTTCGAGGCGACCGGAGCGCGCGCCCATGTGGAGCGGAAGGCGGAGCGCCTCGGCGACCATGCCGTACGCCGTCTGGGCGAGGCCGTCGACGTGGACGCGCACGGCGGCAGGCAGCTGCTCGACCTGCTGCACACGGTCTCCGGAGGCCGCTCCGAAAGCGCCGCACCCGGCGAACCGCGCGGGCACGACGACAGCCCGGCGGCGGCCCGGGTCCTGACCACGGCCGAAGGAGGACATGCCCGGTGATCACGGTCAAGGGGCCCACCGACCATGTGGTGGTGGTCGGTGCCGGTCTGGCGGGGCTGGCCGCGACGCTCCATCTGCTCGGCGCGGGCCGCCGGGTCACGGTGGTCGAG
This sequence comes from Streptomyces sp. NPDC006174, assembly GCF_040614075.1. Lineage (NCBI taxonomy): Bacteria > Bacillati > Actinomycetota > Actinomycetes > Kitasatosporales > Streptomycetaceae > Streptomyces > Streptomyces sp. NPDC006174. The sequence continues at coordinate 426,480 of NZ_JBEXTJ010000004.1, read as the reverse complement.
CGGGATGACGGGCCAGGCGGCCGGGCCGGACTGCTGGAGTCGGGCGGATACCGCATCGACACCGGTCCGACCGTGCTGACCATGCCGGACCTCGTGGAGGAGGCCTTCGGCGCGGTCGGTGACCGGCTGGCCGACCGGCTGGAGCTGATCCGGCTGGACCCCGCCTACCGGGCCCGGTTCGCCGACGGGTCGCAGCTCGACGTGCACACCGACGGGGCCGCGATGGAGGCGGCGGTCGAGCGGTTCGCCGGGGCGCGGCAGGCGGTCGGCTACCGGCGGCTGCGGAAATGGCTGGAGCGGCTCTACCAGGTGCAGATGCGCCGGTTCATCGACGCCAACTTCGACTCACCGTTCCAGCTCGCCCACCCCGACCTGGCCCGCCTCGCCGCTCTCGGCGGGTTCGGCCGGCTCGACGCGCGGATCGGCAGCTTCGTCTCGGACGAGCGGCTGCGCAGGGTCTTCTCCTTCCAGGCGCTGTACGCGGGCGTCCCGCCGGCCCGCGCGCTCGCCGCGTACGCCGTGATCGCCTACATGGACACGATCGCCGGCGTGTACTTCCCGAAGGGCGGCATGCACGCGCTGCCGCGGGCGATGGCGGACTCGGCCGCCGAGGCGGGCGCCGACCTCCGCTACGGGCGGACCGTGACCCGGCTGGAGCGTTCCGGCGACCGGATCACCGCCGTCGTCACCGACCAGGAGCGCATCCCGTGCGACGCCGTGGTCCTCACTCCCGACCTCCCGATCGCCTACCGGCTCCTCGGCCGCAGCCCACGTCGGCCGCTGCGCCTGCGCCACTCGCCGTCCGCCGTGATCCTGCACGCGGGCACGGACCGGACCTGGCCGGATCTCGCGCACCACACCATCTCGTTCGGCGCCGCCTGGAAGAGCACGTTCCACGAACTCACCCGCACCGGCCGCCTGATGTCGGACCCTTCGCTCCTGATCACCCGCCCCACCGCGACCGACCCCACGCTCGCGCCGCCCGGCAAGCACCTCCACTACGTGCTGGCGCCCTGCCCGAACACCGAGGTCGGGCCGGACGTACGGGAGTGGAAGGAGCTGGGGCCGCGCTACCGGGACGCGTTGCTCACCGAGCTGGAGCGGCGCGAGATGCCCGGCCTCGGCGCGGCGATCGAGGAGGAGGGGCTGGTCACGCCGGTCGACTGGACCGCTCAAGGCCATGCGGCGGGCACGCCGTTCGCCGTGGCCCACACCTTTCCGCAGACCGGCCCGTTCCGCCCGCGCAACCTGGTCCGTGGCACGGCCAACGCCGTCCTGGCGGGATGCGGCACCACGCCCGGCGTCGGTGTGCCGACCGTCCTGATCTCCGGAAAGCTGGCCGCTCAGAGGATCACCGGCCCCCGTACCGACTGGAGAGGCACCTCCGCATGACCGTCCGTGAACTCGACGCCGCCGCCATCCACGACCCCGCACTCCGCGCCGCGTACGTCCGCTGCCGGGCGCTCAACGCGCGCCACGGCAAGACGTACTTCCTCGCCACGCGGCTGCTCCCCGTCGACCGCCGCCCGGCCGTGCACGCTCTGTACGGCTTCGCCCGCTGGGCCGACGACATCGTGGACGACCTCAACTCACCGGCCACACCAGCCGAGCGGGGCCGGGCCCTGCTGGCCCTGGAGGCGCAGCTGGAGACGGGCCTGCGGCAGGGCCGGGCCACCGAGCCGGTGATCCGCGCGCTCGCCGACACGGCACGGCGGTACGGCATCGACCACCTGCACTTCACCGACTTCCTGGTCTCCATGCGCAGCGACCTGACGGTCGGCGGCTACGCCTCGTACGACGAGCTCGGCCGGTACATGCACGGCTCGGCGGCGGTGATCGGCCTCCAGATGCTGCCGGTGCTCGGGACGGTGGTGCCGCGCGAGGAGGCCGCTCCGCACGCGGCCGCGCTCGGCGTCGCCTTCCAGCTGACCAACTTCCTGCGGGACGTGGGCGAGGACCTGGACCGGGGCAGGCTCTATCTGCCGGCCGAGTTGCTGGCCGCGCACGGCGTGGACCGGGAGCGCTTCGAGTGGAGTCGGCGGACGGGGACGCGGGACGCGCGGATCACCGACGTCCTGCGGGCCGCCGCCGCGCACAACCGGGCCGTCTACCGGGACGCGCTGCCCGGGATCGCGATGCTCGACCCGGTGTCGCGGCCCTGCATCCGTACGGCGTTCGTGCTGTACAGCGGCATCCTCGACGCCATCGAGGCCGACGGCTACGCGGTGCTGCACCGCCGGGCGGTCGTCCCGCGCCGGCGGCGGGCCGTGGTGGCGCTGGACGGGCTGGTACGGGCGGTCGCGGCACGCGCGGTGAACCGGCGGAGCGTGGAACCGGTCGCCGGCGCCTGCGCCTCCCGGCCCCGGGTGGCCGCTCCCGTACGGAAGGAGACGGTATGAGCCCCGCGGCAGGACGCCCCGGCCGTATCCCGTTGCGGCTGCGGCGGACGCCGGTGCCGTGGGAGCGGCAGGAACCGACGTGGCGGGCGGCGAAACCGGCGCTGATCGCGGAGGCCCTCAAGCGGGCGCAGAGCCGGCCGTCCGGTAACTGGTACGTCATCGGCGCCTCGCGCGAACTGCCTCCCGGCCGCACTCTCGGCGTCACGGTCGCCTCCACCGAGGTGGCCGCGTGGCGGGACGGCGACGGGAGGCTCCGCGCCGGTCCGGGAGCGTGCCCTCACCTCGGAGCGCCGCTGCGCGACAGCCCGGTCCGCTGCGGCACGCTGGTCTGCCATTGGCACGGACTGGCTCTGGACGGTGGGCCGTTCGCCGGATGGGAGCCTTTCCCGGCCTTCGACGACGGGGTGCTGCTCTGGGTGCGGCTGGACCGGGTGGGCGGTGAGACGCCCTCGGAGCGGCCGTACGTTCCGCTCCGGCCGAGGGTCCGGGACGCGGTGGAAGCGGTCTACACGGGCGTCGGCCGCTGCGAGCCGGAGGACGTGGTGGCCAACCGGCTCGACCCGTGGCACGGCGCGTGGTTCCACCCGTACTCGTTCGTGGATCTGACGGTCACCGGAACGCCCGCCGGCAGCGAGGCGGACGACGACGGGTTCCTGGTCGACGTCTCCTTCAAGGTGGCCGGACGGCTGGTGGTGCCGGTCCGGGCGCGGTTCACGGCGCCCGAGCCCCGTACGGTCGTCATGCACATCATCGAGGGCGAGGGCGCGGGATCCGTGGTGGAGACCCATGCCACTCCCCTGGCCCCGGACGAGCGCGGCAGGGCCCGCACCGCCGTGACCGAGGCGCTGATCGCCGCGTCGGACCGCCGCGGCTTCGCGGTGGCCCGGGCGGCCGCGCCGCTGCTGCGGCCGCTGATGCGCGCCTCGGCCGGCCGGTTGTGGCGGGACGACCTGGCGTACGCGGAGCGGCGCTGGGAGCTGCGCGACAGCGGGCGGTTCCCGGGCTGACGGCTGCGCGCTCACTCCGACCCGAGCGCCGCGAACCGGCGCAGCACGGCCGAGCGGCCGGTGCGCGGGACGGTCCAGAGCGTCTGCCCGCGTACGCCCCACCGTTCCAACAAGGCGTTCGCGGCGAGGAATCCGCTGGTGGCGGCGCGTTCCATCAGCGCCACCGGCAGTTCGGTACGGACCATGTCGCCGGCCACCATGACGGCCGGGTCGGGGCTGCGTACGCCGGGCCGGTCCCGGTAGCCGCCGACCGGGAACATCGGGCAGTCCGCGCGCCATTCGTGCCGCTCGTCGACGATGCGGGCGCTGACCGTCTCCGGGTAGATCCGGTGCAGCTGGCGCAACGCCTCGGCCTGTACGGCTCCTCGGTCGGCGTCCGGTGCGACGGCGTACGCGTGCAGCTCGACGACCGACCCTTTGGTACGCCGCGCCCAGCGCGCGGCCTCGCCCTCCCAGCGGTCCAGGACGCTCACGTTGTCCAGCGGCCCGTAGCCGCTGGTACCGAGGAAGCCCGGCCGGTCGTACGCCACCGGCCGGTCGAGCCAGAGCCGGGAGACCAGGAACGGCGGGGCGGTGCGCAGCCGGTCGATCCTTGCCCGCCACTCGGCGTCGCCGAGTTCCGGGGAGTCGGCGACGACGCGGCGGAGGCCGCCGCTGTCCAGGGCGAGGACGAGGGCGTCGTACCGCGTGGTGGCGTCGTCGGTGGTGAGGTCCAGCCCGCCGTCGGGCAGCGGCCGCACCTGGCGGACCGGCATCCGCGTCCGTACGTCGACGCCGTGGCCCGTGAGGTAGTGGTGGAGCGGATCCCAGAGAGCGGTGGGGAACGGCTCGTCGGGGACGTCGAAGAGCAGGCCCTCGCTGGAGCCGAGGAAGTAGATGTGGAACATCAGGACCAGCTCCGCCGCGGACAGTTCGCGCGGGTCGGCGAAGAAGCTGCGGGAGAACACCTCGAAGGCCAGGTGATGGGCGGCTTCGGGGAAGCGGATGCGGGTGAGGAAGTCGTGGGCGCTGATGGAGTCGAGGCGCTCGTAGGCCTCGGGCACGCGGACGTCGAGCAGCGGCAGAGCGGCTCTCGGGTTCATCCGGGCCAGGTCGCGGACGCTGAAGGTGGGGCTGAGCGCGACGAAGCCGAGTGCGCTGAGCGGAGGTGTGCGCGGGACGCGGGCGAAGCTGTCGTGGAGGCCGGAGCTGTGGCGCAGCGGGTAGTCGGGCAGCCGGGTCAGCGAGTCGAGGCCCGGGTCGACCCGGCGCAGCAGCCCGCGCAGGTTGTAGTACTGCCGGAAGAAGGCGTGGAAGCCGCGGCTCATGGTGACGGTGGTGCCGTCGGCCAGTACGGTGGGCCAGCCCGACAGCCGTCCGCCGAGGCTCGCTTCGCGCTCATGGAGGGTGACGCGTACGCCGCGCTCCGCGAGCAGGGTGGCCGCCGCGAGGCCGGCGATCCCGCCGCCGACGACCGCGACGGCGGGAGCGTCCTGTCCGGTGAAGCGGGCGCGGCCGTCCGGGGCCGGGATGACGGCTGCCCGGCGGTCGCGGCCGCGCCGGTGACCCGTACCTCTGCCGCTGTCGCGCGGGAACATCACGCCTCCTCCCCCGCGCGGCCGACGAAGGTGTGCGTGATCCCGGTCTGCCAGCCGGGCAGCGGGAGGGCCCGTACGTCGGAGAAACCGGCCCGGCGCAGCCGCGCCGCGAAGGCGGGTGCCGTGTCGAACTCGACGACGGAGCGACGGAGATGGCGGTAGAGCTCGGCGTCTCCGGCGAGCCGTCCGGCGGGCTGGACGATCGCGGTGCAGACGGCGTTCCACACGGCCCGGTGGACGGGCGATCCGCCGAGCGTGTACTCGTGAACGGCGAGGCGGCCGCCCGGGGCGAGCAGACCGCGTACCAGGTCGAGGGCCTTGTCGGCGTCGGAGAGGTTGCGGAAGAGGTAGCCGGCGAACACCGCGTCGAAGGAGCCGGGTTGCCATCGGCCCGCCAGTTCCTCGACCGGCGCGTGCACGAAGTCGACGCCCGCCGGCCAGCTCTTCGCCGCCGCCCGGTCCAGCATGCCGGCGGAGGCGTCGACGCCGGTGATCCGGGCGTACGGGGCGGCGGCGAGGAGCGCGGCCGTCGAGGCGCCCGTACCGCATCCCAGGTCGAGCACGCGCAGCCCGCGCCCGCCGTCCGGCAGCCTCAACCGGCGGGCGGAGCGGCGCAGATGGGCGTGGTAGCCGGGGCTGGCCGCGACGAGGCGGTCGTAGGCGGCGGAGCCGTGGTCGAAGGCCGCGGACAGTGCGTCGCCGCACAACAGGGTCATGGGGTGCTCTTCTCGTGGGTGGTCGGTGGAGGTGGTTCGGTCCGTGCCCGGAAAGGGAGTTCGAGGACGGTCCGCAGCATCGGGACGACCGGTGTCCGCAGGCCGATCAGCAGGTCCTCGTGGAGGTGCGAGCTGCCGTCCAGGAAGCGGAGCAGGCGGTCGGCCGGGACACCGCGGAAGAGGCGGGTGAAGAAGTCGGTGCCGTCCACCCGGCCGCTGTCCAGAGCCCGCAGCATGACGGCGTCCATCGCGCGGGGCCATGGCCCGTACGGCGCCGGCATCCGCAGCTCACGCCCGACTCGGAGTTGGTCGGCGACGGCCCGGCTCTGCCGCTGCACGGCCGCGAAGGTGTATCCGGTGGAGGGCCGGGTCGCGCCGCCGGCGGTGCCGATGCGGTACACCGAGCGCCCGGCGCGGCGCGGGAAGCGGCCGTCGGTCATGGGGATGACACCGCGTTCCTGTGCCGTCACGTGGAACTCCCCGAGTTTCAGGACCTCTTGGGTGTAGTGGTCCAAGGCGCGTCGGTACTCCTCGGTGGCCAGGGGCGCGGGTGAGAACTCGGTGTACTCGACCAGCGCGGTCTGCGGGTCGAGCGGCAGGACGTAGCCGAAGGAGAGTCCGCGCGAGGGCTGCGGTGTGCGGAAGTCCATCAGGTCCGCGGTCGTCGGGTCGAAGGCGGGCCGCTCGGTGCGGACGAACCAGCCCATGAAGTGCTGGAGGAGCGTGGTGCGGGCGGGTGGCAGTCGGCGGGGCGGGCGCGAGTCGAAGACCCGGCGGCCGCGTACGAGAACCTGCCCGCGCGAGCCGATGACTTCGGCTCCGCCGCCCGGTGTGTCGCGTACGGCGGTCACCGCCGCCTCGGTCCGGCGGAAGTCCGGAGCACCGGAGAGCCGCCGGCCGGCCAGAGCCTCGAAGGCGTCCGAGCGCAGCATCTTGTAGCGGTAGGGCGACGGGTCGGTCACCGTCGCGGCCCCGTCGGCCGCCCGCACCCGCAGCCGTGGCCAGGAGGCGGCGAGCGCCGAGTCGTAGGCGCCGCCCGGCGGTTCCCAGTAGCACCAGGTGCGCGGCGGCGGCCGCAGAGGTCCCGGCGGCGCGTCGACGAGGACGACCGACAGCGGTACGGCGCCGCCCGGCGCGCACAGGTGGTACGCCAGGCTCAGCCCGGCCGCTCCGGCGCCCACGATGACGACGTCGGGGTCTGGCACGGCTTCCCTCTCGGTTGGACGGGTACGGATCCTTCCGGCCGGACAGGTACGGAACGCTTCCGCGCCGAGGAACGCTTCCGCACCGAGGAATCCTTCCGCACCGAAGGGCCGGACGGATGCGTGCGACGCGCCCGTGTGCCGTCGGAAACAGGATCAGTTCGCGGTGTGGTCCGGGTGGCCGCGCGTGCGGCGGGCTTCCTTCATCTCGGCCTCGTACAGGTGGTCGCGGCCCTCGGCGAGTTCGCCCCGGATCTCCTGCTCGACCGTGCGGAACACGTCGTAGTAGGTGGCGTTGTACTCCTCGACGATCTGGAAGGTCCAGTGGCCGGGGATGACGTTGCGGCCGAGGACCTCCCGCTCGACCCGGTCGGCCTGGGCGCCGTGGCCCGCCTCGCGGAGCAGCCGTACCGCGTCGTCGAGGCTGAGGTCGGCGCCGCCGGTGAGCTGGTGGAACGTGTAGAGCGCGCCGCGGGCCCGTTCGGTGGTCTCCAGCGCCTTCGAGAGGGCGCCGAGCGCCTCGACGGTCGTGTCGGTGACCCCTTCGGGGCGCTGGTGGGGTGGGTCGGGAGGCCGGGGTACGGCGTTCATGGATCTCCTCGTCGACGTCGACGTCCGAGCGGCGGTTCCCTCCCCACCTTCCTCGTCAGCGGCTCACCACACCTGCCGAGGACTCCACCCGGACCAACAGCCCTCGGCCGGCGGAGCCGCCGCGCCCGGTCGACGACTGCCCGCGGCCCCGCGCAAGGCCGGTTCGGCCGCACGGGGCCGCACGCCAAATCACTCCTCCTCGTCGCCCTCTCCGCCGTCGTCGCTTTCGAAGGCGTCGCCGATCTCGTCGATCACCTCGGCGGCGACCATCCCGCCGACCACGCCGACGGCCGCGCCTGCCGCGACTCCCGCCACCACCGCCCCGGTGCCGGGACCCGAGCGGTGGTGGTCGTCGTGGTGATGACCGCCCTGTGCGTACGCGTACGGCGCGGCGTGGGCCGTGTGGGCGCCGATCACCTGGTGCAGCCAGGCGTCGACCTCGGCGTTGCGGTCGGCCTGCGGCAGAGCGTGGTGCGAGGTGGTGAAGCGGTGCACGGTGTCGTGGCTCTCCGAGAAGAGTCCGGCCCGCTTGTCCGCCTCGATCACGACCTCCAGGCCGCCGGGTGAGGCCAGGAAGGTGACTTCGATCTCGTTGACCGCGTGCGCGTGTTCGGCGGGCGGCACGATCTCGATCTCCTGGTAGCAGGGCAGCTGCTGACCGGTCCCCCGGATGTGGCCGAGCTCCAGATCAGCCGACTTGAAGCCGTATCCGAGCTGCCCGAACGCCTCCAGGATCGCCTCCTGGGCCGGCAGCGGGGCCACCGCGAGCACGTCCAGGTCGCCCTTGTCCCGTGCTCCGGCGACCTCCAGCTCGGTACGGATCCCGAGGACGGGTCCGAGCGGCTGCCCGTGGAGCTCCGTGACCGGGGTCTCCCACGGCAGGGTGACGGTGAACGGCACCGTGTGCTCGGCCTCCTCGGCGAGGCGGAACCCGCCGCCGACGGTGAACCGCTCGAGGACGACCGTGGACTCGTGCTCCTGGTCCTGGCCCTCCGCCTCGACCCGGGCGACCAGGAGGATGGTGATCTGTTCGACCGTCACCTCGCTGCCGCCGCCGCGCAGGCGCACCTCGCCGGAGAGTGATCCGCCGGGAAGGGCGGGAGCGGGCTGCAGAACGGTGTCGACCGAGGGGCCGCCGACACCGAGAGCTCCGAGCAACTTCTTGAACACCATGTCCGGCGTCCACTCCTTCTTCGTGGGGCACTTCGTGGGGTAGGTCGTGTGCTGAGAACACTCTCTACCCATTCGGACCCTCCTGTGATGCGCACCACTCCCGATTGCTTTGCGGTCCCTTTACTATCTACAAGGCGGGTTTCCACCCGCTGTCACCGTCGAACCGACGACCCGGACAGAGAAGGAGCTGCGGTACCGCAATGGGTGAGCCTCCCAGTACGAACCGTGTCATCCCCACCCCTGCTCACCAGGGGACGGAGGTGACACGGTGAGCGAAGTACTCCTGCTCCTTCTCGCCCTCGGTCTGACTCTGGCGTGCGCGGTCTTCGTCGCGGCCGAGTTCTCGTTGACCACCATCGAGCGCGGCGAGCTCGAACGGGCCGCGCAGGCCGGTGAGCGCGGCGCCGAAAGCGCGCTCAAGGCCGCCAAGCGGCTGACATTCCAGCTGTCCGGCGCCCAGCTCGGCATCACCGTGACCTCCCTGGTCATCGGCATGCTGGCCGAGCCGTCCCTGGCCGTCCTCCTGCGCCCCACGCTGGAGTCCACCGGTCTCCCGGCGGGTGCCGTCTCCACCGTCGCGACCCTGCTCGGTGTGGCGCTGTCCACCGTCGTCCTGATGGTCATCGGTGAGCTCGTCCCGAAGAACTGGGCGATCTCCAGCCCGCTGGCCGTCGCCAAGGTCGTCTCCGGCCCGCAGCGCGCGTTCACGGCCTGTTTCGCTCCGCTGATCCGCCACCTCAACAACACCGCGAACCGTGCCGTACGCCGGTTCGGCCTGGAGCCGGCCGAGGAGCTGGCCTCGGCCCGTACGCCGCAGGAGCTCATCGCCCTTGCCCAGCACTCGGCCCGTGCAGGCGCCATCGAGCAGGACTCGGCCGAGCTCTTCGTCCGCACCCTGCACCTGGCGGAGCTGTCCGCCGAGAACGTGATGACGCCCCGGGTGGACGTCCGGGCCCTGGAGGCCCACGCCACCGCGGCCGACGCCGCCAACCTCACGCTCGCCACCGGCCTGTCCCGCTTCCCGGTCTACCGCGACAGCCTGGACCACGTCATCGGGACGATCCACATCCGCGACGTGCTGGCCCTGGACGAGTCCGAGCGCGCCCGGACCCCGGTCACCGCTCTGGCCACCGAGCCCCTCCTTGTACCGGACTCACTGCCCGTGGACCGGCTGCTGGCGCAGATGCGGCGGCACCGGACGATGGCGGTCGTCATCGACGAGTACGGCGGTACGGCGGGCGTCGCCACGGTGGAGGACATCGTGGAGGAGGTCGTCGGCGAGGTCCGCGACGAGCACGACCCGCACGAGCGTCCCGGCCTGGCACCGGCCGAGCCGCTCGGCGACGGCCGCCAGGTCTGGGAGGCCGAAGGCAGCATCCGGCTGGACCAGCTCGACCGGATCGGCTTCTCCGCGCCGGAAGGCCCGTACGAGACGCTCGCCGGTCTCCTCGCCAACCAGCTGGCCCGCATCCCCGTCCGCACGGACCGGGTGGAGGCCGGCGGCTGGCAGTTCGACGTGCTCGACATCGAGCACCACCGGGCCGACCGGGTGCGGATCACCGCGCCGCTCCCGGCCCTGACCCTCGTGGAGGAGGACGCCCGATGACCACCGTTCAGCTTCTCATCGGCGCGCTCACGCTCCTCACGAACGCGTTCTTCGTCGGCGCCGAGTTCGCGCTGATCTCCGTGCGCCGCAGCCAGATCGAACCGGATGCGCTGCGCGGCAGCCGGCGGGCGAAGAGCACCTTGTGGGGCATCGAGCACCTGTCGGCCGCCATGGCCACGGCCCAGCTCGGCATCACGATCTCCTCGCTGGTGCTGGGCGCCGTCGCCGAACCGGCCATAGCCCATCTGCTGGAGCCGCCGTTCGACGCGATCGGCGTGCCGGACGCGCTGGTCCACCCGATCGCCTTCGTCATCGCGCTGACCCTGGCGACCTACCTCCACATGCTCATCGGCGAGATGATCCCGAAGAACATCGCGCTCGCCGCGCCCGTCGCCACGGCCCTGGCGCTCGGCCCGTCCCTGGTGGCGCTGACCCGGGCGCTGCGCCCGGTCATCTTCGGTATCAACGCGTTCGCCAACATGCTGCTGCGGCTGCTGAAGGTCGAGCCCAAGGACGAGATCGCCTCGGTCTTCACCGACGACGAGCTGGTCCGGCTGGTGAAGGACTCCAGCGACGCCGGGCTCCTCGCGCCGGCCGACGGCGAGCGGCTGCGGGACGCGCTGGAGCTGGGCACCCGGCCGGTCGGCGAGGTGATGGTCCCGCTGAACCGGACCGTCACCGTCGACCTCGGCATCACCCCGCAGCAACTGGAGCGGGCCGCGGTCGCCTCGGGCTTCTCCCGGCTACCGGTGACCGGGCCGGACGACGGGGTGCTGGGCTATCTCCACATCAAGGACGCCCTCGGCGTCGCGGAGCGCTCCAAGCCGCTGCCCACCAGCGCGATCCACCCGGTCATCCGGGTAGAGATCGACACCCCGCTCGACGACACCCTGACGGCGATGCGTGCCGCCGGTACGCACCTCGCCGCCGTCGCCGGCGACAAGGGGACGGTCATCGGCTTCGTGACGATGGAGGACGTCCTGGAGGAGCTGGTCGGCCCGGCCACGGTCTGACCGTACGGACGTGTGAGCACGGGAGGCGGTCCGCTGCGGCGGACCGCCTCCTTCGCTGTCCGAACGGGCCGCCCGGTGAACACGTAAGCTCGGCGGATGGCCAAGTACTTCGACGTGCACCCCGAAAACCCCCAGCCGCGCACCATCAGCACGGTGGTCGACAGCATCCGTTCCGGTGCGCTCGTCGCGTATCCGACCGATTCCTGCTACGCGCTGGGCTGTCAGCTGGGCAACCGCGACGGCATCGCCCGGATCCGCTCCATCCGCAACCTCGACGACCGCCACCACTTCACGCTGGTGTGCCGCGACTTCGCGCAGCTCGCGCAGTTCGTCCGCGTCGACAACGACGTGTTCCGCGCGGTCAAGGCGGCCACGCCCGGGAGCTACACCTTCATCCTCCCGGCGACGAAGGAGGTGCCGCGCCAGCTGCTGCACCCGAAGAAGAAGACGGTCGGCGTCCGCATCCCCGACCATGTGGTGACCCAGGCGCTGGTCGCCGAGCTGGGCGAGCCGTTGCTCTCCAGCACGCTCCTGCTGCCGGACGAGGAGGAGCCGCTGACGCAGGGCTGGGAGATCAAGGAGCGGCTCGACCACGGGGTGGACGCCGTCATCGACTCGGGTGACTGCGGCACCGAGCCGACCACGGTGATCGACTTCTCCGGTGACGAGCCGGAGATCGTGCGCAGGGGCGCCGGCGACGTCTCGCGGTTCGAGTAGGCGGCCGTGGCAGGCGAGCGGCTGCGGTTCGACGGCTGGATCGCGGGTGTGGGCACGGCTTCGGGGACCCGGCTGGTGGTCGGCCACTGGCCGCGTTCGCCGTTCGGGCCGTTCAGCGACGTGATGGTCGAGCATCCCGACGGTGAACGGGTCCTGCTGGCGCCGTCCCGGCAGGTCGCGGACTTCGTGGCCGCCACCTACCGCTTCGACCGGATCGAGGTGGTGCCGGTGGCCGTCACGGGCTCCCTCTCCGCCTCCGGGGCCGTGTGGCTGGTCGCGGCGGGCGCGCTGCGCCTGGAGCTGCGGGCCGGACGCCGGTCCGCTCTGGGCCGGCTGCTCTGCTCCGTACCGGCGCCGCTCGTCCGCAGTCCGCTCTGGGCCGCGCTGTGCGACGTTCCGGCCCGGCTGCTGATGCCCGGTGTACGGACCCTGGGCCGCGCGGGTCCGGGACGGCGGGAGTGGTACGGGGCGCGGGACCTGCGGCCGGTGCTGGCCGCCGAGGCCGTGCTGGCCGGGGTGGACCTGGGACCGCTCGGCCCGCTCGATCCGCCCGTCGCCTTCGGATTCGGTTCCGCGCCGCGCACCCCGTCGCTGGTGCGCGTCACCACAACGGTGGAAATCGGTGCCGCCGGGCCGTGAGGGCCTTCCCCCGCGCCCGTAAAGGCGTGGTCCGCCGGCGGACCGGCCCGTTCGGGGATGCGCGGGTGCGGAGCGCGTCGCAGGCTGGACCCATGGCTAATCCTCCGATCGTCATCCACCGGCCGACCCCTTCGGGCGGCCGCCGGGTGACCGTGCACTACGAAGGCCGGGACGAGATACTCGGGCTGGCCCACAGCGACCACGACGTGATCGTGTTCCTGAGCGAGGCCGGCCTCGAAGAAGCGGACCGGATCCTCGACAACCCGGTCTGGGTGGAGTGGCGGGGCGGACGGGCCCACCGCTACGAAGCGGCCTGAGCGAGGGCCGCCCCGCGCCTCATGACCGGTCCGCCGCAGTGGACTCCGTGGCGCCGAAGAGCTCACGCACCTCCTCGGCGTCGGTCTCCCGCAGCTCGTCGTCCATCAGGATCCAGCGGGTGATCCCCACGGATTCCAGGAACGCCAGGTCGTGGCAGGCGATGACGAGGGCGCCTTCGAAGGCATCCAGAGCGCTCGTGAGCTGCCGCACGCTGGCCACGTCCAGGTTGTTGGTCGGCTCGTCCAGCAGGAGCAGCTGCGGGGCTGGAGCGGCGAGCATCGTCGCCGCGAGCGCGGCCCGGAAGCGTTCGCCGCCCGAGAGTGTTCCCGCCGGCTGTTCGGCCCGGGCGCCCTTGAAGAGGAACCGGGCGAGCTGGGAGCGGATCTGGTTGTCGGTCGTGCCCGGAGCCGTACGGGCGACGTTGTCGGCCACGCTCAGCGCGTCGTCGAGGACGTCCAGCCGCTGCGGAAGGAACTTCAGCGGCACCGAGGCGGTGGCCTCGCCCTCGCTCGGCGCGAGTTCACCGGTGATGGTGCGCAGGAACGTCGTCTTGCCCGCCCCGTTCCGGCCGACCAGAGCGATGCGTTCGGGGCCCTTCACCTGGAGACAGGCCGCGCGCAGCCGTCCGTAGGGCAGGGTCAGGTCCCGTACGGTCAGGACGGTGCGGCCGGCCGGTACGGCGGTGTGCGGCAGGCTCACCTTGATCTCGGCGTCGCGGCGGACGGCTTCGGCGGCCTCCTCCCGGCGCTCGCGGGCCTCGTCGAGCCGGTCCTCGTGCAGCCCGCGCAGCCGGTCGCCGGACTCCTGGGCCGAGCGCTTGCGCTCTCCCGCGACGATGCGCGGGGCCTTCCGCTGACCGTCCAGCTTCTTGTCGTGGCGCCGGCGGCGGGCCACCTTGGTCCGGGTCTCCTCCAGCTCGCGCTGCTGGCGCCGTACGTCGGCCTCGGCGGAGCGCAGCATCCGGCCCGCGGCCTCCTGCTGGGTGGCCAGGGCCTCCTGGTAGGCGGACCAGCCTCCTCCGTACCAGCTCACGGAGCCCGACCGCAGTTCCGCGATGCGGTCGACGCGCTCCAGCAGCTCCCGGTCGTGGCTGACGACGATCAGGATGCCGGTGCGCCAGGAGTCGACGGCGTCGTAGAGCCTGCGGCGGGCGAACAGGTCCAGGTTGTTGGTCGGCTCGTCGAGGAGCAGGACGTCGGCGCGCTCCAGGAGGAGCGCGGCAAGGCGCAGCAGGACGGTCTCGCCGCCGGAGAGCTGTCCGACGGTGCGGTCCAGTTCGACGGCGCCGAGTCCGAGGGAGCCGAGGGTGGCCAGGGCGCGTTCCTCGACGTCCCAGTCGTCGCCGACCGTCTCGAAGTGCTCCTCCCGTACGTCTCCGGACTCGATGGCGCGCAGGGCGGCCCGCCGCTCGGCGATGCCGAGGGCCGCGTCGACGCGCAGGTCGGTGTCCAAGGTGATGTTCTGCGGCAGGTAGGCGAGGTTTCCGCCCACGGTGACGGACCCTTCCGTGGGACGCAGATGTCCGGCGAGCAGACGCAGCAGGGTCGATTTGCCGGTGCCGTTGGTGCCGACGAGGCCGGTGCGGCCGCGCGGGACGGTGAGGGAGAGGCCGTCGAAGGGGCCGGTGCCGTCGGGCCACCGGAAGGTGACGTCGGAGAGGGCGACGGAGGCGCTGGGCGCGGTGGGATGGCTCATGGTGTGTTCTCGCAGTCGGAAGCGTGAGGGTCATGGGGGCTTCGTATGCGAACAGCACGCGGCGACCCGGCTCGTGGGCCGGAGAGTGGTGGGAGAACGGTCCTGCGCAGGTGAGGGACGGCTCAGCACCGAGGTCGCATCCACGCGGAGGTCACGGGCGGCAGACAAGCCGACAGCGTCGTGACCGGTGTACGGGCCAGGCCGTACCGCGTGATGATCGCGGACCTCAGATGCGCAACGTCCACCTCTATCGGCGACAACAGGACGTGATGAGCGTACCGGAGGCTCGCGCGAGGCGTCGAGGGACTATCTACACGGTGCCCTGCGGGGCCTCGGTGGTCAGCGGGGCCTCCACCGGGCCGCTGCGGGGTGCGGGCACGGGTGCGGTCTCCGGGAGGAACGGGGCCCGGCGTACGGCGACGGTGGCGAGGAGGGCGGCGATCGCGGCGAGAGCGAACCCGAAGGGCGGAGTGGCGCCCGTGGGATGGGTCTCGTAGACGAGCGCCGCCGACAGCACGATCAGGACCGTGGGAATCCGGCCGTACTGCTGGGTGGCGGCCACGACCACCAGCCCCCACAGGAGGTACCAGGGCTGCACCATCGGCGAGAGCGCGACCAGCACGAGCAGTCCCAGGCCCAGGGCGTGCACCGGTGGCAGGCGGCCGTTCATCGACCTCCATGCCAGGACGAAGATCAGGATGACCGCGGCGGCCAGGCCGAGGTTCTGCACGAGGGACTTCACCGGTTCCGGGTCGGTGCCCAGCAGCAGGCGGCCCAGCTCGCCCAGACCGAGGCCGACATCGCTGACGATGGAGAGCGCCGTGTGGATGTTGCCCGCGACGCCCTGGGTCCTGAGCCAGCCGAAGCCGGTGCCGCTGAACACCGTCGCCGATCCGGCGACGGCACTCGCGACGAGGCCGGGCGCGAGGAGCCCCTTCGCCCATCGCCGTAGCTGCGGTCCGGTCGCCGACGCGTGCACCATCACACCGATGAACAGCAGCGACACGGCGGCCGGGGACTTGACCATCATCGCGAGGCCGACCAGCGCGCTGCCGGCCACCCAGCGGCCGCGCAGCGCGAGCGCGAGACCGGCCAGCATGAGGCCGATCATCAGTCCGTCGTTGTGCATGCCCGCGACGACGTGCATCAGCAGCAGCGGGTTGAGCGCACCCAGCCACAGGGCGCGGCTCTCGCTCCTGCCGTGGTCCCGGGCCAGTCGGCGCAGCGCCCAGACGATGAGGACGAGTGAGGCGAGCGCGATGAGCCGCATCGCCAGGACGGCGGGGACGATCGTGCCGCCGGTCGTCTTGGCGACGGCGGCGGAGAGCAGGAGGAAGAGCGGTCCGTACGGTGCCGGAGTGTCGCGCCAGTGGTTGCCGACGCTCGCCGCCGCGTCGCCGCCGATTCCGGCCGGATCGAGGCTGGAGGGGCCGAGTGTGTAGACGTCGAGGCCCTCGACGACCATGGCGCCCTGCGCGATGTAGCTGTAGACGTCGGCACTGTAGAGCGGAGGCGTGAGCAGGAACGGCGCGGTCCACCAGGCGAGGGTGGTGAGCGTCTCGCGGACGGAGGAGGCCGTTCTGCCGTACTGCCACCAGGCGACGACGAGCACGGTGAGTCCGGCGTAGGCGAGGACCGCCGCGGCCGTGGTCACGGCGGAAGCGTGGCCGACCCAGAGACCCCAGGGGTCGTGGGCCGGCAGCTTTCCGGAGATCCAGCCGCCGACAGCGGTCGCCGAAGCGGCCGCCGCACCCAGCCGACGGTATCCGACAGCACTCAAAGCCCACATGACCGCAGAACCTATCGGACGATGGGCAGCTCCCTCTCCCCTGGTCCGCCGCAGTTCTCAGCGCACGTCGCCGCGCCAGTCCCACTGGTGGCCGTCGAGTGAACGGGGCGCGTACTCCGCGCGGCCGCCCGGTCCGTAGGCGCCTATCTCGGTGACCAGTCCGACGCCTTCGCGCAGGGCCGTGTCGCTCCAGCCGGTGACGTCCAGGAGCAGCCCGTCGAGCGGGCCGCCGACCAGCTCCCGGTAGTCGTGGCCCGGCCTCGGGCCGGGGTGCGGATCGTCGTGGTCGGTGCCGTACACCCGTCGCTGCCTCATCAGCTCGTCCATGCAGGCAGCATCCCACCGGCCACTGACAACGGCCCGGCGTGCGGGGCCATCCGGCCACCGTCGTACGCCGGTCGTCGGCGAAGTCGCCGCCGCGAGGAGGGCACCATATGATTCAGGGACTCACGCACCGCGGAGCAGCCAATGAACCGGCGTCGGACTCCCCGCTCGGTAAGCGCCGAGGATCTGCTCACCTCGTTGCAGAGCCTCACCGCCCGCGCTCGGCGGGAGGTGGAATTCCACCAGGCCAGAGTGGAACTCGCGCAGGCCCTTCAGCGCGACATGCTTCCGGCGACCCTTCCCGAGCTCCCCGGCCTCCAGTCCGCCGCGCGGTACGCGCCCGCACGTGACGGGCTGGACATCGGCGGTGACTGGTACGACGGGTTCGCGCTGGCGGACGGTGCTCTGGGGTTCGCGATCGGCGACGTCCAGGGGCACGACGTGGAGGCGGCCGCCTTCATGGGCCAGGTGCGGATCGCGATGCGGGCGATCGCGGGGACGGTCTCCGACCCGGGTGAGGTCATGGGCCGGACCAACGACCTGCTGCTGTCGGTGGACTCCGGTCTCTTCGCGACCTGTACGTTCCTGCGGCTGGACCCGCACACCTGGGAGCTGCACAGCGCGCGGGCCGGGCATGTGGCGAGCGTGTGGGCGACGGCGGACGGGCGGTCGGGCGTCACGGAGGATCCGGGAGGCCTGCCGCTGGGCATCCAGACGGGCGAGAGGTATCCCGTCACCCGGCGGACCCTGGACGCGGACGGCACGATCGTGCTGCTCACCGACGGGGTCGTCGAGGGCCCGTCGCTGGTGATCGAGGAGGGTCTCGACCGGGTACGGCGGCTGGTCGCCGCGCATGCCGGGGCGAGTGCGGACGCGCTGGCCGACGGGGTCCTCGGGGCGGCGGAGCTGACGGGTCACGAGGACGACGCGGCGGTGCTCGTCCTGCGGCACGCTCCGGCCCGGGCGCGCTGACGCCGAGGCTGCGGGGCGCGTGTCACCGGCTGCCTCCTCCGCGCGGTCGGTGTCTGATGAGTGCTGTGATCCGCAGCAAGGAAGCCAGACGTCGGGCCGTGTACGTGGCGCAGATCCTGGGCGTGACCGGTGCCTACTACCTGTCGGGCCGGCTCGGGCTGACGCGGCAGGTCGTGGTGGACGGGGCCGTGGTCACGCCGCTGTGGCCGCCCACCGGGATCTCGCTGGCCGCGCTGCTGTACCTCGGCGCCCGGATCTGGCCGGGCATCGCTCTGGGCGCGCTCTTCACGGTCACCGCCATCGGTGACGCGTTCACCGTGTCCCGTCTCGGCATCGTCCTCGGCAACACGCTCGCGCCGCTGGCCGCCTACGCGCTGCTGCGCAGGGTGGGCTTCCGCAGCGAACTGGCCCGGCTGCGGGACGGGGTCTGCCTGGTCTTCCTCGGCGCGTTCGCCGGAATGCTGATCAGCGCCACCGTCGGCAGTGTGACGCTGATGCTCGACGACAAGGTGCCGCCGGGGCGGTTCTGGCTGGTCTGGTCGTCCTGGTGGGCCGGGGACGCGATGGGGGTCCTCGTGGTCACTCCCGTGCTGCTGGTGCTGAGCCGGGCGCGGTGGCCCCGGCTCTCCGACCGGTGGCCGGAGGCGTGTCTGCTCGCGGTCGTGGTGGTCGTGGCGGGGCTCGTCTCCACGCGGAGCTCGCTCTCCATGATCTACCTGGTCTTTCCGGTGATCATCTGGGCGGCGCTCCGCTTCCAGCTGCCCGGCAGCGCGCCGTGCGCCCTGGTGGTGTCGGTGCTGGCGATCACCGCAGGTACGGATGGTCTGGGCCCGTTCGCGGGCCATTCGCTCATGGAGATCATGGCCAACCTCACCGTGCTCAACGGATGCGTGGCGCTCACGGCGCTGCTGCTCGGGGCGATCGTGGCCGAGCACCAGAACATCCGCCGTGAGACGGAGCACGCGGTCGTGGAGCTGGAGGCGCTGGTGGAACAGCTCGCGCCACTACCGGGACCGCCTGCGGCACGGTACGGCGACGAGCCGCCGCACTCCGGCCGGTGACGGGCCGAGGCGACACGCGCCGCTGACGGGCCGACGCGACGGCGGGCGGTGGCTTCGCGAACCCGCCACGCGGACCCGTCAGTAGGGCAGCGGGCGCCCTGAAGGAGTTCGCAGGTCGAGCGGGGGCGGCCCGGACGGGGGCGGGGGTCGACGGACAACGATGCGGATGCGGCCCATGGCCACCACCTCCTCCAGGTGACCGGTATCTGCCCAGTCGGCTCGGGTTCACACTTCGCGTCCACCGTGCGGACGCCTCGCCGACCGCGCTGGGATGCGAGCCGGGCCGGGTGCGGTGACCCTTGACGGGTGGGGGGCGCCGAGCTAGGAGGATCAGGCATGTCCGCACTGGACAAGATCAAGAAGATGCTCAAGGGCCATGAGGACCAGGCCGGCAAGGGCATCGACAAGGCCGGAGACACGGTCGACGACCGGACCAAGGGCAAGTACAGCGGCCAGGTCGACGGCGCGCAGGACAGGCTCAGGCAGCGGTTCGGTACGGAGCGCGACCAGGACGGACCGCCGCGCACCTGAACCGTCACCGGTGACCGGCCGGCCCTGTCCGCGCACACCCGGTCCGTGCCACGGGACGCGACCCGTGGCACGGACCGGGTGTGCGCCTGTCGGGCGTTCCGGGGTGCGGGAGGGGCCGCAGGGGCCGCCGCAAGAATTCCGGGATGCTTATCCGATTCTTGTTATCGTCCGGCCCGCACCGCATCTCCCGAGTGTGGGAAGTGACAGCACCGGACCCCGGAAGAGTGAGCACAGCATGGGCAAGGATCACGGGACGGCCTTGATCGCGGCGGCGCGGAACGGCGACCAGGAGGCCAAGGACCGGCTCGTCGCGTCGTACCTGCCGTTGCTGTACAACGTCGTCGGCCGGGCGTTGAACGGGCACGCGGACGTGGACGACGTGGTCCAGGAGACGGTGCTGCGCATGCTGCGCAGCCTGCCCGAGCTACGCGATCCGGAGAGATTCCGTTCCTGGCTGGTGGCGATCGCCATGAACGAGATACGCCGGCACTGGCGCGAAGGCCAGTCGGGTGCGATCTCCGCCGGCCGGCTGGACGACACGTTCGACCTGGCCGATCCGCGCGCCGACTTCGTCGAGCTGACCATTCTCCGGCTCGGGCTGACCGGCCAGCGGCGCCAGGTGGCCGAGGCGACGCGGTGGCTGGACGAGGACGACCGCGCGCTGCTGTCGCTCTGGTGGCTGGAGACGGCGGGCCAGCTGTCCCGGGCCGAGGTCGCCGCCGCCATGGAGCTCACCCCGCAGCACACCGCCGTACGGGTGCAGCGGATGAAGGCGCAGCTGGAGGCGGCCCGGGTCGTGGTGGGCGCGCTGGCCGCCGACCCGCCGTGCGTGCTGCTGGAGGACATCCTCGCCGGCTGGGACGGCATCCCGTCGGCCCTGTGGCGCAAGCGGCTGGCCCGCCACGCCCGCGACTGCACCGTCTGCTCGGGCCACGGCTCGGGGCTCGTACCGGCGGAGGGGCTGCTGGTCGGTCTCGCGCTGGTCCCGGTGGCCGGGGCGGCGGGAGGGGCGGTGGCGCCGGAGCTGCTGACGACGGCCGCACACCTCTCGGTGCCTTCCACGGTCGGCGCCGGACGCGCCGAGCGCAGGCGCGGTCAGGTACGGCGGCGGCGCCGCAACTCGGCCATCGCCGCCGTCATCGCCGTCGCCGCGCTCGGGACCGGTGGCGCGGCCGTGCACCTGTACACCGACGAGGAGGACCGGGACGCGACGACGCTGAGCACCGGGGTCCCGTCCGAGAGCGCGACCTTCCCCACCTCCACCGCCGTCCCGTTCTCCACCTCGACGACGGCGTCGCCGTCCGCCAGGGCCTCGTCCGCCACTCCCTCGGCCAGCGCCTCGCCGTCGGCGAGCCGGTCGGCCAAGCCGAAGCCCAAGCCCTCACCGACGAGGAGCACCCGGCCGCCCGCGCCGAGCACGGCCGCCCCGGCCCCCAAGCCCCCGCCGCCGCCCGCGCCCGCTCCTCCGGCCTCGGAGGACGGCGAGGTCCTCCAGATCGTCAACGCCGAGCGAGCGAAGGAGGGTTGCGGGCCGGTGACCTCCAACGATCTGCTGGCGACGGCGGCGCATCGGCACTCCGCCGACATGGCGGCCCAGGACTACTTCTCCCACACCTCGCTGGACGGCCGCGACCCGGGCGACCGGATCACCGCGGCCGGATACCGGTGGAGCACCTACGGCGAGAACATCGCCAAGGGCCAGCGGACTCCGGCCGATGTGATGGAGTCGTGGATGAACAGCCCGGGCCACCGCGCGAACATTCTGAACTGCTCGTTCAAGGAGATGGGCGTCGGAAAGGTGGACTCCGGCGGAGGTCCTGTGTGGACACAGAAGTTCGGGACGCAGTGAGGACCACCGAGTGGTGCGGATCACGGTGAGGATGACGCGGTGCCCTTTTACGAGCCAACGGTGGCCTTTACGGTCACGCGGTGGCCTCAGGGTCACGCGGTGATCTTTCACTTGGTGGAAACGCGGATGAAGTACCGCCTCCACCTCGGTGATCCACACTGGTAGCAGCGCCCAGGCCGATGGTGTCCCCCGGCGGATCCCCCTCCCCCTGTGGACTGGAGCCCGGTGGTGTCACCCGTTATCCCTTTCGCGCAGCGGCCGCTGCCGCTCTGGCTCGGCCATGTGCTGCGGACCCAGCGCGGACCTGTCCACGGTGGTGCGGTGGTGCGCGGGGCGCTCGCCATGCTGCCGCTGCTCGTCGCGGTGCTCGCCGACCGGCCGACTGCGGGTGTTCCGGCGGCGCTGGGGGCGATGTTCGCCGGGATCAACGACCGTCCTGGCGGTCGCCGCTCGTCCGTCTCGCGAGTGGGGGTCCCGGCGCTCGCGGGTGCCGCCGGGCTGCTGATCGGCTCGCTGCTGCCGGCGGTGGGGCCGGCGGTGGGGCCGGCGGAGGCCGCGATGTTCGTGCTGCCGGTGCTGCTCGGTGTGCTGGGAGTGGTCGCGGGGGCGCTCAGCTCGACGGGGCCCGTCGCCTCGGCGTGCGGTACGCAGCTGCTGGTCGCGGCGGTGGTCGGGGCGGGCATGCCGCTGCCGGAGTCCGGTGGGGAGCGGGCGCTGCTGTTCCTGGCGGGTGCGGGGTGGGCGCTGTTCCTGCGGCTGGTGCTGCCGTCGCGGCGGCGGACCGCCGGAGGCCCTTACCGGTACGACGGTGAGCGCGAGGCGGTGGCGTCGGTGTACGCGGCGGTGGCCGAGCTGCTGCGCGCGGCGGGCGGTACGCGGGCTCCGGCCCGGCGGGCAGCGCTGACAGCCGCACTCGACCAGGCGCAGGACGCGCTCTCCGGGCCCCGGCTGCGGCGGTACGCGAGCTCGGCGGCCGAGCGCCGGTTGCACGCGCAGTACACGGCGGCGCTGCCGCTGGCCGAGGCGGCAACGGCGCTGGCCTGGTCCGGTGAGCCGCTGCCCGGCCGGGTCGCGGAGGGGCCGCCGCGGCTGGCGCGCGCGGTGCGTACGGGGAGTTCCTGCGGGCCGCTGCCCGCGCCGGTACGGTCCGGTGCGGGGCTCCGCGCGCTGGACGACGCCTTGCTCGCGGCCGCGGAGGCGTTCGACCGCCGCGCCGGCCAGTCGCTGCGGACCGCGCGCCGGCGGCCGGGACTCGTTCCGCTGCTGCGCCGGGCCTTCGGGCCGGCGGGGCGGGAGTACGGGTTCCGGGTGGCGTTGTGCTGCGGGGTCAGTGCGGCGGTGGCGCTCGACCTGGACCACGAGCACTGGTACTGGATGCCCGCCACGGCGGTGTTCCTGGTGAAGCCGGATCTCGGGCCGCTCGTCTCCCGCGTGCTGAGCCGGGCCGCCGGGACGGTGGTGGGAGCCGCCGTCTTCGCCGGGTTCTTCGCGCTGGTGGCGGGGGTGTCGGCGGCGGGAGTGTCGGTGGCCGGTCCGCTGGTGGCCGTCGCGGCCGTCGCCGTGTGCGGGACGCTGATCCCCGTCGCCACCCGGCACTTCGCCGCCCAGACGGCGGTCGTCACGGTGCTGGTCCTCTCTCTCGTCCTGCTGGCGGGTGAGCCGCAGGCCGCGTGGGGCCGGGTCGTGGAGTCGCTGACGGCCTGCGCGATCGTGCTGCTGGCGGGACATCTGCCGCTGCCCGGGCAGCGCGGCCACCGGGTGCGGGACGCGGTGGACACGGCGGTGGCGGCGGCGCACCGGTATCTCCGCCACGTACTGGTCCATCCTCAGGACGGCCCGGAGCGCGGGGCGCTGCGCCGCGACGCCTACCGCTCGCTCGCTGTCGCGCGGGCCGCGCTGGACCTCTCGGCGGCCGAACTCCCGCCGGTCGCGGGGCGCACGGCCGCGTTCGAGGAGGTGGCCGGCGCCCTGGAGCGTCTCGTGGACACGACGACGGCCTGCGCGGTCCACCTCCACGACCCGGACGCCGCGCTGCCCCCGTCGCACGCCGAACGGATCGCGGCGCAGCTGGCCGATCTGGACGCGGCGCACCGCGCGTCCGCGCGTTCCGGCGTGCTGGTCTGACGGGCCGTCCGGTGGTGCGCTGCGGAGGACGCCTGGACCACCGGGCAGCGGGCGGCAACCGGCGCGTCCGGGATCCGGGCGGCCGCTGCCGGGCCGCACCGGATCCCGGACGACTCAGCGCAGCAGCAGGGTCAACGACGTCCCGACGCAGGTGACCGCGCCCACCGCCACGACCGAGAAGGCGACGCAGCGGGCCCGGAGCCGCTCGTAGCGTGCGGTGTACTCGCCGCGCAGTTCGGTCGCGCGGTCGCGGACGCGGGTGAGCGATTCACGGGAAACGGCGACCCGGTCGGTGAGGTAGACGCGTTCCACGTCTTCACGCTGGGCGGTGGTGAGCCAGGGCAGTTCGTCGGTGAAGCGGCGTGCCTGCGCTCGCGCCCTGTCGAGTTCGGCGTTCCACAGCAGGTAGCCCTCCAGCTGGGCCAGGCCGCGGGCACTGTCCTTGTCGGGGTTCACACGTCCTCCTCTCGTCGGGCTCTCCGGTTCGGGGCGGGCCACGGTCACTCCTGCTTGTCCCCCGGTGCGACGGTGGCGGAGGTGTCGGGCCGGTTGGCGGTCTCTTCGATCGCCCGCAACGACGGGTGGTGCAGGTCGAACGCCGGGGATTCGGAGCGGATCCGCGGCAGGGTGACGAAGTTGTGGCGCGGCGGCGGGCAGGAGGTCGCCCACTCCAGCGAACGGCCGTAGCCCCACGGGTCGTCCTCGTAAATCTTCCTGCCGTACTTGGCGGTCTTCCAGATGTTGTAGAAGAACGGCAGGATGGAGAGGCCGAGCACGAAGGAGGAAATGGTGGACACGGTGTTGAGCGCGGTGAATCCGTCCGCCGCGAGATAGTCCGCGTAACGGCGTGGCATTCCTTCGGCACCGAGCCAGTGCTGCACGAGGAACGTTCCGTGGAAACCGATGAAGAGCGTCCAGAACGTGACCTTGCCGAGCCGCTCGTCCAGCATTTTGCCGGTGAACTTCGGCCACCAGAAGTGGAATCCGGCGAACATCGCGAAGACCACGGTGCCGAAGACCACGTAATGGAAGTGCGCGACGACGAAGTACGAGTCCGAGACGTGGAAGTCCATCGGCGGCGAGGCGAGAACGATTCCGGTCAGACCGCCGAACAGGAAGGTGACCAGGAATCCGACCGCCCAGAGCATCGGGGTCTCCATGGAGATCGACCCCTTCCACATCGTGCCGATCCAGTTGAAGAACTTCACACCGGTCGGCACCGCGATGAGGAAGGTCATGAAGGAGAAGAACGGCAACAGCACGCCGCCCGTCACATACATATGGTGCGCCCAGACCGTCGCGGAGAGTCCGGCGATGGCGATGGTGGCGGCGACCAGACCGATGTAGCCGAAGACCGGTTTGCGGCTGAAGACCGGGAAGATCTCGGTGACGATTCCGAAGAACGGCAGGGCGATGATGTACACCTCCGGGTGGCCGAAGAACCAGAAGAGGTGTTGCCACAGGAGCGCACCGCCGTTGGCCGGATCGAAGATGTGGGCACCGAACTTGCGGTCCGCCTCCAGGGCCAGCAGGGCGGCGGCCAGGACCGGGAAGGCGAGCAGGACCAGGACACCGGTCAGCAGGACGTTCCAGGTGAAGATCGGCATGCGGAACATGGTCATGCCGGGAGCGCGCATGCAGATGATCGTGGTGATGAAGTTGACCGAGCCGAGGATCGTGCCGAAGCCGGAGAAGGCCAGACCCATGATCCACATGTCGGCGCCGGCACCCGGCGAGCGGACGGCGTCGTTCAGCGGCGCGTAGGCGAACCAGCCGAAGTCGGCGGCTCCTTGCGGCGTGAGGAAGCCGGCCACCGCGATGAGCGAGCCGAAGAGGTACAGCCAGTACGAGAACATGTTCAGCCGCGGGAACGCCACATCGGGTGCGCCGATCTGCAGCGGCATGATCCAGTTGGCGAATCCGACGAAGAGCGGCGTCGCGAACATCAGCAGCATGATCGTGCCGTGCATCGTGAACGCTTGATTAAATTGCTCGTTCGAGATCAGCTGGGTTCCGGGCCGCGCCAGTTCGGCGCGCATCACCAGGGCCAGCAGTCCTCCGACGCAGAAGAAGGCGAAGGAGGTGGTGAGATAGAGCGTGCCGATCGTCTTGTGGTCCGTGGTGGTCATCCACTTGATGACGACGTTGCCCGGCTCCTTGCGCCGTACCGGTAGTTCGTCCTCTTCCGCGGCACCGGTCTCCACCGGTTGCGAGATGCCCCTCGTCGTCACTGCGACGCTCCTTCGGTCAACGGCCCGTATGGACTCGGCGACCAGGATGGACCCGCGGTGATCGGTCCGGTGGGACATCCTTCCCCGTCCCGTGCGAGCGCCCGGCAAGGACACTCAAATGGCCCACAACGAACTGCACCGGCCCGGAATAGCTCACCGGACAGCGGAGTTGGTGAAGCGGCAGAACCACTTCTGTCCACTCAGCAGGTACCGGAAGGTCGGATCCATGAAGATCGGCATCATCGGCGCGGGCAACATCGGCGGAAATCTCACCAGGCGGCTGACCGCGCTCGGACATGACGTGTCGGTCGCCAACTCCCGCGGCCCCGAGACCCTGGCCGCCTTGGCCGAGGAGACCGGAGCCACGCCCGTGGCCGCGTCCGACGCGGCGCGGGACGCCCGTATCGTCGTCGTGACCGTCCCGCTCAAGGCCGTACCCGATCTGCCCGCCGGGTTCCTGGACGGAGCGGCGGAGGGCGTCACGGTGATCGACACCGGCAACTACTACCCGCAGCAGCGCGACGGGCGGATCGCCGCCATCGAGGACGGGCTGCCGGAGAGCCGGTGGACCGAGCAGCAGATCGGCCACCCCGTGATCAAGGCGTTCAACGGGACGTACGCGCAGGACATCCTGGACCGCGGCCGTCCGCAGGGCAGCCCCGGCCGACAGGCGCTGCCGGTGGCCGGCGACGACCCGGCGGCCAAGCAGGCCGTACGCGACCTCATCGACGAGCTCGGCTTCGACACGGTCGACGCCGGCGGCCTGGACGAGTCGTGGCGTCAGCAGCCGGGGACGCCGGTGTACGGCAACCAGGGCGACGCGGACGCCATCGTGAAGGCGCTGGCGGAGGCGTCGCCGGAGCGCACGGCGGAGTGGCGCGCCTGACTTGTGAGGGGGCGTGGCTGCCCGGGAAACGCAATCGGGCAGCCACGCCAGGGCCCGCCGCTCAGACCACCCCCGTCACCGTCACCGTCACGGTCACCGGGGCGGCCGCAGGCTCGGCGCGGACCGCCGCCAGCGTCGCGGCGTGCACGGCCCGGGTGACGTCGAGGGCGCGGTGGCCGCGGTGCAGGACGAGGCGGATGTCGATGTGCCAGGAACCGGCGGCCTCGTCCCGGCTCACCCGCACTCCTTGCGTCCGCGCACCGGTCGGCGTGGCGAGGCGCGGGGCCCGGTCGGCCACCCGCGTCCGCAGCAGATCGACGACGCCGGGGCGCAGGAAGGCGACGCCGGTGACCTCCTGAGCGGCCCCGGCCGCCGCTTCGGCGAGCCGGTCCCGGAGTGTGTCGGCGGTCATCACGCTGCTCCTCCGCTGCCGTAGCCCTGATCGTCGTCACCGATGCTGTCGTCATCCTCGTCGTCCAGGATGTCCACGACCAGGACGTCCGCCGCACCGAGGCGGATGCCGATGTCCTGGTCGGCGACCGTGCCGATCCGTGCGCGTACGACGTCGGCCACGTCCGGCAGTGACCGGTCCAGGCTCGCCGCTACCTCGACACGTACACGGACCGGGCCCGTCGGGTCGGCCGGGTCGAGCGGAACGATCCGGCAGCTCCCGGCACGTACGCCCGGCAGCGCGTCGACCGCCGCCCGCAGCAGACGTGCGGCCGCCGCCTCGACGATCCAGTGGTCCTCCTCCGGTTCTCCGAGCGGAAGCGGACGGCCGGGACGCAGTTCGAGCCGTACGAGGTCCATCACACGGGCGGTGATCGCTGCGCCGGCCGCCTCGGACACGCCTGGCTCCTCGGCGCAGGTACGGCGTACGGCATCGCCCAGGCCGGTGAGTTCGGCCAGGGCCGTCGAGCAGTGCGGGCACGTGAGGAGGTGCGGGTCGTCGGCTGTCCGGCCGGCGTCCCAGGCGTCCCAGACACCGCTCAGCAGGCGCCCGCAGGCGAGCCGCTCCTGCTCGTCGTACCGAGTCTCTTCCGGCCGGGTCTCTTCCGGCCGGTCGGGGTTGGCGCTCATCGCCATGCGCTCATCGCCTCCGTCAGGTAGCGGCGGGCCCGGAAGACCCGGCCGCGGACCGCCTGCAGACTGATTCCGACCGTGTCCGCGATGCTCTCGTACGGCAGCCCCTGCATCTCGCGGAGCACCCAGCAGACACGTTGTTCGGGCGACAGGCCCGCCATCGCCGCGGCCAGCGCGTCGGCCGCGGCCCGTGACTCGACGGCGCGGGCCGGAGACGCCTGGTGCTCCGGTGCGGCCTGTTCGGGGACCGAGTCGAGGTCCGCCGCCGGTCTGCGGGACCGGAGCCGGTTGAGGCAGCGGTTGGTGACGATGCGGTGCATCCAGGTGGGGAAGGAGGCGTCCCGGCGGAACTCGGGAAGTTTGCGCCAGGCGCTGACGAAGGCGTCCTGGACGGCGTCCTCCGCATCCGCCCGGTCTCCCAGGAGCCGCAGTGCGAGTCGCAACATGGCGGGACTATGCCGCCGCACCAGCGCCTCGAACGCCTCCTCGTCGCCTTCTCCGGCCCGGACGACCAGCAGCGCCTCGTCGGCCCGGACGCCTTCCGGCGCCCGTTCCGTCATCTGATTCCCGTTGCCGGGCACGGACCAGCCCCTCCCTCAGTCGGTTCCACGACACCCTCTCGGTCTGCTCGCTTCTTCCCGTTGGACACCTGGAACGGCAGAACGACACGCACCGGTGTGCTTCGGACCGCGCCGCCCGGTCGGGATCGGCGGAAAGATTCCGGGAACTCGCGTGACGAATCGGCGGACCGCGTGTCCAACGAGATGTCAGGCGTTACGAGTCGAGCGATACGCGAGGAGTTTCCATGACCACCACCGAGACAGCCGCAGCCGTTCCCGCCGCAGGTACCGGACCGGGCTCGGGCGGACCGAAGCAGAGCGCCGGAGTCGGCGGTACGACGACCGTGGGACGCGGAGCCACCGGCGCTTCCGAGCCCGCGGCGACGCGAGGCCGTACCTCGATCGCGGACACCGTCGTCGTGAAGATCGCGGGGATGGCGGCCCGGGAGATCCCGGGCGTGTACGACATGGGCGGCGGGCTCTCGCGCACGCTCGGCGCGGTGCGCGACCGGGTGCCGGGCGGCCGGCCGAACGTCGGACGGGGCGTCAAGGTCGAGGTGGGCGAGCGTCAGACGGCCATCGATCTGGACCTCGTCGTCGAGTACGGCGTCCCGATCACCGATGTGGCCCGTGACGTGCGCGAGAACGTCATCGCGGCGGTCGAGCGGACGACGGGCCTGGAGGTCGTCGAGGTCAACGTGACCGTCAACGACGTGCACCTGCCCGAGGACGACGACGAGGCCGCCGTCACCGAGACCCGCGTGGCGTGATCGCGTGACACGGAGGGTGGACGGATCCGGTCCGGTGGACGGTGTGCCGGGCCGGGGCACGGTCGGAGCGGCGGCGGGCATGGCGTTGGGGTTCGCGGGCTGGTTCGGCGGGTTCGGTGCGTTCCTCGTGGTCGCCGCGCTCGGCGCGCTGGGCTGGCTGGCCGGTCACCTCGTGGACCGGGGTACCGGGCTGCGGGAGTTCCTCGACTCGCTGGTCGGGAGGCGGCCGTGACGGTTCCCGCCGCTGGGCGCGGTACGACGACGGTGGCCCCGCGGGCGGTCCGGCGGATCGCCGAACGGGCCGCCGCCGAGGCGCTGCCCGACGGCGGGTCGGTGGTCCGGGGCTCGGCCGACGTGCGCGGGACCTCGGCGCGGATCGCGGTCGGTGTGCGGCTGCCGTATCCGGTGCGGGCCGACGAGGCCGCGCGGCGGGTCCGGGAGCGGGCGGAGTCCCGGACGGCGGCCTTGACGGGTCTGGCGGTGCCGCGCGCCGAGGTCCGCGTCGACGCGCTGTCGGTCGGTGCCGCTCCGGCGGCTGCGGAGGCCGGTGGCGCGGAGCCTGGATCGGATATCGCTGCTGGCCGCCGCGGTGGCCGGATCCGGGCGCAACGGCGTGTTCCGGCGGCGGTTCTGGCGACCGTGGGAGCGGTGGCGTGCGGACTGCTGCTGGTCGACGTGGTCGCGGTCCGCTTCGGCGAAGCTCCTGCCGCTTGGCGTACGGCGCTGCTGGGCTGGGCGGCGACCCATGGCCCGGCGGACTCCGCGGTACGGATCGGCGGAACGGTCGCGGCGGCCACGGGCGCCTGGCTCCTGGCGTGCGCGCTCCTGCCGGGGCTGCGGCGACGGCTGCGGATGGCGACGCCCGCCCCGGAGGTACGGGCCGCGCTCGATCGTACGGCGGCGGCCCGGACTCTCCGGGAGCGGGCTCTCGGTGTCCCTGGGGTCGTCAGCGCGCGGGTGCGCGTGGGTCGTCGGCGGGCGAGGGTGCGGGCGACGGTGGGGTACGGCGACCTGAAGGAGGTACGCGCGGAGGCCGTACGGGTGCTGGGCGCGGGCCTGCTGGAGTTGGGCCTGGCCCGTCCGCCGGCCTTGCGGGTAGGTGTGCGGCGCGAGGCGGGCTGGCAGGCGCCGGAGCCGGAGGGGCCGGAGGCGGGTGCGTCCGGGGATCGGGACGGTGCGCCGGACGGCGTTGGGGACGAGCCTCGGAACAAGCACCGGGACAGGCCTCGGGGCGAGCTTCCGGCCGGCGGAGAGGCGTGAGCGGCATGGACGGCGTGACGGATGACGGTCTGAGGATGTGGCGAGCGTGTCGGTGATCGGGCGTGGCGCGGTGAACCGGGTGCTGCTCGGGACGGTCGGCCTCGTCCTGCTGGGCGGCGGGGCTCTGCTGGCCGTCGGGGACGGTTCGGGGCTGGGCCAGGTGGGGCGTGAGGTACCGGGCTGGTGGTCCGAACGTGCGGCCGAAGGCGTGCTGCTGGACCGCGACGGCCTGGCCCGGATGCGGGAGAACGGCTGGTGGACTCCTGCCGTGATCGTGGCGCTCGTCCTCGTACTGGCGCTGTCCGTCCGATGGTTGGCGGCGCAGGTGTCGGCGTCCGGGCCCCGGTGGGTGAGCCTGCGGAGCACCGGGCTGACGCTGCGGCGGCGGGCGTGGGAGCGGGCGATGACCTCGCAGGCGGCTGCGGTCGACGGTGTGGCGCGAGCCCGCGTACGCCTGGCGGGCCGACCGCTGCGGGCTGCGGTGACGCTGGTGGTCGAGCCGGAGGCACGGCCGGCGGAGGTGGTGCGCCGGGTCGCCGCCGGCGTGGTGGCGGACGCGCGTCGCTGCGCGGGCGTACGCGCTCTGCCGACCGACGTACGGGTGAGAGTCGCGAACCGTCGGGAGCGACGCACACGCTGACCAGCGGTACGGGCGACCGTACCGCCCGGTACTTAATGCCACCAGCGGCCGTACCGCCCGTTCTGCGGGGCCACAGGTCGGCATCACGCCCAGCACACAGGACCACACGCCGCCGTGGCCCCCGATACGCCGGACCGCTCGCCCACTCCCCCACCCAACCCACCACCTACTCGCGAGTAAGGTATGGCCCCGGGACGCGGCGCCACGGTCCGTCCGCATCCCGCGTACGGCCCGACGACGACCGTGGACAAGGAGCCGCTCCATGCCCCGCACCATGTCCGTGGCGGACAGCATCGTCATCGACGCCCCTCCGGCACACGTGTACGAGCAGCTCAGCGACCCCACCGCGATGGGCCGTTGGAGCCCCGAGAACCGCGGGGCGACCGTACGCGGAGAGCGGCGGAGCGCGTACGTCGGGATGGTCTTCGAGGGCCGGAACAAGCGCGGCGGCGTGAGCTGGACGACCCGGTGCACCGTGACGGCGGCCGATCCGGGCGAGCGCTTCGCCTTCCGGGTCCACGCCATCGGCGTCCGGCGGCCGCGCCTGCCCGGGCCCATCGCGACCTGGGAGTACCGCTTCGAAGCGGTGGACGGCGGGACCCGGGTGACCGAGACCTGGACCGACGACCGGCGCTCCTGGCCGGACTTCCTGGCCAACGGCTTCGATCGGATCGCGACGAGGGGTAGGACCTTCGCGCAGTTCCAGCGCGGCAACATCCGCACCACCCTCGAACGCCTCAAGGCCGCCGTGGAGGAGGACCTCCGAGGAGCCGCCTGAGCCTGCCGTGCCGCCCGGCACCGCCCGGTCCGCGCGACGGGCGGTGTCAGTGCCCCGGTGCACACTGGATCACATACGCGGGGTCCGGACTCGGGGCACGTAGGGGGAGACGTATGGGCAGCGCGGAGGACGCCGGGTTCGAGCCCGCGACCGGGGACGGGCCGCCGCTCACCGTCAGCGCGGAGGCGCGCGCCGCTTCGGTGCGGACCGCCTTCGACGGTCTGCTGCAGATCCGCCGTCTGACCGGTGGCGGGCATGCCGATCATCCGGAGGCCGTGCCGGCGCCGTGGGAGCTTCACCGGCCGGTGCGAGCCGTCGCGTTGGCCCTGGAGAGTTCCGGAGCCACTCCGTCCGCCGTCGACGCGGCGGGGCAGCGGGTGTCGGCCGGATACCGGGTGCGTACGGGCGAGTCGGCCGGGTCGGTACGGGTCGACTGGGCCGGACCGCCGGGCAGCGGTGCCGCGCACCACGAGGAGGAGGCGCTGGCCGAGTGCGCCGAAGTGCTGCGCAGGCTCGGCTGGACCGTGCTGCTCTACCGGGGCCCTCGCAGGCGGCGGTATCTGGAGGTTGAGCCACCGGCAGGAGTTCCCGGAGTGCGGTAGCGGGCGCGGAGAGGCGTTGTCAGACCCATGGGAGATGCTTGACGGTCCGACACCTTCGACCAGGAGAAGCTGAGATGGACAAAGACGAGCTCGCCGCGGCGCAGGCGTATGTCCGCCTGCTGGAGGCCACCCGGGCCGCGCTCTCGGACCCGGAAGAGGCACCCCTGTACCTGCCGTTGCTCACCTCGCCGATGCGCGAGGCCGACCGCGCCCTGCGCGGGGCCGGGCTGGCGGGGAACGAGGACCGGCTGTTCGCGCTGGTACGGGAGTTGCAGCCGAGCCTCTCCGGCAGCGACAGGTAAGCGAGAGGGAGCCAGGAGGCAGGCCGGAGGAGAGCGCCGACCGGGAGTTCGGTCTCAGGGCGTCCCGTCAGGGGTGGCGCCCGGGGGCGAGACCGAGCTCCCGCTCGTCCGGTCCGAAGGCGGCGAAGAAGCGGGCCACCGCGGCGTCATCCACCTCGGCGAGGGTGGCCGGTTTCCACTGCGGGCTGCCGTCCTTGTCGATGATCCGGGCGCGGACGCCCTCCACGAAGTCGGGCTCTTCTCGGATCCGGGCGGAGACACGGAACTCCTGGTCGAGGACGGCTTCCAGGCTGTCGAGCCGGGCGGCCCGGCGGACGGCGGCGAGGGTGACCTTGAGCGCCAAGGGCGACCTACCGGCGAGTTCTTCCGCCGCCGCCAGCTCCTCGTCCGCCGTCGCGCCGGTTGTAGCCGGAGCAGAGCCGGCCCGGAGCCGTCGGACGATCTCCTCGACGGTGTCCGCCGCGTAGCAGGCGTCGATCCAGTCGCGCTGCGCGGCGAGCTCACCGGCGGGCGGCTCCTCGGCGAACGCCTGCACCGTCCGTGCCACCTCGTCGGCGCTCGCCGCCGTGGCCAGGGCCTCGGTGAGCTCCGGCAGGCGCCGCGACGGTACGTAGTGGTCGGCGAGCCCGCCCAGCAGGGCGTCGGCCGGTCCGACGGGGCGGCCGGTGAGCGCCAGGTGGGTGCCCAGCTCGCCGGGGGCGGCGGCCAGCAGGTGGGTACCGCCGACATCGGGGACGAAGCCGATGCCGGTCTCGGGCATGGCCACACGCGAGCGCTCCGTGACGAGCCGGAGTGAGCCATGGGCCGAGACACCGACTCCGCCGCCCATCACGATGCCGTCCATCAGAGCCACGTACGGCTTGGACAACCGCGCGATGCGGGCGTTCAGGCGGTACTCGTCGCGCCAGAAGTCCAGCGACTCACGGCCTCCGGCGCGGGTGTCGTCGTGGAGGGCCCGGATGTCGCCGCCCGCGCACAGGCCGCGGTCGCCCGCTCCGGCGAGGACGACCGAGGTGACCGTCTCGTCCCGTTCGGCGTCGGCGAGCGCCTCGTCCAGGAGCCGCACCATGGTGTGGGTGAGGGCGTTGATGGCGCGGGGCCGGTTCAGGGTGATGTGCAGGGAGCGCCCTCGGGTCTCCAGCAGGACGGGCCGGTCGTCGATCATGTGTGCACTCCGCTCACTGGGCACGGTGGAGACCTGGGGCCGTCCATCACCGCCGGACGGTCCGTTCCTGCCATTCTGCGACCCTTGGGCAGCTCTCCGGACAGCGGGTCGGCCGGGAGATCCGGCACGTGGTCCGGGCGGGAACTCCGGTGGTGCTCCGCTGTGGCACTCCGGTGGAAGCGGCTCGACAATTGAGGCCTACGGGGCGCGTCGCCGCGCGCCCCGCCGGACGACCTCCGGAGCATGCATTGACCGACCACGAACGGCGGCAGGACACCGAAGCCGCTCCGCTCCGCCGGATCGACCGGAGAGCCAACGGTGAGATCGGGCCGACGGAGCGCCTCGCCATGAACCGGACCGGCAGCTTCGACTGGGACCTCGATGCCCGGACCCTGGACATCGACGACGCGGGGCTCGCGGTCTTCGGCGTGGATCCGGCGACCTTCGACTCCCGTCCCGGTGCGCTGGTGGAGCGGCTGGAGCCGGCGGAACGGGCCCGCCTGGACGTCACGATCGACGAGGCCATCACCGGCGGCAGCAACTCCTACAACGTCCACTTCCGGGTTCCGCTGGACGACGGGACGACCCAGTGGACCCATGTGCAGGCCCGCATCCTCCGGTCGAAGGACGGGAAGGCCCACCGGATCGTAGGGGTCGTCCGCGATGCGACGGCGGAGGTCACCCATTCGGCCTTCGTCCTCGATCTGGAAAAGCGCCGGCAGCGGCAGACCGACATCGTCGAGCGCACCACCAGCGCGATGTCACGCGCGGTGACCGTGGACGATGTGACGGCCGCGCTCACCGGTCCGGGCGGTCTTGCGCGACTCGGGGCGGACGGGCTGGCCCTGGGGCTGGTGGAGAACTCCGCGCTGAACATCGTGGCACTGAGCGGCGAGTCGCTGGAGGCGCTCGACGGGTTCGGCTCCGGGGACCTGGAACGCAACCTTCCGCTGGCCGACGCGATCCGCAGCGGGCGGCCGCGGTTCATCACGTCGCTTGCGGCGCTGGCGCGGCGGTACCCGGTGCTGGAGCCCCACCTGGGCAAGCTCAGGTTCCGGGCCGCGGCCTATCTGCCACTCGTCGCCCAGGCCAGGTCGCTCGGCGGGCTCGCCCTGTTCTACCGGGAGCGCACGGTCTTCAACGCCGACGAGCGGATCCTGTGCCTCGGTCTCGCGGCCATCGTGGCACAGTCGCTCCAGCGGGCGATGCTCTTCGACGAGGAACGGGAGTTCGCCACTCAGCTCCAGTCCGCGATGCTCCCGCCTCGCATACAGGACATCGAGGGCGGCGAGATCGCGGTGCGCTACCACGCCGCCTGGAGCGGACGGCAGGTCGGTGGCGACTGGTACGACGTGATCGCCCTGCCCAAGAACCGTTACGGGCTCGTCGTCGGAGACGTCCAGGGCCACGACACCCACGCCGCCGCGATCATGGGCCAGCTGCGCATCGCCTTGCGCGCGTACGCCGCCGAGGGGCATCCGCCGGCGACCGTGCTGGCGCGGGCCTCGCGCTTCCTCTCCGAACTGGACACCGACCGCTTCGCGACCTGCACCTACGCCCAGGTCGACCTGGCGACGGGAGCGGCGCGGGTGGTCCGGGCCGGGCACCTCGGGCCGCTGATCCGCCATACCGACGGCCGGGTCGGCACACCGCAGGTGCGCGGCGGTCTGCCGCTGGGCATCTCCACGGAGTTCCAGGACGAGGAGTACCCGGAGACCCGGCTCGACCTGGTGCCCGGAGAGACGTTCGTGCTGTACACGGACGGTCTGGTGGAGGAGCCGGGCGCCGACCTGGACACAGGCGTGGACGCACTGCGCAACGAGGTGAGCGCGGGGCCCGCAGGGGCCGAGGCACTGGCCGACCATCTCTCGGACCGGCTCTGGGAGCGCTGGGGGTCGGGGGACGACGTTGCGCTCCTGGTCCTGCGGCGCAGCCCCGATGTCGGGTCCTCGCACGCGCCGCGGCTGCACCAGTACATCCATCAGGCGGACCCGGAAGGGCTGTCGGACGCCCGGGCCATCGTGCGCCAGGCGCTCGCCGACTGGGACATGGCCGAGTTCGCCGATGACGCCGAACTGGTCACCGGTGAGCTGCTGGTGAACGTCCTGTTGCACACGGAGGGCGGGGCCGTCCTGACCCTGGAGGTCCTGCCCGATCCGGTGCGGCGGATCCGGCTCTCGGTGCAGGACCGGTCGAGTGCCTGGCCCCGGCGGCGTACGCCTGGAGAGACCTCGACGTCGGGCCGGGGGCTGCTCCTTCTCGACGCGGTCGCCACCCGCTGGGGCATCGAACCCCGTGGCGAGGGCAAGGCCGTCTGGTGCGAGATCGGTCCCGCTCCCCCGCCCGCCACCGCGCCGCTACCGGCCGCCACCGTCGAGCAGGTTCCACCCGCCGGACAGCGATGAGGGGCGTGCCGCATCGCTGAAGATGATGCGGCACGCCCCTCGACCGGCGGCTCCGGCACCTCGGGCGGACCGTCGCCGCTCACCGCCTCGGAGGGCAGGAGCGACGCCGAACGCTCAGGCGTCAGCTCTAGGCGGTACGCCGCTTACGGACGGCCCACAGGATCCCGCCACCGGCGAGCAGCACCGCGAGAGCGGCGCCACCGATGACCGGCGTGGTGGAGGACGAACCGGTCTCGGCCAGCGGCGGCGAGCTCTCGCTCGGGGCGGGCACGGCCGGCTCGGTCGGCGTCGGCTCCTCAGGAGTCGGCTCCGCCGGCGTGGGCTCGGTCGGCGGCGTGGGGTTCTCCTCCCCCTCGCACACCTCAGCCGTCTTCTCGTCTTCGAACGAGTGCTGGCCGCCCTTGCTGCCGTCCTTGACGACCAGTCGCACGGTCAGCTGCTCGGAGTGCTCGGGAAGCGTGAACTTCTTGCTGAACTCCTTGCCGAACGTCTCGGTGGGCAGCAGCTCCTTGCCGTCCACCGTGACGGTCACCGTGTTGGGAACGTTCGGCGTGTAGTACTTGAGGCCGATGGTCACCTCATCGCAGGTCACGGCCCAGGTGGAGGTGTGAGCCGCAGCCGGACCGGCGGAGATGACGCCTCCGGTCAGACCGACGACCGCAGCGGCCACGAGTGCTCCCGCGCCACGCCACGATCTCCTGGGTATGGTCATGGATACGTCCTCCAGCTGAATCTCATCGCCCGGATGGCGGTGGGGCGCACAGTACTGCCATCACCCCGGGAGGACGCACCTGCCCCGTGCGTCACCCGCCGGACGAACTCCAGGCATACCTCCGCCACTTCAGACAAGGTGGACAGCGACTTCGCGCCACTGTCCGCCGACGGTCCAAGGAGAGGCAAGTGCCGTCGACGGACGGCGCCGAGCGGAGGTTTCAGAGGGCCTTGTGCATGATGTGCAGGCCCACATAGCCCTCGGTCGGATGGTCGAACCCCTCGGGAAGCGTGCCGATCACCTCGAAGCCGATGGACTCGTACAGCTTGACCGCCCGCGTATTCGTCTCGACGACCGCGTTGAACTGCATCGCCCGGTAACCCGACGTCCTGGCCCACTCGACTGAGTACTCGCACAGGGCCCGCCCCACTCCCTTGCCCGAGTGGACGGGGTCGACCATGTACGTGGCGCTGGCCACGTGCGAACCGTTGCCCATGTGGTTCCGGTTCATCTTCGCCGTACCGAGGACCTCTCCCGCGTCGTCGACGGCGACGACCACCCGGCTCGGCGCGGCGACGAACCACCAGCCCTGTGCGTCCTCCTTCCCGAGGTCCAGCGGATAGGTGAGGGTCTCGCCCGCGGCGATGATCCCGTGGAAGAACGGCCAGATGGCGGGCCAGTCCTCGGTGATTGCTTCCCTGATCAACATCCGGTCATGATGCCGAACGCGAGTACCTGTCCGCCAATGGCTATCCGGCGGTCCACCGGCGCCATCCCAGCCTGGCCAGCAGCCGTTTTCCGCCAGGCTCCCGCACACCGGAGGACAAGTCCGAGGAGAGGGACGACGGGAGCGGCGCCGTCTCCGCGACGGGCTGAGCGCGTGGTGGTGCCGGGCGAGGGGTGGAGAACGGAACTGCGGCCGCCCTCCGCGCCTCCGGGTCGTCGCCCGGGTGTGGGGCCGGCCGGTCGTCACGGGCGCGGTCCAGACTGAGCGTCAGGCTGATCCGCCGCCACAGGAGCTCGTCCGGATCGTCCGCCAGCATCAGCTCCCCCATGGTCTCCTTGGCCGCCAGGGAACCCGGCCGCCCGAAGACGGGCTCGGGCCTGACCCGTACGAGATAGGCACGCTCGTAAGGGTCGTCGACCACCTCCGCCAGATGCGCGGCGTCCAGCGTGGACGCCTCGATCGCCGCCCTCGCCCAGGGGTCTTCCGTCCGTTTCAGCAGCCGCTCGATGCGCTGGGTCCGCCAGTTCCGTGCCCTCCGGTCGCCGCCCGCCTCCAGCATCGTGCGCAGCCCGGGCGGCGTGCGGCCGGCGAGCAGCTCGGGCTCGCGCACCGCGAACGAGGCCAGCTCGTCCGCGAGATAGAGCCAGACCACCGCGCGGTACCGGTTGAGATAGAACGTGACCGGCGAGAAGCACCCCGCCCGTGCCAGCCTGGTGAACCGCGCCGGAGCGATGCCGAGCAGAGCGGCGCCCTCCGCCGTGCCGACGGTGCGCACCCGCTCGGCCAACCCGTCGGGAAATCCCGGGTCTTCGCGCAGCCGTGCGATCTCCCGCTCACGCACCCGCGGCCTCCCGCCGCCGGGCCCGGCGGTGACCGCGATCAGCCCGAGGTGCACGGCGAGCTCGAACTCGCTGCGCCTGAGCCCCAGTTCCTGCACCGCCCGCCCGGCGGCCACCGTGGCCGCCGCAGCCGTCCCGGCCGCCGATGTGTCCGACAAGGCGTGCGCGACCTCGTCCCGGCTTCCCTCGCCACCCCGGTTTTCGTGCGCGACCTCGGCCCGCGCGCGGATCACTTCCTTGACCGTCATGACCGTCCTCCCCGTGAACGTCGAATTACTCTCCGTGATCACGGTAGCCGAGCGAGGTCACCTCCGCTCCGGCCTGTGGATAACTCTCCTCGGTCGAAGAAAGGTGCAGTTCAGACCGGCCTCAGAGGAATTTCAGAAGGGCTTCTCGTCCTCGGGGCCGCTCTGGCGGACCGATACGCCGAGGTGCTCGCCGACCCGGTTGACGAGCAAGGTCATCTCGTACGCCACCTGCCCGACGTCGGCCTCGGCGGCGGTCAGCACGCACAGGCAGCTGCCGTCGCCCGCCGCGGTCACGAAGAGCAATGCCTCGTCGAACTCGACCATGGTCTGGCGGGCCCGCCCGGCCCGGAAGTGCCGGCCCGAACCGCGTGCCAGGCTGTGCAGGCCGGAGGAGACCGCGGCCAGGTGTTCGGCGTCCTCGCGGGCCAGTCCGGTGCTGGCCCCGGTGACCAGACCGTCGTTGGACAGCACCAAGGCGTGCCGTATGTACTGCACCCTGCTGGTGAGATCGTCAAGGAGCCAGTCAAGTCCCCGGTCAAGCGCCATCTGCTCGTCCTCCCCGTGCCTTCGTTCCCCGTTCCCCGCTACGCGCGTAAGCCTCGCGTACCGCCTCCGTACGGGCAAGCGCCACCCGCCTCCCGGGGCGCCGCTTCGCGCCATGCGGCGAACGAGCCGAGGATGAGCGCATGGCACACCACATGACCGATGAAGAATGGCGGGCCTTCGTCTCCGAGGGCACCCGCACCGCGAAGGTGTCGACCGTGCGGGCCGACGGCAGTCCGCACATCGCACCCGTCTGGTTCCTGCTCGACGGCGACTCACTGGTCTTCAACACCGGCAAGAAGAGTGTGAAAGGCCGCAATCTGGAGCGCGACGGGCGGGTCTCCGTGTGCGTCGACGACGATCGGCCGCCGTACGCGTTCGCCGTGGTGCAGGGACACGCGGATCTGAGCGAGGACCCTGAGGAGCTGCTGCGGTGGGCGACGCGCATCGCCGGACGCTACGTCGGGCCGGAGGCCGCAGAGGAGTTCGGCCGGCGCAACGGGGTGGCCGGTGAGCTGGTGGTGCGGGTGCGGATCGACAAGGTGATCGCCTTGGCGGACATGGCCGACTGAACGGCCGTTCGCCGCCGTCGGCGGTCAGCTCACGGAGTCGAGGAGCCGGGCGGTGTGGACCCGCCCGGCGTACTCGACCGTACGGATCAGGACGTCCTTCCCGGAGTCCCGGACGCGTGCGTCGCAGAGCACGACGGGCGTGCCCCGGTCCAGGTCGAGGGCGTGCGAGACGTCGTGCTCGGCGTAGACGCGCGCTCCGGGGAAGCGGTTGACGGCGACGACGAACGGTATGCGGCGGCGCTCGAAGTAGTCGACGGCCGCGAAGCAGTTATCGAGGCGCCGGGTGTCGGCGAGGACGACCGCCGCCAGCGCGCCTTCGGACAGTTCGTCCCACAGGAACCAGAAGCGGTCCTGGCCCGGTGTGCCGAACAGGTACAGCGACAGACCGGCGTGGATCGTAATACGGCCGAAATCCATCGCTACGGTCGAGGCGCTCTTCCGCGCCACCCCTTCCGTATCGTCCACATCGCGCCCGGCCGCGCTCAGCGGTTCCTCGGTCCGCAGCGGCCGGATGTCGCTGACCGCGCCGACCAAGGTCGTCTTCCCGGCTCCGAAGCCACCGGCCACCAGGATCTTCAGCGCCATGGCGGAATCGTCGTGACCGTAGTCGCTGCGGGTGCTCCGGCTGCTGTGCGTGTTCTCGACGTATTCGTATTCGGAGGGCATCGACCACTTCTCCCGCGATTGAGCCGCACACGCCTGGCGAAGCTCTGTTCGACCGTTCGGACACCGCTGTCCGGACAGCATGGCAACCGGCTGGACGACCGGAGGCGGTTGATCGTTCTTGATCGATGCGGACCCCGCCCGCCCACTCCTGCCGTATCTCGTCCTTCTTCGGCATGGCCTCTACACTGGTTTCTTTCGGCCGCGGCGACGGATGCGGTGACAGGTCCGAGCGGGCGGCCCATGGACGGGAGAACAAGCGTGTCGACAGGTGCCGGCGGCGGTTTCCAGGATCCGCCCGCCGAGGTGCTGGCCGAGGCCGCGGCCGCCTTCGGGCTTCTGGCGACTCCCGCGAGGCTGCACATCGTCTGGGCGCTGGCTCAGGGCGAGAGCGATGTGACGGGCCTCGCCGAGCGGGTTGGCGGCACGCTCCCTTCCGTGAGCCAGCATCTGACCAAGCTCAAGCTGGCCGGTCTCGTCCGTTCGCGCCGTGAGGGCCGCCGGCAGGTCTATCTGGTCGACGACCCCGACGTGGTGACGGTCGTCCGGCTCATGGTCGGCCAGCTCGCCGAACGCGCCGGCCACCTGGCCCAGGACGAGCCCGTCCGCCTGCGTGAGCTCGGTGCCTGAGGGCAGCCCAGCCGCGGGATCCGGCCGGACCACCCCCGGCACACCGGCCACCGTGACACCGTTCCCGGCCGCCGACCCGTCCGCGTCGGAGCCCGTACCTCTCAGCACCGGCACGGAACCCGCTACCGCGGGTCCGCCGCCCCTCGGAGGACCGGGCCGGCCACGGGTGAAGACGTCCCTCCAGATACTGCGCTCGCTGGACAGCGGTCCGCGCGGCCTGGTGGAGACGCGGGCCGAGGAGCGGCTGACCAGATTCGGCGAGAACGTCCTGCCGGCCTCGCGGCCGGTCCCCTGGCCCCGGCGTTTCGTCCGCAGCCTCCGGGATCCCTTCACCTCCGTACTGCTCTGTCTGGGACTGGTCTCGGCCGTCGTCTCCGCGTGGGGCACGGCCTGTGTGATCCTCGCGCTGGTCGTGGTCAGCTGCCTGCTGCGCTCGGCCGAGGAGCACCGCGCCGACCGTTCGACGGCCGCGCTCAGGGAACTCGTGGCGACCACGGCGACCGTGGTGCGCCGGAGCTCGGCGGACGCCGCGCCCCTGGAGCGGGAAGTTCCGGTGGCCGATCTCGTGCCCGGTGATGTGATCCGGCTGGGGCCGGGCGATCTCGTACCGGCCGATGTGCAGGTGCTGCGCGCCGGCGGGCTCACGGTGCACCAGTCGGCCCTGACCGGCGAGTCGGCGCCGGTGGCGAAGCACCCTCTCGACGTACCGGATCCCGCGCTCGCCGGGGCCGGGCCCTTCGCGCAGCCACAGCTGTGCTTCCAGGGCAGCAGTGTCACCTCCGGCAGCGGTACGGCGGTGATCGTGGCCACCGGAGCGGCGACCAGATTCGCCGCCGCGTACGACGGCCGGGCCCGGCAGCGAGGCGCCAGCGCCTTCGACCGGTCGGTGCAAGGCATCTCCTGGACGCTGATCCGGTTCATGCTGCTGACCCCGCCGCTGGTGCTGATGGCCAACGCCGCGCTGCGGGGGCGGGGGCTGGAGACACTGCCGTTCGCCGTGGCCGTGGCGGTGGGGCTCACACCGGAGATGCTGCCCGTCATCGTCACGACGGCCCTGGCCCGGGGCGCGGCCCGGCTCGCCCGTACCAACGGAGTCATCGTCAAACGGCTGCCCGCCCTGCACGACCTGGGCGCCGTCGATGTGCTGTGCCTGGACACAGGCACGCTGACCGAGGACCGGCCTGTCGTCGCGGCGGCGGTCGACGGCTCGGACCGGCCCGATCCCGAGGTGCTGCGGTGGGCCGCGCTCAGCGCGTTGCGGACGCTCCAGCTGGCGGAGCTGCCCGCACCGGACGCCCTTGACGAGGCGGTGCTGGACGCGGCGGAGGAGGCGGAGCACCTGGAGGCTTCGGCGTACGAAGGGGTGGCCGCGCTGCCCTTCGATCCGGTGCGGCGGGTCGCGACCGCGGTGGTCCGGCGGCCTGGCCGGCTCAACGTCCACACGCTGGTGACCAAGGGGGCTGTGGAGGCGGTGCTGGAGCGGTGCGCGCTGGACGGGGACGAGCGGGAGCGGCTGCTCGCCCTCGCGGCCCGGAAGGCGGAGTCGGGGCTGCGCCTGCTGGCCGTGGCCCGCGCCGACCGGCCCGCCCGGCATGGCGCGTACACGCCGGCGGACGAGCGCGGTCTGACCTTCGTGGGCCTGGTCGCCCTGCGGGACGTCCCCGCGCCGAGCGCCGCCGAGGCCCTCGGCGTACTGGCCCGGCGCGGAGTGACCGTCAAGGTACTGACCGGCGACCACCCGGGCACGGCGGCCCGCGCATGCGAGGAGCTGGGGCTGCGCACGGACGCGACGGGCGGGCACGGGGACGTGGTGACGGCCGAGCTGGTGGACACGCTGTCGGACGCGGAGCTGGCGCGGGTCGCGGACCGGGCGACCGTGTTCGCGCGGTGCACCCCTGAGCACAAGGCGCGGATCGTCTCGGCGCTGCGCGCCGGCGGGCACACCATCGGGTTCCTCGGCGACGGCGTCAACGATCTGCCCGCTCTGCACGCGGCCGACGTCGGCATCTGCCCGCGCAACGCCGTCGATGTGGCGCGCGAGGCGGCCGACGTCGTGCTGGCGGAGAAGGACCTCACCGCGATCGACCGCGCGGTGCTGGCCGGGCGGCACAGCAGCGGGAACATCGCCACCTATCTGTGCATCACCCTCTCCTCCAACCTCGGCAACGTCATCGCCATGCTGACGGCCGGACTGATGCTGCCCTTCCTCCCGATGCTCCCGGCGCAGGTGCTGGTACAGAACCTCTGCTTCGACGCGGCACAGCTCGCCTTCGCGTTCGACCGCCCGGGCGCGTCCGTCCTCCGTCGGCCCACGATCCTGCGCTCCCGCGACTTCCTGCGCTTCATCACCGGCTTCGGACTGCTCAACACCGCCGCCGACCTCGCCACCTTCGGCGTGCTGGCCCTCGCTCTCCACAATGCGGCCGGTTCCGACGGCGAGGCGGCGTTCCATGCCGGGTGGTTCACCGAGAACCTGCTGACCCAGGCCTTGGTGATGGTCCTGCTCCGGACCGGTCGCAGCACCGCCGAGCGGCGGGCCGGAGGTCCGCTGCGGGCGGCGGCGGCCGGGCTCGCGGTGGTCGGCGTGCTGCTTCCCCTGACCCCGCTGGGTCTCTGGCTGGGGATGAGCGCTCTGCCGCCTCTCTACTACCTGCTGCTCGGCTCGGTGCTGAGCCTGTACGCGGTCGGTCTCACGGCCGCGCGGAGGCGCTACGAACGGCGTCGGGCAGCCGACGCCGAACCGGAGCCGGGCCTACGCCAGGCCGTCGCCGAGCGCTGAGGGGTGGCCGTCCGGCCTCAGAGCGAAAGTTGTACAGTTGCGCAATGCGGCAAGTGTTGTCGTACGCGGCAACTGCTGTCGCGTGGACGGAGAGAAGGGCGGGACCAGAATGTTGCGCAACGGCCTGGAGCCCTGGCACCTGTTGATCCTGGCCATCGTGGTGATCGTGCTCTTCGGTTCGAAGAAGCTGCCGGACACCGCCCGCGCCTTGGGGAGGTCGATGCGCATCCTCAAGAGCGAGGCGAAGGCCATGAAGGACGAGGAAGCCTGCTGAGTCCACCTCGGGACCCGGCGCCCCGGACCGGGCGCTCGGCCGCCGTTCATTTCATGGTTTGCGCAATCCGGGAACCTTGATGGCCGCGCGGGGCGTTCGTACCAGTAGCGGCACATGTAGTGACAGCGACACAGCACGGATCAGGATCTAGGGACCGACCGATCAGACGTGCGGACCGACGGAACACTGGAGGAAATACATGGGTGTGAGCCTGGCGAAGGGCGGCAACGTCTCCCTGTCGAAGGAGGCCCCCGGCCTGACGGCCGTGACGGTCGGCCTCGGCTGGGACGTACGGACCACGACCGGAGCCGATCACGACCTGGATGCCAGTGCGCTGCTGTGCTCCGAGACGGGCAAGGTACTCTCCGACGCCCACTTCGTCTTCTACAACAACCTCAACAGCCCCGACGGTTCCGTCCGCCACACCGGTGACAACCTGACGGGTGAGGGCGAGGGCGACGACGAGTCGGTCGAGGTCGACCTGGCCTCGGTCCCCGCCGAGATCGCGAAAATCGTGTTCCCGGTCTCCATCCATGACGCCCAGAGCCGTGGCCAGAGCTTCGGCCAGGTACGCAACGCGTTCATCCGCGTGGTGAACCGCGCGAACGGCGTGGAGCTGGCTCGGTACGACCTGAGCGAGGACGCTTCCACCGAGACGGCGATGGTCTTCGGTGAGCTGTACCGGCACGGCGTGGAGTGGAAGTTCCGGGCCGTCGGCCAGGGTTACGCCTCGGGGCTCGCCGGCATCGCCTCCGACTACGGCGTCAACGTCTGAGCAGTACGTACGTTTCCGGGTGCCCGGACAGAGACATGTCCGGGCACCCGGCGGTGTCGCCCGAGGCTG
Organism: Streptomyces sp. NPDC006174; assembly: GCF_040614075.1. Taxonomy (NCBI): domain Bacteria; kingdom Bacillati; phylum Actinomycetota; class Actinomycetes; order Kitasatosporales; family Streptomycetaceae; genus Streptomyces; species Streptomyces sp. NPDC006174. The sequence continues at coordinate 381,664 of NZ_JBEXTJ010000004.1, read as the reverse complement.
TGTGACGACTGCGCTCGGCCCGCCGCTCCGAGGCGTTCCGCGCCGGTGCCGACTGCGCGATCATCTCCGTATGACCGATGACCACACGCACGTCCTGGACTTCTTCACCCCGCGCGCGGTTGGCTGGGACAGCCGGTTTCCCGACGACGGCCCGGCGTACGCCGCCGCGGCCGGTCTGCTCGGCCTGCGGCCGGGGGACGCCGTGCTCGACGCGGGCTGCGGTACGGGGCGTGCGCTTCCGGCCCTCCGCGCGGTGGTCGGTCCGCGCGGCACCGTGCTGGGCGTCGACCTCACGCCCGCGATGCTGGAGGAAGCGGTACGGGCGGGGCGGACGGAGAGCGGGACGCTGATCCGGGCCGACGTCGCCCGGCTGCCGCTGCGGGACGGGGCTCTGGACGCGGTGTTCGGGGCCGGGCTGATCTCGCATCTGGCCCGCCCCGAGGCCGATACGGCGGAGCTCGCCCGGGTGGTGCGGCCGGGCGGAGTGCTGGCGCTGTTCCACCCGATCGGCCGGGCCGCCCTGGCCGCGCGCCACGGGCGCACGCTCACCGACGACGACCTGCGGGCGGAGCCCGGGCTGCGGGCCCTGCTGGCCGGTTCCGGCTGGCGGCTGGACTCGTACACCGACGAGGACGACCGCTTCCTCGCCCTCGCCGTACGTCAGCCCTGACGCACCACGAACCTGGTCCCGGGGTCGGCGCTCGTCCCGGTTCCGTCCGGTACACACACGCACTCGTGGCGCGGTGATGTCCTCAGCATCCGCCGGACGGTCGGGGCGGCGGACGCTCGGACCTCGGACCTCGGGCCACCCTGGAGTCACTCGGCGGATGCCTCCGACGGCCGCCGGTGGCCAGGAACCGGGCAGCCACGTACGCCCGGGGCGGGGAACGTGCCGAGGGCGGCGACCTCGTACCCGTTCGGATAGCCCTTGATCTCCGGGTTCTGGCGGGCGTAGTGCGGCGTGCGCCGGGGCGGCAGGAGGCGGACGGCGCGGGCGCGCAGGCGCAGAGCGCCCCGGGTCAGCCCACGGGCCACGGGCCCCGGGCGCTCGTAACGGAACGCCCGAAGCAGGGAATCGTCCAGGAGCGCGAGGCTGGCGCCCCGGACCAGCGGGGCGAGCGGCGCCGGGTACCAGGAGCCCATGAGCGCCAGGGTCGCGTCGGAGACCCGGCGGGCTCCTTCGTCCCAGCCGAAGTGCTCCCGCTCGTAGGCGTCGAGGGTGCGCTCGAAGTCTTCATAGCTCTGCGGGAGGTCCTTGATCCCCATGCGGGAGCCCAGGGTGCGGTAGTAGGCGGCGAAGGCCCTCAGCTCGTGGTCGGAGAGCCGGCGCCAGCCGTACTCGTCCAGCCAGCGCTTCGGTGTGACGACAAAGGTGCACAGGACGTACCGCATGTCGTCGTTGCTGATGTCGTAGCTGCGGTGCATCTGGTTGATCCGGCGGACGGCCGTGCGGCCCTCCTCCGTGTCGAATCCGTGCTCCACCACGGTATCGAGGAGCAGCGCGGTGTCGTCGTACCGCTTCTGTGAACGCTCGGTCAACTCCGCTGTCTCGTCAAGGAGTCGGCCGATGCTGGGCACGGCATAGGTGCGGTAGAGGGCGAGTTCGAGGGCACGCGTGATGTCCCAGGGGAACTCGTAGGTGACGGTGAGGCGGTAGATCTCCAGGAAGTCCCGCTCCGGGTCGAGTCGCTGAATCTCCTTCAGCCGGTCGTACCGCTGAACCATGCTCTTCCCCTCGCTCGTCCGGAGCCCCGATTCTATGGCGGCCTGTCCCCTGCGCCCCGGTCCTTCCCGGCCACAGCGACCCGGCCGAGAGACCGACGGATCCTGCTCCGTGCTGCCTGCCGGGGCCTCGACGGCGGGGTTACCGAGTAGTTAAGGTGCGCCGACAGATGATGTGCGGCGGGCCCGGACGGCGGGCGGCCGAGCGTTGACTGGACCAAGAGCCAAGGACCGGGCACCAGAGACCAGGGATCAGGGATCAGGGACGAGGAGGACACTGTGGCCGGTGCGGACGCCGACGACGACGCGCTGCTGGTGCTGACCGCGGTGCTGCTGACCCCTGCCCGGTTCCCGAGCGTCCTGGGCGACGACTACGTGGCCGCCTGCGGAGCGCTCGCCCTTGAACCGTACGAGGAGGGTTACGGTCTCGTCCTCGGGCAGGACGGCGGTGGCGCCCGCTGGACCGTGGTCGTCGAGGACGTCTCCCTGGTCGCCGTCGCCATCGCCGCCTGGGACTGCGGTATGGAGTACGACCTCTCCCCCGACGAGCGCTCCGTGGTGTGCGCGCTCCCCGGCTGGCCGCTGGCCTTGGCGGTCGCCGCACCCGGAGTGCCCGCACCGCACGACCCTCGTACGGACGGTGTGGGCCCCGCGCCGCTGACTCCTCCGGACACGGAATCCTGGGGCCCCGCGCAGCGGCGGCTGGGCGCCGACGAGATCGCGGAGCGGTGGGCGGTGTGGCGGGAGCAGATCGACGATGCGGAGTTCGTCCGGGTGGACGGAGAGTCGAGCGAAAGCGGGGAGTCCGGTGGAGCCGGCGAGGCCGGTGCGGACGGTGAAGCCGGTGCGGACCATGCACCCGCACCCGGTGGGCCCGGTGCGGCCGAGGCGCCCGCCGCGCCTGGAGACGGTGACTCGGCCACCGATGGGGACGCTGAGCCCGGTGCCGCTGCGTCCGGTCAGCATCCCGGCGTGCGACGAGCCCTGTCGGAAGCTCTCGCCTACACGAATACTCCGCCGCCACCGGGCCGGATCCGCTCCGTCTTCGCCTCGGCCGACGCCCGCATCCTGCGCGTCGACGGGCCCGGGTGGTCGATGGTGGCCAGGACCGACGACATAGCGCTGATCCTGCTGGACGAGGAGCCGAGCGAGGTACTGCCCGTCGGCCGCGGACCCGCACTGCCCGGCCTCCTGGAGGCCCTGGACGCACTGGCTCCGCATCCGGCGTGAGCGCAATCCGGTCGCAGGCCCCGACTGTGGTGGTGCCAGAAATCAGTTAGCGGCGAATCCAGACGTCAACTCCTGCTGATTCCGGGGATCAGCACCTCGGGAATTGAGGGGATCGGCGGCCCACCGCCGTCTCACGCGCCGGGCTCAGCGACCGATTTCCTTGCGGTTGATCCTGCGCAGTCTGCGTCGCTGGGACGGGTCCAGCAGCAGGTAGCCCGCGACGGGGACGCCGATCACCACCAGCAGCGCCCACCAGAATCCGATCAGGGGCCACAGGATGGCCGCGGCCACCACCCCCGCGACAGCGACCTTCGCACCGTTCGACATGGTTCACGCCTCCTTCGCGGCCGGCGCCGCTCCCGTTGTGTCAACGCGTCTGTCCGTTCTTACGTTCCCCTACTGTCTCCCGCGACCGCCCGTCCTGTTCCCCGTTCCCGTCCCGCGTCCTGTCGCTCGCCACACCCTCGCGAGCGCCCGCCTACCCCGCGCCCGGTCTGCCGTCAGCGCAGCGGCTCACCGACCTCGTGCATATGGGCCAGCGCCTGCCGGTAGGACTCGATCAGTCCGGTTTCCGTGTACGGCATGCCGATGCTCCTGCAGTGCTCCTTGACCAGGGGCTGGGCCAGCCGCAGGTGCGGCCGGGGCATGCTCGGGAACAGGTGGTGCTCGATCTGGTAGTTCAGGCCGCCGAGGAACCAGTCGGTGAGGATCGCGCCGCGCACATTGCGTGAGGTCAGGACCTGGCGCTGAAGATGGCCCCAGCGCTCCCCGTCCGGGTCGGGCATCTCCATGCCCTTGTGGTTCGGGGCGAAGGCCAGCCCCAGGTGGAGACCGAACAGCGCGTGCAACAGCAGAGCGAAGACGAGCGCCTTGCCCGGGGACAGGACGGTCAGCAGCAGCGTCGCGTACAGCGCGAGGTGCGCGGTCATCAGCAGCGCCGACACCACACGCTCCCGCGCCGGCTGGCGGCCCAGGAACTGGAACCCGTAAACCTTCAGGGCTATGCCTTCGAGCAGCAGCATCGGGAAGAACAGCCGGGCCTGGTTGCGAGTCAGCCAGCGGGCGAATCCCGCACGCTGCGCCGCCTGCTTCTGGGTCCAGACCAGGGCGCCGACGCCGACATCGGGATCCTTGTCGACGTGGTTGGGGTTGGCGTGGTGACGGACGTGCTTGTCGTTCCACCAGGCCTCGTTCATGCCGAGGAGCAGGTTGGCATGGACCAGGCCGATCAATCTGCTCGTCCTGCGGCCACCGGTTATCTGGGCGTGGCCCGCGTCATGGGCGACGAAAGCCGTGCGGGTCCACAGGACCGCCAGAGGAAGGGCGAGGAACAGGCTCCACCAGGTGTCGCCCAGCAGAACGAAAGCAGTGATCACTCCGCCCAAGGCCACCAGGTTGGCCGCGATGCCGCATGCGTACCGCCCGGTACGTCGTTCGAGAAGGCCCTGCCCCTTCACAACGCGGAGCAAAGGGGCGAAATCACTGCCGGCAGCAGGCGGGCCGGTCCGGTCCGAACTGCTGTCACCGGCGGGGTCCGCGACGGTGGCTGTTGCCTGGGACATGAGGTCTCCGGTATCTCGGACATGGGTGCTGACCTGGCTAAACGTACGGATCGGAGGCTTGTGGCAGCCATGGCGCCACCACCCGGTTCTCCCTGGGGCAGACCCCCGTAATCCGTGGTGGTGCCAGCTGCACCCTCACCACGCGCTCGACACAGCGGAGACAGGAGAGTGACCCAGGTCACAGCGGAGAGTGGCACGTCGCCCCTTCGAGCGGAGTACCCTCCGACCCCGACCCACTAGTCAAATTTGAGGAATCTGACATTCCTGTGCACCGGCACCCTGCGGCAACGCCCTCCGAGATTTCCGAGCTGTCCCGCTGCTCCGCGGTCTTCATCCCCGCGGATCCGTCCCGTACCGGACTGATCGCCTTCTGGAACCCGGACGGGAGCACCCCTCCCGACGCGCCCGGGGTCCTGTCGGAACTCACCGTGGCCGAGGCCGGCGCCCGGCGCCGTACCGTTCCTGCCCTGCGCCTTCCGCTACGGGAGGCCCTGCCGGTGCTGACCCGGGCGCGGGCCGACGCGCAGGCCTCCCCCGCGACCGCCTTCTGGGGCGCGGCCGCGCTGCTCGGGCTGCAGCTCGTCGCCCGCGGGCTCCTGCTGCCCGGGCTGAGCCCTACCGACCAGGACGCCTGGCGGGTCGGGCCGTTGGCCGCCGGAGACCTGGAGCGGATCCGGGATCTGGCCGCGTCGATGCCGCCCGCCGCCCACGCGACCCCACTGGAGACCGGCCAGGCGGCGGACGGGCCGCAGCTACTGCCCGAGCCGGAACGGCTGTTGCGGGCGTTCCTGGACGCGGTGGCGGACGGGCTGCCCCGGACGCCCGCAGCCGGATTCGCGGCGGCGGGCCCCGCGTTCGCCGCCCCGGAACCGCAGCACCTGCCCCAAGGACGGGCCTGGGCCGCCGACGTGGCGGCCGGTCACGATGCCGGGGTGCGGCTCTCGTTGCGTATCGAGGTCACCGGAACCACAGCCACCGTCACCACCGCGCACACCGACATCCACTCCCGCGCCGACGCAGACTCCCATACCGATAACCCCTCCTATGACGACGCGGCGCCTTCTTTCCGTGCCGTGCTGCAGATCCACAGCGTCAGCGACCCCTCCCTGGTCGCCGACGCGGCAGAGGTGTGGGCGGGCGGCACGCGGAGTGCGGCGGCGTTCGGGCCACGGGCCCGGATGGACGCCCTCCTCGCCCTGCGCCGGGCCGCCCGCGCCTGGCCCCCACTGGCCCCGCTGCTCTCCGCCGCCGTACCGGACGCCGTGGAGCCCGCCGACGAGGAGATCGCCGAGCTGCTGGGCCCCGCCTCGCGCGCCTTGGCCGCCACAGGCGTGCAGGTGCACTGGCCCAAGGAGCTGGCGCGGAAGCTGACCGCACGAGCCGTCATCGGCCCGGCCGGCCAGGACGGCGATACCGAGGAAGGAAAGGAGTACGGAGGAGAGGAAGCCGGACGGCGGGGACGGGCCGTCGCGGACACTCCTTCGTTCCTGTCCGCCGACGCCCTGCTCGCGTTCGACTGGCGGTTCACACTCGGCGACCGGCAGCTGAGCCGCGAGGAACTGGACCGGCTGGCCGAGTCCAGTCGACCGATCGTGCGGCTGCGTGACCAGTGGGTCCTCATCGACCCCGAGGAGGCCCACCGAGCCCGGCAGGCCCAGGACCGCAAGGTCATCCCGATCGATGCGCTGAGCGCGGCGCTGACCGGCTCCACGGAGGTGGACGGGCGCCGCGTGGAGGTGGCGGCGACAGGCTGGCTGGACCGGTTGCGCGAGCGGCTGGCCGATCCGGAGTCCGCTGCCGAGCAGTCGGTCGGACAGCCCGAGGCGCTCACCGCGACGCTGCGCGACTACCAGCTGCGCGGTCTGAACTGGCTGAACACCATGACCTCGCTCGGCCTCGGCGCCTGCCTCGCCGACGACATGGGCCTGGGCAAGACGATCACGCTCATCGCTCTGCATCTGCATCGCCAGAGCGACCGCGACGCGGCCGGACCGACGTTGGTGATCTGTCCGACGTCCCTGATGGGCAACTGGCAGCGCGAGATCGAGAAGTTCGCCCCGGGCACGCCTGTACGCCGCTTCCACGGGGCGTCACGGTCCCTGGAGGGGCTGGTGGACGGCGAGTTCGTGCTGACGACGTACGGCACGATGCGTCTGGACGCGGCCCGCCTGGCGGCCGCTTCCTGGGGCATGGTCGTCACGGACGAGGCGCAGCACGTGAAGAACCCGCACGCGGCAACGGCCAAACAGCTGCGCACCATCGGCGCCCGGGCCCGCGTCGCCCTCACCGGAACGCCCGTGGAGAACAACCTCTCCGAGCTGTGGGCGATCCTGGACTGGACGACGCCCGGGCTGCTGGGCCGGCTCTCCACCTTCCGTAACCGGTACGCCGCCGCTGTCGAGGGCGGGGCGGACCCGGCGGCAGCCGAGCGGTTCGCGGCCCTGGTGCGCCCGTTCCTGCTGCGCCGCCGCAAGAGCGATCCGGGGATCGCGCCGGAGCTGCCGCCGAAGACGGAGACCGACCGGGCGGTGTCGCTGACGGCCGAACAGACCGGGCTGTACGAGGCGGTGGTCCGCGAGACCCTGGCCGAGATCTCCGGTGCGGACGGATTCGAACGGCGAGGGCTCGTGATGAAGCTGCTGACGGCGCTGAAGCAGATCTGTAACCACCCGGCGCAGTACCTGAAGGAGGACCGGCCGCGGATCGCGGACCGGTCGGGGAAGGTCGAGCTGCTGGACGAACTCCTGGACACGATTCTGGCGGAACAGGGTTCCGTACTGGTGTTCACGCAGTACGTACAGATGGCGCGGTTGCTGGAGGAGCATCTGTCCGAGCGCGGGGTCCCTACGCAGTTCCTGCACGGCGGTACGCCGGTGGCGCGGCGCGAGGAGATGGTGAGCCGCTTCCAGGCGGGCGAGGCTCCGGTGTTCCTGCTCTCCCTGAAGGCGGCGGGGACGGGGCTCAACCTCACCCGGGCCGGTCATGTCGTGCACTTCGACCGCTGGTGGAACCCGGCGGTGGAGGCGCAGGCGACGGACCGTGCCTACCGGATCGGGCAGACGCAGCCGGTCCAGGTGCACCGGCTGATCGCCGAGGGCACGATCGAGGACCGGATCGCGGAGATGCTCGCGCGCAAACAGGGTCTCGCGGACGCTGTGCTCGGCTCCGGGGAGGCGGCACTGACCGAACTGACCGATGCGGAACTGGCCGACCTGGTCGAGCTGCGAGGGGGCGCGCGATGAGCGACGACGACGAGTACGGGACGGACGCGGCGGACGTCGGCGGTGGAGCGGAGCGTACGTTCGCGCCGCTGCCTCCGCCGCCGGGCAGGGGTTTCGCCACCTCCTGGTGGGGCCGGGCCTGGCTCAAGGCACTGGAGGACACCGCGCTGGACGGTCAACAGCTCAAGAAGGGGCGCCGGCTGGCCCGGGAGGGCGGTGTGGGCGCGGTCTCCGTACGTCCCGGCCGGATCACGGCCGTCGTACGGGACCGGGACGGCACGGGTCACCGGAGCGATGTGCTGCTCCAGGAGCTGAGCGGTGAGGAGTGGGACCGCTTCCTGGACATGGCGGTGGAGCGGGCCGGGCACATCGCGGCGCTGCTCGACCGGGAGATGGAGCCGCATCTGGTGGAGGACGCGGCGGGTGCCGGAGTGGAGCTGCTGCCCGGCATCGGTGACCTGGAGCCGGAGTGCACGTGCGGCACCTGGGACCACTGCGCCCATTCCGGGGCCCTGTGCTACCAGGTGGCGCGGCTGCTGGACGAGGATCCGTTCGTCCTGCTGCTGATGCGCGGGCGTGGTGAGCGGCGGCTGCTGGACGAGCTGCAGGTCCGCAGCGCCGCCCTTGCGGTGCGCGGTACGGAGGCAGGCGCGCCGGAGGAGGTGGACCGGGAGGCGTACGGGGTTCCGGCCGACGAGGCGTTCGCCGCGGGCTCCATACTGCCGCCGCTTCCCGGCCCGCCGCCGGTGCCCGAGGAACCGGGGCTGCCGCCGTCGCTGGACACGGAGGCGGGCCCGCCGTCCGGACTCGACCCGGCGGCGCTGGAGCTGCTGGCCGCCGACAGTGCCGTACGGGCCCGTCGGATGCTGCTGGAGGCACTGGCTGCTGGGCATGAACGGCAGCCGGTCGCGGCGGAGCTGACGCCGGAGCAGGACGCGGTGCGGATGGCCGCCGACACGCGCCCCGAGCCGTGGATCGCCCAGCGGCTGGCCGAGGGGTCCGGTCGGCCGCGCGCCGAGCTGGAGGCGGCCGTGAGCGCGTGGCGGTACGGAGGGGCGGCCTCGCTGGCGGTGCTGGACGAGGAGTGGGACCCGGACCCCGACGCCCTCGCCCGGGCTCGCGCGCGGCTGGCCGCGGCCTGGGAGGAGGCCGAGCGGCCGCGGTTGCGGGCGGTGGGCGCCCGCTGGACGGTGGCGGGCGCCGATGTCCAGCTCCGTTACGACCGCGACGGCCGGTGGTGGCCGTACCGCAAGGAGCGCGGCCGCTGGGTGCCGGCGGGTCCGGCGGACGACGACCCGGCGAGTGCGCTGGCGGGGGCCGTGGGCCAGGGCTGAGGTCCACCGACGGGTGTGAGGAACCGGAGCCCTCTTCCGTACGTCATCAGCGGGAGACGGCTTCGGCCTCCTCTTTTCCTCACCTGTCGCCCTGATAGGCGAACTCGGCCCCTGTAGGAGTGCGATGCACCGCAGAAGGCTCCTTCAAGGGGCCGCCGCCACCGCGGCGGTGGCGCTGGTGCCGGCATCGGCACGGGCCGTCACACCTTCGGCGGCCGTCGCGGACCACCCGACGGCTCTCTGGGCATCGGCCCACGCCGCGAACTACACCGTCCCCGCGCACCCTTCCGAGCGCCGGGTGGACCGCGTCATCATCCACGTCGCCCAGCAGTTGTTCACCCCGACGATCGGCATCTTCCGCGACCCGGCGAAACAGGTCTCCGCCCACTACGTGGTGCGCTCCGGTGACGGCCATGTCGCGCAGTGCGTCAGGGAGAAGGACATCGCCTGGCACGCGGGCAACTGGGACGTCAACACGCGCAGCATCGGCATCGAACACGAGGGATGGGTGGACCGGCCGGAGTTCTTCACCGACGTGATGTACCGGCGCTCGGCCCTCCTCACCGCGGCGATCTGCGCACGACACGGCATACCGAAGGACCGGGCGCACATCACCGGCCACCATGAGGTGCCCGGCAGCGACCACACCGACCCCGGCGTCCTGTGGGACTGGGACCGCTACCTCCGTCTGGTCAACCTCGCCTGAGCTTCCGTCGACCGGCCACCGCAGCCGGGTTGTCGCCGAGAGCGGTGACGAGGGTGAGGCGGGACGGAGGGCGAGTTGACGGACTCTGGGTGGCGCTGGCCGCTGATACGGACCCCGCGCGGCGGCCCCGCTCCACGACCCGCACACCGGCCGGGCGCTAGGCGCGGTGGACATCACGGGCGGCGACCGCTCGGCGCACCCGCACAGTCCGGGCTTCGTGCAGGCGGTGGCGCGGGCCGCCGGGTCGCACCTCGCGCTGTCGGCACCGGCCGCCGGGCGGGTGCGCCTGAGCGCGCTGGGTCCGGGATGAGGCGCTACCAGTAGCTGTGGACCGCAGGATCCGGCTCAGCAGGCGGCACAGATGCATCCTCGTGGCCCTGGCCCGCCGCCCGGAAGAACCGCGCGGGGACGAGCTGCTGATCGAGCTGGCCGAGAACGAGTCGGTGCCTCAGGTGACCCTGCGAGCCGAACTCTCCCGGCTCAGGCGGCTGTGCAGTGCAAGATGTCGGCGAGTGAGCGGAGGGCCGACCACGCCTCCCTGACGGCTACCTTGCGGTGTTCGTGCTGCGTCGCTTCGTTCCCGGAGCCGACGAGCGGTGGCTCCCGAGAGCGTCGCCCTGATCTGGGCAGCGAAGGTCAGCACGACCATCGAATGACGAAGTGCTTCCGGCGACATACTTCAAGGAAAGCTCGCCGTGCCTGCGCCTACGTGTAGGTCTTCCCTCCGGCTGGAGCAGGCACAGCGTCCAAGACAGGAAGCAACCATTCGCTCGCTCCGGGACCCCTTCGCAGGTGGACACGTGACGGCGCGTCGGCAGTGAACTCAGCACCGTTCCGGAGTGAACTGGGTCGAGTCGGAGGCCGACGGTCTCCAGCACGCCCTGCGCGCCTGTCAAGGTTGGGCTCACTTCTCGCCAGCTTCTCCCCTGCCTTCGAAGACACGGCGCGCCGCAGCACCTTCGTCGACGCTCAGGCCGCCGTCAGTCAGGGGAAACGCGGTTCTGCATCGTTCGCACAGCTTCGCCGTACCTGCCGGAGTACCACACACCTTGCAGAACCTCTGCTTGCCATTGTTTTCGGATATCGCGGTCATGATCTTCCTCCGATGAGTGGCTTCACCGTGTACCCCTGAATGATGGCCTGACTCGGAGCAGGGGAAGCGAGTCACGGCCGGACGCCACCGGGCGAATCGGGCTCACAGCCCCCCGTGTCCGAGTGTTGCGGCTAGTCGGACTTCGAGTTCGGTGATCCGGGTGTGGGTGGGAGCCAGGGCCGTATACCGCCAGCTCCGGCCGTCCAGGGGGCGGTCGGCGTAGAGAAGGACGCCCTCGGAGTCTCCGGGCTGGAAGTCCAGCCCGGCTTCGGACAGGTGTCCGACCGTCTCGTCGAAGGTCATGGGCGCGACGGTGGTGGCCGTGCCGGTGGACCAGGCGGAGCGGCCTGCGCCGGTCAGGCGGCTGACCATGGCGTGCGCGGTGGTGGTGGCGGTGCGTCGTACGTTGCACTCCAGTGCGTACAGCGTGCCGTCCTGTGTGCACACCAGATCGAGGCTGAACGGCCCCCGGTAGCCTTCGGCGGCCAGATGCCCGCCCAGCGCCAGGGTCCAGTCGGTCAGCTCCTCGTACGACCTCACGGGCAGGTCCTTCAGGGGCGAGCTGTATCCGGCGAAGGAGCCGCCGCTCATGCGCATTTCACCGTCGTATGCCACCTCCACGCCGGTAGCCGTGGCATGCCCCTGGGCGCTGATGGCGCGGGTGTGTTCCACGTACTCCTCCACCACCCAACGGCTTTCAGCGGGCGGGGGTGACGGTGGCGGTTGGTCGCCGCGGCTGACGAAGTGCAGGCCATGGCCGCCGGCGGAACGGTCCGTCTTGAGGACCACCCGTCGGTGGGAGGCCAGCAGCGCGGTGGTCACCTGGCCGAGTTCCGCGCTGGTACAGGCCCGGCCGTGCGGCAGGCGCAGCCCGAGGGACTGTGCGGTCGTACGGAACCCCGACTTCGTGTTCATGGCGGCGACTGCCCGCAAGGTGCCGGAGTTGGGGACGTCTGTTTCGTACGGGACGACGGGGATGCGCAGGTCTGCGGCCAGCGCGGCGGAGGCTTCGTCCAGCGCGGTCGGGAGCAGCCGAGCGGTCGGGCGCTCGGCGACGAGAGCGCGTAGAGGCTCCAGCAGGTGGTGTTCGGCCAGCGCCTGGGCCATCGGCAGGTGTGGTGTGTCGGGCACGGTGATGACGGTCACCGAGTTCTCCGGCACGCCGAGCCGGTGGAAGACGTAGCGTCGGAAGGGCGCGCTGAGAGGGACCGGGGTGATCAGCACGTCGCCGGGGCGGGTGAGCCACAGCTTGCGAGGCGCTTGCTCCGCCCACTGGCGCAGGACCGCTGCCTCGGTGAGGTCGACTGCCAGCGGGGACACGAAGTTGGCGAGGATGACGAGGGTGCCCGGGCCTTCGTGTTCGCTGATCATGGTGTATCGCCTTCCGCGTCGTCGTCACGGCGTGCGGCGCCGGTCGGCCCCCGGCAGTGTGCCGGGGGCCGACCGGGGCCGAGGTCAGACCGCCGGGGTGAAGCGGTCCCAGGCTCGGTGGTGGGCCAGCATCTCGGTCAGTCCCTCCAGGACGGTGGCCGGACCGTCGCCGGTCACCACGCCGGGAGCGTCGGGGGCGATGCCCGCGGTCTGCAAGGCGTCCAGGCCATCGGCCCAGGCCCCGATGGCCTTGCCGTGCCGGAACGCTTCGGTGATCAGCAGCAGGACCCGGGGGTCGATCCCCGCGGTCACGGCCACGCCGTCGTCAACCTTGGCGTCGCGGGCACCCAGCGCGTCGGGGCCGGGGGCCGGTGCGCCGGCGAGGAGGATGGCATCGAACTCGACGGACCGGGCCGTGGTGAAGGTGCGCTGTACGGTGACGGGCTCTCCGTCCTGGTCGAGCTTCCCGCCGGTCGGTGCGATGACCAGCGGCACCATTCCGGCGTCCAGCACCGCCTGGCGGACCGAGCGGACGCCGGACAGATCCTGGTCGCCTGCGGTGACGATGCCGATGATCCGGCCGTCCCCCGGCCACCTGCCGCCCAGTTGCGACAGAGCCGGGCTCGGCTCCGGCTCACCCAAGACCACGGTTGCCTGCGGAGCGGGCAGTCCGAGGCCGGCGGCGACCTGTGCGCACAGCTCGCTGTCGATGTTGGCCAGGACGAGCAGGGCACGTTCCTTGATGGCCTGTTCGTAGCATTTGCCGAGCTCGAAGGTGTACGCGGCGACGATGTGCTCGCGCTCGGTGGGCGTCATGCTGAGCCAGAACAGACGCGGCTGGCTGAAGTGGTCGGCGAAGGAGGCGGGGTTCTCGCGGACCTTGCGGGCCGAGGCGACCTCGGCGGGGACTTCGATGTAGGCGCCGGTGTCCTCGCCGGCGAGGAAGGGGCAGCCACCGTCGAGGGAGTTGGGCCGGTAGGGGGCGACACCGCGGTGGACGGCGGTCTGGTGCATGCCGTCGCGCAGCATGTCGTTGACCGGGGCGTGGGTGCGGTTGATCGGGAGCTGGCCGAAGTTGGGGCCGCCGAGCCGGGTGAGCTGGGTGTCGAGGTAGGAGAACAGACGGCCCTGGAGCAGCGGGTCGTCGGTGACGTCGATGCCGGGAACGAGGTGGCCGAGGTGGAAGGCGACCTGCTCGGTCTCGGCGAAGTAGTTCGACGGGTTCGCGTTCAGGGTGAGCAGTCCGATCGGCTGTACGGGGGCCAGTTCCTCGGGCACGATCTTCGTCGCGTCCAGGAGGTCGATGCCCTCGAACATCTGCTCCTCGGTGTCCGGGAAGGTCTGCACGCCCAGCTCCCACTGAGGGAACGCACCCGCCTCGATCGCGTCAGCGAGATCCCGGCGGTGGAAGTCCGGGTCCACGCCGGCCGCGATCTGCGCTTCCTCCCAGACCAGGGAGTGCACGCCGAGCTTCGGCTTCCAGTGGAACTTCACCAGCGTGGTGGCACCTTCCGCGTTCACAAGGCGGAAGGTGTGGACGCCGAAGCCCTCCATCATCCGGTAGGAGCGCGGGATGCCCCGGTCGGACATGTTCCACAGCGTGTGGTGCGTGGCCTCGGTGTGGAGGGTGACGAAGTCCCAGAACGTGTCGTGGGCACTCTGCGCCTGTGGGATCTCCCGGTCCGGGTGCGGCTTGCCGGCGTGGATGACGTCGGGGAACTTGATCGCGTCCTGGATGAAGAAGACCGGGATGTTGTTCCCGACCAGGTCGAAGATGCCTTCCTCGGTGTAGAACTTCGTCGCGAAGCCCCGGGTGTCGCGCACCGTGTCGGCCGAACCCCGCGAACCGAGGACGGTGGAGAAGCGGACGAACACCGGCGTCTCGACGTCCTTGGCCAGGAACGCGGCCTTGCTGATCCCCGCAGCGGTGCCGTAGCCCTGGAAGACTCCGTGTGCGGCCGCGCCACGGGCGTGCACGACGCGCTCGGGGATGCGCTCGTGGTCGAAGTGCGTGATCTTCTCCCGCAGATGGTGATCCTGCAGCAGCACCGGCCCGCGCGGGCCGGCCTTGAGCGAGTGGTCGGTGTCGTACAGCCGGGCCCCTTGCGCGGTCGTCAGCCGCTCCCCGCCCTGCGCCACCTTCTTCTGCGGGACTCCGGTCTCCTGTCCGGTCGGGCTGTACGTGTCCGGGCCGCGCTGGTCGGGCTTGGGCGGCAGCGGACCTGTCGGCTCCGTCGGCTCGTCCACCGGCGGCGGCACCGGACCCGGCGCACCGGGAATCTCGTTCCCGGTTCCGACGGCGTCCTGGACCTTCTCGACCACCTTCTCGGCGGCGGCCTTCACGGGGTTCTTCTTGTCGCTCATCAAGGTTCCTATCGTCGGGGACTTCGGCTGTCAGTAGGGCGGTGAGAAGGTCGTAGCGGCGAGCGGGCTGCTCTCCGTGCCCGCGGTGAGGTGGTGGCGCTCCGGGAGAGCGGGCTGAACACCGGGTTCCGGCGTCACAACCCTTTCGGTGCGGCTTTCACGGTCTGCCGGCGTGCGGTGCCGTTGTCGCCAGGGGTATGCGCAGAGCGGAGCGACCCTCTTGCCAGGCGGCCAGCGGGAACTCGGCCGGCCTGACTGCGAGCAGACTCGTGGTTTGAGTTTCCACGGCTCGAGAACTCACCCAGGACTCGTGACGATCGCGAAGCGCGGAGAGGACGGCCTCGGAAACGACACCTCTCGCGGCCGGTAGCACGGGGTCGGTGTCACGTGCCTCGTGGTAGGGGGCTTCGATCATGTCGTCCCACCCTCAGCCGCGTCAGTGCTCGCATCCATCGATGTGTCGGCGGGCAAAGCCGCGCGGCGGCGATGGCTGGTGTGGCGCCAAGGGTGAGCGCGACTGCGGCGGCACGTGCACACCGCCACCATGACTCGGCTCGACGTTGCGGTGGTGCCATCGTCTCCGGTGATGGTCACGGGACCTTCCACCAGTAGCGGACCGCTGCGTTCGAGACGCATGCGGCGAAAGTCAGCGTCGTCGCGCACGGAACACCACCAGTTCCTCTTTGTCCTGCTGCTCGTCGTCCATCAGTCCCTGATCACGTAGCCACAGCAGACGGGAACGCATCACTGGGCCGAGCGGCACGAGCTCGCGGTCGATGACCTGTGCGTCGAGACCCAAGCCGTGGAGGGCGTCGAGCGTGACATCGACGCCGCACATCGCCGAATGCACCATGAGCAACGTTCCGCCCGGCCCCAGAACGGTGGCGGCGGTCGCACAGACCCGGTCGACGACCACTCGGCCATCCAGGCCTCCGTCCCACGCACGGGCCTTGCCGCGCCGAGGCGGCAGAGCGGCCGGAGCCGGTACATAGGGCGGATTGCTGATCACCAGGTCATACCCGCCTCTGTCGACCGAGGACAGATCGCCGTAACGGACGGTGACACGCTGGCGATGGAGAGCGGCGTTCAGTCTGGCGCACAGCACCGCCCGGCGGGAGATGTCCACGGCCGTGACTCGAGCGCCCTCTCGGGCGGCGTGGACCGCCAGAGCCCCACTGCCCGTACCCAGTTCCAGCACGCGCCTGCCAGGACCGCAGAGCTCTCGTCCGACAGCGCGCATCAGGAGGTGCGTGTCGTGTTGCGGTGCGTAGACGCCGGGCACCGTCAGCATCCGTCGCCGCTCGTTGCGAAGGCTCTCGGCCATGTCTGCTTGTCGTCCTCTCGGTGGGACGGATGTCCGCCGCACGTCCAGAGTGTGTTGCTCATGGGAGGGCCGCCACTCAGACGGTTACGGAGTGTATGCGAAGCTCGCGCCCGCATGGGGGTGGACGGGGTGCGACAGCGGGCCACGTGCACGGGCTGCCGGGGAGGGGGAGACACCTGAGCCTCGCCGACAAGTCGGCGAGGCGATGGGCGGCCGACCGTCCGCACTCCGCACAGATCCTGGCCGGCAATACGGTAGGGAGATCATCCTTTTCAACCCGCCTTTCACGTGGATCGCCAAAGTAGACTTCCCGCACCTTGTGACCAGGTACCGACCAGTCTCAGGCCGGATCTAGGTGTGCTCTCGGACCCGGTCGGGCTATCTCCGTCTGTCCCAAAAGGCAGGGCCTATCCCTCTCAGTGGGCGGCAAGATCCAGCACGATTTCCATGGACGCGTGTCACCGGTTCGGACGGATAAAAGAGAGCGTTCGGACGTCAGCCGGACGAGGCCGGCGAAGAAGGGGCCCTTCGTCGCGGATCGGGCTGCCGGCCGGTTCCGGTCACCGAGGTCGTTGTCCCCAGCACGCTCCAGGTGCTGGGCGCGTACGGCTGTGCGAGATTGAAGCCTTGACCGTCCGTTACTCGTCCCCTCCGACTCAGCGACCGGCAGCATCGACCTCAAGGGGCCGGCATGCAGACGTTCCTGCCTTACCCCGACTTCGTCGCATCCGCCGCATCGCTCGACTCCCGACGCTTGGGCAAGCAGCGCGTCGAAGCACTTCAGGTGCTGCGCGGCTTGACGGTCCCTGGCTACGGGTGGCGGCACCACCCGGCCGTTCGTATGTGGACGGGCTACCAGGAGGCGCTGGTGCGGTACGGGCTCGAGGTCTGCCGGGTGTGGACGGCTACGGGGCGCGCGGATACGTGCGCCGCTTCGCTCGTGGCCGGCCTGTCGCCCTCCGGCACGGACCTCGGCGTGCGTTCGCAGGCCGAACTCGCCGCGGCTCACGAGTTGCCGCCGTGGCTGGGGGACCCCTCCTTTCACCGCAGTCACCGATCCGCTCTGCGGAGCAAGGACCCGGCCATTTACGCTCCTCTGTTTCCGGACGACCCTGACGGACTGCCCTACGTCTGGCCGGCCTCGGACCGCTCCGGATAGCGGAAGGAGCCGGCAGTTCCGAGGATCTCGATCGTCGGCACACCGTGGTCACCCACGCATGCGCTCCGGGTCACTCCCTTCCCTCGGGCCCGGCCGGCACTCGCTGCCGGGGCCGAGAGCCCATCGTCCGGTGGAAGGGTTCCAGTGGGCGAGTCCCCGGTCGGCGAAGGCGTGGAGCCAGTCGGTCATCGGCCACCAGCCCCACCGGCGGTGGAAGATCTCGGCGTTCCGCAGGATGTCGCGCAGGTGCGCCACCGGCGGGTCGGATACCGGGTGGTGCTGGTGGAAGGCCGGGGCGCCACCGACCCAGGTGAGCGGGACACCGGCCGCGCGGGCCCGTTGCCCGTAGTCGGTGTCCTCGCCGCCGTACCCTTCGTACTCCTCGCAGAAACCGCCGATGGTGTGCCAGGTCTCCGCCGTCACGGCGAAGGACAAGGACCAGAACAGTGCGTAGTCCTCGCTCCGGTGCAGCGCCCCTGCCTCGGGAGCCGGCCGGCCGCTGTGGGGTTCGGCGAGCGTGGGCAGTTCGGCCAGTCGGTAGCCGTACGGGCTCGGCGGTGGCAGGTAGGAGACGGTGCCGCAGAGCAGGGAGCGCCGGTGCTCGGCGTCCAAGGCAACCTGCCGGTAGCGTTCCAGCAGCTGTTCGCCCGGTACGCAGTCGACGTCGAGGAAGACCAGCAGTTCGGCGCCGCGCTCCAGAGCACGTGCGGCGCCGAGGTTTCGGGCGCGGGCCAGCGGCAGGTTCCCGTTCTGCACCGGGCAGTCGACGACTGTCGCGGTGGGCTCCCGGCCGGTCAGTACCGCGCCGAGGTCCGGATCGTCCATCGCGACGACCACGTACAGGTCCGGGGCCTGCGAACCGGCCGCGA
Organism: Streptomyces sp. NPDC006174; assembly: GCF_040614075.1. Lineage (NCBI taxonomy): Bacteria > Bacillati > Actinomycetota > Actinomycetes > Kitasatosporales > Streptomycetaceae > Streptomyces > Streptomyces sp. NPDC006174. The sequence continues at coordinate 363,709 of NZ_JBEXTJ010000004.1, read as the reverse complement.
GGCCGAGGTGTTGCAACGTCAGGTGCCGGTGCCGTCCTGCGGCCGGAGTGATCACCGCGGTACGCATCACCGAGCCCTCCCCTTGTACGCGGACGCGGACGCGGCATCGGCCAAGGCGCCGGCCGCGCGGGCGGCGCCGTCACCGGGCGCCCACCGCGACCAGCGTTCACCACCGTGCGTACGGGCCTGTTCGAGGAGGGCGGCCCAGTCATGGGCCTCCGGCCACCGGGCGGCGACGATCGCCAGCCGTCCGCGTGTGAGGGCGCGTCCGGTGGCCGCCTGCTCGCCGAACGGGCGGTCCTGCGGCACCACCACCGCCGGGCGGCGTGCCGCGGCGCATTCGGCGAGGGCGTTCTGGCCGGCGTGGGTGACCACGACGTCCGCCGCGCACAGTGCGGGCCAGGGGTCGGCCGACCACCGGCCGTCCGGGCCGCCCAGCGTCGTCCACTGCCAGCCGGGGCTGGCGGCCCGCGCCGCCGCGACCTCGGAGGTGGAGATGTCGCGGCCGCCCGAGCCCATGAGCAGCAGAACCCGCCGCAGGCGCGTGCCGTCCGCCGGCTCGTGCGCGGGCGCGAAGACGCGGCCGTCGAACCGCGAGAACGCGCCGGTGTACACCGTCTTCGCCTGCCAGTGCCGCGGCCAACCGGGCTCCGGCAACGTCGACGGCCACGGGGCGAGGAGCAGTTCGGCCAGGTCGTAGGCGGCCCGGTGTGGTGGGTCGGTGCGCTCGCCGCGCATGGCCACGACCGCCGTCGGCGTTCCCAGGAGCCTGGCGAGCAGCGCGACTTCCACGGAGACGTCGGAGACCAGAAGCGACGGTGACGTCGCCGCGATCCACTCGGCGATCCGTGCCATGCGTCCTCGCAGCCCGGCGTGCAGGACCGGTGCCCAGTGCAGCCGCCCGCCCGCCGTCACGTCTCCGAACGCGGTCGGGTCGCCGTCGTCATCCCTCGGCAGGTGGATCCAAGGGCCGGGCCAGTCGTCGGGCGCGGGCAGGGAGGAGAGTCCGGTCACCGGCAGCGGGCAATGGGCCGCGACGGACCGGGCACGATGGAGATGGCCGTTGCCCTGATGGTGTACGTAGTAGCCGATCACACCGACACCGACCGGTAGAAGCGTTCGTAGCTGCGCGTCATGGCGTCCATCGAGCAGAAGGTCTCCGCGTGCCGGCGGGCGTCGGCCCGGGAGAGGCCGATCGTGGGCTCGACGGCTTTCGCGAGCGCCGCACTGTCGCCGGGCCGTACGAGGCGGCCGCAGGCGGGCGTGATGATCTCCGGCAGCGCTCCCCGCGCGAACCCGCAGACCGGCGTACCGCAGGCCAGGGCCTCCGCCACCACGAGCCCGTACGGTTCGTCCCAGCAAGGCGTCACCACGGCAGCGGCCGAGGAGCCGACCAGCTTGCACAGGTCCGGTTGGTGGAGATGGCCTTCGTAGGTGATGGTGCGGCTGAGCCGGGGGCGGACCCACGCCTCGAAGTACTCGGTGTCTCCCACCGGTCCCGCGATCCGCAGCCCTCGGCCGGACTGCTCCGCGGCTTCGATCGCCAGGTGTGTGCCCTTCTCCGGAACGATCCGGCCCGACCAGACCAGGTCGTCCCCGCCGGGGCCGGGTTGCCAGCGCCGGGTGTCGATGCCGTTGTGGACGACGCTGGCCGCCGGGACGATGTGGCGCCAGGCGGCGGCCGTGTGGGCGCTGACCGCGCTGAAGTGCACCGGGCAGTGCGGTGCGACCTGGATGGCCGATTCGATCCAGGGCGTGGGCGGGGTGTGCAGCGTGGTGACGACCGGGACGGGGAGCGCGGGGGCCATCGCCACGGGCAGGTAGTTGAGGCTGTTGTTGTGCACGAGGTCGTACCGCGAAGGCGATCGCGCCAGTTCGAGCATCAACTGGAGGTAGGCGTGATGCTCCTCGAGCCACGGTCCCGCCACCATGCTCGTGTCCCGGCAGGCGCTCGCACTGATCCGAGCCGGACGCAACGGCATCTCGACCACGCCCAGCCCCGGATCGGACCCGGGCCCCGCGAAGACGGTGACCTCGTGGCCGCGGGACCGCAGGGCCGTGGAGAGCGTCCAGGTGTGCGCCTCCAGACCGCCGGCGAACGGCTCGGCGATCGGGTGCCGGGCCGAGGCGATCAGAGCGATGCGCAGCGGTGCCGTGGGCCGCCGGGCGCCGGTCACAGGAGACCCGCGTAGAGCGCCTCGTGGGCCCGGGCGACCCGGAAGCGTTCGGCGCCGCGCTCCACCGGGTCGGCACGCCGGAGGGGACGCTCCTCGTAGGCCGTACGCACGGCATCGCGCAGGGACGCCGCGTCCAGGCCCTGCCGGTCGTGTCCGTAGGTGAGGCACGGGCGCTGCTGCGCGTAGAACCCGCAGGAAGGCGCGAGGACCGTGGTGCCGAGGTCGTAACACGCCTCCAGCCAGCCGGAATGGGTGCCGAACCGGTAGGGCAGCACGGACACGTCCAGGCCGATCAGGTAGTCCCACAGCGCGTCGTCGTCGAAGTAGTCGTGCACGCTCAGCTCAAGCCGGCCCTCGCGGCTCATCCCGCGCAGTTCGTCTAGCACGCCGGGCGCGTACCAGTGGCTCGCCGGGTCGTCAATGTCCGGGTGACAGTCGACGCGGAGCACCGCGCCGGGCAGTTCCGGCAGGACGTCGGCGAGTACCCGGACCACCGGCACCGGGTCCATGTTGGGGCGGATGCTCTTGGCGTGGAGTCCGACCGTGAACGCGTCGTGCCGGGGCCGGGGGCGTACCAGTCCGTCAGGTTCGACGACGTGCGGATGCGGCAGGACGGTGGCGGTGCGACCCCATCGGGCGGCGATCTCCTGTGCGGCGCCCGGGGTGAGCGTGATGAGCCGGTCCGCTCCGGGGATGAGCACATCCAGCTGTGCCCGGTGCTCGCCTTCGTCGAGGTGATGCGGGTTGACCAGGTCATGGACGGTGTAGACCAGCGGCTTCCCGTTCCGGCGCAGGGCCGCGAGGAGCTCCTTCAGCGCTTCGGGAGTCTGTGCGTCGAAGCCGAAGTGCAGGTGGAACACGTCGAAGGTGTCCGCGTGTTCGTCCACCCAGCCCGGGTCGAGCATGACCGGCGGCCACCACTGCTGGGAACCGCTCGGAGCGCCGCAGGGGCGGGGGTCCTCCAGCCGTGTCACCCGGTCGCCTTCGGGCGGGGACAGATGGCGTACGTAGACGTGGTTGGCGGGGACCGACGCGATCCGGATGGTGCCGCTGGACCCGGGCACCTGCTTGGGCGCCTGGCTCCCCATCGCCTCCACAGCGCGGTGCGCGCCGGGCGTTCGGAACGGCGATGCGCCGGGACGGCGGTGGGCCACGGGGTCGGCCACGATGATCTCCTCGTTCGGTCACGCCTGAGCCACCCTGGCCCGCGAACAACAGCAGAAATACAAAGCCGTGCGCGCACCGTACGGTGAGGCCCGCGCTCCAGGCGATCTATGCTCCGCCACTCAGTGGTCGAAGGCGGGTCACCGGGGGCCGGTAGGGTGACGGCTCGGTCGGTGCTCCTGCTCGGTTCTCACAGGTGCCCTGAATCCGCCCGTTGAACACAGCTCGGCTGAAAGGTTGCAGAAGCACTGAGCCGTGGCGGGCGGAGGATGTATCGGCATTCCTCGATCCTTGTCATCCGTTCGGGTCAAGAGTCTGTTCTGCGGACAGGGCTGCTCAGGGGAAGAGCCACTCCTCGGCGTCTTCTTCGAGCTGTGAGGGGCACACGTGTCCCCATGACCTCACACGATGAACTACCGGGCACGGCCGAGTCGTACTGGATGGCGACGGCACCGGGCACCGAGAGGCCCAGGCCGGACTCCGACACGGCGGCAGACGTCGTGGTGATCGGAGCGGGAATGGCCGGCCTGAGCACCGCTTGGGAGCTGGCCAGGGCCGGCCGGAGCGTGATCGTGCTGGAGGCGGACCGTATCGCTGCCGGCGTATCGGGCTACACGACGGCGAAACTCACAGCAGCGCACTCCCTGATCTATGAACGGCTGAGCCGGACGCGCGGGGGTGAAGGCGCACGCCATTACGCCCAGTCCCAGCAAGCGGCGGTGGAACGCGTTGTATCGGTCGCGGAGGAACTCGGCATCGACTGCGACGTCGAGCGACCCTCGGCCCTGACGTTCACCACCGATCCGCAGCAGCGGGCCACCTTCGAAGCGGAGGCCCACGCGGCCGCCGAAGCGGGCCTCGACGCTCACTTCGTGACGGAGACGGACCTGCCGTTCCCTGTCTGCGCGGCCGTCAAGGTCGCCCACCAGGCACAGTTCCACCCGCGCAAGTATCTTCTGGCCCTTGCCGACGACATCATGGCGCGGGGCGGCGTCATCCACGAACAAACTCGCGTGACCGGTCTGAGCGAGGGCAGTCCGTGCAAGGTGACCACCGAGGGGGGCGTGACGATCACCGCGAAGGACGTCGTCGTCGCCACTCACTATCCCGTCTTCGACCGGGCACTTCACTTCGCCCGCTTGTCACCGCGCCGAGAACTGGTGGTGGCCGCGCCCATTCCTGCCGACCAGGCACCGAAGCATATGTACGTCACCGACGACATGGAGAAGCGCTCCGTCCGTACCGCTCCTCTGAATGCGAGCCGACGACTGCTCATTGTCACCGGTGATAGTTTCACCCCCGGCACCGGTGACAGCCACGAGCGGTTCCTGCGACTGGACCGGTGGATGCACGACCACTTCCCGGTCGGCGAGACGGCATACCGGTGGGCCGCTCAGGACAACGATGTGAGCGACAGTGTGCCTCTGGTCGGCCCCTTCCACCCGGGCGCCCGACATGTGTACGTGGCCACCGGATTCGGCGGCTGGGGCATGAGCGGAGGCGCCATGGCCGGACAGCTGCTGGCGTCGCTGGTCACCGGCGCGCAACCCGAGTGGGCCGGGCTGTACGACCCGCGCCGCCTGTGGAGCACCCTGCGGGAGGCGCCGGCCCTGCTCAAGCAGCAGGTCGAGGTGGCTCGGCACTTCGTGGGCGACAGGGCAAAGACCACCCATGTGGATTCGGTCGCCGAGATCGCCCCGGGGTCGGGCTCGGTCGTCCGGGTCGAGGGCCGCCGTTGTGCCGTCTATCGCGACGAGGACGGTACCGCCCACGCCGTGTCGGCGCGCTGTACCCATCTCGGTTGCCTGGTCTCCTTCAACGAGGCCGAGACGGCGTGGGAGTGCCCCTGCCATGGTTCGCGGTTCGGCATCGACGGCGAGGTCCTCCACGGACCCGCCCTGCGCCCGCTGTCCCGCCGGAAGATCTGACCACCTTCAAGGCAGGTCATGACAGAGCCCTGAGAGGCGACTGGCACGGCCACGGACTGCCAGGGCAGTTGCATCTCACGTGTCCGACGTGAAGCTGAGTCAGTCGGCGCCGACATCGCGCGTGGAGACACGAATGGTGGCCATGGTGGCATCGGGAACAGCCCTTTCCTCGAGTCGGATCCGGACAGCTGGCGACGCATGATCGAGATCAATCTGATCGGCAGCGCAGCCACCGCACGCTCATTCCTGCCGTACCTGCTCGATACCCGCGGCCACTACCTGCAGATCGCGTCGACCGCCTCCATCGGAGCGGTGCCGATGATGAGTGCCTACTGCGCGTCCAAAGCCGGCGTGGAATCCTTCACCCACTCTCTGCGTGCCGAAATAGCTCCCTGCGGTGTCAGTGTCGGAATCGCCTATCTGAACTGGATCGACACCGACATGATGCGAGACGCCGACCGTTACACGGTGATGAGGAAAGTCCGGAGCGTTATGCCGCGGCCCGCCCGCGCCACCAGTTCCGCCGAACACATGGCCCGCTACGAGCTCATAACACGATCTTGTAGACGTTGGTTGGTGGGGCGTAACCGGTGTGACGATTCGGCTGTTCGTGAGGGTGTGGGTACTCGGCCGTGGATCGTGGACGATGAGTTGTGGGCTCTGGTCGAGCCGTTGCTGCCGCCGTGGCCGGAGCGGTCTCCGGGGCCGAGGCCGGTGTCGGATCGGCTCTGCCTCCAGGGCATCCTGTTCGTCCTCTACAACGACATAACCTGGCAACTCCTGCCCCTGGAGCTCGGGTTCGGCTCGGGACAGACCTGCTGGCGCCGGCTGGACCGGTTGCAGGAGGCAGGAGTCTTCGACCAGTTGCATCGGGTCCTGCTCGCCGAGCTGAATGCGGCTGGCGAACTCGACTGGTCACGTGCGTGTGTGGACGGTTCCCACATCCGCGCGAAAAAGGGGGCGCCAACACCGGCCCGTCGCCGGTCGACCGGCGGAGGACGGGCAGCAAATACCACCTGATCTGCGACGGACACGGCACCCCGGTCAAGGTCATCACGACCGCGGCCAACGTCAACGACGTCACCCAGACCCTCGCCCTGGTCGACGGCATCCCACCCGTCGCAGGCCGCCCCGACCGGCCCCGCCGACGAATCCTGCCCGTCATCTCCCGCAAGGGATCGCCGAACATCAAAGGCATCGGCAAGCTGCGATACGTCGTCGAGCAGGCGTTCGCCCTGCTCCACCACTTCAAACGCCTCGCCGTCCGCTGGGAACGCCGCACCGAACTCCACGACGCCTTCGTCTCCCTCGCCTGCGGCCTCATTTGCTACCGACGGCTCAAGAAGACCCGACCATGATCGTGTTACGAGCTCTACGTGGTCACCTCGGTCGAGCGACGCGCGTCCTCCGTGTACCTACCGGGGTGGCTCCGAAGCAGCCAGTTGGTGCGCGGCGTTCTGCCGGGAGTCATCACTCAGGTATCCCGTAGGAAGCTGACGCACTCTCGGTATGCAGCGACGGGACTGCTGGGATCGGGTTGCCGAGCAGCACGGCGCGCGAGCGTCATGGATGTCGAGTGAACAGCGGATCCCCACTAAGGGCCCGAGGCGAAGGCATGTCAGCAGAGCAGACCGTCACTTGGCGGACTTTCCCGCCCGAGCGATCCAGGGGATCCCCGGCATGTGCAGGCGGTGTACGTTTCCGGCGCGCAGCGCGGCGCGGGCCGCGTTCGCGCCGGGGGCTCCGTGCACGCCGCCGCCGGGATGTGCGGAGGCGGAGGCGAGGTACAGGTTCTTCACCGGTGTCTCGGGCCGTCCCGTGCCCGGGGTCGGGCGGAACACCAGCTGCTGGTGCGCGGCGGTGGTGCCGCCGTTGATCGCGCCACCGAGCAGGTTGGCGTTCATGGCCTCGATGGTCGGTGGAGCGAGAATCCGGCGGGAGAGGACACGCGATCGGAATCCCGGCGCCCAGCGCTCGATCTCGTGCTCCATCCGGTCGGCCATGGCTTCCTGTTCGCGCCGGTCCCACTCTCCCGTGAGGCCGTCCTCGCCGGCATCGCCCTTGATGCGGTGCGGAACGTGGGTGTAGGCCCAGGCCGACTCCGTGCCCGCGGGTGAGCGTGTGGGATCCGACGTGGTCATCTGCCCGAAGAGGAGGAAGGGGCGGTCGGGCACCTGGCCGGTCGCGATCTGCGCGGCGAACCGGGTGAGACCGTCCACCCCGTCGGCCAGATGAACCGTCCCCGCCGTGGACGCCTCACCGGCGGCCCACGGCACCGGCCCGTTCAGCGCCCAGTCGACCTTGAAGGTCGCGAAGTCCCACTGGAAGCGACGCAGGTCGCTCAATAGCTGATCCGGGAGGAATCGGGCGTCGACCAGTCGGCCGTAGAGCGCCGGGGCGGAGACATCGGCGAGCACCGCACGGGAGGCCGGAACGGATTCACCGCTCGCGGTGCGTACGCCGACGGCGCGTCCGGCGCGTACGACGATCTCGTCCACGCGCTCCCCGCACCGGACGACACCGCCGTGCCGCTCCAGTCGGCGTACCAGAGCCGTTGTGAGCGCCCCGGCGCCTCCGACCGGCACGGGAAAGCCGTAGGTCTGACCGAGCATGGACATCAGCCAACCGAAACCGCCGCTGCCCGCGGCCTCGGGGCCGAGATCCGCGTGCAGCGCATTCCCCGCGAGGAGAAGCCGTGCCCCTTCACCGCGGAACTCCTCCTCGCCCAGGCGACGCACGGGCAGGACCATCGTCCGCGCCAGACGAAGTCCCCCGGCCGCCCTGAGCTTGGCGGCCAGCCGGACTGTGGCCCGTACGGGAGGGAAGGGGGTGAACAGCGCGCGCAGAATGTCGGGTCCCAGACGGGTCCAGGTGCCGTACAGTTCGAGCCAGGCGGCCCCGTCACCCGCCGCGAACGTGTCCAGCCCCGCCGCCGTCTCCCGCGCTCCCCGTTCGAGCACCGCACACCGGCCGTCCGACAACGGATGGGCCAGCACACGGGGGGCGCGACTCCATTCGAGCCCCTCTTCCTGCAGCTCCAGTCCGGCCAGGACCGGGGACGCGGCGGCCAGTGGGTAGAAGGCGCTGAAGAGGTCACTCACGTGGTCCGGATGGACTCCACGATCGCTGCGGACCGCACCGCCCGGTTCCGGCTGCGCCTCCAGCACCTCCACGCTCCACCCCTCGGCGGCAAGAAGATTCGCCGCGACGAGGCCGTTGGGCCCCGCGCCGATGACCACCGCATCCGGCATCGCTGCCTCCTCATGTTCGCGCCCAACCCCTACTGCGCAGCCGCTCCGTCGTCCCACCAGCGGCTGCGACGGTCATGCGACCTGATGTGCGCCCCTCGGGGTCCTCTCGACCACTTCCGCCAGACGGGCGAGCATACTGCGGTGACGCACCTGGACGAGAGCGTCGACGGCGGTGTTGTGGAGCTTCGCGGCGGGCCCTCGCAGGGGGTGCTCGTCGATGATCACCAGCGTGTTCTGTCCCCAGCGACGTACCTTCAGCGCGATCCGGCCGGTGCCCAGCCATCCGCTCTCGGCCTCCAGCTCCAGCACGTGCGGGGCTTCACAGCGTCGGACGACCGTGCGTCCCTGGGCGGACCACCAGCCGAGCTGGACCGTGTACGTGATGTCGGCCCCGACCTCGGGCCAGGTGCCTTCGCCGGGCGCCGAGTCAGATGTTCCGACCACCCAGTCGCCGTAGCGCGTGGGGTCCGCGAGGACCGCCCACACGTCCTCGACGGGACGTTCGATCAATCGGTGTCGTACAGCCATCGGTCTCTCCACCTCTCGTCGAGCCCTCCGGTACCCGGCATCGTCTGCCCTACGCGTCCACTTTCGCAGGCATACGAGGGGTTCGCCGTCTGCGGGGCAGCAGACCGGGTACGTGGTGCCACGTGAAACCACTTCATACGACTCCCCCGGCCACGGACTCTTCAACACCTCTCAAAAAAACTCTGACCACCTCGTTGCTCTACTTCTTCATTCTCGGAGACGTCCTCGGGGCAGGCGTGTACGTCCTGGTGGGCCAGGTCGCCGCTGAATCCGGCGGTGCTGTGTGGGCTCCCCTGCTCGTGGCTCTCTGTCTGGCTCTCCTTACAGCCGCCTCCTACGCGGAGCTGGTCACCAAGTACCCGCGGGCGGGCGGCGCTTCGCACTACGCCACCTTGGCCTACGGCCCGTTCCTCGGCTTCCTAGCCGGTTTCTGCATGCTGGCGGCCGGCATCGTGTCGGTGGCCGCCTTGACCCGGGGGTTCGGCGGGGACTACCTGTCCGAGTTCGTCACCCTCCCCGTGGTGCTGGTGACGATCGTCTTCCTCACCGCGTTGGCGCTGCTGAACGGGCGGGGCATCCGGGAGTCGACCCGGGCCAACGTCGTCGCCACGGTCATCGAAGTCGGCGGACTGCTCCTGGTGATCGGGCTCGGCGCCTGGATCGTGCTGCGCGGCGACGGAGACATGGGAAGGCTGACGGACCTGGGCACTGAGCATGAGGGCCCGGTGACGGCCTTGCTCAGTGGCGCGGTGCTCGCCTACTACTCGTTCGTCGGGTTCGAGACGTCCGTCAATGTGGCCGAAGAGACGCGCGACCCCCGTCGCTCGTATCCCCGAGCGCTTTTCGGCGCGCTGCTCACGGCAGGGGCGGTGTACGCCCTGGTCGGCGTGGCGGCAGCGGTGGCCGTGCCGACCGGTAAGCTGACGGAGTCCAGCGGGCCGCTCCTCGAAGTCGTCCGCACGGCCGGAGGAGTCCCCACAGAACTCTTCAGCGCCATCGCCCTGGTCGCCGTCGCGAACGGAGCGCTGCTGACGGGCATCATGTCCTCGCGCCTGGCCTACGGCATGGCGCGGGACGGCCTCCTGCCCCGCTTCCTGACGAAGGTCCTTCCCGGCCGGCGCACCCCCTGGGCCGCTATCGCCACGACCACCGCGCTCTCGCTGCTCCTCGCGCTGACCGGCGATGTATCCACGCTCGCCTCCACCCTGGTTCTGCTGCTTCTGGTGGTCTTCTTCCTCGTCAACACCTCGCTCCTCGTCCTGCGCCGCGACACGGTGTCCCAGGACCATTTCCGTGCACCGACCCTCATCCCGGTCCTCGGAGCTCTGTCCTGCGTCCTGCTCGCCACCCGGATCGAACAGGACGTGTGGTTGAGGGGGCTTATCGTGCTGGCTGTCGGCGCGGGGCTCGGCGTCATCGCCGCAGTACGGTCACGACGGTCGTCCTGACGGGATCTTCCCCATTCTTGCCGCGGCCGCACATCCTCTCCGGGTGCCCCACGCTGCGACCTCCCATGAATTCGGCCTTCGGTTCGGTCCGCCGCGACCACGAAGCAGCTGCTGCTTGCAGGGGCCGGGTCGTCATGCCCAAATGCGGTTGAAGCGTGAGCGCCAGTAGCTGGCTCCTGGCACCGAGGTGACCTGACCGCCTCGAGCGCGTCACGGCCGACCTGCCGTGTTCCGTACCGAGCCGGGACACCGCCCCCGCCGCGAGCCGGAACAGCTCACCGCTCGCGAGGGCCGGCCTCAGGTAGCGGACGGCGCTGCATCACCCGGCGGCTGCCGCCGATGAGCCGGACCGGACTGAGGACATCTTGCATCGCACTCCTGCGGAGGCGGATACGAGCCCCGAGAGCTAAGCGCCGCACACGAGCTTTGTGGAACAGGTCGCAGAAGCTGCCGGACCGCACGGCGGAGATTCTCGGCAGCTATATCGCCGCCTGCGGTTGACGGCGGCGACGCAGCTCCAGGCTGCCCTGGGTATCACTCGTGCCTGGTCAGGAGTGCGGAGCGGCGGAGGTCTTCTACGCCGAGTGCGTGGCCCGGCTGCCTCGGTCAACGCAAGCCTGCCGCCGAGGTGGCCGGTGCGGAGGCGGGTGGGCCGGGGGGGGAGGTGCTTGGAGGTTGCCGGCGAAAGTCCTGTCCATCGCGGAAGTCTGGCCCTGCGAGCCGGCGTCGCCGAGCACTCGGCACTGGTGCTCGGCTCACCTCGTAGGCGAAAAGCTGCCTCCAGGTCCTACCATCGCATCTCATTCGAGGGTAACGACATGTTCCATCTCACTCTTGGTCAAGCCGCCTACGGAACGCGCGTCGAATCCCTCCACGAGCTGGTCGACGCGGCCGGGCTCGTCATCACAGTGCACGGCTCCGGCTACTCGCACGAGACGGGAAGCGCCATTTTCGAGGCAGACCCACGTCTGTCCAAGGATCATGGAGTCCGAACCAATGGCATGATCCTGAGCAGCATCGGTATGTACAGCGCCTTCTGGGAAAACGTCGGATATCCCGGTGGCAGCTTGGCGCTCCTCGCCCCTCGGTCACTGTACGAGAAGCAGAACATGCGCGACTGGATCGGCCATTTCCGACGCGAGGTGCTCGATCGGCTCGACGGCCTCTCCTGCCGAGGATTCCGCGTAGGAGGCGGCGGTGACCCACCGGTGAGCGACTCCGACTTCGCGCAGGCCTTCGCACGCGCTCACGTGTGAAAACTCGGATGCGGGCGCTCCACGGCTGCCTTAGGCTGCGCGTCGCGTGGCCAGGGGCCGGACCGGCCGGCGGTGGATCGGAGATGCACAAGGTATGACCAGTCAGCTGTTCGCCATCTGTTTCCGGGCCACCCGGCCGTCGGAGCTGGCCCGGTTCTGGTCCGGGGTCCTGGGCTGGGAGGTGGCCGGAGGCGCGGACGAGAGCGCCGCGATCCTGTCCCCGGACGGCACCGGCTACCGCATCCGCTTTCTGCCCGGCCAGGAGCCGAAGACCGGCCAGAACCGGGCGCACTTCGACCTGACCAGCGCCTCACCGGAGGATCAGCGGCAGACGGTCGCCAGGGCGCTGGAGTTCGGCGGACGGCATATCGACGTAGGTCAGCTCCCGGAAGAGGGGCACGTGGTGCTGGCCGATCCGGACGGCAACGAGTTCTGCGTGATCGAGCCGGGCAACAAGTTCCTCGCCGACACCGGCTTCATCGGGGCGCTGGCCTGCGACGGTACGCAGGCGGTCGGGTACTTCTGGAGCGCGGCGCTGCGGTGGCCTCTGGTCTGGGACCAGGACGAGGAGACCGCGATCCAGTCGCCGGACGGCGGTACGAAGATCACCTGGGGCGGTCCGCCGGTGGCGCCGAAGACGGGCCCGAACAGGCTCTCCTTCGAGCTGGCGCTCCTCTCCGGCACCGGCCAAGAGGTGGAGATCGACCGCCTCGTCTCACTCGGCGCGACGCGCCCCGAGAGCAGCAGGGCCGACGACAGCGACGAGGGCCGCGTGCTGATGTTCGACCCCGACGGCAACGAGTTCTTCGTGCAGGGGCCTCGGCTGTAGTGCGACGCCGGGCCCCAGCCTACGACCCTGCGGCAGCAGGCCCGGCCGGTACCCTTCCGACGTGACGCAGCACCCCACCGCGCAGGAGCGACGGCCCGCGAACGACGGGCCGAAGGCCGCCGCGCGTAATCGGGCGGCCCTCATCGCCGCCGCGCGCGAGGTCTATGCGGAGTACGGCCTGGACGCCCCGCTCTCCGGGATCGCTCGTCGGGCCGGGGTCGGGCAGGGCGTGCTGTACCGGCATTTCCCGGACCGGGCCGCCTTGGCGGACGCCGTACTGGAGGAGAACGTACGGGAGGTCGAGCAGGCGGGCGCTGCCGCGGGCGCGAACCTGGCCGGTGTGCTCGGTGTGCTGACGTGGCATCTGACGGAGTCGGCGGCCTTCATCGGCCTCCTGCACGCCGACCGGACAGGCGATGGGACGGACGACCTTCACACGCACGCCTCGGCCCTGTCCGAGCGGGTCGCGCGCAGCCTGCGCGGACATCTGACGGGCGGCCATCGGCTGGCGGGATCGGACGATCTCATGCTCGCGGTCGCGATGGTCTCAGGTGCCGTGACCGGCCCGACCCGTGAGGAGCGGGAGCGCCGTGCGCTGGCGGCGTGGCGGCTGCTCGGAGTCGAGGTGGGACCGGTACGGCCTGTCGGCGGGTGATCGCGGGCGTGCTGTGCTGTCCGCCCTCGAAATGAGGCCGGTCCGGCCTGTCGGCGGGTGATCGCAGGCGTGCGCCGTCAGCCGCCGTTCGACTGGCGGGTGCCCTTCCCCAAGGCGTCGAAGACGTAGAGGTATCCGCCGCCGGGTCCACTGACGGTCATGTACGCCTTGGTGCCGCCAGGCGTGATCGCCACGTTGGTCGCCGAGTCGAGCCCTTCCGCGCGGGCGGGAACCTCGACCGTCGCCAGGTGCTCGCCGTGCCGGTCGTACACGAGGAGGGCCGGCCTGCCGTGGAGGCCCTGGTAGAGGTTGCCGTCCGCGTCCACGGCGATCGAGTCGGTCTGGGCGATGCCGCCGTCGACGCGGATCGCGGTGTGCCGGGAAGAGGTGTCGCCGTCTGCGCCGAGGCGGAGGTACGAGATCCGGTTCTGCGTCAGCTCGCTGATCCAGAGACCGCGGTAGGCCGCGTCGAACGAGATGCCGTTCGTCGCGGCCAGGTCGTCGGCCAGGACGCTTGCCTTCTCGCCGTCGCGGTCGATACGTACCACCCGCCCGCGCTCCGCCCCTTCGGACAGGCCGCGTGAGTCACTGACGTACAGGTGGCCCGCCTGGTCGAAGGCGATGTCGTCCGGATTCGTCCGTGCTCCGTCGACCTCGCCGGAGAAGAAGGTCCGCGGATCGCCGCCGTCCGGTGCGAGGCTCACGATCTCGCCGTGCGCGTAGTCGGTGAGGTAGAGCCGTCCGTCGTACGGGCTGAACTGGGCCGAGGTGTAGGCGCCTCGGCCGTCGGTGTGGACGGTCCGTACCGTCTTCCTCCGCACGTCGACGCGCATGACCTTGGGCCTGCCTTCGGGCGCGGTGACGTCGACGAGGAACAGGCCGCCGTCCGGGTGGAAGACCGGGCCCTCCAGCAGCGTCATCCCGGTCTCCTCGTGGGTCCGGGTCAGTTGCATGACCTTCTGGGCCCGGATGGTCCTGGCGGCATCACCGGCCGCCGCCGGGCCACCGGGGTCACCTGTCTCCGTACCGCATCCGGCGAGGGCCAGCATGCCGGCTGTGGCGACGGCGGCAAAGGTACGGGGCGGGAGTCGACGCATGGAGGAACCACTCTTCCTGTCCGCTGTGTGCGGGTGCCGCCGGCCGGGCAGCTCACCTTCACGCACTGTGGCCGGATGCCGTGCCGTACCCGCGTTCCAACCGGACACCTCTGTCCGGTTGTTGCTACCGTAGCCGATGACCGTTCATCCCGGACGGTCCGACCGGCAGGATCGAGGCCTTATATGACGGATCGTCACATACCGGTTCCCGAGGACCTGGAGGCGCTCCGGCGGCGCTACCACCTTGAACGCGAGCGGCGCGTACGTCCTGACGGCGTCCGCCAGTACCGCGCCACCGAAGCCGAGTTCGGGTTCTACGCCGCCGATCCGTACACGGAACCGACCGAGCGCGAGCCGGTACGCGACACGGTCGACGTCGCCGTGGTCGGCGGCGGGTTCGGCGGCATCCTGGCGGGAGCCCGGTTACGGCAGCGGGGTGTGGAGCGCATCCGGATCGTGGAGCAGGGCGGCGACTTCGGCGGCACCTGGTACTGGAACCGGTATCCGGGCGTCCACTGCGACATCGAGTCGCACGTCTACCTGCCGATGCTCGACGAGACCGGCTATGTACCGGAGTGGAAGTACTCCCCGGGTAAGGAGATACGCCGACACGCGGTGCGGATCGCGGAGAGGTTCGGCCTCCGCCCGGACGCCCTCTTCTCCACCACGGTCACCTCCCTGACCTGGGACGAGGCGGCGGAGGCGTGGCTCGTGACCACCGACCGCGGGGACGCGTTCCGGGCCACGTACGTCATCACCGCCACCGGCACGCTCTCCGAGCCGAAACTCCCCGGGATACCTGGCATCGAGGACTTCACCGGCCATACGTTCCACACCTCGCGGTGGGACTACGCCTACACCGGCGGCACCCCGGAAGGCGGCATGACCGGCCTCGCGGGCAAGCGCGTGGGCGTCGTCGGCACCGGAGCCACCGGCATCCAGGTCATTCCGCTGCTGGCCGAGGACGCCGGCCACGTCACCGTCTTCCAGCGCACCCCCTCCACCGTGGACGTGAGGGCCAACCGCCGCACCACGGCACAGGACGTCGGCGCGGACCGTGACGGATGGGCGCGCGAGCGGCGCGAGAACTACCTGCGGATCGTCTCCGGTGAGGGCGCGGATCGGGATCTCGTGGCGGACCGCTGGACCCGGTCGGCGGTCCTCCTGGAGAAACTCCTGCCGAGCTTCCGCCGGCAGGGCGACCGTAAGGCCTTCGAGACCGCGTACGAGGTGGCCGACGCCGCCAAGATGAACGAGCTGCGCGCCCGGGTCGAGGAGTCCGTGACCGACCCCGACACGGCGGAGCGGCTCAAACCCTGGTACCGGTACGCCTGCAAGCGACCCGCCTTCTCGGACGCGTACTACCCGGCCTTCAACCGCTCCGACGTCACTCTGGTCGACACGGCCGACACCCACGGCATCGAACGCGTCACCGACCACGGTGTCGTCGTCGGCGACACGACGTACGAACTGGACTGCCTGATCTTCGCCACGGGCTTCTCCGTCGGCACCTCCGGCATCCTCTCCGGGAAGCTCCCGGTCCACGGCCGGAGCGGTCAGCAACTGCTGCACCGATGGGCGCAGGAGGGCCCGCGTACGCTCCACGGCTTCACCAGCAACGGGTTCCCGAACCTGGTCCAGATGGGTACCCTCCACAACGCCAGCAGCGTCAACTTCACCCACATCCTCGACGAGCAGGCGGTCCACGCCGCCGCCCTGGTCGCGGCGGCCGAGGCCGGCGGTTCCGTCATCGAACCGTCCCGCGCGGATGAGGATGCGTGGATCGCCGCGCTCGCCGAGGACGCCCCGGACCACGAGTGGTTCCACGCCGAGTGCACCCCTGGGTACTACAACCGCGAAGGACGCGGCCGGCCGAACGGGCCCTTCACCTACCCGCACGGCGCGGTCACCTTCCATGAGCTTCTGGGACGGTGGCGCGAGGAGTCCATGGAGGCGATCCTTCAGCCGAGAGCGACCCGTAGCCCTCAGCCCCACTGCTGACGACTCGTGCCGGTGCACGGCAACGCTCGAAGGCCCGAGGCGACGCTGTCGTCCAGGCATGCCCCGGTGGCCACGCTCCTGACCTCGACCGAGTCGTCGGGCCAGGTGGTGAGCGACCACTTCCGCGTGGCGGAAGCGGAGCAGCCCACGGACCGCAGCTCCTTCTCCCCGTGGCTCAGACAGGCCCCGGTGGCGTGGTTGCGCAGCTGGTGGGCGCCGTCCGGCAGCTTGTGGACGGTCCATCGCTGGTAGCTCAGCCCGTTGCACGCGTACGTACGCAGCTTCTGGTCGAGGCTGTGGTCCAGGCAGGCGCCGGTGGCGCGGCTGACGAAGATCCGGGCCGACCTGGACTGCGCCGGGCCACCCGCCACTGCTGTTCCGTCGCTCGCCGTCGCCTCCGTGCTCCCGGCGGGACCGGCCGGGGCGTCGGACGGAAGCAGTACGGACCAGGTGAGCAAGGAGCCCAGCACCGCTCCGGCCACGCCGCCGACCGCGGCAAAGGTCCAGCGGTTGCGGGTTTCCGCGCCGGTGATGTGGCGCCATGGCCAGCGTCGATGCGGCGGGCCGGGCTGGTCACCGGTGTCGGCGAGTGGTCGCGGCTGAGGCTCGGGCTGGTGGTTCAGCTCCACCACGGGCTCCGCCACCTGCACCGGGGCCGGCTGGCTCCGCTCGGCGGCTTCCCACAGCGATCGGTACACCGTCGGATCGGCGCCCAGCGCACGACACAGGTCCCGAACCGTGGCCCACGGCGGGACGGTGGTGCCGCGAAAGTACCGCGACAGCGACGAGTCACTGATCCGTACCCGGGTCTCCAGGTCGCGCAGGGTGCATCCGGAGCGCTGCTGGAGCGTCCGCAGCTCGGCGCCCAGTCTGCGGGCGGCCTCGGCATCAGGCGCTGCGCCTGCACCCATGGCGGCTTCCTTTCGTCCCGGTCGTGGCTCCTGCCCCAGCCGGTCGTCCCTCGTCCCGGGACAGGCGTGTCCCAGCAGGTCAGCACCCTAGGGATCCCGACATCTCGCTAACAACCGGGACAAGCTTGCGAAGGATGACGCATCGCCACAAACTCTCCATCACCGGCCCGCCGGCGCCCCGCAACGGCGCCCGTCCTGCGGCCGGGACCCTCGCCGCTCGCCCACTCGATGGGATGACGAGCACACCCGTACGTGGACGTCCGGGCCCCCGACATGGCCACCGGCCGCCACCGAACCAAGGATCCGGAGAGAAAACATGAAGAAGCCGACGCACCGCATCGCATGGGCCTGCGCCATCGTGGCGCAGGCACTGGCGCTGACGCTGAGCGCACCCGTACCGGCCGGAGCGGAGCCCCCCTCCGACAGGGCCGCTCAGGCCACCACCCAGGCCGCCGGCCGCGTCACGGTCAAGGCAGGCTGGGAACTGGCGCGTATCAGGGAGTACGCACGGGGCGACTCGGAGATCAAGGGCGAGATCAAGCCCGGCGAGTCGTGGCCCTGCTCCGGTGGGTGCGGCACCGTGGCGGGAGGCCATGTCCACGCCTGCGGCTCCTCCAGCAACCAGTGGTACGCCATCAGTTACTACGGATACGTCCGGTACGTCTCCGCCACCTGCGGCACCTCCATCTGACCGGACGTCCGTACGTCACGGGGTCCCGTGACCCTGTGACGTACGGACGGAGGCACCCTGCGGGGATCAGACGCCCGGGGTGTGGCGGAAGGCCGGTCCGTCCTGGCCCGGGACGGCGCGGCCGGCGGCGGGCACCGGAACGGCAAGGCGCGGGTTCCGCTCGTCGGTGCCGAGGATGACGTCGCCGTCGAACATGACGATGACGGCGGACATGAGGAGAGCGGCCAGCGGACCGGCCACCATGACCAGCAGGAACGACAGCATGCTCGCGGACGACTGGGTGCCGGCTCCATGGTGGTCGACCGGAACGTCGACCGCGGCCATACCGGTGTAGTGCATGCCAGTGACGGCCACACCCATGATCAGGCTGGCCCCGAGGCTCGCTCCGAGGCCGTGCACGGACACCGCGGCCCAGAGCGCGGCGGTCGCGGCGACGACCGCGATGAGGATCGACAAGGCCACGGTCAGAGAGGAGTACCGCAGTTCGCCAGGAGCGTGCATGGCGGCCATGCCGAGGTAGTGCATGGCCGCGACGCCCAGCCCCGTGAACACGCCGGCCGTGGTGAGCACCACGGTTCCCGGCCCACGGAATCCGACCAGGAACACGCCGACGACGACCACGGCTATCGCAACCAGCAGACTGAGCACGGTGGTGCCGGAGTCGTACTTCATGGACATGCCGTCAATGGTGAATCCGGCCATGGCGATGAAGTGCATGGTCCAGATACCGCAGCCGATCGACACCGCGCCGAGAGCGAGCCAGCCGGCCCGCTTCGTTCCGCGCCGGATCGCGCGGGTGGTGCACCGCAGCCCCAGAGCTGCGCCGAGGCATGCCATCAGGAAGGCGGCGACGGGGGTCACTGCCCCGTAGTGGAAATTGGAGACGGTGGCTTCCAAGACGGGAATCCTTTTTCGAGCGGTCGGAGGTGGCCGCGGAACCGCCACCTCGAACGGCAGCGCGGAGGACGTTCCACCGTGCCCGTCCCGGCACCAGCACGCCGGCCTTGGGCAAGCCACCGCTCCGTGTGCTCGGTTGGCCGCTGCCGGCCCAGGGCCGGCCATGCTGATGCACCGATCGTTTTCGGCCAACTGATATTGAGGATTCAACCACATGTCCGCGCCACACTCTTCGCCCTTGCTCAAGGGCAGCGCTCACCCCACCCCCGGACCCGCGCGCACGACCCTCAAACCCGACGCCCGGTCGCGGAGGCGAAGCCCAGCCAGGTGTGCCGGTTGCCCGCCCAGCACCAGCCGACCTTCGGGGCGTTCCGCCGCTCGCTGCCGTCCCGTCCGGTGCCGTTGCTGATCCAGATCGCGGGAGTACGGGCGTCCAGAGCGCCGTTGGCCTTGCGGAGCCGGGAGCCGATGGTCATGAAGCAGTGGTTGCGCTCCAGGACGGGCGGCTGCTGGAACACCCAGTGGATGCCCTCGGTCAGCACCAGCGGAGTGCGACCCTGTTCGCCGAGGACGGGCAGCACCTCGTTCGGGCTCCAGTTGGCCATCTGGTCGCCGCGGTCGATGCCGGTGACGAGGTAGAGCGGCACATCCGGCAGCGCGAGGTCTTCCAGCGGCCTGAAGAGATCGACATCGGGCATGTCGGTGACGACGAAGCCCGGCTTGTCCTCGCGGCGGAGCAGTGGTGCCAGAGCGGAGGCCGGGACGCGGTCGGGATGGACGGCGAGCAAGGTGTCGGCGCCGCCGTCGGGGACCTCGGCGGCCGCCGCGAAGGCGCGCACCTCCGCCGCCGTCACTCCGGCGAGCTCATGGACCCCCAGCTCGATCAGCCGCTCCGCCTGCGCGGGCGGGGCCGGGAGATCCGGACGGACGGTGGAGGTGACGGGCACGGTCTCGGGCACGATGCTCCCTGGGGCGGTGGCGTGGCGGGGACTCTGCTGGACGAATCGGCTCGAACGACGCCGCTCGAACGACACAGGTTGAACGAATCAGCGTCGACGAATCGGCTTGGACAAGATCGACCAGCGAATTATTCCCGCCCCCGCCCCCTTCGCACCCGCCCTTTCGGGACCGCGAGGTGCGAACGTCACCCGCGGGCCACCGCGATGGCGCCCGACAGCCGCTCCCCCGCCTCGTAGATCATGTACGGCACACCGCCGTCGGTGCCGAACGACGGTGCGGCCGCGCGGCCGTTCTCCGGGGCCGCGGTGCCGGAGTTGTAGAACACGCCGAGATGGTTGCGGCGCGAGAAGTCCATGCCCACCTCGGTGATCTTGATGTCCCCACCGCTCCCCTTGTCCGTGTGGTAGACGACGTACGCGCTGCCGCCCCGGGTCAGCAGATGCGGCCCGCTGACGTTCACCGCGCCGACCGCCGCGTGGTCGATCAGCGGCTGCTGGGAGAAGGTCCAGTTCCGGCCGTCCGCCGACCAGCCCCAGCCGACGTCACGGTGGTTGTCCGCCTGGTTCCACATGAAGAGCATCACGTACTTCGCGCCCCGCGACGGCAGGTCGTGGCGGAAGACCCGGGCGTAGGAGGCCTCGCGGGAGCCCGCCGGCAGCATCGCCGTGGTGAGGACCGTCTTGTCGTACGTGAAGGTGATGCCGTCCTTGGAACGGGCGAGGCGGGTGGTGGTGTTCTCGCCGTGGAAGTACAGCCACAGCTCACGAGCATCGGCGTTCCACCAGGACGTGCGGTGAGGAGACGTGGCTGACGTTGTAGTGCGGCGAGTAGTCGTTGCGGACGATCGGATTGCCCTTGTACTCGGTGAAGGGGCCCTCCAGCGAGTTGCCGTAGGCCAGGCAGATGCCGCCGGGCGCGTCGTGCGGCGCGTAGTAGAGGTAGTAGCGGCCGAGCGGGTTGCTCAGCTTGTCGTAGACGCCGCGGATGCACGGGAAGATGATCTCACCGGTGGGGTTGTACGCGAGCTGGCCCGGCTTCAGCAGCGTGCGGACATAGCGGTAGTTCGGGAAGCCGCCGGGTGCGGCGGCGGCCGGTGCGGTGCCCTGGGCTCCGACGGCGAGCAGGGCGCCGCCGGCGGTGGCGGTGCGCAGGAAGAGGCGGCGGTCGAGCGTCATGGCGTTACGGCTCCTCTGTGCGGATGGACGGGAAGGTGTTCTCGTACGGTCAGAGCTGGGTGGTGGCGGTGAGGATCAGGCCGCCGAGCGCGACGCACCACACGTACGGCAGGGTCCGCACCATGACCTGGTGCGGGCTGACGCCGGAGTACTGCGCCGACCACACCGTCCGAGTCGCGCAGCGAGCGGTAGGTGTCGGTGACGCCGAACTGCTCGACCCACGGGTGCTCGTCCGGCGGGACCGCCTGCGAGGTGAGCTGGCCGCCGATCCAGTCGGTCTCCTCGGTGAGGACGACGGTCCGCCCGGCCCGGCAGGCGGCGAGCGCGGCGGCCACGCCGCCCGTACCACCGCCCGCGATGAGGACGTCGGTCTCGGTGGGGGCGCCGATGGGGGTGGGCATGCGGTGGTGACTCCTTGCGGTGGGGTGGGCGTACGGGTGGTGTGGTGGTACGGGGGTGGGGCACGCGACCTTGTCGGTGCGGCGCGGGGCCTCCGTGCTCAGGCGGTCCGGCCCGGCGGCGGGCCCGCCGTGCTGCCGGCGCGGAAGCCGCACGCCACCAGAGGCTCGGCGTGCTCCTGGCCCGCGAGCTGCGCGGTGAGCATGCGGACCGCGGCGGCGCCCAGGTCGGCGCGCGGGATGTCGAAGCCGGTCGGCGTGCGGACGGTGGCCAGGTCGGCGGGTGGTGAGCCGAGGAGCGCCAGCGACAGATCGCCCGGTGCATCGAGACCGGCGGCGGCGACGGCCGTGTGCAGGACCCGCCAGGCGGCGCCGGTGTCGGTCTCCTCGGCGACGAAGGCGGTGACGCCCTCGGCCAGCCGGTCGCGCACCCACTCCGGCGTGATGTCGTCCGCCGGCCGCGCGGTGCGCACGACGGCTGCCGGGTCGTCGGCGGCATACGCGGCGAGCGCGGTACGGAAGCCGTGCTCGCGGTCGGTGGAGGCCGGGGCGTCGTCGTCCTCGCGGACCAGGACGATCCGCCGGTGGCCGAGGCCGGCGAGGTGGCGGACGACCTCGGCGCTGGCGGCCACGTAGTCGGCGCCGACCCAGGCGAGGCCTTCCAGCTCGTCGCGGCGGCCGATGTGCACGGCCGGGTAGCCGTCCGCGACGAGCTGCCGCAGCTGGTCGTCCGGGACATGGCGGCCGAGGAAGAGGCAGCCGTCCGCGAGCCGCACCCGGTTCAGCGCGCCGGGATCCTTCGCCTGCGCGCCGCCGGGGCTGGATCCGGTGAAGAGCATCAGGTCGTAGCCCTGCGCGGCGGCCTCCTGCTCCACGCCGACGAGGATCGGGTAGTACGAGTGCTCGACGGCGGTCGGGAAGGTGGCGGTGAAGCTGAAGACGCCGAGGAGGTTGTTGCGGGCGGCTGCTAGGCGGCGGGCCGCCGGATCGGGGACGTAACCGAGCTCGCGGGCCGCGTCCAGCACCCGGGCCCGGGTCTCCTCGTGCAGCGCGATGCCCTGCTTGTTGCCGCCGAGCACCAGCGACACCGTCGTCTGCGACACCCCGGCGAGCCGGGCCACCTCGGCCTGGCGCGGCCGGCCACGCCGCTGCCTGGAGGGTCCCTTTTCCGCCATGCTCAACTCCCTCGACTAATGCGCATCAGTCACGGGCTGCGGAGAATCCCAGCGGCGCTGATGCGGATTAGCCAGCACTTTGCCGCTGGGCGACCGAGAGGGTCAAGAGGGGTCGAACGACTAATAATCGACTAATATTCGGCGCCTTCTACAGCTCCTCGCCGAACGCCTCGGCCAGCTCCCGCCACTGTGCGCGAGGCAGTCCGGAGCCGCCTTCGTCGGCGGTGAGCACCTGGAGCGCCACATGGTCGGCGCCCGCGTCCAGGTACTCCCGAGTTCGCGACGTCACGTGCTCGGCGTCGCCCAAGGCGAAGAGGGCGTCGAGCAGACGGACGCTGCCGCCGTCCGCGAAGTCGCTCTCCGCGAACCCGAGTCGCAGCAGGTTGGCGGTGTAGTTCGGCAGTTGGAGGTACATGTCCAGCATGTTCCGCGCGGTGGTGCGGGCCCGGTCGCGGTCGGTGTCGAGCACGACGGTCAGCTCCGGGGCGAGCAGGGCGTCGGGGCCGAGCGTCACGCGGGCCTCGGCCGTGTGCTCGGTGGTGACGAGGTACGGGTGGGCTCCGAGCGCCCGGTCGGCGGCGAGCTTCAGCATCTTCGGGCCGAGCGCCGCCAGGACCCGCTCGCCGGGCTCCACGGGCGGGGTCGCCGCGTCGAGAGCGTCGAGGTAGCCGACCATCGCGCTGTACGGCTTCGCGTACTGCGGCACCAGCGGGCCGTGGCTGACGCCCAGGCCGAGGACGAAGCGCCCGCGCGCGGCCTCGTCGACGGCGGCGATCCGCGCGGCCACCTCCTCGGCGGTGTGGCTCCAGATGTTGAGGATGCCGGTGGCCACCGTCACCGTACGCGTGGCGGCGACGACGGCGGCCGCGTCGTCCGGCGAGGGGCTGCCGCCGATCCAGATGGTGCCGTATCCCAGCTCTTCGAGCTCGGCGACCGCCTCCGCGATCGCCTTCCTGCCCGCGTCGTCCGTCCGCGACCCGTGCAGCGCGCTGCTCCAGATGCCGACCCGTCCGAATGCCTGATGCGTCGAGGAAGTCATGGTGTGATCAACCGTCACCCGGGGCCGGTATTCCCGGCGGTGCGACCCGCTCACCCGTACGGCGCACGGAAGCGGTGAGCGGGTCGCGGGCGGCGGGGTCAGGCGGTCGTCGCGGTCCCGGGGCGCTCCACGCCGATCACCTTGCGGTAGACGCGGGCGCCGTCGCCGTAGTCGTCCACGGCGTAGTGCCAGGTCGCCCGGTTGTCCCAGAGCACGAAGTCGCCGGGGTTCCAGCCGAAGCGGATGGTGTAGTCCGGCGACGAGGCGTGGCGGAGGAGGTGGTCGAGGAGCACCTTGCTCTCCGCCGGGGTGACGCCGGTGAGGTGGAGCGCCGAGGCGCTGATGAACAGCCCTTTCCGCCCGGTGAGCGGGTGTTCGAGGACGACCGGGTGTTCGACGGTCTCCGCGACGGCGGTCCGCTTCGTGCCTTGGGCGTAGTTCTGCGGGTCGGCGTCGTAGGCCGCGCTCACCGAGGCGAGCAGCGCCTTGAAGGGCTCGGAGAGATCGTCGTACGCGGCCTGGAGATCGGCCCACAAGGTGTGCCCGCCGAGTTCGGGGACCTCCTCGTAGGTGAGCGACTCGACGGCGAAGACCGGGCTGCGCCACAGCCCGCCGATGTGCCACGTGCTCGCCTTGCCCGTCCGGCGGACGTTGTACGGGTAGACCAGCGGGTTCGCGGTGTCCTTGACGGCGGTCGGGTGGTAGAACGGCTCCGCGAAGATGCGTACCGCCTCGACGTGCTGATCAGGTGTCAGGTGTTGGTTCCGGAACACCAGCACCTTGTGCTCCTCGAAGGCCTGGCGCAGTTCGTCGGCGGTCTTCTCCTCGACGGGCTCCGTGAGGTCGACGCCGATCACCTCGGCACCGATCCTCGGTCCGACGCGGCGTATCTCGTGCGGGGTGGTGACGGTGGTCATGGCCATCTGTCCCTGTGCTCGTGGCTGTTGTCGTACGGGGACCGGAGGCGGGTTCGTCAACAGAGGGACGCGCACGTGCGCGCCAGGGCCACGTGCAGGCGGCGGTGGAGCACGGGAAGGGTCACCCGTCCACGGTAGGCGCGCTCCGCCGGTCGGGACAGGCGCACGGCTTTGCGGTCGCGTGAACAGAACCGGTTGCCCCTCCCCCACCGTGCGGCGGGAGAGGGGCAGTTGCTCGCGGTTGCCGGTCAGGGAGCGGTGCCCCAGGTGAGGGCGGAGCCTACGTAGACGCCGATCCTCGGAGCGTCGGCGAAGGCGGTGTTGGTGGCGCGGCTGTAGTCGTCGGCCTCCTGGAAGGACGACCAGTCGCTCTTGTTGATCCGCAGCTGGATCTCTCCGGTCGAGGCGCCCGCCGCCAGGGTGCCGCTGCCGAAGCCGGCTTCCAGGTAGTGGCTGGCGCCGGCGGCCGGTGCGCTTGCCGTACGTACGCCGTGTGTCACGGTGCCGCAGCCCAGGACCGCCCAGTCGCAGGAGGTGGCGAAGGTGCTCGCTCCGGCGTCAGGAGTGAACCAGTAGCGGGCGGTCACCGTGGACAGGTCCACAGCGGTCGTGCCGGTGTTGACCAGCTGGAGGGACATCCGGATCTGGTTGTCTGTCGCGGAGGAATCGGTGTTGCGGTACTGGACCTTGAGGGCGCCGGTGCCGGTACCTCCGCCCGCCTCGGTGGTGACCGGCAGAGCCGTCGACGCGGCCGATACGTTGCCCGCCGCGTCCTTGGCCCGGACCGTGTAGCTGTAGGCGGTCGACGCGCTCAGGCCGGTGTCGGTGAAGGCCGTCGAGGCGGTGGAGCCCACGACCGCGCCGCCGCGGAGCACGTCGTACCCGGTGACCGCCCGGTTGTCCGTGGACGCCGTCCAGGCCAGGGTGACGCTGGTGCTGGACTTCGCCGTCGTCCGCAGGACCGTGGGTGCGGTCGGGGGCTCGGTGTCCTGCTCGCCGCCGTTGCCGCCGTCGAGCGGCGGGTTGGCGTTGCGGAGGAGCTCCTGGAACTGGCCGGAGAACCAGTGGCCGGCGACCGGGGAGTTGGGCAGGGCCCCGGTGAGGTTGAAGCCGTTGCGGCCGTTGCCGGTGTACGTGGGGTCGCACATCCGGTCGAAGCCCTTGCCCTCGTCGTTGTCGACGGGCCGGCTGCTGCCGTCGGACTCGCCCGGCGGCTTGGCCCAGACGTAGGCGTCGATCCCGGGCTCCGGGGCGGTCGTGGGGCGTTCGCCGACGCCCGCGCCGCTCTGGTTGCACCAGTTTCCGGCGTGGATACGACGGTCGGTGCGGCTGCCGTCGACGTAGGCGTTCACGCTGGTCAGCGGGCCGGGACCGGAGGGCCGGTTCGGGCCGCCCCAGCCGTTGCGGGCGGTGTCGATGAGCATGCCGATGTCGGAGGCGAAGCCTTGGCGGACCAGCTCGGTGCGGAGCGCCTGGGCGAACGAGAGCTCGTCCACGTAGTAGTTCCAGTCGACCCAGGAGGACTGGCGCACGGTGGTGCCGTTCACCGAGTCCGTGACCTTGAAGTGCGGTTCCTTGAGGGCCGAGTAGTTGGCCGTGTTCACGATGAAGCCGTGCACGTCGGAGACGGAGGCGCCTTCGACCGTGGCGGCCTTCTTGAACTGCTCGGCGGCGGGCACGAAGTTGGAGTCCCAGCCGAGCCAGCCGTGGTGGGCCGCGTCGACGTAGTTGTAGACGTTGGGAAGAGCGCCGAGCGTGTGGAGGGCGTACCCGATGCCCTTCTCGTAGTTGCCGTTCGCCTTCATCGTGGCGCACTCCGGCGTCGAGCCCGCCGAGCCGCCCGCGTTGGTGACCAGGTTGGGCAGCGAGTCGGGTTCGATGAGGGTGACGATGCGCAGGCTCGCGTAGGCGGGATCGCCGAGGATGGCGGCGATCGGGTCGATGTAGTCGCTCTTGTAGCGGCCGAGCTCGGTGGGGCCGAGCTCGCCGTTGGAGGCCAGCGCGGCGCAGTCCCGGCCGGGCAGGTTGTAGATGACGACCTGGAAGAGTTCGGCGCCCTGGCTGACGGCTGTGTCGAGGTGGGCGCGCAGGCCGCGCGCGCCGGGCGTGCCGCCGATCGCGGCGATGCGGTCCATCCAGACGAACGACGGCTCGTCCGCGATGACACCGCCGCCCGGTTCGGCGGCGGCCTTGGCGGACCAGTCGGGGTTCACGTACGCGGTGGCGCCGACGTACGGGTTGTCGACGCGCGCGGCGGCCGACGCCTGGCCCGGTAAGGCGATCGCCAGGGATGCGCCCATGACCAGCGCGGACAGTGCGGCGAGCGCTCGTCTGCGTGGTGCGTGCGGGGTGGTGGTGCCTCGGGTTCTCATTGCGGCTCCGTGCTCCTCTCGTACGTCCGCCACGGCCTGACACGGCGGACGGGCTCGGGGGTACCTCGTGCTCAGGAGGTGAGGCGTGCAAGGTGGTACGGAAACGTTCTGTGGGAGCGCTCCCAAAGTGGCGTGACCGCCGGTACATGTCAAGGCGTCCGACTCAATCACCTTGCATCTGGAGTACGTTGACCAGATGGAAGCGCTCCCATATTCCGCATCGGCCTTCGGGAAACCGGGCGGTGGGCCGGGCCGCTCGGCCCACCGCCCGGCCTCGCTCACCGGAGCCGTCGGATGTCACCCCGGACCCGGTAGAAGCCGCCGGCGGCCGGGTGCAGGGCGTCCACGACGTACCGCGCGCCGGGCTGCCGTATCGCACGCGGGAACTGGACGTTCCAGGAGGTGTCGTAGCCGCCGGACACCACATGGACCCGGAGGCGGCCGCCGGCGTCCTGGACGCATTCCACGACGACCGACCCGGCGGGCGCGTGGGTCACGGTGGTGACCGCTGCGGCGGCCGTGGCGGGCGCGTACGTCGGCAGCGCGGCGGCCAGCTTCACATCACGGGGTGCCGGCACCGAGCCTTGCTGGGCGGCGGAGATGGCGGCCTCGCTCGCGTCCACGCAGACCAGCGAACCGTCGGTCGTCACCAGATACAGCCGCCCCTCGCGGTACTGCATGGACAGCGCCGAACCACCGCCCGTACCGAGCTTCCACAGGCGCGTGCCGTCCTGGTCGAAGCAGTACACGGAGGACGAGGCGTCGCCCGCGAAGACGAACCGCCCGCCGGGCGAGGTGGCGCACGAGTAGACCGCGCTGTCGCAGGCGTACGTGGCCTCGATCGCGCCGGTCGCCTTCGCCAGCCGCTGGACCGCCCGGTGCGCCGTCCCGGCGTAGACCGCGTCGTCCTCCTGCCAGCCGAAGAGCACACCGCCACGGGTGGCCGTGTGCCACAACTCGCCGCCGCCGTCCGGAGCGTAGGCGGTGACGCCGCGGTGGTGGCCGTGGTAGACGGCGCGGTCGTCGGCGCGGACCATCCAGGCGTGCTCGCCCTGGCTGCGGCGGGCCCACTGGTGCTCGTCCTCGTGGTCGATGACGGTCAGCCGGCCGTCGCGGTCGGAGACGTTCAGCAGGCCCTCGTGGATGTCGAGCCAGAAGATGTCGACGTCGGCCGCGATGTCGTACGCCGCGAACGGCAGCTTGGAGGAGAGGTCGTAGACCCGGCCGTCGTCGCAGCCCGCGTAGATCCAGAAGTCGTCCGCGACCAGGCACTTCACGCCGTCCGGGAGGCTGAAGCGGGCCAGGACGCCGCCGTCGTGGTCCAGCGTGTAGACATCACCGGCCTGGTTGCCGACCCAGCACTGCTCGTCGTCGACGTGGACGCCGAACGCCGAGGAGCCCGTACGGAAGCGCCAGAGCACCGGGGCCACGGCGCGCGCGGTGGAGGGGGCCGAGGTCACCTGGCGGCGGGTCACGGCCCGCGGCGCGCGCTGCCCCTGGACGGCCGGCGCATAACCCTTGCGGACCTTCTCCCCGACCTTCTTCGCCGCGGCGGTCCGCGCTTTGGCGACCGTGGAGAACGTCGACGTCTGGGTCTGGCCGCCCGCGCCGATCCGCCCGTAGCGCACCGTCACCACCAGGCCGTCGACGGTCACCTCGTAGAACTTGTGCGCGCCGGCGCCCTCCTGTGACAGCTCCAGATACGTCGTCGTCGGCACGGTGGACGCGGCAGACATGGCAGACCCCTCCCCAGGGCGGACCCGCGGCCGTTCCGGCGGGTCTCACTGCTCACACCGTAGGAGGCGCCACTGACAACGCGTCGCCGCCGCCCTCCGTGACAGAGCGGCGGCGACGGTCATGCGGTGGTTCGAGCTCCTCCCCGGCGGGCTACCAGTAGTGACGCCTTCCGCCCACCGCGCGGCCCGTCGCGCCCAGGACCCAGAGCACCAGACCGATGGCCACGAGAATGATGCCGATGGTCCAGAGGATGGAAATTCCGGCGATCAGGCCGATCACCAGCAGAATGACACCGAGGACAATCATGGAGCCCTCCAAACAATGCCGACTACCTTCGAGTATGCGCCTCATAAAGGTTTTCCGTCGGTCGGCTTCGCGTGGACCCGCAGGATGCGGGTAACAGACAGCGACAAGCCGCATCCGAGGGAAAGCAAGGTGGTCGCGCATGTCCTCCTCCATCGTCGAGACCGTCGACATCAAGGCTCCGGTCGCCGTCACCTGGGCGCTGTGGAGCGATGTCACCCAATGGCCGAAATTCCTGAGCCATGTGCAGCGGGTCGACCCGCTGGACGAGCGGCGTTTCGCCTGGCAGCTGTCGCTGCCCGGCGCGGAGAAGGGGT
This sequence comes from Streptomyces sp. NPDC006174, assembly GCF_040614075.1. NCBI lineage: Bacteria > Bacillati > Actinomycetota > Actinomycetes > Kitasatosporales > Streptomycetaceae > Streptomyces > Streptomyces sp. NPDC006174. Next base: position 334,483 of record NZ_JBEXTJ010000004.1, on the reverse strand, counting down.
TCGTCGCGGAGCTGACGGAGGTCGTGACGGAGGACCGCATCGCCTGGAAGACCACCGAAGGCGTCCACCACGCCGGAGTGGTCACGTTCCACCGGCTCGACGACCACTCCAGCCGGGTCGCGCTCCAGATCGAATACGACCCCCAGGGATTCGTGGAACACGTGGGCGCTCTCACCAATCTCGATTCGGCACTCGCCAACTACGACCTCGGTGAATTCCAGAAGCTGGCGGAGCTGACGGCGTCCGGCGGGAGTCCCGAAGGCCGCTGACCGCCGTCGCGGCGCCGCCACCGGGCGCCGGACCCCTGTGCCGGACCTCTGTGCCGGACCCCTGTGCCGCACCCCTGTGCCGCACCCCACGCACAATTCCAGGTGCAATCCGGCGCTGAGCGGGTACGAGACCCTCCGACCCGAGTTCATGCAGGCGCTCCCCTCCTGCCTGCACGAATCGCCGAGGCCCCACCGGTTCACCGGTGGGGCCTCGGCTCTGTCCGGAGGCCGGTCAGGTGCGCGTCTTCCAGCGGCGGCGCCCCTTCGCCGCCGCGACCAGCGCGGGGACCGTGCCGAGCTTGACGCGCGGGCGGCCGTGCTCGCGGCCCCGCGCCGTCTCCGCCCGGTCGATGGCGGCCAGGCCACGGGCGTCCACGACGTCCCGGCCACGGCTGCGGGCGAGGCGGCGGAAGGCCGTGGCCGGATGGGCCGGTGAAGGCAGCGAGCCGGCCACGGCATCGGCAAGGAGCGTGCCGACGGTCTCCGCCGCACAGGTGCGGTTGGCGCCGATGCCGCCCGAAGGGCCGCGCTTGATCCAGCCGACGACGTACGTCCCGGCCATACCGCTCACCCGGCCGCCTTCGTGCGGTACGGTCCCGGACGCCTCGTCGAAGGGCAGTCCCGGCACGGCCACGCCGCGGTAGCCGACCGCCCTCAGCAGGAGTCCCGCCGGGATGTCCTGCTCTCCCGGGCCCGCCGTCACGCGGACGGCGGTGACCGCATCCTCTCCGAGCGCCGCCATCGGAGCGGAGTGGAAGCGGAAGACGATGCGCCGGCCCGGCTCCGGCGGCCGCGACCAGTCCACCGCCCGGCGCTCCACGTCCCGCAGCAGAGCCGCCTTGCCACCCGGCGCCGCTCCGTCGATCACTGCGCCGATCCGGGCGTCGTGGTCGTCGACGACCAGGTCGACGCCCGGCAGATGCTTGAGAGCCAGCAGCTCGGAGGCGGTGCACGCGGCGTCCTCGGGTCCGCGCCGCCCGAGCAGGACCACCTCACGGACCTTCGATCCGCGCAGCGCCGCGAGCGCGTGGTCGGCGATGTCGGTGGCGGCCAGCGCCTCCGGGTCCGTGACGAGGATGCGCGCCACGTCGAGGGCCACGTTGCCGTTGCCGACGACGACCACGCGGTCCGCGCTCAGGTGTACGGATTCCGGCGCCACCTCCGGGTGGGCGTTGTACCAGGAGACGAACGAGGTGGCCGACGCGCTGCCGGGCAGGTCCTCGCCCGGGATGGAGAGGCGGCGGTCGGTGGAGGCGCCGACCGCGTAGATCACCGCGTCATGGTGGGCGGCCAGCTCCTGGGCCGTGATGTCCTTGCCGACCTCGACGCCCAGGTGCATCCGTACGCGCGGGTGCGCGTGGAACCGGGCGAAGGTCTCGCCGACCTTCTTCGTCGCCGGGTGGTCGGGCGCCACGCCGTAGCGGACCAGGCCGCCGGCCACCGGCAGCCGGTCGACCAGGGTCACCTCCGCGTTGGTGTGCAGGAGCAGGTCCTCGGCGGCGTACATGCCGGCCGGCCCGGTGCCGACGACCGCCACCCGGATCGGCGCGAAGTCGGCGGGCAGGCTGCGCTCGAAGGTGGGCTCGCCCCAGGCGTGGAAGTTCGGCCCGTCAATGGCGGGTTCGGGCTCCTTGTCCGTGAAGTAGGCCGCGTTGATGGCGGCGTACTCCTTCTGCGCGCCGAAGAGGCTGTCCACCGGGAAGATCGCGTCGACCGGGCAGGCATCCGCGCAGGCTCCGCAGTCGATGCAGGTCGCCGGGTCGACGTAGAGCATCTCCGTGGACCCGAACGCCTGCTCCTCGGGGGTCGGATGGATGCAGTTCACGGGGCAGACGGCGACGCAGGTGGCGTCGGAGCAGCAGGTCTGGGTGATGGCGTAGGTCATCTCGTCGTCTCGGGTCGTGGTGAGGGAGCGGATCGGCCGAGGCCCTGCGGCCGGGATCAGATCAACGAGGCGCGCTTGTAGAAGAAGAGCGCCGGCTTCGTCAGCAGCCGGGCCGAGGCCAGGAACTCCATCAGTCCCGAACAGCTGGACCGCATCAGCGACTTGTGGTGCTCGTTCACCTTGGCCTCGGCGCGAGCCCGCGAGGAGTCGAGCCCGGCGTTGGCGTAGACGTCCCGGTTCACCATGCTGGTGACGATGTAGTAAGAGGCGATGGCCACCACGATCGCGTTGAGCTGACGCCGTACCGCACCCGCGTTCCGCAGCCGCTTGCGGGTCTCGTCGCGGGCGAACTTCATGTGCCGCGACTCCTCGACGACGTGGATGTTGTTGATGGTGCGGACGAAGGGCGCGACCCGCTCGTCCCGCATCCAGTCGCGCTGCATCACGTCGAGGACTTCCTCGGCCACGAGTATCGCCGCGTAGGCCGCCTCGCCGAACGCCAGGGTCTTGAAGGCGCGGCCCAGCTCCACCACGGGCCGGCGCGGCCGGTAGGCGGGTGCGCCGAGCTTCGCCGCGCCTCGCGCGAACATGATCGAGTGGCGGCACTCGTCGGCGACCTCGGTGAGGGCCCACTGGAACCGGGGGTCGGTCGGGTCCTTGGCGTACATGTCGCGGAGCACCATCTGCTGGAGGATCATCTCGAACCAGATGCCGGTGCTGGCGACGGAGGCCGCTTCCTGGCGGGTGAGCGCCTTGCGCTGGGCGTCGGTCAGCTCGGCCCAGTACGCGGTGCCGTAGAGCGTGGACCACTCGGGGCTCGCGCCGTGGTGGTCCGGGTCGAGCGGGGTCTCCCAGTCGACCTGGGTGGCCGGGTCGTAACTGAGTTTGGCGGACGAGTCGAGCAGGCGTCGGGCGACGTCCTGCTCGGCGAGCCGGTCCTGGTCCTCCGGCCGAACGGTGCTGCTGGACATGGTGCGGCTCCTTGACTCGAGAGATCGGCCCGGCGCCGCCCGCCTCGCCTCCCATCGCTTTCCGCCCGATGAGATCGATGGCCGCCGAGCGCCGCCCCGCTTGTTAGACGCGGCGTCTAGCAAGCTTATTAGACGCAAGGTATAGCAAGAGGGGAGCGCGGGCCTAGACCCGTGCGGCGAATCTGTACGAGCTCTCCACGATCCGGCGTCCACCGAGGCGTTGGCGGACAACGGAGAACCGGCCCGCCTCGGTGGAGCTGAGGCGGGCCGGCAGGGTCCGGACGGTACGGAGGGGCCAAGGGCCGGTACGAGAAGAGCAGTTACGCGGTCACGCCGGGACAGGGGCGTCGGCGTCGGGCCCTTCCGGGCCGGGTGCCGGCTCGGGTTCCGGAGCCCGGTCCTGCTGCTCCGGCCCCTCCCCCGGGCCGCTGAGCTGCTCGCGCACGTAGTTCCAGATCACGGCGATCAGCGCGGCCGCCGGGACCGCGAGCAGGCTGCCCACGACGCCGGCCAGGCTGCCGCCGAGCGTCACCGCCAGCAGGACCACCGCGGCGTGCAGGCCGAGTCCACGGCTCTGGATCATGGGCTGGAAGACGTTGCCCTCCAGCTGCTGCACCGCAATGATGATCGCCAGCACGATCAGCGCGTCGGTCAGGCCGTTGGAGACCAGCGCGATGAGCACCGCGACGAAACCGGCGAAGACCGCGCCGACGATCGGCACGAACGCGGAGACGAACGTCAGCACCGCCAGCGGCAGGACCAGCGGCACGTCCAGGATCCACAGGCCGATGCCGATGAAGACGGCGTCGAGCAGGCCCACGAAGGCCTGGGACCGCACGAACGAGCCGAGCGTGTCCCAGCAGCGCCCGGCGACGGCCGGGACGTCGGTGGCGAGGCGGCCCGGCAGCTGGCGGGCGAGCCACGGCAGGAAGCGCGGGCCGTCCTTGAGGAAGAAGAACATCAGGAAGAGAGCCAGAATCGCGGTGACCAGGCCGCTGAAAACGGTGCTCACCCCGGTGACCGCGGTGTTGACGACGCTGCCCGCGCTGTTCTCGATGCGGTCGACAGCGGCGTCGAAGGCTCCCGTGATCTGGGCGTCGCTGATGTTCAGCGGCGGCCCTGCGGCCCAGTCGCGCAGCCTCCCGATGCCTTCGACGACGCCGTCGGCGAGCTCGCCGGACTGCGAGGCCACCGGCACCGCGATGAGCGCGATGACGCCGCTGCCGACGAGCAGGAACAGCACGGTCACCAGCGCCGCGGCAGGTGCGGGCCGCCAGCCGCGATTGCGCAGGAAGCGGGCGAACGGCCAGGTCAGAGTGGTGAGGAGCAGACCCACTATGAGGGGCCACACCACCGACCACGTCCGGCCCAGAAGCCACAGGGCGACGGCGGCCATCAACAGGACCAGCAGCAGTTCGACCGAGACGCGTGCCGATCTGCGGAGCGCGGTCGCGGTCTTTTCGGAGCTCAACGTGGCAGACATGGGGTCACCTTACGAGTGGATCGGCCGCTCTCCCGCATGCGCGGGGACGCCAGGCCGGCCAGGCCCGCAGGTCAGCCGCCCGGAACAGGTCCGAGGGGCAGCACCGTACGGTGCTGCCCCTCGGACCCCCGGACCGGCCTCAGCTCTGCGGGCGCTTGCCGTGGTTGGCGCCGTTCTTGCGGCGGGCCTTCTTCTTACGACGTCGCTTCGAGGACATCGAACCCTCCTCTTCCCTCTGCTCGGTTGGGCACACATGATCCGCCGGACCATCGGGTCCGGCGGCGAGGAAGACCGCTCCCCGCCCCTACCGTCACAAACTCGGGGCGCGGTCGCAAACCGCCGTCCCGCCGTTCGGGGTCTACTTGAACAGGCCCTCGCCGAAGTCCTCCGCGCAGCGGTCCTCTTCGGCCTGGCTGTTGGCGCTCTGCATGCAGTCCTCCAGGTTCTTGAAGGAATCGGAGCCGGCGACGGACACCGCGAAGATGAGGACGATGACCGAGCCGATCAGCCCGAGTGCGCCGAGGACGGTACCGGCGATCGCCATGCCCTTGCGCGGCGCCCGCCCCTGCCGGGCGCGGAGTGTCCCGAGGATGCCGAACACCAGGGCGAGCAGGCCGAGAAGGAGTCCGCCGACGATCGTCCAGAAGAAGAGGCAGGCGAGCAGACCGAGGACAAGAGCGGTGACCGCGAAGCCGTTGCTCCTCGCGGGTTCCGGAGCGCCGTACTGGGCACCGTACTGCCCTTGGTCCGCGTTCGGCTGCTGAGGGTAACTGGGCATGGACATCGGATACGAACTCCTTACCAAAAGTTGTCCTGTCCATATGCCCCGGAAGACCTTCGATATGCAAATCCGATCTTCGTCCGGCAAAGCTCGGCGCTGCTCTTCGGCGCGCCTTCGGAACTCGGCCGCCAAGTGGTGCTGAAGCGGCTGTCCGACCGCCGCGAGATCGTGGACGAAGGTGAGCGTGTCCGCGCCGGTGAGCGTGTACCGGCGGCGAGTGGCGTCGACCTGCTTGGCGGTGGGAGCGAGGGCCACTTCATGGGTGGCGAGGTCGACGGTGCCGTCGCCGGCCCGGCCGACGGCGATCTCCGCGACACCGGTGGGCTGGGTGATCAGCGCCTCCACCCGTCCTTCCGGCTGGAGCCGCCACCAGCCGCTCTCGCGGGCCGAGGGCCGCAAGGGCCGCCCGTCCGGGCCGAGCAGCCAGGCGCGCGACGTGTAGTGGAGGAAGGGCCGTCCGTCATGGCTGAAGGTGACCTCCTGCGCATAGGCGAACTCGTCGTCCAGCGTCGGATATCCGCCCCGCCCCTGGCCTCCCCAGGTGCCCAGGAGTCCGAGCACCGGCGCGAGGAGTGCGTGCGGTGCCGGTGTCCCGTGCGGTCGGAAGGCGTCGGCGAACGGGTGGAGCGGGGCGGGGTCGGACATGGGCGTGCTCCTGGAGTCGCTTCCGGTGGTGGTGCCGGACAGCAGCCTAGGCGGGACACGCCCTGGGAGACTCGTCGAGCACGAGGACGGCCGGGTCCAGGAGTGCGGCGGGCACCAGGTCGAGGAGCAATTCGACCAAGGCCGCGCGTGCGGGTCGGTCCCGGAGGCATCCGGCCAGGAGCCGCAGCTCGTCCCTGGTGGTGGGTGCGATCGCGGTCCCGGCGTTCATACGGCGCCTCGTCCGCCGCCGAAGCGTCCCGGCGGCTCCGCGAAGAAGTCGAGCAGCGCGGCGTTGACCTCCGCCGGACGTTCCAGATGGCCGAAGTGGCCGGCGCGCGCCATCTCGGTGTAGCGGGCGCCCGGAACGGCTTCGGCGATCTCCCGGGAGGCCGTCGCCGGGATCATGACGTCGTCGGCGAAGCCGATGCAGAGGAGCGGGACGCGGATCGCGGCGAACCGGGGCAGCCGGTCGGTGTCGCCCATGACGTCGTACTGGGCGCGGACGCCAGGTCCGCTCTCACCCGGTGCGTACGTGAAGATGTCGAGCCAGTCGCGCACCGCCCGCGGATCGCGCAGCGTGTGCGGCGAGAGGTAGCACAGGGCCGAGAAGACGGCGCGGTGCGAGGCGGGAACGCCGGTCCCGCTGTCGTACAGGTCGCGGCGGGCCTCGTTGAGCGCGGAACCGAAGGTGTCGGGGCGCGCCCGTCCGGCCATCAGTACGGCCCTGGAGGCGAGTTCGGGGCGGGCCAGGAGGAGTTCGCCGACCACGGCGGCGCCCATGGAGAAGCCGACGATCCGGCAGGGGCCTAGGGAGAGGTGGTCGATCAGGGCGGCCACATCGGCGGCCATGGCCTCCAGCGTGATGCCACCGGGCGGTGACACGTTCGGCGGGAGGCCCCGGTTGTCCGGCGCGATCACCCGGTAGCCCGCGTCGACGAGGGCGGAGGTCTGGTGGGCGCGCCAGGTGGTGCGGCTCGCCGCGGTGCCGTTGACGAGCACGACGGACTCTCCGTCGCCGCCGGTGTCGTCGTAGACGAGGTTGATGCCGTTGAGCGGTACGGAAGGCATGGCCGGATCGGACCTCGCTGCTCTTGAGGCGGTCGGCGAACGGGAGTTCACCCGGAGACGATAGGTTCGGAATACCTTACTTCCGACCGCCTCCTGTGCTGCCCGAGGTGCGGACGGCCTACCGCAAGCAGATCGGGACCAGACCTGGGCTCCGCTGAGCGGCGGCCCGACCGGCACGTTCTTTCTCGGCAAGCCGCAGGTCACCGTGGCGCGCGATGTCAGTCTGAAGATCCGCGCGGGACTGCTCGGGAAGGTGGCGGGCTTCGTGCCGACGAGTTACGAGGAGATGCTCAAGAAGATGTGGCGGGACAAGCCGCTCAGGAGACCCTCAGGGCGTGTCGGCCGTCGTGCTCTCCACGAGGCTCCTGGGCCGCAGGTCGGTCCAGTTCCGCTCCACGTGGTCGAGGCAGGCCTGGCGGGTGTCCTCCGGGTGAACGACGGTCCAGCCGGCGGGCACCTCGACGAAGGAGGGCCACAGGGAGTGCTGTCCCTCGTCGTTGACGAGCACCAGGTAGGTGCCGTTCTCATCCTCGAACGGGTTGGTCATCGATCCTCCGTGAACTCAGGCCCTGACCTCGGGACTTGGCCTGAGGCAAGGCTGCCTTTACCGCGACGGTGGCGACTCTACCCACCTTGCTCTGCATTGACTCCTCAAGGTCCCGGCACGGGCAGCGCGACCGGCTCAGCCCGCGCCGACGCGGCCGTCACAGGCCCAGGTCGCTGAGGCGCGACTCGTACCGGATGGTGAGGTCCTCCTCCTCGACGACCGGGTCGTCCCAGAGGGCCACGAGCTCGGCGCGGACGACCTCGGGCAGGGCCTCGTACCGCTCGTTCCAGCTGTCGGCGTTCGGGATCCAGTAGCCGACGACCTTGAACCGGGTGGCGGGCAGCCCCAGCTCCTTGCGGAGGTAACGGCGTACGGTACGCAGCGCGTTGGTCTCGCCCGCGACCCAGACGTAACCGCCGGTCATGTCCGTGCCGGCCGGGATCGCGGCGCTCACCAGCTCGGCCAGCCGGCTGGCCTCGTGGCCGTTGCCGCCGTAGGTCCAGGTGACCTTGGTGCCGGGCAGCGGCTGGACGGCCTCGGGGCCGGGCAGTTCGACGATGACCCGGGTGGCGACCTCGGCCGGGGTGTTCTCCAGGAGGCGCGCCACGGCGGGCAGGCCGGTCTGGTCGGCGATCAGCACCTGCCAGGCGAGGTCGTCCGGCGGGCTGTAGAGGCCGGTCGGGTCGTTCACGCCGAGCACGTCCCCGGGCTGCGCGTCGGCAACCCAGGTCGAGGCGACGCCGTGGTCGTGCAGCACGAAGTCGACGTCGATCTCCCGGCTCTCCGGGCGGACGGCCCGCACGGTGTACGTACGCATCGGGGCGACGGGCCGGCCCTCCGGCGTCTCCCAGCCCTTCTCCGTGGTGATCGGCAGGGAGATGTCCGAGCGGTCGGGGCCGTGCGGGAAGAAGAGGCGTATGTACTCGTCGCCGACGCCGGTCGACTCGAAGGCGGTGAGCCCTTCGCCATGGAGCGTGACGCGGGTCATCGTCGCGGTGAGCGGCTGGACTCGGGCGACGACGGCTCGGTGGATCGTCATGGGCATGGCCCCTTCGTACGAAGTTTCCGGATCGACTTAGGCCAGCCTAACCTTCCATGAAGGGTTGTTCGATACCACCTCGGGTGCACGGCAACGCCTGGGTCCGGTTATGAGCAGATCCGCGGTAGTTGCTCACCGAGCGGCATGTCCACCACCCGGGTCCCGCCGAGGCCGGTGGCGGCCACGACCATGCCGGGATGGTCCTCCACGCAGGTACCGATCCACACCGACTCCTTGCCGAGCGGATGGGCGCGTATCGCCTCGAGGACGGCTTCGGCGTGATCGGGCGGTACGAAGGCGACGAGCTCGCCTTCGTTGGCGACGTGCAACGGATCGAGGCCGAGGAAGGAGCAGGCGTTGGCGACGGTGTCGGGCACCGGCAGGGACCGCTCGTCGAGCGTGATGCCCACTCCGGCCGCTCCGGCGATCTCGTTGAGCGAGGTGGCGAGGTCGCCTCGGGTCGGGTCGCGCAGGGCGTGGAGGTCCTGGCAGACCGCGAGCGTGTCGGCCACCATGCCGGCCAGGGACGCGGTGTCGCTCTGGATCTCGACGCCGAACTCCAGCCCTTCGCGCACGCTCATGATGGCCACGCCGTGGACGCCGATCTGACCGCTGACCAGCACCGCGTCTCCGGGCGCGGCCCGCTGCGGGCGGATGTCGACGCCGTCGGGGACCAGTCCGATCCCGGCGGTGTTGATGAAGATCCCGTCACCGTGTCCGGCGTCGACGACCTTGGTGTCGCCGGTCGCGACGGTCAATCCGGCGGTACGCGCGGCGTCACCGGGCGCCTGCGCCACCCGGCCGACGGCGGAGAGCTCGACGCCTTCCTCCAGGATGAAGCCGCAGGAGAGGTAGGCCGGGACGGCTCCGGCCACTCCCAGCCGAGGTAGTCCGGCACGCCCATGGCTCCGGTCGGGTTGCCGGCCATGGCGTGGATGCCGCCGTAGGTGGCGCAGGTGCCGATGGCGACACCGCGAGGGCCTTGGGCGTGAGGCGGTCGAGCCACTCGCTGGTGGTGATGGGCTGGCCGGTCTCGGGGTCGTCACCGAAGCCGCACCAGTAGCCCTCTGGCTTGATGCGCTCGTTCGGGATGGAGCCCTCGACCACGAGGACGAAAGGTTCCAGCTCGCCGCGGTCGGCCTTGAAGAACCACTCCACGAAGTTGTCGGCGCCCTGGACCGGCCCGCACGCGTAGTCGATGAGCGGCCGGTGGACGGCGACCTTGGGCAGTCCTGGCAGGGCGCCGAGCGCGAGCTCCTCGATGCTCGGCTGGGTGGCGGCGGTCAGGGAGACGGAGTCCCCGTCGCAGCTCAGCCCGGCGTTGATCCACAGAATGTGAACGGTCGGGTCTTCCTGAGGTGTGTCCAGTACGTCCGTGTCGGCCGTAGCGGCGGTCGGGGCGTCCATGAGCCCTCCTCGGGTCGGCCCGCTTCAGGAACTTCTTACCGGCAGCCTCATTCCTGGATACCGCGCGCGCGTCCCGGGCGGTAAGTGCGCGGTGGCCCTCTTGCCTCGTTGCACTGTTCCGGCGCTGCCGTACGCGGACACGCCGACGGCCCCCGCCGCGGTACGCGAGCGGGGGCCGTCGGGCCGGGCGTCAGGACTCGGTGAGCACCGCGTCGATCTCGCGGAGGAAGTCCTTCAGGTCGTCGGGCGTCCGCGAGGTGATCAGCGGCCAGCCGCCCTCGTCGTCGCGGATCACCGACTTGTCGACCCAGGAGCCGCCGGCGTTGGTGAGGTCGGTCTTGAGGGACGCGTACGAGGTCAGGGTCTTGCCCTGGACGTAGCCGCCCTCGATCAGCGCCCACGGGCCGTGGCAGATGGCCGCGACGGGCCTGCCGGACGCCGCGAACGAGCTGACGATCCGGGTGGTGGCGTCCTGGAGGCGCAGGGTGTCGGCGTTGAGCGTGCCGCCCGGCACGAGCAGGAGGTCGTACGCGGCGGGGTCGACGTCGGCCAGCGTGAGGTCGGGCCGCACGGTGTCGCCGGGGTCGCGGTCGCCCACGAGGGTGCGGATCTCGTCGTCGGAGACCGCCGCGACGCTGACCTCGGCCCCGTGGTCGCGCAGGTGCTTCACGGGGACGACGAGTTCGTCCTGCTCGACCCCGTAGTTGGTGACGATCGCCAGGATCCGGCGGTTGCCGAGATCGGTGGTGGCCATGTGCTGCTCCTTTCCTCACACGTCATACGGTCATGTCGTCCGTAGGTGCTGCTTTCCGCTCATCCGCCGGTGATGCGGACACATTCCGCGACGGTGTCGCGGAGGCTTCCGGTCCGCTCCAGGATCTCGCGCTGGACCCTGGCCCCGTTGCCGCGCCGCTCCAGAGTGGTCAGCGCCTTCTGGGCGGCCTTGAGGTCGCCGCTGTCCTCCAGGGCGTCCCGCACATGGGTGACGAGCGCCTGGAGCACGTCGGCCGCGGGCTCGGGCCGCAGGGTGCGCGGGTGGATCAGCCGGTCGTCCAGACCCGACCGGGCCGCCTGCCAGGACGCCACCCGCAGCAGCGCCACGTTGGTGTCCAGCGGAGGCTCTCCGGCCCGCCACTCCCGCGCGGCCGTCTCCACCAGCGCCCGCACCAGCGTGGCCAGCAGCACGGTGTCCGCCGGGTCCAGGCAGACGTCCGCGATCCTGACCTCCACTGTGGGGTAGTTGGCCGAGAGGCGCGCGTCGAAGTAGACCATCCCCTCGTCCTTGAGCACGCCGGTGCCCACCAGGTCCCGCACCTGCTCGTGGTACCGCTCGGCCGATCCGTGGAGCTCCACGGGTCCGGCCGAGGGCCACCTGCCCCACACCCGGCTGCGGTAGCTGGCGTACCGGGTGTCCTGCGCCTGCCAGAACGGCGAGTTCGCACTCAGGGCGAGCAGGGTCGGCAGCCAGACCCGCACCCGGTCGAGGACCGCGACGCCCTCCTCGTCCGACTCGACCGAGACATGTACGTGGCAGCCGCAGGTCAGCTGCTCCTGCGCGGTCAGCCCGTAGTGCTCCGCCATCCAGTTGTACCGCTCGCCCGTCCCGATCGTCGGGCTGACCGGCAGCGGCGAGGTCGCCAGGGCCGCGACCGAGGCGCCCACGTCGGCGGCGTGCCGGATCGCCTCGGCCCGCCACCGCTGCACCGCCTCGGCGATCTCGTCCATCTCGCGGCAGGGATGCGTGGCGAACTCCAGCTGCTGGCGGTGCAGCTCCGGCTCAAAGGCCGACTCCCCTTCCGCGTCCCGCTCGGCGAGGGCCAGCACGGCCGTCGACAGGGCACGCGCCTCCCCGCTCTCCGGGTCGACCAGCAGCAATTCCTCTTCCACACCAACAGTCCGTACCAATGCGCCCACCCCTTCGGTGTTCATCCGGCGAAATCAGGCCGAGAGGATGGAGTCGTCCTCGGGTCGGGCCCCGGGCAGCCGGTGCCGGGCGGCGACCAGCGCGCTGTCGACATCGCCGGTGCCCGTCGAGACGCACAGGGTGTAGGCGATGTCGTCCATGCGCTGCCGCGCCTCGGTGGAGCCGTTCTCCGCGTGCAGCAGACGCAGGGCCTCGTACTGCTCGACGAGATTGCGCAGCACGGTGGGATGGGCCATCAGCATGCGGGGGGTCCTTCCGCGGAAATCCTCGTGAATGTCATGTGCCCGGCTCGTGTGCTCGGGCACAGCCCCGAGTACCCCGACATGCGCGGGCCATACCCCCGTGCGGGAAGTCTCCCGAGGTACGGCCTGCGGTGCATCGATCGGGCCGCGAGGGGTACCCACCAGGACGGACGACCCGTCCCCGGACACTGCCGGGGCAGCACGGAAGGAAGCTCTCATGACCGACCGCAGGCCGGAAGGCACCGCCTACACCGGGGCTTCCGGCAGCCCGCCTCCCGTACCGGCGGACATGCCGGACCAGCAGAACCAGGAGGGCGAGGACGCCCTCGACATACCGATCCCGGACCGGGTGGCCCGCGAGAGCGGCGACCGGCCCGACCCGGACGAGGCGGGTTCCGGCCGGGAGAAGCCGCGCAACGCAGGTGCGCATCCGGAGGAGCACCCGACACCGGACGAGTCCACGGGCTAGCCGGCCGCCGCATCCGTCCGGGACCCGCCGAAGCGCCGGTCCCGGACGTCCGAGGCCCCCGGGACGCGATGCGTCCCGGGGGCCTCGGAGTCGTTCAACCCGGATCAGGCGGTGGTGATGTTCTCCGCCTGCGGGCCCTTCTGGCCCTGGGTGATGTCGAAGGTCACCGCCTGGCCTTCCTGGAGCTCACGGAAGCCGGTGGAGTTGATGTTGGAGTAGTGCGCGAAGACGTCGGGGCCACCGCCGTCCTGCGCGATGAAGCCGAAGCCCTTTTCCGAGTTGAACCACTTGACGGTTCCGCTGGCCATGCCTGTACCTCTCAGCAGTAAACGGATCCGCACCGCGCGGACCCGGAGGTGATCGCCCTGGTTCTCAGGCACTGCACAGCAAAACGCCCGCGCCAGGCGCGGGCAGGTACTGCGAACCACGACATCTGTCGGCGACGCTACACGGCGGGATCACTCCTCACCAGAGAGCAACGCCATTTTGGTGTGGATCTTCCTGCGGGCAGGTGGCTCGAACCGCACCGATCGCTCCCCGTTCAGGGCGTGTCTCCACCGCGGGCGACGCTCCGCGCCCAGAGGACCAGCGGCAGTTGGACAGGCAGCCTGGCCAGGGCGGCGGCCCGCTGCGGCCGGGGCCGGTCACGCCAGTCCACGGCCATCTGCACATTGGCCGGAAACACTCCGACGAAGAAGCCCGCGGTCGCCCGGGCGGCGGCGCCGCGCGTCCGGGGGTGCGCCAGGCCCGCGGCGAGGGCGAGTTCGACCACTCCGCTGGCGTACGTCCAGGTCCGGGGCGATCCGGGCAGGATCCGGGGGACGGTGGCGTCGAACACCTTCGGCACCGCGAAGTGGAGCACCCCCGCCCCCGCCATGAGTCCGGCGAGCAGCAGAGGAGAACGGGTCCGGGAGGCCATGAGGCTCCTTACGTCGACGAGCGGTCCGGAAACGTGACTTACTTGCGAGTAAGTTACCGGTTCCCGGGCCGCTCGTCGCCGTGACTACTGGATGAACCGCGGCAGCCACCGCGCCTGGTAGTCCGGGTGCCCGGCGTACTCGGCGGCCAGCTGCCGTACGGCGAACCCCAGGCCCGCCGCACGGCCGGAGCGGAAGTCCTGCACCGGGCGGTCGGTGTCCAGCTCGGCGACCTCGACGTACTCCCCCAGCAGCACCCGGTGCGTCTCGATGCGCTCCAGCGTGCGAGCCGGGTCCTGGAGGGCGATGTGGTGGTCGAAGCCGCTGTCGCGCACCGTGAAGGCGACACCGCCCCGGCGGTCGTGGACCTCGCCGGGCACATCCGCCGGACACCGCCATCGGTCCCCGCCGGCAGCCAGGGCGACCTGTTCCTCATCGGCGAGACGCGCCCGGACGAAGGCCACCATGTCTGCGTTGCCGGCCATTGGATGCTGCTCCCTCGTGTTCATGGATCACTGTGGTGATACGGGGAGCATTGTGGTGGACCGGAGCGGCGCGATCCACCACGGCAGGCGGTGCGGGCGGTGGTGGGCGGCAGAGAGGACGAGCGGGTCAGTCCGCCGTCTCACCGGCCCCTTCCGCGGCGAGATCGGCGAGGACCTGGTGGAGGGGCTCGGTCAGCCGGCGGCGGTACTCCTGCACGGCCCAGCCGTTGCCGTCCGGGTCGGTGAAGTACATGAACGTGGCGCCGTCCTCAGGGGCGTACCGCTGCGGCTCGGAGACCTCGACCCCTCGTGCGACGAGCTCCGCGTGCGCGGCCCCGATGTCGGTGACGCAGAGCTGGAGGCCGTGGTACGTGCCCGGCTGCGGGTCGCCGGTCGGGTTCGGCACGCCGTCGGTCAGGGCGATCGAGCAGCCCGAGCCGGGCGGGGTGAGCTGGACGACGCGTGCGCCCGGCATGACCTCGCCGTCGATGTCGACGTGGAAGCCGAGCTTGTCCCGGTAGAAGTCGCGGGCCCGGTCCAGGTCGGTCACCGGGAGCACGATCACTTCAAGGGTCCAGTCCATGGCTGTGCGGCCCTTTCGCTGGGTCGTCGGATGTTTCGGAGGTTCCGTCGGTCTTCCCGGGCACCGTCTCGCCGGGGGTCGCGCCGCCCTGGAGGCGGGCCAGGTCGGAGGGGCGGACCTGGATGACGAACAGGGCGACCAGCGCGGCGAGGACGGCGAAGCAGGCCGCGATGACGAAGGCGCTGGAGACACCTGCGGCGAGGACCTCGTGGCCCCACGGCGGTGGCAGCTCCTGAGTCCTCCGGAACTGCTGTTGCTGGGCCGAAGTGGCCTGTTCCATGAAGCGCGGGAGCTGGTCGGTGAACTCGTGGCGGCTGGCCGTACCGAACATGGTCACCAGGATCGACAGCCCGAGGGAGCCGCCGACCTGCTGGGTCGCGTTGAGGATGCCGGACGCGGCGCCCGCCTCCTTCGGCGCGACTCCGGAGACCGCCATCAGCGTCAGGGAGACGAACTGCATGCCCATGCCGAAGCCGAAGACGAGCATCGGACCGAGGATGGAGCCGAGGTACGAGCTGTGGACATCGGTCAGCGTGAGCCAGCCGAGCCCGATGGCGGCCAGCAGCGCGCCCGTCACCATGAAGGGCTTCGGCCCCCACTTGGGCAGCAGCTGGGAGGCCAGGCCGGCACCGACCGCGATGACGACGCTGACCGGCAGGAAGGCGAGTCCGGCCCGCAGCGGGCTGAAGCCGAGCACGTTCTGCACGAAGAGCGTCAGGAAGAAGAACATCCCGAACATCGCCGCGGCCAGGCTCAGCATCATCGCGTAGGTGCCGGCGCGGTTGCGGTCGCGGAACATCCACAGCGGAGTGATCGGCTGCCGGGAGCGTCTCTCGATGGAGATGAAGAGCGCCAGGAGCACGAGCGCGGCGGCGAAGGAGCCGAGGGTGAGCGGGTCGCTCCAGCCGTCCTCGGAGGCGCGGATGAAGCCGTAGACCAGCAGCACCATGCCGACCGTGGAGGTGAGCGCGCCGACGACGTCGAAGTGGCCCGGGTGGCGTTCGGACTCGCGGATGTAGCGGGGTGTGGCGAGGGCGATGAGCAGGCCGATGGGCACGTTCACGAAGAGGACCCACCGCCAGTCGAGCCATTCGACGAGCATTCCGCCCGCCAGCAGCCCGATCGCGCTGCCGCCGGCCGAGACCGCGGCGAACACGCCGAACGCCCGGTTGCGTTCGGGGCCCTCGCGGAAGGTCGTGGTGATCAGCGACAGCGCGGTCGGCGAGGCGATGGCGCCGCCGACACCTTGGAGCGAGCGCGCGGCCAGCAACTGCCAGGACTCCTGGGAGAGTCCGCCGAGCAGCGAGGCGAGCACGAAGAGCAGCACGCCGAAGATGAAGACGCGGCGGCGGCCGAGGATGTCACCGAGCCGTCCGCCGAGCAGCAGCAGTCCGCCGAAGGTCAGCGTGTAGGCGTTGACCACCCAGGACAGGTTCTCGGTGGAGAAGCCCAGGGACTTCTGCATGTGCGGGAGCGCGATGTTGACGATGGTGATGTCGAGGACCACCATCAGCTGGCACGAGGCGATGACGAGGAGTGCCAGTCCGCTGCCCCGGCTCCGCTGAGCGGGCCGGGCTGTGGTGCCGGGTGTCGCGTGGGAGCCCGTCATGAGTGGGTTCGTCTCTCGTTCCGAGGGCGCTGCGCCCGGTCAGGGGCGGTCGGTCTCTCCGTCGGCCGGATGAACGCGGGCGTTCACCGAACCGACGTTATGACGGAACCCAGGGCCTCGCCATTCGATCACTGGAGCGCGCGGACCGCCGTACGGAAGAGGGCGGGTGCGCGGTGGGCCGCCGGGACGATCATCCGGCGCGGTACGGGGTGGGCGGCGGCGCGCAGCAGGGCCTGGGTGAGCAGCCGGTAGCGGCGTGTGGCCCGCGCCCACCGCGCCGGATAGTCCTCGGGCCGTCCGGCGGCCAGGCAGCCGACCGCCGCCGTCGCGGTGGCCACGGCGAGCGCGATGCCTTCTCCGGTCAGCGCGTCGGTGTAGCCCGCCGCGTCGCCGACCAGCAGGACACGGCCGGCCCGTGGCCGCCGGGCCCGCTGCCGGAGCGGGCCCCCGCCGCGTACGGGAGTGGCGTGCGGGCCGAGCCGGGCGGCGAGGGCCGGGAAGGCGGCCAGGTGCTCCTCGTACGGGCGGCGGTCGCGGCTGAGGACGGCCACGCCCACCAGGTACTCGCCGACCGGGGTCACGTACGCCTCACCGTACGGCGACCAGTGGACCTCGACCAGGTCGGTCCACGGGGCGGTGCGGTAGTGGCGGCGCAGGCCGTAGCGGCCGGGTCCGGTGGCGGGATGGTCGAGGCCGAGGGCGCGCCGCAGAGGTGAGTGGAGCCCGTCGGCGGCGATCAGCCAGCGCGCGGTCAGCCCGGCGGCGGTGACGGTGTCCGGGTCCTGGCTGACCTGCCGGACCTTGCCTTCCACGATGCGTACGCCGAGGGCCTCGGCCCGCTCGTGGAGGGCCGTGTGCAGGACGGTGCGCCGGACGCCGAGCCCGTACGCGCCTCGGAACTCCGCCTCCGCGCTGCGCCGGCCGTCGGTGTACCGGATGCCGCGCAGCGGATGGCCGGCAGGCCGCACGCCGAGTCCGTGCAGCGCGGCGAGACCGCCGGGCATGATGCCTTCGCCGCAGGCCTTGTCGACCGGCGCGGAACGGGGTTCGACGACCACCGCCTCCAGGCCCGCCCGGGCGGCCAGGATCGCGGCGGCCAGCCCCGCCGGGCCGCCTCCCGCGACCAGGACGTCGATCACACCCGTACGTCCGCCACCGGGAGGCGGGCCAGCGCCGCGTCCTCGCAGCGGATCCGGACCACCATGAGGACGGCGTTGAGCGCGGTGAAGAGCAGCGCGGTCACCCAGGCCCCGTGGACGAGAGGCAGCGCGATGCCTTCGGCGGCGACGGCCACGTAGTTCGGGTGGCGCAGCCACCGGTAGGGGCCGCCGGTCACCAGGGGAAGGCCGGGGACGACGATGACGCGGGTGTTCCACCGGGGGCCGAGCGCGGTGATGCACCACCAACGCAGCGCCTGCGCCGCGACGACGGCCGCCACCATGGTCC
The DNA here is from genome assembly GCF_040614075.1 of Streptomyces sp. NPDC006174. NCBI lineage: Bacteria > Bacillati > Actinomycetota > Actinomycetes > Kitasatosporales > Streptomycetaceae > Streptomyces > Streptomyces sp. NPDC006174. The sequence goes on along the minus strand of NZ_JBEXTJ010000004.1, from coordinate 316,713 downwards.
AGCCGAGGGCCGGCAGGAAGGGGCGGTCGGCGAGGTGGACCTCGGCCAGGCACCCGGCGAGCAGGGCGGTGTGCAGGACGACCATCGCCGGGTAGTGGCCGCTGCCCGCCTCGGTTCCGCCACGGGCCAGGCTCCAGCGGGTGTTGCGGCGGGCGACGACGAGTTCGGCGAGGCGCTCGACGGCGACGGCGAGGACCAGGGCGGTGTACCAGATCATGTGGCGCTCCTGTTCACGGGCGGGTCGGGGGCCGGTGCGCTCAGTGCTACCAGCGCAGCAGCACCAGTTCGCAGCAGAAGCCCGGGCCCATGGCCAGCAGGAGTCCGGGGGTGCCCGGTTCGGGGCGGCGGTGTTCGATGGTGTCCCGCAGGACGTGCAGGACCGAGGAGGAGGAGAGGTTGCCGACGTCGGCCAGCGACCGCCAGGTGACGTCGAGCGCCCCGTCGGGCAGGTCGAGGACCTCGGTGACGGTCTCCAGGACCTTGGGCCCGCCCGGGTGGCAGACCCAGTGCGCGATGTCCTTCGGTTTGAGGCCGTGTTCGTCGAGGAACTCCCGTACGTCGTCGGCGAGGTACTGGCGTACGACGTCGGGCACGGCGGGATCGAGGACCACGCTGAAGCCGGTCGAGCCGACGGACCAGCCCATCACGTGCTCGGTCTCCGGGTACATCCGGCTGCGGGTGGCCACGATCTCGGGTCCGGCGGTGGCCCGCCGTCCGCCGAGCGCGACCACCGCGGCGGCTCCGTCGCCGAACAGCGCGGTGGCCACCAGGTTGGCGGGGCTCACGTCGTGGCGCTGGAAGGTGAGCGAGCACAGCTCGACAGAGAGCAGTACGGCGACATCGTCGGGCCGGCCGAGCAGGTAGTCGTGGATCCGGGCCACCCCGGCCGCTCCGGCGACACAGCCGAGGCCGAAGACCGGCAGCCGTTTCACGTCGGAGCGCAGGCCGAGGCGGGCCACCAGCCGGGCGTCGATGGAGGGAGCGGCGATGCCGGTCACCGAGGTGAACATCAGCAGGTCCACATCGGTGGGCCGGAGCCCGGCCGCGCGCAGGGCACCGCGTACGGCCTGGCCGCCGAGGTCCACGGCCGAGCGGATGAACACGTCGTTGGCGGCGCCGAAGCCGTCCAGGTCGCGGTAGCCGTCGAGCGGCAGCGCGGTGTGCCGGGTGCGGACGCCGGCGTTGCCGTGGAGCCGGTCCAGGACGCGGCGGTCGGCGCCGGGCGGCAGACAGGTCGCGGCCACCATGTCGGTGACCTCGCGCTGGGTGTGGCGGTGGGGCGGCAGGGCCCCGTGGACCGCGGCGATCCGGGTCATTGCGGCTCCTGCGTCGAGGACGTCATCACCCCATCCTGCCCACAGATATGAGCGAAACCCGGCAAAAGAAGCGCGCGGCTGCCGTGTTGACGCGGCCACAGGTCCCTACGATCGTCGGATGGACGCCATGGACGGAGCGGGTGCGGCCACGGCGGCGGTCCGGTGGCCGGGCCGCGCGGCGGGGCTGGCGCTGGCCTGCCATCCGGGCCCGGTGGTCGCGGTGACGGCGCTCGCCTGCGCCTTGGCCGTCGGCGTGGGCCTTACTCCGGCGCGGCTCGCCTTGGTCGGCGCGGCAGTGCTGACCGGCCAGCTCTCGGTGGGCTGGTGCAACGACGCGTACGACGCTCGGCGCGACGCGCGGGCCGGGCGGCGTGGCAAGCCGGTTGCCGACGGTGTGGTCTCCGTCCGCGTGGTGTGGGGTGCGGCGGCGGTCGCGGGCGCTCTCTGCGTACCGCTCTCGCTGGCCTGCGGTCTCCTCGCCGGTACGGTGCACCTCGCCGCGGTCGCCGCCGCCTGGCTCTACAACCTGCGCCTGAAGGCGACGGTGCTCTCCTGGCTCCCGTACGCCGTCGGATTCGCCGCGCTCCCCTCACTGGTGACGCTCAGCCTGCCCGACGCGCCGTGGCCCCGGTGGTGGACGGTCACCGCGGGAGCGCTGCTCGGGTGTGCGGCCCATCTCGGCGACACGCTGCCGGACATCGAGGCGGACCGGGACTCCGGTATCCGGGGGCTGCCGCACCGGCTCGGCGCCACGGGGACCCGGCTGCTGCTTCCGGTGCCGCTTCTCGCCGCGACGGCCGTTCTGGTGCTCGGTCCGCCGGGTCCGGTGGGCGCCGGGTCCGTGGCCGTTCTGGTCCTCGCCGGTGCGGCGGCGCTGGTGGGGCCGGTGCTCGGCCGCTGGTGGCACAAGGCGGCGCTGGCGGGCGCGGTGGCCGTGGCGGCGGCGGATGTGGCGTTGCTGCTGGCGCGCGGCACCGCACTGTCCTGAACGACACGCCGGTCCAAGCATCCTGACGATTCGTCAGCCAACACGTCCTCGTGACGTGAGCATGCGAGAACCGTTGACAAATCAGAAACAGACCAGAAATCTATCCACTGCTGTTTGCAAAACATTGACTGCAAGACTCAAATACCTGTGGAAGCAGAGGACAGCATGAGATGGAAACGGCTCACCGAAAGATCGATCACCGGCCTGCTCATAGCCGGCCTCGTCACCGTCGGCCTGCTTCCCGTCCAGGCGGCAGCGGCTGAGGCGACCGATCTGGCCCGGGGCAAGAGCGTCACCGCCAGCGGGTCGCACGGCGGCTACCCGGCCGTCAACGCCAACGACGGCCAGGTGAACACCTACTGGGAGGCCAACGGCCATCCCTCGAACCTCACGGTGAAGCTCGGCGCCGACGCGGACCTCCAGTCCGTGGTGATCAAGCTGAACCCGGACCCGATCTGGGGCACCAGGACCCAGGAGTTCCAGGTGCTCGGCCGGACGCAGAGCGGGACCGGCTTCACCTCGCTCAAGGCCCGCGCCGGCTATGTGTTCAACCCGGCCACCAACCGGAACACGGTGACGGTCCCGGTCAGCGGCCGGGCCGCCGACCTCCAGCTCCAGTTCTTCTCCAACACCGGAGCGCCCGGAGCCCAGATCGCCGAGATCCAGGTGTTCGGAACGCCGGCGCCCAACCCGGACCTGACCGTGAGCGCCCTCTCCTGGAGCCCTTCGGCGCCTTCGGAGACGGACAACATCACCGTCCAGGGGACCGTACGCAACATCGGTACGTCTCCGTCGGCGGCGACCACCGTCAATGTGAGCCTGGGCGGCGTGGTCGTGGGCAGCGCACCGGTCGGTCCGCTCGCCGCCGGAGCCTCGGCGCCGGTGTCGGTGGCGGTCGGCAAGCGGCCGCAGGGCTCGTACACGGTCTCGGCGCTGGTGGACCCGACCGACACCATCGTCGAGTCGGACAACACCAACAACAGCCGCACCACCGCATCGCCGCTGGTGGTCGGCCAGAGTCCCGGCCCCGACCTGGAGGTCCGCTCCATCACCTCCAGCCCGTCCAACCCGGCCGTCGGCGCGCCGGTCACCTTCACCGTGGCCGTGCACAACCGCGGCACCGGCGCGGTGAGCGCGGGCACCGTCACCCGGCTGACCGTCGGCTCCACCACGCTCAACGGCACGACTCCGGCGGTCTCGGCAGGCGCCACGGCGAACGTGCCGATCAGCGGCAGCTGGACGGCGGCGAGCGGCGGGGCCACCCTCACCGCCACGGCCGACGCCACGAACCTGGTCGCGGAGACCAGCGAGACCAACAACGTACTGGCCCGCTCCATCGTCGTCGGGCGCGGCGCCGCCGTACCGTACACGGAGTACGAGGCGGAGGACGCCGCGTACCAGGGCACGCTGCTCACCTCGGACGCCGAGCGGACCTTCGGCCACACCAACTTCGCCACCGAGTCCTCGGGCCGCAGGTCGGTTCGGCTCAACTCGACCGGTGAGTACGTGGAGTTCACCTCGACCAACGCGTCGAACTCCATCGTCGTCCGCAACTCGATCCCGGACGCGGCGGGCGGTGGCGGCCGCCAGGCGACCATCAGCCTCTACGCGAACGGCCAGTTCGTCCGCAAGCTCGACCTCTCCTCCAAGCACAGCTGGCTGTACGGCAACACCGACAGCCCGGAGGGGCTCACCAACACGCCGGGCGGCGACGCGCGGCGGCTCTTCGACGAGTCGCACGCACTGCTCACCCAGACCTATCCGGCGGGAACCAAGTTCAAGCTCCAGCGGGACGCCGGCGACAACGCCGCGTTCCACATCATCGACCTGATCGACCTGGAGCAGGTCGCACCGCCGACCGCTCAGCCGTCGGGCTGCGTCTCCATCACGACGTACGGCGCGGTGGCGAACGACGGGATCGACGACACCGCCGCCATCCAGCGTGCGGTGACGGCCAACCAGAACGGCCAGATCGGCTGCGTCTGGATCCCGGCGGGCCAGTGGCGCCAGGAGCAGAAGATCCTCACCGACGACCCGCTGGACCGGGGCCAGTGGAACCAGGTCGGCATCCGTGATGTGACGATCCGGGGCGCGGGCATGTGGCACTCCCAGCTCTACACGCTGACGCCGCCGCACGAGGCGGGCGGCATCAACCACCCGCACGAAGGCAACTTCGGTTTCGACATCGACGAGAACACGAAAATTTCCGACATCGCGATCTTCGGCTCCGGCACGATCCGCGGCGGTGACGGCAACCACGAGGGCGGCGTCGCGCTCAACGGCCGGTTCGGCAAGAACACGAAGATCAGCAACGTCTGGATCGAGCACGCCAACGTGGGCGTCTGGGCGGGCCGCGACTACGACAACATCCAGGCCCTGTGGAACCCGGGCGACGGCGTCGAGTTCACCGGGATGCGGATCCGCAACACCTACGCCGACGGCATCAACTTCGCCAACGGCACACGGAATTCGACGGTCTACAACTCGTCCTTCCGCAACACCGGTGACGACGCTCTCGCCGTCTGGTCCAGCAAGTACGTCAAGGACCAGTCCGTCGACATCGGCCACGACAACAGCTTCCGCAACAACACCATCCAACTGCCGTGGCGCGCCAACGGCATTGCGATCTACGGCGGTTACGGCAACAAAATCGAGAACAACATCATCTCCGACACCATGAACTACCCGGCCATCATGCTGGCGACCGACCACGACCCGCTGCCCTTCTCCGGACAGACGCTCATCGCCAACAACGCGCTGTACCGCACCGGCGGAGCCTTCTGGAACGAGGACCAGGAGTTCGGCGCGATCACGCTCTTCCCGCAGAACCTGCCCATCCCCGGCGTCACGATCCGCGACACCGACATCATCGACTCCACCTATGACGGCATCCAGTTCAAGACGGGTGGCGGCCTGATGCCGGACGTGAAGATCCAGAACGTCAGGATCGACAAGTCCAACAACGGCTCCGGCATCCTCGCGATGGGCGGCGCACGCGGCAACGCGACGCTGACCAACGTGACGATCACCAACTCGCGTGACGGCCATGTCCTGATCGAGCCCGGCTCGCAGTTCACGATCAGCGGCAGCCCGACCAGCGCACGCGCCAAACAGTAGTCACCTCTGTACGGTTCCCGGGTCGGCGGTTCACCCGCCGGCCCGGGAACACCCATTTTTCCTCGCCACGGCTCTGGGAAGTGCGAGGTCCGGCCGCTACCCTCCGCGCATGATTCCCACGGTTGTCTGGGGTACCGGCAACGTCGACCGCGCGGCGATCCGCGCCGTCGAGGCCCATCCGGCACTGACACTCACCGCCGTTCTCGTCCACGATCCGGCCAAGGTCGGCCGGGACGCGGGCGAGTTGGGCGGACTCGGCCGCCCGCTCGGCGTCGCGGCCACCGACGACATCGCCGCCGTCCTGGCCGGCCGCCCGCGCGCGGTGGTCTACGCGGCCTCCGGCGACATCCGGCCCGACGACGCGCTGACCGACATCGGCCGGGCGATCCGCGCCGGAGCGGTGGTCGTCACACCGTCCCTCTATCCGCTCTACGACCAGCGCAACGCACCGCCGGAGCTGCGGGATCCCGTCCTGGCCGCCATCACCGACGGCGGCGGCTCGCTCTTCGTCTCCGGGGTCGACCCGGGCTGGGGCAACGACGTGCTGCCGCTGCTGGTGAGCGGACTGGGCACCGAGGTGGACGTGATCCGGTGTCAGGAGATCTTCGACTACTCCACGTACGAGCAGGAGGAGTCGGTACGCCATCTGATCGGCATGGGCCACCCGTTGAACTACCAGCCGCTCATGCTCGCCGAGAGCGTTCCGACGATGGTGTGGGGCGGTCAGATACGGCTGATGGCCCGGGCGCTCGGAGTCGAGCTGGACGAGATCCGCGAGACGCTGGACCGACGGGCGCTGGAGACGACGGTGACCACGCGCACGATGGGTGAGTTCGCGGCCGGAACGCAGGGCGCGGTGCGGTTCGAGGTGCAGGGCATCAGGGGCGGCGAGCCGCGCATCGTCATCGAGCACATCACCCGTATCCATCCTTCCTGCGCACCGGACTGGCCCTCGCCGCCGGACGGCGTGGGCGCGCACCGGGTGGTGATCGAGGGCCGTCCTCGTATCGAGGTGACGGTCGAGGCGTCCGACGAGGGCGAGAACCGGTCGGCGGGCGGGAACGCCACGGCGGTCGGACGGCTCGTCTCGGCGATCGACTGGCTGGTCGACGCGAAGCCGGGCCTGTACGACGCACTCGATGTCCCGCTTCGGCCCGCTGTCGGCAGGCTGGGAAGGAGAACGGCGTGATCATCGACATTCCGGAGGGCCAGGAGCCCATCGGTTACGTGTGGGGCCAGATGGTCCCGGGCATCGGCATGGCAGCCGCCACCTTCTCGATGTCCGTGTACGAGCACACGACGCTGGGCCTGCGGGAGTTCGAGGCCGCGCGGCTGCGGATCGCGCAGGTCAACGGGTGCCTGTTCTGCCTGGACTGGCGGACCGAGCGGGACGGGGCCAAGGTGGAGGAGGAGTTCGCGCAGGCGGTGACCGAGTGGCGTACGACGGACGCCTTCGACGAGCGGACGCGGCTGGCGGCGGAGTACGCGGAGCGGTACGCGCTGGACCACCACGGTCTCGACGACGCCTTCTGGAGGCGGATGACCGCGCACTACAGCCAGGTGGAGGTCGTGGAGCTGACGATGAGCATCGGCTCGTGGCTGGCGTTCGGGCGGCTCAACCATGTGCTGGGGATCGACGCGGTGTGCGTGCTGCCGGGTCACTGACGGAGTCCGGGGCCGCCGGGTTGGCACGCCCGGCCCCGGGCTCTCAGTACGCCGTGCTGATCAGGGGCGCAGATCAGTGGCGATGATGCGTTCGATGTTGCGCTCGGCGAGCGCGGTGATGGTGACGAACGGGTTGACGCTGCAGTTGCCGGGGATCAGTGCGCCGTCGATGACGTACAGACCCGGATGGCCGTGCAGCCGGCCGTAGTTGTCGGTGGCCTTGTTCAGGACCGCGCCGCCCAGCGGGTGGTAGGTGAGGTGGTCGCCCCAGATCTTGTAGGTCCCGAAGAGGTCCGTGCGGTAGATCGTCCCCTCCTTCTTGTTGATCTTGTCGAAGATGGTCTTCGCGGCGTCGATGGACGGCTGCTTCCACGCCGTCTGCCAGTTCAGTTCGGCCCGGCCCGCCGCCGCGTTCCAGGTGAACTCGGCGCGGTGCGGGTTCTTGGTGATCGAGAGGTAGAACGAGGCCCAGGTCTCGATCCCGGTGGGCAGCGGAGCGACCTCGGCGAAGGCTCCGCCGGCGTCCCAGTTGTCGATGCCGCCGGTGGGGATGGAGGACTGCACCTTCCCCGTCGGATCCCAGAGGTGGTTGGCCCGGCCGCACATGACGTTGCCGTTGTCGCCCCAGCCCTTGCCGATCTCGTTGTTGAGACCGGACAGGGCGCCGGTCGCCTTCAGGCCGACGAGCAGCTTGCTGGTGCCGACGCTGCCTGCGGCGAAGAAGACCTTGTCCGCCGTGACGGACTTGGTGGTGACGGTCCGGCCGGTGGTGTCCAGCTGGTCGATGAGGACCGTGTAGCCGCCGCCGGAGGCCGGCGAGACGCGGGTGACCTTGTGGAGCGGGGTGATGGTGACCCGGCCGGTGGCCTTGATCCGGTCGATGTAGGTCTTCTGGAGCGACTTCTTGCCGTAGTTGTTGCCGTAGAGGATCTCGGCGTCCAGCGCGGACTTCGGTACGGTTCCGGCAGCCTCCTGCTTCATGTAGTCCCAGTCGTACACGGCGGGCACGAAGAGGAACGGGAAGCCGGAGCGCTGCGCGTGCTTCCGGCCGATCCGCGCGTACTGGTAGCAGTCGACGGAGTCGAACCAGGCCGGGTCGATGGTGGTGACGCCGAGGTCCGCGTTGGCGCGCGGGTAGTAGGTGCTGTACATCTCGGCGGCGTCGACCGACGGGAGGATGGCGGCGAAGTTCTCCCGCTTGGGCGTGACGGCCATGCCGCCGTTGACCAGCGAGCCGCCGCCGACGCCGCGGCCCTGGTAGACGGTGATGCCGGCGAACTCCTCGGCGTCCAGGATTCCGGTGTAGCGGTTGACGTTCCGGTCGATCGGGAAGCCGAGGAAGTTGCTCAGCGGCTGCTTGGTCCTGGTCCGCAGCCAGAAGGAGCGGTCGTCCGGCTTGGTGGTGTTGGCGAAGATCTTGCCGTCGGCGCCGGGGGTGTCCCAGGCCATGCCCATCTCGACCATGTGGACGTCGGTACCGGCCTGGGCCAGCCGGAGGGCTGCGACCGAGCCGCCGTATCCGGTGCCGATGATCAGCACCGGCACATGGGCGCCGGATCCGATCGGGGCCGCTGCGGCCCGGGGCGACGCCCAGACCGGCGTGGTGGGTCCGGCGAGCGCCGCGACACCAAGAAGAGAACCTGTTCCTGTGATGAATCTTCGACGGGAGACGCCTCCGGAAGCGCCTTGATGCAGCTTGATGTCTTTCATGTGACGCACCTCACTATCGACGAGTGCAACAGGTTCTACTGTCGATCGCGTGGTAAGTCACGAGAAACTTAGGGGTAACTTCCCGGTACGCCGAGAGGCCCCGGACCATGCGGTCCGGAGCCCCTCAAGCGTGAGCGCGTACGGGATCAGTAGGCGCCGAAGACGTTGTCGATCGAGCCGTACCGGTCGGCGGCATAGTTGCACGCGGCGGTGATGTTGGCGACCGGGTCGTAACTGTCGGTCGAGGTGCCGGGCACGTGGTAGGCCTGGAAGGTCGGGTCGATGACCTGGAGCAGCCCCTTGGACGGGGTGCCCTTCACCGCGTTGGAGTCCCAGTTGTTGATGGCGTTCGGGTTGCCGGAGGACTCGCGGATGATGTTGCGGTGGATGCCCTCGTAGCTGCCGGGAATGCCGTGCTGAGCCATGACCGCCAGCGACTCCCTGATCCAGCCATCGAGGTCGTCGGTGTACGTGGCGGGAGCGGCGGCCGGCGCGGCGGCGGGAGCGGCCGTGGTGCGCTCGGAGCGGTCGGCGCGCTCCGCCGTGGCCGTGCGCTCGGCGGAGGCCGTGGAAGCCTTACCGGCCTTGGCTTCTGACGAGGCGGCAGCCTTGGCGCCGATGGTCAGCGTGATACCCGGGTGAATAAGGTTCGGGTTCTCGCCGACGGCCTTCCGGTTGCCTTCGTACAGCTTCTTCCAGCCGCCGCTGACGGAATACTCGCGGGCGATCTTGGAAAGCGTTTCGCCGGATACCACGGAATGCTTGGCGGGCGCCGCCTTCGTCACGGAATTCACCTGGGCGGTCACGGAGACGGGAGCCACCGCCTTTTCCGCGGCGACGGAGTGCGCGGGAGCGGCGGAGGCGGTGGTGGCGCCGAGGACCGGGAGGGCCAGAACGGCTCCACCGGTGGTCACGGCGGCGATGCCACGGCTCAGCGAGACGGACTTGGGACGGCGGCGCTTACCCTGTGCGGGCATGGGGAATTTCCTCTCCGGCGCCTACGAGGTGAGCTGTCGGGTTCAGACGGGAGATGTCTGGCCGCATGATCATGCGACTTCACCCCTAGCCGTTCCGGGTACCGGATCGGCGGCTTACCTGGGTCCCCCGCTCCTGCCGTACGTGAGTGGGTTGCGGATTCCCGGACGGCGGCAGGATTCGGCGTTCCATCCGGATTGACCGTGACCGTAGGCGAAAAGCGCCGGACAGAACAAGCCCCGAATTCCGGATCATCCTTTTCCACATGATCGAATTCCGGAATTCCCGGTCACGCCCGTTCCGTCGCGGTGTCAACTTTCTTCGCACAGAAGGGAACCGAGGCCTCCACTTCTGCGTCCGCCCCCTTGGACGTGACGCTCACCACTTTGCGCGGAGGCGGCCGGAAAGGGCGTGTTCAAAATAGCCCAAGACCCTCAATAGCCCTTTTATGGAAGAGAAGGTTAAATAGCCAAAATCGCCCATACCGACCTGGAGAAACGGACTTAACGGGCGGTACCGTAGGCCGGGTCGGACGCCTCGCGGGGCCAGGGCTTACGGTGTGGGGTGGAGACTAGTAAGCCAACCCTTACTTCCGACGTACGCTGTACCTGCCCGCGTTCGCCCGCCTTAAGGATCACCACGCCATGACACGCCCCGTCCGCGTCGCCATTGTCGGAGCCGGCCCTGCCGGTATCTACGCTGCGGACGCGCTGCTCAAATCCGAGGTCTGCCAGGACCCGGGTGTCTCGATCGACCTGTTCGAGCGCATGCCCGCGCCCTTCGGCCTGATCCGGTACGGCGTGGCCCCCGACCACCCGCGGATCAAGGGCATCGTCAAGGCGCTGCACCAGGTGCTGGACAAGCCGCAGATCCGCCTCTTCGGCAACGTCAGCTACCCGAACGACATCGACCTCGACGACCTGCGCTCCTTCTACGACGCGGTGATCTTCTCCACCGGTGCCGAGGCCGACCGGGCCCTCGACATCCCGGGCATGGAGCTCGACGGCTCCTACGGCGCGGCCGAGTTCGTCTCCTGGTACGACGGCCACCCCGAGGTCCCGCGCACCTGGCCGCTCACCGCGGAGAAGGTCGCCGTCCTCGGCGTCGGCAACGTGGCGCTGGACGTGGCCCGCGTGCTGGCCAAGACGGCGGACGAGCTGCTGCCCACCGAGATCCCGGACAACGTGTACCAGGGCCTCAAGGCGAACAAGGCGCTGGAGGTGCATGTGTTCGGGCGGCGTGGCCCGGCGCAGGCCAAGTTCAGCCCGATGGAGCTGCGGGAGCTGGACCACTCCCCCAACATCGAGGTCATCGTCAACCCCGAGGACATCGAGTACGACGAGGGCTCCATCGCCACCCGGCGCGAGAACAAGCAGGCCAACATGGTCGCGCAGACGCTGGAGAACTGGGCGATCCGCGATGTCGGCGACCGCCCGCACAAGCTCTTCCTGCACTTCTTCGAGTCGCCGGTCGAGATCCTCGGCGAGGACGGCAAGGTCACCGCGCTGCGCACCGAGCGCACCGAGCTGGACGGCACCGGCAACGTCCGGGGCACCGGAAAGTTCACCGACTGGGACATGCAGAGCGTCTACCGGGCCGTCGGCTACTACTCGGAGGAGCTGCCCAAGCTCCCCTTCGACGTGGCCTCCGGCACCGTCCCGCACGAGGCGGGCCGCGTCATCGCCGGGGACGAGCACATGGCCTCGGTCTACGTCACGGGCTGGATCAAGCGCGGCCCGATCGGCCTGATCGGCCACACCAAGGGTGACGCCAACGAGACGGTCGCCTGCCTGCTGGAGGACCGCGCCGCCGGCCGCCTGCCCGAGCCGGCGACGCCCGCTCCGGAGGCCGTGGAAGCCTTCCTGGAGAGCCGGAACGTCCGGTACACGACCTGGGAGGGCTGGCACAAGCTGGACGCCCACGAGCTGGCGCTCGGCGTGGCCCAGGGCCGCGAGCGGATCAAGGTCGTGGAGCGCGAGGGCATGCTGGACGCCTCGGGCGCCTTCGCCCTGGCCGAGCGGCCGACGGAGGTCTGAGCCGGGCGGGCCTCCGCGCGCCTGAGGTGTACAGGGCTGTGGCCGTCAGGCCGGGTCCGGATCGTTCGCCGCACCGCCGCCCCGGCCCGGCCCGCGGAACGTCCGCCACAGGTCGGGCGGGGCCGCGTCGCGGGAGAGCGGCGGCGGCTTCTCCGGGAGGTGCGTCCAGCGGGCCGCGAGCAGGAGCGCGATGTCGTCGGGGCGGTCCGTGGCCTGCCGGGCCTCCCCGATCACGCGGTTCGCGATCTCGGCCAGCGGGACCGAGCCGATCCCGGCGATCGTGGAGCGCAGCCGCTCGATGCCCTCGTCGATGTCGGTCCCGGGGCGCTCGATGAGCCCGTCGGTGAACAGGGCCAGCACATCGCCCGGTTCGAGCAGCAGCTCGGTGACCGGGTACGTCGCGTGCCCGTCGATACCGAGCACGATGCCGCCGGGCAGGTCCAGGACCTCGGTCCGGCCGTCGGGATGCCGCAGCACCGGCTGCGGATGTCCCGCCCGTACGGCACGGGCGCGTCCGGTGAGCGGGTCCAGGACGATGTAGCAGCAGCTGGCGAACTGACCCGGGTCCAGGTCGATGAGCAGCCGGTTGGTGCCGCTCATCACCTCCTGCGGATCGTGGTTGCTGAGCGCGAACGCCCGTACCGCACTGCGCAGTTGGCCCATGGTGGCGGCCGCCGACACACCGTGTCCCTGGACGTCGCCGATCACCAGGGCCAGTTCGTGGCCGGTCTCGATGACGTCGTACCAGTCGCCGCCGACCTCCATGTCCTGGGTGCCGGAGAGATAGCGCCCGAGGGTGTCGACCCCGTCCACCTCCGGCAGCCGGTGCGGCAGCAGGGCGTCCTGGAGTCCGCGGGCGAGCGCCGACTCGCTGTCGTACCGCTGGGCTCGTTGCAGGGCCTGGGCGATGAGTCCGGCGAGGGCGGTCAGGACGGTGCGCTCCTCGGGGCTGAATCCGCGCGGCCGGTCGAAGCCGAGGATGCACGAGCCGACGGGCCGTCCGGAGGCGATCAGCGGCAGGAAGGCGCGCGCGCCGACGTCGGTCTCCATCGGGATGCCCGGGTAGGCGTCGGCCAGCCGCTGCATGGACTCGAAGAAGATCGGCCGGCCTGTGGTCAGGGTTTCCACGCCGGGGATGGAGACGTCGAGCCCGACGCCGTCGAAGCGGTCGAGGAACCCTCGGGGAAACCCCGTCTCCCAGGCGAGGTGGAGGTGACGTTCGCTCAGCAGGTAGATGGCCAGCTGCCGGCCGCCGAACGCGGGCAGCAGTTCCTCGGTGACCACGGCGGAGACCTGACGTGCCGTGACCGCCTCGGTGAGGGCGATCGCGAGCGCCACCGGACGGTAGAGGGCGGAGGAGCGGTCGGCGGTGGAGCCGATGCCCAGACCGGGCGCGGTGACGGAACCGGGAGCGTACGTCGGCTGTTCGGTGGCCTGGAACACCGCGCTCAGCCCGTCGTGCCCCGGGTACAGCGAGACCGACAGCCAGCGCGACGCGGCCCGCCGGGCGAGGAAGTGGACGGGTTCGTCGGAGATCAGTGCGGCCCGGCAGTGGTCCTCGTACGCCGGATGCCCGAACCACGGCAGCGCCTCCCACATGACGTGCCCGACCAGCTCGGCCCTCGGCCGGCCCAGCAGCTCCTCCGCGAGCGTGTTGGCGTACGTGATGCGCCCGATCCGGTCCAGCGAGACGATGCCTCGCGGCAGCCGGTCCGCCGCCTCCGCGATGACGGGCCCGGCGCCGAAGTCGACGACGAATCCGGTCAGATGGCTCTCGGTGCTCTCCCCGTCCGGATGGGTCCAGCGGCCGGAGAGCTCCAGCAGGTGGTAGCGGCGGTCGGGCCCGCGCAGCCGCATCCTCCGCACCACCGGATCGGCGGACTCCACCGCCTGCCGGGCCAGCGCCCAGAGCCCGTACACGTCCTCCGGTACGAGGCGTCCGGCGAGGGCGTCGACGGTGCCGGGGAACTCCTCCGGCGCGGTGCCGAAGATCGCGCACAGGTCGTCGTCGGCGGTGAGGCCTCCGGAGTGCAGGTCCCAGTCGAAGCTGCCGACCCGTACCGGCGGCGCGGGGGCGGCCGGGAGCTGGACGGGGATCGGTTCCTTCTCCCAGACCACGGGGAAGGACCGCGACTCCAGATCGGTGAGCGCGGCCCCGAGCCGTCGGCCCAGGCGCAGCAGCCGCTCTCCCTCGGCGGGAGCGACCTCCTCGCCCGGCGCGGCGGACCGCAGGACGGCCAGCACTCCCATGCTGCCCCGCGGTCCGATGATCGGGACCCAGAGCGAGCCGAACGGGAACGGCAGGCCCGCCATCAGCTGCGGAAAGCGCCGCATCGCCTCCTCCGCGTCGGCGAGCAGCACGGGCCGGCCGGTGCGGTAGGCCTCGGAGACCGGGAACGGCCGGTTCACATGCATCCGCCACCAGGGCCGGAACAGCGGTCCCGGCAGTCCGGCGAGCACCGCGAGGCGCAGAAGGCCGGGCGTCCCGGAGCGGAGGTAGATGCCGCCCGCGTACCCGTGGGCCGACTCGACGGCGCTGACGACCCCCTGCGCGAGTACGAGGGACAGCTCGTCCGGTACTCGGCCGCCGCCGTCTTGCCCGGCCGCGGCCCCGCTTCCGGGGGACGGGGTGGGCCGGGTCGCATCGTGCCGGGTCACACAGCCAGGATGCTCCCGGCAGCGGGGGCCGCGCACGTCGGCGGACCGGCCGGAACCCCGTGCCGGCCGGTCCGCCGACGCGGTCTCAGTGCAGCTTGGCGACGGCGGTGCCGGTCGTCTTCCTGAACCCCTTCAGCGGTGCGCCGTCCAGGTCACCCAGCTGTCCCCACTCCAGGACGGTCACCGTGCGGCCGTCCCGGCCGACGGAGTGGAGACCGATGTCGGTGGAGCCGACCTCCGGATAGGACGTGTCGATGCTGTGGACGTACGCGCCCTCCTCCACGTTCACCCGCCCGTGGTACTTGCTGACGCCCTCGATGCCCGGCTCCTGCTCCTTCATCCGCTCCAGGCAGGTCGCCAGCGCGGTCCGCAGCTCGGCGACGAGCGCCTTGGCCTTCGCGGTGGTGGGCGCGACGGTGATCGTCTGCCGGGCGCCGGTGTCCAGCTCGGTACGGAAGTCCCGGTACCGGGTGCCCGCGGCCGGCGTGGTCCCGGCCGTGCAGAAGGAACCGTCCTCCGGCAGCCCCTTCTGCACCGGACCGGCGGTCCAAGGCGTGAGGGAGGCGGGCCACTGCCCGGCGGAGAGGAACTTCGGCGCGGCGGGTGCGGCGGAGGCGGGTGCCGTGGAGAGCGCCGTGACGGCGAGGCCCGCGGCGGCGGCGGTCACGAGTGCGGTGCGGATCGTACGGATGGTGCGCATGGTGGTGGTCCCCGTTCAGGTGGTCGAGCAGTCGGTCCGGTGGAACGGCACCAGCCTGGGGCGGCGGCCGGGCCGGCGACAAGGACGACACGGTTTCCGCCCGGCACGGAACCGTCCCACCCCTGGTGACGTGGGTGTTCACGGTGGGGTGGAACGCCCCTGGGACGGCCGGGGGAGGTCGAGCAGGTGTCGGACGGACGGGAACCGGGCGGCGAGCAGGGCATGGGCAGCCGGCAGCGCACGGATGGCGGGCAGGGCACGGTCGGTGATTCGGCGCGGCAGGAGCTGGCGGAGCGGCTGCGGGAGTTACGGGAGAACTCCGGCCGCACATACGCGGCGCTGGCCCGCCGCATCGGCGTGAGCGCCTCGACGCTGCACCGTTACTGCACCGGCGGGACGGTCCCGGCGGAGTTCGCTCCGGTGGAGCGCCTGGCCCAGCTGTGCGGCCGCACCGGCGAGGAACGGCAGGCCCTGCACCGCCTGTGGCTGCGGGCCGACGCGGAACGGGTGGAGCGGCAGGAGTCGGGGGCCGTCGAGCCGGCTGGGGGCCGGGAGACGGCGTTGGCGGCGGCCCAGCCGGGCACGGACGCGCCGCGTACGGAGGCGCTCAGCGGGTCCGTACCGGCCGCCGCCGCTCCCGTACGCCCCGACGAGGACCGGCCCGTGTCCGGAGCCTCGGCTCCGCGCACCGCCTCCGTACGCCGATGGGCACCCGCTCTCGTCGTCTGCGTCGCCGCCGCCCTGGCACTCGCCCTCAGCGCGGCCTTCGGCGATCCCTCGCGGCCGGAGCGGCCGGAGCGCTCCGAGCGGCCGCCGTCCGTGGCGCCGCCCGCAGCTCCTCCGTTCACCTGGACCACTGACGATCACGTCTGGAAGTACGGCTGCGGGCACGCCTACCTCGTCGGCGGTGATCCGGCCACGGTCCCGGCCCCGCCGGCCGAGGCCGACGCGGAGGCCTGGGCGCGGGCGCTCGACGCGGTGCACGCGGGTGAGACCGGCGTACGGATCACGCTCCAGGGCACGGAGGAGCGGGCGGTGGTGCTGGAGGCACTGCGAGTCAGGGTGGTCGAGCGGCGCGAGCCCGCTGCGGGGCGGGTCCACCGGATGAGCTCCGGGTGCGGCGGAGCGCTCACGCCGCGGATGTTCGACGTCGACCTCGACGTGAAGCGTCCCCTGGCCCGGTCCGTACCGGGGAACGACACGGGTGAGCCCATCGCGGCGGTCTCCTTCCCGTACCGCGTCTCGGCCTCGGACCCGGAGGTCCTCCTCGTCACCGCGCGTGCGGCGCACTGCGACTGCGACTGGGTCGCGGAGCTGCGGTGGAGCAGCGGCGGCCGGAGCGGAACGGTGCGGATCAAAGACGACGGCGGGCGCCCGTTCCGGACGAGTGGTGCGCCCGGGCGGCCCGTCCACGACTACGACTACGTGACCCGGCGCTGGGTGGCGGAGCCGGAAGGGGCCGGACCCGGCTGATGGGGCCGTGCGGTGGGCGTCCGCGGCCCGCAGCGGCCATCCTGAGGACAGGCGGCCCGGACGAGGTGATCCGCGAGGCGGCCGACGTTCTCTGTGGAGGTGCCGATGGATCCCGTGACCGCTCTGCGGCGTATCGCGTTCCTGCTGGAGCGCTCGCAGGCCGCCACCTACCGCGTGAAGGCCTTTCGGACGGCCGCCGAGGTGGTGGACGCGATGGAGCCCGGCGAGGCGGCCGAGCGGGTGGCCGCCGGGACCCTGGAGCGGCTCTCCGGGATCGGTCCGCGTACCGCGCAGGTGATCCGGGAGGCTCAGGCAGGCGAGGTGCCCGGCTATCTGGAGCGGCTGGAGGAGGAGGCCGCCGCCGCACCGGCGCCCGAGAGGGGCCAAAAGCTGCTGTCCCGGCTGCGCGGTGACTGCCACCTCCACTCCGACTGGTCCGACGGCGGCAGCCCGATCGTGGAGATGGGCCTCACGGCGGCGGAGCTGGGGCACGAGTGGGCCGTGCTCACCGACCATTCGCCGCGGCTGACGGTGGCGAACGGCCTCTCGCCCGAGCGGCTGCGGGAGCAGCTGGCGGTGGTGGCGCGGCTCAACGAGGAGTGGGCGCCGTTCCGGCTGCTGACCGGGATCGAGTGCGACATCCTGCCGGACGGTTCACTGGACCAGGAGCCTGAGCTGCTGGAACAGCTGGACGTGGTGGTGGTCTCCGTCCACTCCAAGCTGCGGATGGACGCGGCACCGATGACCCGGCGGCTGGAGGCGGCCGTACGCCATCCGCAGGCGAACATCCTCGGCCACTGCACGGGCCGGCTGCTCTCGGGGCGCGGCCGGCCGCAGTCGCAGTTCGACGCGGACCGGGTCTTCGCGGCCTGTGCCGAGGCGGGCACGGCGGTCGAGATCAACTGCCGGCCGGAACGGCTGGACCCGCCGCGCCACCTGCTGCGCAAGGCGGTGGAGGCGGGCGCTCTGTTCGCGATCGACACCGACGCCCACGCGCCCGGCCAGCTGGACTGGCAGATCAACGGCTGCGCGCGGGCCGAGGAGTGCGGCGTACCGGCGGACCGGGTGGTGACCACCTGGCCGGTGGAGCGGTTGCTGACGTGGGCGGGATGAGTGCCTCTGTACGCCTGGGAGAGCGCGGACACGCGACGCCCGCCCCGGAAGGAGTCCGGGGCGGGCGTCCTGCCGCGTACCGCGCTTCTACTTCTGCGGATAGATGTCTCCGGCGGCCATCCCGCTCTGCTGCTCGCTCCGGTCCCGGATCGTCCGGGACTTCTTCTCCAGCCGCTCGCGCTCCTGCGGGTCTGTCGCGCGTTCCGCGGCCTCGGCGAGCTGCTGGGCCTTCTCACGCATCTGCCGCGCCAGGTCGGCGGGCTCGTCCGAACCGCTCATCACCACTCCTCGACACACTCCTGGACAGAACCGGACCACTGCCACCAGCGAACCAGTGACCGAGACCTTCCGCATCCCGCGCGCCCGACCGAAACGGTCACGTGGTGGTGCGGCTCAGCCGCCGCACCACCGTGCGCAGTCGCGGGTGGCGTTCATGGGCCTCGGACGAGCGCCGGTCCAGTTCCTCGCCCAGCCGCTTCGTCCGCTCGTCGATGTCGAGTTCGGCGAGCACCCGGTCGATCTCGGCGAGCAGAGCGCCGTGCAGCTGCCACTCGCGCGGATGCTCCTGGACGTCCTCCAGGAGCAGGTCGGCCACACGGTCACGGGTGGCGCGGCTGCGGGCGAGGGCCTCGGCGAGCCGGTCCTCCGCCGCCTCGCCGTCGGCGGCGAGCGGCGTGGTGACGAGGACGGCGAAGCTCTCGATGGCGTCGGCGAGCTGGCCGAAGAGCTCCTGGAGAAGGCCCGCCACATCGGCCGGGAAGAGCGTCTCCTCCGTGCGGGCCTTCGCCAGGTCGGTGAGCGTGCGGGACAGGACCCGCAGTACGACCGCGCAGATCTCCAGCGTGTCCAGGCCGGTGCGCAGGACGACCCGGGAGAGCAGTCCTTGTCTCACCCTAGGGTTGAGGGTGAGACTTTCCTCCGCCTGGCGGAGCGAGGCGTCGACCTCGACGATGTCGTGGTCGAGCTTGCGGGCCTCGTGGAGCCGGGCCGCCGCCCGGGAAACAGGGTTGTTGCCCACTACCTCCTCGCCCATGCTGCGGAGCATCGTGCCCATCCGGCCGGCCAGCGAGCCGATGGAGGTGCCCGCCGACGCGACCCAGACCGGCGGCGCGAAGACCAGGTTGAACAGCAGCCCGACCACCGCCCCGATGAGCGTCTCCCAGACCCGGTCCCAGGCCGTGTCGGCGACCTGGGAGACGCCGAGGACGAGCATCGCGCTGATCGCCACCTCCGGGACGAACTCGTTGACCCGCACCAGCCGCCCGATCAGCAGCGAGGTGAAGATCGTCAGCCCGAGGCTCCACCAGCTCAGTCCCACCAGCGAGCTGAAGGCGATGGCGATGAGGACTCCGACGATGACCGAGTTCACCCTGCGGATGCCGGTGGTGAGGGTCGCGTAGAGGGTCACCTGGACGACCAGGAGCGCGGTGAGGGGAGCGGTCAGCGGAGCCGGTTCGGGCAGGGCCCAGACGGCCACGGAGTAGGCGATGACGGCGGCGGCGGTCGAGCGGAGCGTCTGGACCCCCGCGGGTTCGGTGGTGCGCTGCACGAGCTTGATGACGGGCGCGGAGACGACGGGCATCCTTTGACCGTGCCCGGTTTCCCGCGTGCGCAGCGCTCCGCGCCCGCGGTGCCTCCGTACGGCCCTGTCCCGGTGGCGGGAATGCCCGGTGTGCGCCGGAGCGGAGACCGAGAGACTCTGGAGACATGGCTGTTCTCGTGAATCCCCCCACAGAGACGCCCCCCGCCGAGGGCTCGATCGGCGACGCGCATGAGGAGCGCCCGGACGGAGGTGTCTGGGAGCACCCGGCCGTCTGGATCGGCCTGATCGTGCTCGGGGCGCTGCTGGTCGCCGGGTTCTTCGCCGCGCGGGTCTTCGGTCTGGCATGAGCGGTACGAAACCGCCTCCGGCGCGCCGGATCGTGGACGCGCTGGTGGAGGAGTGCGGCCTGACGTACGCCGAGGAGGCGGGCATCCGCCTCAGGGACACTCCGCAGCCCCTCTACCAGCTCCTGGTGCTGAGCCTGCTGCTCTCCGCCCGGATCCGCGCCTCGGTCGCCGTCGCGGCGGCCCGCGCCCTCTCCGACCACGGCATGCGCACGCCGCGCCGGATGGTCGACGCGACCTGGCAGCAGCGGGTGGACGCGCTGGGCGAGGGCCACTACCGCCGTTACGACGAACGCACCGCCACCCAGCTCGGCGAAGGCGCCCAACTCGTCCTGGACACCTGGCGAGGCGACCTGCGCCGACTGCGCGCGGAGGCCGACGGCGACCGGGACCGCCTGCTGGAGGGGCTCCAGCGCGTCCCGGGCATCGGACCGGCCGGTGCCGACATCTTCGTACGCGAGGTCCAGTCCCTCTGGCCGGAGACCGGCCCCTGGCTGGGAGCGAAGGCGCTGCAGGGCGCCGAGCGGTTGGGCCTGCCCACCTCCCCCGCCCAACTCGGACAGGCCGCGCAGGACCACGACGACGCGACGTTCGCGGCCGCGCTGGTCCGGGCGGCGCTGGACAAGGACATCGTGGACACGGTCACGGAGGCGGCACGGTCGCGCTGAAACGGCGCGTACGCCGCAGTAGGCCGTACGGAACGCCCGTACCGAACGCGGCGGTACGGGCGTTCCGCCGCGTCAGCGGTCGGAGGCGTCCGGCAGGGCGCGGACCCGCTCTTCCTCCCGGCGGGCCGCCTCCTGCTCCTGCCTTCCTTCGGCCTTCATCCGCTCGTCGCCGAGCGCGATGCCGTCCGACTCCTTCTTCATGCCTTTCAGCCGGTGCGCCTTGGCGCGGGCCAGGTCGGTGCTCTTACCCACAGCTGCCTCCGTACCGCGAGGAGATTCACGCTTCTCCCTCTCCACTATGCCTACGCGTACGGCGGAACGCAGGAGGCCGCCGACGACGGCTCAGAGCACCGGACCGTCGTCCTCGTCCTCGGGCCCGCCGGCCTCCACGCGCAGGGCCAGGTCCTGGAGGACGTCGGCCGACGAGACGTCCGTCTGCCCGGAGTCGTGGACCTGCGCCAGCATCGTGAAGGCGAGGGTGAAGGCGCTCACCAACTGCTCGACCGCGCCGCCCACCTCGCGCCCGACCACCGTCACCACCTCCTCGACGGAGAAATCGTCGGGGATGGCGATGTGGGGCATCGTCTCGTTGAGCAGAGCGGTGACCGCGCCCGCTCCCGTGTCAAGGTCTTCCCGTTCGAGGTCCGCCTCCAGCAGGCGCTGCATTTCGCGCGCCTCTGTGAGGATGCCGATCACGCGCTTCACGACTTCCCGTTGCTCCATGGCCGCGAGCATAGGCCGTACGCACCGGTCGCCACGTGCGCTGGTGTGCACTTCCTCGTGACATCAGCCCACCGCGTCCCGTGGATCAGCCGGTGTCACGGACCGCCACGATGCCGTTGAAGACCCCTGCGTACGCCGTTCCGTCGGGTCCGATGGTGATGGGCGCCCAGTTGTTGTCGTACGCGGGTCCGGTGCCGGTCAGCTTGCGCCAACGGCGGTCACCGGTACGGAAGTCGACGGCGGTGAGGTACCAGGCGTCGATGCCGAGGACGTTGGGCTCCTTCTCGTAGAAGTAGACCAGTCCGTTGGCGGTGGAGAGCTTGGGCACGGTGGAGGGTGAGCGGACCGCGCTCTCCCACACGGTGTCGCAGCCGCTGCCGTCCGGACGGACGTCGATGCGGGTGACGCCGACGACGCTGCGGCCGAGCAGCAGCGAGGTGGGGTTCTCATAGCCGTAGTTGTTCTCCGCGACCAGGCTGTTGCCCCAGCTGATGAGCGAGTTGTCGGTGGTGGAGCGGCCGTGGCCGAAGACCGGGACCGAGCAGACAAGGCGGCGGTCGGCCGGGACGTCGACGCCTCGGCGGTAGACGAGGACGTTCATCCGGTCGTCCGCGTTGTCGGTGATCGCCACGTACTCCTCACCGGTGCCGAAGAGGTCCGGTGTGGTGCCCGAGCCCTGGTTGACCGAGCCGGGCTTGGTGCCGGTGCCGCGGTCGTAGGTCTGGCGCCACTGGATGCGCGGAGTGCCGTCGGGGTCGGCGGTGAAGCTGTACAGGGCGTGGTCGGAGACGATGGAGACGCCGTCCCGGGCCACGGAGAAGGAGTTCTGGATCTCCTCGTCGGCCAGCCGGACGGAGCGGATGACGGAGGTCTCCGGGTCGACCGTGCCGACCCGGCCGAGCCGCGTGACCCACCAGATCCGGCCCTGCCGGTCGGGCATCACGGAGGTGACGGGGTCGCAGGTGCCGCTCGGGAAGGGGTTGGTCCAGCTGACGCAGTCGTGCGGGACCTGCCCGGTGAGGTCCCAGTCGTCCTCCACCACGAACCCCCAGCGGCCGTCCGCGTTCTGCCGGTGGCCGATACGCAGGACGTGCTGGCGGGAGTCGGCGAGGACGACGCGGTCCTGGTCGTCGAGGTAGAAGTAGGCGCCGCCCGAGGTGTCCTTGGAGATCTTCGCGAAGTCGAGCGTGGTGATCGCCTCCACGGTCGACGAGCGCTGCGGCAGCTTGTACTCGGCCAGCGTGTCGAGCGTTCGCGGGTCCAGCAGCTTGAGCAGGAAGCCGGTGAAGGTCCCGCAGACCGTGATCAGCCGGCCGGCCGTGTCGAAGGTGGCGGTGGCGCACTCGCCGCCGACCGGTGCGATCTTCGCGCTGACCACCTCGGGATTCCGGCCGAGCGGCCCGGAGTACGGGTGCGTACCGCTGCCCGCCGCGTCCGCGTGCATCCCGCTGCGGCCGTTGGGAGCGAGGTACGGATGCTGCGGCGGCGCCTCGCCCGGGACCGGTGAGGCGGAGGCGGGTGCGCCTTGGTGGTCGGCGATCAGGCGGTGACCGGGAGCCCGGGGAATCTCGGTGGCCGCCGCCGGGGCGACCGGCCCCAGGAGCGTGACGGAGGCGACGGCGAGCGTCAGGGCCAGGACGCGGGTGAACGCACGGCGGAACGGCGGGGGCATCGGGCTCCTTGATCACGGACGGGGGTCGCGCCGCCGCCCGACGCCAGGACGCACCCCTTGAAGTGTCCATGGAAAGCCGGAGGGTTTCGCGGGCCTGACACACCACCGCAACACCGCGCCACACGCGGCAAAGCCCGCAACACAGCGGGCCACGTCCTGCTTGTCTAGCCGCGCGGCGGAAGCCTCTTGTGCGAGCGGTTCTCGCGCATCGCCCGGCGGATCCGGGCCGCCGCCGCGTGGGCGTGCTCCGGGGTCGCGGTGTGGTCGGCCACGGACGTGACGAACCGGTGCAGCGGCTGCCGGCAGCGGGTGCACGGAGCATCGGTGGTGGCGAGATGGCCGTCCTCGCACTCCGGGTCGGAACAGGAGCCGGGCATCAGCAGCTGCTCGGCGATGTCCTGGGCGCTCCACCGGCGGCGGCCGTCCTCGTCCTTCTCGTTGAGTGCGTGGGCCCAGCGCAGGTTCCAGCGGCGTTCGATGCGCTCGCGCAGGACACCGGCGCTGCGGTTGCGGCCGAGCTCGTCGTGGATCAGGTCGTGGACAGTGCTCGGCACGCGGCCGCCGAGCGCCTGGAGGAGCTGTTGCGGCAGCGCCTGGAGGACATAGCCGCGCGGGTTGCTCTTGGCGTTCTCCCGCCAGCGGTCGCAGGCGCAGGTTCCGTCGTGCCGTTTATGGGCGTGGCACCGGCCGCAGAGGCCGCGGCACTCGGCGCACAGGCCGCCGTCGAGCCCGTCCAGGTGCGGCGCCGGCGCCCGGCCGCACTCCTGGCAGCAGGCCGCGCACGGCCCGCAGAGCCGTTCGTTGCCCGCCTTGGTGGTCCAGGTACGCATCTGGCACCGGCAGCAGAGGCCGGTGTTGCAGTACTCGTGGTGGGCGGCGCCCGAGTGCCGTCCGGGAGGCGGGAAGGACATCTGACCATTGTGCGGGATCGCCGGGCGCCGCGCGGACGGTCCGGCGGTACGGGCCCGGGGTCAGGGGTGCAGGCCGCTGACCAGGTTGGCGGTGGCGCCGATCCCGTCGTGGATGGTCGGCGCCATGCTCGTACTGGCCAGCAGGAAGCCGAGCAGGGCACAGACGATCGCGTGTGAGAGCTTCAGCCCGCCGTTGCGGAGGAAGATCACCGCCAGGACCGTCAGCAGCAGCACCAGTGAGATCGAAATGACCATGGCCAACCTCCTCCGCCGCGCCGGATTTGCGGCTTTCGGCCGCCAGTGTGGCGCAGCGGGGCGGCCGTTCGGCGCACTGGCGTGTCCGCCGAACGGGTACTCCCGCGCGGTGAGGTGTTACGGGGTCGGGGCCGCGCCCGCACGGGCGCGGAGGAAGCGTTCGAGCCCGGCCAGGTCGTCGGTGTTGAGGTGGTCGACGCCGGCGGCCAGGAGCTCGCTCCAGACGGCCTCACGCTCGGGCCCCGGCAGGTCGGGGGTGGCCCAGAAGCGGATGCGGCGGCCCTCGCGGTGGGCGGTCGAGACGAGGGTGCGGAGCCGGTCGCGCTCGGCGCGCGGGAAGGGGCCGACGCCGAGCCAGCTGAAGGTCTGGGTCCAGTTCGCGCTGATCAGCGGCGTGAACGAGGCGGGCGATGCGGTACCGAGGTCGTCGAGGCGGCCGTCGTAGAAGGCGAGGCGGGTGCGTTGGGCCTCCATCGGGAAGCGGGCGGCGCGGTCGCCGGAGATGACGGCGGTGACGGCCCCGGGCCGGACGCGGCCGTGGTGGTGGCGGGTGAAGAGGGAGCCGTAGCGGGTGAGCTGCCGATCGAGCTCGCGGTAGGCGGCGACGCCGTCGGCCTTGATGTCGATGAGGAGTTGCAGAGGCCGGCGGTGATGCGGATACACGCTGCCGTGTCCGGCGCGGGCCAGAGCGCGTAACGGTTCGAGGTAGAGGCCGGCGAGGGTCCGTCGCGGGTCGAGCCCGGCGGGGTCGTGGGCGACGAGCAGCTCGCCGTCGACGAGGAAGATGTCCGCCTCGACGCTGGTGAAGCCGTGCGCGAGGGCGTCGTGGAGCGGACGCGGGTGCAGGTAGTCGTTGTGCACGTGGGCTTGGCGGAGGGGTTGGGTGCGTGGGCGGTGCGGTCGCGGGCCTGCACTGGAAGCCGGGAGCACGAGGGCTTGGGACGAGGGGGCCGGGGACGCGGCGGCCACTCCGGCGGGAGCGGCGATCACCGCGGCGGCGGTGGCGAGCGTGACGGTGAGGGCGCGGCGGCGGGTCGGGGCGGGCGGTACAGCCATGGAGGCTCCCTGAAGCGTCGGCGGGGCCCGGGACGGGCCGGACGCGACGAGTATGCGGCCGACCGGCAGCAGATCGTCAGGTACCTGCCAAGTGTTGGCGTGTTCGTCGCTCTCCGGTCAGCGCTTGATAAGGTGTCAGCGATTTCTCAGGCCTTCCCGGCGCGGACCGCATCCGCCGGGGAGGCTTTTTTTCATGCCTCACAACACACACGTACGCGTACGCCTCGCCACCGCCGACGACCGCCTCCTGATGGAGCGGCTCTGGCTGATGTTCCGCCACGACATGTCCGAGTTCAGCGCGGCCAAGCCCGGCCCGGACGGAACCTTCCGCACCGACCGGCTGGAAGCGGCCTTCACCGACGTCGACCGGGTGCCCTATCTGCTGACGGCGGACGAGCGTCCGGTCGGCCTCGCCTTCGTCCGGGGTCTGGCCGGGCCGGTACGAGTCCTGAACAGCTTCTTCGTCGTACGAGGAGCACGCGGCGCGGGTGTCGGACTGCGGGCCGTCCTGGACGTCCTAGCCCGGCATCCGGGCCCGTGGGAGGTCGCCTTCCAGGACGTCAACGCTCCGGCCGTACGCTTCTGGCGTCGCGTCGCCCGCGAGGTGGCGCCTGACGCCTGGACCGAGGAGCACCGGCCCGTGCCGGGCCGGCCGGAGCTGGCGCCGGACACGTGGATCGCGTTCCACGTGCCCGCCGCGCGGAGGCACTGACCGCTCCGGTCACGCCGCCGGCACGCGCTCCACGCTCCGCTCGCCCCACCGGACCGTCCGGTCGCACCAGCGTTCCAGCAGGACCCGGTCGTGGCCGACGGCCAGCAGCGCGGCGCCGGACTCCGCGCGGTACGCCTCCACCACCGCGACCAGCGCGGCCGTCGTCGAGGCGTCCAGCATCGCGGTCATCTCGTCGCAGATCAGCAGCCCCGGCCGCAGCACCAGCGCCCGGGCCAAGCAGGCGCGCTGGAGCTGGCCGTCGCTCACCGCGTGCGGGCGGCGCTCCAGCAGTTCGGCGGAGAGGCCGACCAGCACGGCCAGCTCCGTCACCCGTTCCGGCACCTCGCGGCGGCGGCCGGTGGAGCGCAGCGGCTGGGCGATGAGTTCGCGGAGGCTGAGGCGGGGGTCGGCGGAGAGGCGGGGCTGCTGGAAGACGACGCCCACGGCGGTGCGCTGCTCGCGCGGGGCGCGGTGCCGCCAGCCGCGTACGACCGCGCCGTCCAGGGTCATGGTTCCGGCGTCCGGTCGGTGCAGGAGGGCTGCGACCTTGGCCAGCGTGGACTTGCCGCAGCCGCTGGGGCCGAGGAGTCCGACCGCCTCGCCGTGGCCGACGCTGAGGGAGACATCGCTAACGACCGGGTCGCGGCGGTCGTATCCGGCGGTGATACGGGTCAGCTCAAGCATCGGCGGCCTCCTTCACGAGGGAGTGGGCGCGGCCGGTCAGCCCGTGGTGGCAGGCGAGTCCGTCGTCGAAGGCCGGGCGCTCGGTGGTGCAGCGGGCGTCGGCGCGGGCGCACCGGGCGGCGAAGGCGCAGCCGTCCGGGAGCGCGCCGAGTTCGGGCGGCATGCCGGGGATCGGTGCGAAGTCCCGTTCGGGCAGGGCGTCGAGCAGGCCCTTGGCGTACGGGTGGCGAGGTCCGGGCGCGCCGAAGAACGGTCCGGCGTCGGCGATCTCCACGATCCGGCCCGCGTACATCACCGCGACCCGGTCCGCGATCCGCTCGGCCGCCGCCAGGTCATGGGTGATGATCAGCAGCGCCCGGCCCTCGTCGGTGTGGCGGCGCAGTTCGTCCACGGTCCGCTCCACCAGGTCCCGGTCCAGTCCGGTGGTCGGCTCGTCCGCCAGCAGCAGCGGCGCGTCGCCGATCAGAGCGAGTGCGGTGGCGGCGCGCTGGGCGAGGCCGCCGGAGAGTTCGTGCGGGTAGCGGTCGAGGTGGTCGGCCGGGAACGAGGCCCGGGCAGCCGCCTCCCGTACGGCTGCGGACCCGCGCACCCCGGTCAGCTCGCGCAGGGTCTCCTCCAACTGGGCGCGGACGGTGCGCACGGGCGTGAGGTGGGCGGCGGGGCTCTGCGGTACGAGGCCGATGCGCCGGCCTCGTACCGTACGGGCCAGCGTCCGCTCGCCCGCCGTCAGCAGGTCGATGTCCCCGCCGAGCACCGCGCTGCCGGTGGTCTGCGCGTTGGCCGGAAGCAGGCCGAGCAGCGCGGAGGCGAGGACGGACTTGCCGCAGCCGCTCTCACCGACCAGCGCCAGGCACTCTCCCGGCGCGACGGAGAACCGGGCGCCGGTGACGGCCGCGATGTCCCGGCCGCCGCGCATCCGGAAGCGTACGGAGAGGTCTCGGACATCGAGGACGGCTGGGTTCGCAGCGTGGTCG
This sequence comes from Streptomyces sp. NPDC006174, assembly GCF_040614075.1. Classification (NCBI taxonomy): domain Bacteria; kingdom Bacillati; phylum Actinomycetota; class Actinomycetes; order Kitasatosporales; family Streptomycetaceae; genus Streptomyces; species Streptomyces sp. NPDC006174. The sequence continues at coordinate 289,420 of NZ_JBEXTJ010000004.1, read as the reverse complement.
GCGGTCACAGCATCAGCTCCGATTTCCGGCGCGGGTTGATCCGGTCCCGCCAGGCTCCGGCGATCCCGGCCAGGGCGAGGGTCGGGATGATCAGGAAGAGACCGGGGAAGAGCGTCGGCCACCAGTCCCCCGCGAGCAGCGAACCGCGCGCGGACTGGACGAGGTTGCCGAGGCTGGCCTGGTGGGCCGGGAGGCCCAGGCCGAGGAAGGAGAGCGCGGATTCGTGCCACATGGCGTGCGGGACCATGAGGACCGCCGCGAGTCCGGCCTGCGGGAGCACGCCGGGCAGCAGGTGGCGCACGATGACCCGGCCCCGGGAGGCGCCGCCGGAGACGGCCGCGTCGATGAAGGGACGCGAGCGCAGCGACAGCACCTCGGAGCGGACGATCCGGGCGGTGGATATCCAGTGGGTGAGGGCCACCGAGATGATGACCGGCCAGACACCGGGCCGGAACATCGCGACGATGAAGATGCCGAGCAGCAGATGCGGGATGGAGGACAGGGTGTCGACGATCCGCATCACGATCCGGTCCGGCCAGCCGCCGAACGCTCCGGCGAGCGCGCCGACCGCCGTGCCGATCACGGTCGCGGTGAGGGCCGCGACCAGGCCGACGAGCAGCGAGACGCGGAGCCCGTAGACGCAGCGCAGCAGCAGGTCGCGACCGACGTCGTCGGTGCCGAAGGGGTGGGCCCAGGACGGCGGGTGGAGCTTGTTGGACAGGTCGACGGCCTGCTGGTCGAGCTGGGCCAGCGGCGGCACGATCAGCACGACGAGCGCGACGGCGACGACGATGGTCGCGGAGGTGGCGACCCGGATGCGGCGCGTGGTGCGGCCCGGCAGCGGGGCGAGTGCGGTCTCAGCCATCGAAGGCCACCCGGGGGTCGGCGAGTCCGTAGAGCAGGTCGGAGAGGAGGTTGCCGAGCAGGACGGCTGCGGTGGCGAGCACCGTGAGCGCGGCGAGCAAGGAGAAGTCCACCGAGGTGGCGGCCTCCACGGTGGCGGCGGCGATGCCGGGCCAGCTGAAGACGGTCTCGATGAGGAGCGCGCCGGTGATGAGTTCGGGGACGCGGGAGCCGATCAGGGTGAGCATCGGGAGCATCCCGGAGCGCAGGCCGTGGCCGAGGAGCACCGTGCGCTCGCTCAGCCCGCGGGCGCGCGCACCGCGCACGGGGTCCTCGGCGAGTGCGTCCATGACCCCTTGGCGTACGTACAGGAAGAACCACGGCAGCTGCGAGATCCCGAGCACGGCCGCCGGCAGGACGAGGTGCGAGGCGACCTGGCCGAAGGTGACCACATCGCTGCCCGCGTCGGTGAGGCCGCCGGCCGGGAGGAGGTCCAGCTTCAGTGCGAAGAGCCAGATCGCGAGGAGGCCGAGCCAGAAGGCGGGTGCGGCTTCCAGGGTGTACGCGGCGGAGCTGACGGCCCGGTCGAGCCAGCCGCCGGGCCTGCGCGCGGCGAGGACGCCGAGTACGGTGCCGAGAAGGATGGCGATGACGAAGGCGGAGGTGGCGAGCAGGGCCGACCAGCCCATGCGTTCGACGATCACGTCGGTGACCGGCTGGCGCATCACGCTGGAGACGCCGAGGTCTCCTTGGAGCGCGGAGGTCAGCCAGTCCCACCAGCGGGTGACGAGCGGCTGGTCGGCGCCGAGGTTGGCCCGGAGCTGGTCGAGGTTCTCCTGCGAGGCGGTGAGGCCGGCGGTGCCCGCGTACGCCTTGACGGGGTCGAAGGGGGACGCGGCGGCGACGGCGAAGACGCCGAAGGTGACGGTGAGGAGGACCGGGACGGCGAACAGGGCCCGCCGTCCCGTCATCCGTGCCATCGGCCCCCAGGGGAGGCGCGGCTTCACTTCTCCGTGTCTCCCGTGCTTTCGGGCTTCCACTTCTCGACGTTCCACCAGGGGCCGGAGGCCAGGCCGTGGTCGTGCGGCTCGACCTGCGTGGTGAGAGGTCCGAAGCGGTCGTCGACGACGTAGAGGTGGTCGATGTGGGTGAGGAAGGTGTAGCCCGGGTTCTTCACCAGCTCGCGCTGGACGGTGTCGTACGCCTTCTTGCGCTCGGCCTTCTTCCCGCTCCTGCGGCCGGCTTCGATCGCCGCGTCGACGGCCTTGTTGTCGTACCAGGCCATGTTGTTGAAGCCGTCGCCCGCGAGGGAGGACTTCAGCAGGGTGTACTGGTCGAAGTCGGGGTCGGCCGGCGAGCCACCGCCCGCTAGCACGGCGTCGTGCTTCATCCGGGGCTCGATGACCTCCCAGGTCCCGGCCTCGGTGCGGATGTCGATGCCCGCCTTCTTGGCGTCGGAGGCGTAGGCGAGAGCGTGCTCCTGGCGGAGCTTGTCGCCGCTGAGGTACCAGAGCGGGAAGGTGGCGCGCACGCCGTCCTTGACCCGTACGCCGTCCTTGCCGGGGATCCATCCGGCCTCGTCCAGGATCTTCTTCGCGGCGGCGACATCGTGCTTGCGCTCGGTGCCCTTGGCGAACCACTCGCTGTCGGTGGGGACGGGCCCGTAGGCGGGCTTGCCGCTGCCGTCGAGGATGGCGTCGACCATCGTCTGCCGGTCGACCGCCACGTCCAGGGCGCGGCGGACGGCGGTGTCACCGGCGACCTTGTTGTCGGTGGGCAGGGTCACCGTGCGGTAGTCGTAGCTGTTCGCGGCGTACGTCTTCTTGCCCTTGTCACCGGCGAAGCCCTTGGCCAGGTTCGGCGGCAGGATCGCGCCGTCCAGGTCGCCGGAGCGCAGCCGGGTGGCGCGTACGTCGTCGTCCTTGATGATCGCCATGGTGAACTTCTTCACCTCGGGTTCGCCGCCCCAGTAGTGCGGGTTGGCGGTGAAGCTGAGTTTCTCGCCCTTGGACCACTTGGTGAGGACGTACGGCCCGGTGCCGACGGGCCGGGTGGTGAAGGCGCCGGTGTTGACGTCCTGCTTGCCCGCGATGTGCTCGGGAGCGATGGGCAGGACGGTGCGCTGGGCGAAGGGCGCGTAGGGGTACTTGAGCGTGAAGACGACCGTGTCCTCGCCCTTGGCCGTGACGTCCTTGACGGCGTCCAGCTCGGTGCGGGAGGGGTTGTTGGTCTTCGCGTCCAGGATGGTGCGGTAGGTGAAGACGACGTCCTTCGCACCGAACGGCTTGCCGTCGCTGAACTTCACGCCCTGGCGCAGCTTGTACGTGTACGTCAGCCCGTCGTCGCTGACCTCGGGGAGCGCGGTGGCGAGGGCCGGCTGGAGCTTCAGCTCCTCGTCCAGGGTGAGCAGCCCGTCGAAGATCTTGGAGTTGCCGTCCTTGCCGTAGCCGAGCAGCGGACTCAGGCTGTCGGGCTCGTAGGCGATGCCGACGACGGCCGAGGTGGTCCCGGTCCCGGAGCCGCTCTTGGGGCTGTCCGGGTTGGAGCAGGATGCCGCGGTCAGGGACAGTGCGGTCACCAGCGTGGCGGCGACCGCCCCCCGTATCGATCGGGCCGTCATACTCTGCACATCCCTGTTCAAGATCGACTGTTATTGCGAACAGTACGCAATTAAACAGGATGTAAAAGACCCTGGTACACCCCGCCTCCACAGACGGGACGCGTGCGCCGGGGCCGGTACGACCGGGAACAACCCCGCCCGCCTACAGCGAGGCGTCGGCCAGATCGATGGTGAGTACGTCCTCGTCCCTCGTCCGGTGGTCGATCGTGATCGAGCCGGCCGCGCCCGCATAGGCTTCCGTCCCTCCGGTGATCGCGAAGACGTGGGACCACGGCTGAGCGTTCACCGGGGGCTCGGTCACGGCGGGAAGCGGCCGCTGAAAGGCCGTGGCAGCCGTGATCAGGCCGTCGCCGAGGCTCAGGACCAGCGTCGCCAGGACGAACGAGCCGTCCAGCCCCACGGCGACCGGCAGGCAGTGCGCGTTCTCGGTGCCCACGCCCTCGCCCTGTGCGTCCGACAGGTCGTACCGGACGAAGTACGGGACGCCGACCGTGAGGACCTCCGGGATGTTCGCGCCCGTGCGCCTGCCGGTCAGGACGATCCGGCGGGCCGCCTTGCGCGCCGCGTGGGCGGCCCCGCCCGCCCCGACGACCAGCCCTCCGGCGATGGCCGCCGCCGAAGTCAGCTGCAGAACGCTCCTGCGATCCATGTCCGTCATCGCCTGCCTCACACCCTTGCCGGTCGTGTCCGCCGGGCGCACGCGCGCCCCACGGACAAACGGCCCACCGGAGCGGAACGGATCGCCTCGGACGCGCACACCACCGGATCGGACGAGCGGACGGACGCGTCCGAAGGCGATCAAGCGTTACGGCTCCGGCAGCTCCACCAGCTCCGCGACCGCCTCACGGTGACGGCCCGCCGAGCCGTAGGCGACCGAGTCCGCCTTGGCGCGCTTCAGGTACAGGTGCGCCGGGTGCTCCCAGGTCATCCCGATCCCGCCGTGGAGCTGTACGCACTCCTCGGCGGCGTGGACCGCGACGCCGGAGCAGTACGCCTGCGCCACCGCGACCGCCAGCGGCGCGTCCGGGCTGCCGGTGGCCAGCGCGTCGGCGGCGTTGCGGGCGGTGGCGCGGGCCGAGACGACCTCCAGCCAGAGCTGCGCCATGCGGTGCTTGAGCGACTGGAAGGAACCCACGGGCCGGTTGAACTGGTGGCGTTCGCGCGTGTGGCGAACGGTCTCGGTCAGGCACCACTCCGCGATCCCGAGCTGCTCGGACGCGAGCAGTCCGGCCCCGGCGAGCAGGCCTCCTTCCACGGCGGCGGCGCTCGCTTCCGGCGTGGCCAGCAGCGTCCCGGTCGCGGCGGTGAGGGTGAGAGTGGCGAGCGGACGGGTCAGGTCGAGCGGTACGAGGGGGTCCACCGCCACTCCGGAGGCCGCGGTCTCGACCGCGTACAGGCCTTCGGTGGTCGGTACCAGCAGGACGTCGGCCACGGCCGCGTCCGCGATCCCGCGTACCGTGCCGTCGAGCGCGGCGAGGGCCGCCTGCGCGCCTGCGGGCGGCGTGGCGAACGGCACGGCGAGCACCGCCGTACGCGCTCCGGAGGCCAGCTCGGCGAGCAGTGCGGCGGCCGGTCCGCCGACGCCGGCCAGCGCGAGCAGCGTTTCCGTGGCCACGACGGAGCTGGTCAGGTACGGAGCCGGAGCCACGCTGCGGCCCAGCTCCTCCAGGACCACGGCGGCCTCCCGGTGGGACGCGCCCTGGCCGCCGAGCTTCTCCGGTACGAGGAGTCCGGCGGCGCCGATGCCGGTGGCGAGCGCCTCCCAGAGCCGGAGGTCGTACGGCGTGTCGGACTCGGTCGCCGCGATGACCGTCGGCGCGTCGGCCCGGTCGGCGAGGAGCGCGCGGACGGCGGAGCGCAGGTCCTCCTCGTCCTGGGAGTAGAGGAGGTCCGGGGTGGCGGAGGGCTGGGTGGGCGCGGTCATCGGCTCAGGTCCTTCCAGGCGACGTCCTTGTCGTTACGGGGTTCGGCGGGCAGGCCGAGGACGCGCTCGGCCACGATGTTCAGCAGGACCTCGCTGGTCCCGCCCTCGATCGAGTTGCCCTTGGAGCGGAGGTAGCGGTAGCCGGCGTCGCGTCCGGTGAAGTCGACCAGCTCCGGACGGACCATGGTCCAGTCGCCGTACAACAGGCCCTCGTCACCGAGCAGTTCGACCTCCAGGCCGCTGATCTCCTGGTTGAGCCGGGCGAAGGCCAGCTTCATGCCCGAGCCCTCGGGTCCCGGCTGTCCGGCGACGAGCTGCTGGCGCAGGCGCTCGCCGGTGAGCCGGGCCACCTCGGCCTCGACCCAGAGCGTGAGCAGGCGTTGGTGGGTGTCGTGGGTGCGCAGGTCGGGGCGGTCGCGCCAGGTCTTCGCGACCGGGCCGATCATGCCGCCCTCGCGCGGGATGCGGGAGCCGCCGATGGAGACGCGCTCGTTCATCAGCGTGGTCTGCGCGACCTTCCAGCCCTCGCCGACCGGTCCGAGCCGGTGGCTGTCGGGGATGCGGACGCCGGAGAGGAAGACCTCGTTGAACTCGGCCTCGCCGGTGATCTGGCGCAGCGGCCGGACGTCCACGCCCGGGTCGGTCATGTCGCAGATGAAGTAGCTGATGCCCCGGTGCTTGGGAAGGTCCGGGTCCGTGCGGGCGATGAGGATCGCCCAGCGGGCCACATGGGCGCTGGACGTCCAGACCTTCTGGCCGTCGACCACCCAGTCGTCGCCGTCGCGGACGGCCCGGGTGGCGAGCGCCGCGAGGTCGGAGCCGGCGCCGGGCTCGCTGAAGAGCTGGCACCAGACCTCCTCGCCGACCCACAGCGGCCGCAGGAAGCGCTGCTTCTGCTCGTCGGTGCCGAAGCCGAGGATGGTGGGCGCGGCCATGCCGAGGCCGATGCCGATGCGGCGCGGGTCGTTGTCCGGCGCGTCGGCGGCGGCGAGTTCGGCGTCGACCACTTGCTGGAGCGAGCGAGGCGCGTCGAGCCCGCCGATGCCCACCGGATAGTGGACCCAGGCGAGGCCCGCGTCGAACCGTGCCTTGAGGAAGTCGGTGCGGCCGGTGGTGGCGGGCGGGTGCGCGGCGAGCAGCTCGCGGGTGCGGCGGCGGACCTCGGTGGCGTCGACGGCGGGGCTCATCGGGCACCTCCGGGCAGCACGACGATGCGGCCGGTGCTGGTGCCGTCGGCGACGCGCTGGACGGCCTCGGCGGCTCCGGCCATCGCTACGCGCTCGCTGATCAGCGGTTTCACGATGCCTTGAGCGGCCAGCTCGGTCAGCTCGCCGTGGCAGGCGCGGACGGCGGCCGGGTCCTTGGTGTTGTAGAGGCCCCAGTGCAGCCCGACGATCGAGTAGTTCTTCACCAGCGCGTGGTTGAGCGCCGGGGCCGGGATGGTGCCGCCGGCGAAGCCGACGACGAGGACGCGGCCTTCGAAGGCGATGCACTTGACGGACTTGGCGTACGCCTCGCCGCCGACCGGGTCGTAGACGACGTCGGCGCCGCGACCGCCGATGGCTTCCTTGACGGCTGAGACGATGTCCTCGCTCCGCCGGTCGATGACCAGGTCGCAGCCGAGTTCGCGCGCGACGGCCGCCTTCTCCGGGCCGCCGACGACGCCGATGACGGTGGCACCCGCGGCCTTGCCGAGCTGGACGGCCGCGCTGCCGACCCCGCCCGCCGCCGCGTGGACGAGGAGGGTCTCGCCGGCCTGGAGGCGCGCGCGGCGGTGGAGGCCGAACCAGCCGGTCTGGTAGCCGATGTGGAGAGCGGCCGCCTCGGCGTCGTCCAAGGCGTCCGGGGCGGGCAGCAGGGCTGCCTCGTCCGCGACGACGTACTCGGCGAAACCGCCGTACGGCAGGGCGGGAGTGGCGAGGACGCGCCGGCCGTCCTCCGTCGTGCCGCACACCTCGACGCCCGGTGTGAACGGCAGCGGCGGCCGCACCTGGTACTGGCCCCGGCAGAGCAGGGCGTCGGGGAAGTTGACGTTCGCGGCGGCGACCCGGACGAGCGCCTGCCCGTCACCGGGCGTGGGCCGGTCCGTCTCCTCCAGGCTCATCACCTCGCCCGGCTCGCCGTTCCGGTGCACTCGCCATGCCTGCATGAGGGGCCTCCACAACACTGTCGGCATCAACCGCTGCCGCTGTCGGCGTTTCCACTGCTCGCGTAGTACTGCTCCGGCGCATACTAAGCGGTCGCTTGCTCATCTGGGAACACCTTCGCGCGGCCGACGGCGGCCCCTCAGCCCCGCTTCGGCTTCGCCCTCACATGCATCCGCTCGCCCTGCGGGCCGAACAGGCTCAGGAACTCCACCGGCTTGTCCTCCGCCGGTCCGAACCAGTGCGGCAGCCGGGTGTCGAACTCGGCGGCCTCTCCGGGCTCCAGCACCAGATCGTGCTCGGCCAGCAGCAGCCGCAGCTTCCCGGAGAGCACGAACAGCCACTCGTACCCCTCGTGCGTGCGCTGCTCCGGCACCTCGCCGCCGCCCGCCTCCTGCACCATCTTGTACGCCTGGAGTCCGCCGGGACGCGCGGTCAGCGGCAGCATCGTCCGGCCGTGCTGCACGATCGGCTTGGCCCGGACGCGAGGGTCTCCGACGGGCGGCGCGCCCACGAGGTCGTCGAGCGGGACCTCGTGGGCGCGGGCGATCGGGAGCAGCAGCTCCAGGCTGGGGCGGCGGCCGCCGGATTCCAGCCGGGAGAGCGTGGAGACGGAGATCCCGGTGGCGGCGGAGAGCGCGGAGAGCGTGACCCCGCGGTCCTTGCGCAGGCGGCGCAGCCGGGGGCCGACCCCGGTGAGTACGGCGTCGAGTTCGGGGTCGTCCCGGTCGTGTTCCTTCATGGAGCCATTGCAGAATCGGCAAGCGGCTTTGTCAATTGCGCCGGTGGACACATGCGGCCCCGGGCGGGTTCGTCAATCCCGCCGTGGCCGCATACGGCCCGGCCCGGTCACGGGCCGGCCGGTCCCGCCGCATCCGTGCGCGGCCCGGTCAGCCGGCGAAGACCTCGAAGGTGACCGCCGGGCGTCCGCCGAACCGGTCGGCCTCCGCACGCACCATGCTCTCCAGGAACTCCCGGCAGTACTTCTCCGGCTCGTCCTCGGTCAGCGCCTCGATATAGGTGCGGTGTTCGAGCAGGGACCGCACGGAACGTTCGAACCCGGCCGTCGCGTCGACCGCGTGCGTCGGCCGGTCGCTGCCTCCCACGGCGGTCCACCGCACCCCGTTCCACGGCTCCAGACCCTGTTCCTTCAGCTCCGGGAAGATCCACCGGTTGCCCGCGTCGGCCACGGCGTCCAGCGTGGCCCGGCCGACCGCGCGGTGGTCCGGGGTGTTCCAGGCGACGCCGCCCCAGGTGTCCCGGTGGTTGAGGGTCACGACCAGCTCCGGGCGGTGGCGCCGGATGGCGGCGGCGATGTCGCGGCGCAGCCCGATCCCGTACTCGATCACGCCGTCACGGTGGTCCAGGAACTCGACCGTACGGACTCCGACGACAGCGGCGCTCGCTCGCTGCTCGCGCTCGCGGACAGGCGCGCACTCCTCGGGCGGCAGGGTGTCGATCCCGGCCTCGCCCCGGCTGGCGAGGAGGTAGACGACCTCTCGGCCGCCGTCGGTCCAGTCGGCCACGGCGGCGGCCGTGCCGTACTCCAGGTCGTCGGGGTGGGCGACCACCGCCAGGGCGCGGTGCCAGTCGGTGGGCAGGGGTTCGAGTCGCTGCTGCGTCATACCCGCAGGCTACCGACGATCACCGTCAAGACGCCGTGAGCGGAGAGGATCCGGGTAGGCGGGAGGGAATGCGGGCCGGCGTCCGGGCGCTGGGGACACGTGTAGAGTCCCAGCCCTCCCCGCGCCGCCCCGGTCGACGAAAGGATCCCGCTCGTGACCAGCCCCGCCTCCCTCTCCCTCTCCCCCGCCCAGGCCGCAGCCCGTCTGGAGGAGTTCACCGTGATCGACGTACGGGCTCCCGGCGAGTACGCCGCGGGCCACGTGCCCGGCGCCCTGAACATCCCGCTCGACAAGCTGCCCGACGCGCTGCCCGCCCTGAAGTCCGCCTCCGCCCGTGGTTCGCTGCTGGTGGTGTGCGCTTCCGGGGTCCGCTCGACGCGGGCCTGCGAGATCCTGGCGGGCGCGGACATCGAGGCCGCGACGCTCACCGGCGGCACCTCGGCCTGGGAGGGTGACGGACGCGGCCTGGACCGGCCGGAGGGTGCGCGCGGTGTCTGGCCGCTGGAGCGCCAGGTGCGGCTCGCGGCCGGTTCGCTGGTGGTGGCCGGGCTGGTGGCGGGCGTCCGTTTCCCGGCCGCGCGCTGGCTCTCCGCCGGTATCGGCTCGGGCCTGGTCTTCTCGGCCGTCACCAACACCTGCGGCATGGCCTCGGCCCTGTCGAAGCTGCCGTACAACCGGGCTCCGCGCTCCGGCACCACGGACCTGGACGCCACGCTGGAGGCGCTCCAGCGCTGACGTCGGCCGCTGTCAGATCTCGTTCCTGACCAGCGCCAGCAGCCGGTCCAGGACGCGCGGTCCGCCGGCGCGCACGCCGTCGTGCTCGTACTCGTCCGTGACCCAGGTGCGCAGCCCACGGATCGCGGCGGCGGTGCGCAGCGAGTGCGCGGTGTCGACGTACATGTCGTCGTGGTAGACGGCGGCGGCGACGGGCACCTCGTTGGCGGCGAGCCGCTCGGGGTCGTAGAGGACGGGCCAGTCGGTGCGCTGCGCGAGGAGCTCGGCGGTCTCGCGCAGCGGGCGGAGCGCCGGGTCGACGTCGAAGTGCCACGGGTGGACGGTCTCGCCGGTGAAGAGGAGCGGCCCGTCGCCCGCCAGCGCCGTCGCGGCGTCGAACTGCGGGAATTCGGCGCGTACGCGTTCGGCGGACCAGGCGGTGGGGCGCTCGCCGTATCCGTAGATCGCCTCGTGGATCAGCGCGTAGAGCGGGTGTCCGGCGAACGAGGTGGCCGAGCGCAGGGCCTCCTGGAAGGTGTCGGAGAGTGCGGTGCCGTGCGGCGTGCGGACGAACGCGTTCTCCAGGAGGTAGTGGAGCTGGTGGCTGCCGCTGCCGCTGCCGGCACCGAGCATGTGGCCGAGCGACTGGAAGAGTTCCGGGGTCAGGCGGTGGCCGGCGCTCTCGGGGCGGTGTTCGGTCAGGTACGCGGCGATGGCGCGGGCCCGCTCGACGTCCTGCGGGTAGCGGGCGTAGTGCGCGGCGACCTTCCGTTCGATACGCGGGTACGCGGCCCGGTAGACGTCGTCCGCGTGCGCGTCCAGCGAGGGCAGGCCACCGGTGATGAGGACCGCCGCGAGGCCTTCGGGCGCCGAGGAGAGGTAGCGGACCGCGCAGAAGCCGCCGAAGGACTGGCCGAGCACCGTCCACGGCGCGCCGCCGGTGAGCCGCTGCCGGACGGTCTCGCAGTCGCGGACGATGGCGTCGGAGCGGAAGTGGGCGAGGTGGTCGGCCTGTTCGCGCGGGCCGCCGCGCAGCGGGAGCGTCTGCCGGTTGGCGGGCGTCGAGAGGCCGGTACCGCGCTGGTCGAGCAGGAGCACCCGGAACTCGCGCAGCGCCCGGCCGAGCCACGCCTCCGTACCGGTGAACCTGCGGGCGCCGAAGCCGGGGCCGCCCTCCAGGTAGACCAGCCAGGGCAGCTCCTCGCCGGATCGTCCGGCGGCCACGGCCTCGCGCCCGTACAGCTCGATCTGCTCGCCGCCGGGGTCGCTGTGGTCGAGCGGGACGGTGAAGCGGTGGTCGGTGAGGACGACGCCGGGCTGGCGGTAGCTGGTCACGGATGCTCCTGGGTCGTGGGGCCGGGCGGTCCTGGTGAAAGGGCCAGTCCAGCACAGGACCCGCCGGTTACGGCGGGAGGGCGGGTGCCCCGGACGGTCCTGGCCCGTGTGCGCCGCGCGCGGGGCGCTCCTACTGTGCGGACATGATCCGGTTCGAGCAGGTCGGCAAGGTCTACCCGGACGGTACGACGGCGGTCGACGGTCTCTCCTTCGAGGTAGCGGAAGGAGAGCTGGTGACGCTGGTCGGGCCGTCGGGCTGCGGCAAGACGACCACGATGATGATGGTGAACCGGCTGATCGAGCCGACCTCGGGCCGGATCCTGGTGGACGGCGAGGACATCGCCGGGATCGATCCGGTGAAGCTGCGCCGCCGGATCGGCTATGTGATCCAGCAGGTCGGCCTCTTCCCGCACCGCACGGTCCTGGACAACACCGCGACCGTCCCCGCCCTGGTCGGCTGGAAGCGCGCGCGGGCCCGGGAGCGGGCGGCGGAGCTGCTGGAACTGGTCGGCCTGGACCCGAAGACGTACGGCTCGCGCTATCCGTCCCAGCTCTCCGGCGGCCAGCGCCAGCGGGTCGGCGTGGCGCGGGCGCTCGCCGCGGATCCGCCGGTGCTGCTGATGGACGAGCCGTTCGGCGCGGTGGACCCGGTGGTGCGGGAGCGGCTGCAGAACGAGTTCCTGGCCCTCCAGGAGCGGGTGCGCAAGACGGTCCTGATGGTCACGCACGACATCGAGGAGGCGGTGCGGATGGGCGACAGGATCGCGGTGTACGGGGACGGGCGCATCGAGCAGCTCGACACGCCGGCCGCCGTGCTCGGCACTCCGGCGACTCCGTACGTGGCCCGATTCGTGGGCTCGGACCGGGGGTTGAAGCGGCTGTCGGTGACCGCGATCGAGGCGGAGGACCTGGAGGAGCCGCCGGTGGCCCGGCTGGACGAGCCGGCCGCAGCGGCTGCGGGCCGGTTGCGGGCGGCGGGAGCCAGGTGGGCGGTGGTGCTGGGCGCGACGGGCGAGCTGCACGGCTGGGTGTCGGCGGATGCGCTGCGGTCGGCCGGAGAGCGGGGGACGGTGGGCGCGCTGGCCCGGCGGATGGAGGCGTGGGTGCCGGTGGGCGCGCCGCTGAAGCAGGCGTTCAGCGAGATGCTCCAGCACGACGCGGGGTGGGTGGCGGTGCTGGACGGGGCCCGGTTCCTCGGGGTCCTGACGCCGGCGAAGCTCCATGAGGCGCTGCGCCGGTCGGTGGACGCGGACGCGCAGGGCGTGGGGCGCGAGGAGGTGGACTTCGACTCGGTGGCGGACGCGTGAGCAGGCGCGGCCGCCACCGGTAACTCCTCTGTGCGGCCTGTCACGTGAGCGGTGGCCCCCGCCACCGCTCATCCCCTTGTGCGGCCTGTCAGTTGAGAATCGCGCGGACGATGGCACCGAACACGCGGCTCACCGCGCCCAGCGCACCGGCCTCCACCACGACCTCCGCGACATCGGTACCGCTCTCGGCCGCATCGGGCCCGTGCTCCTTCAACCGGCACCGGCGGCACACGCCGCTCCTCAGCCGTCCCCGTTTCTTGCAGCGCTTGCACGCCTTGCGCAGTATCCCCATGCGGCCAGGATCTCACCCCGGCCCGCAGGGACGCGAGGTCACCGGCCGCGGCGGTAACTGCTCCCGTCCCGCGGGCGGACGAGCAGTCCGGCGACGACCAGGTGGCGGCGCATCGCGGAGCAGTCCTCGTGGACGGTGAGCAGCGCCTCGTTGACCTCCCGCTCGGTGTACGCACGGTCGCGCTCGAACAGCGTCTCGGCCAGGTGCGTCAGCAGCTGCTCCAGCCGGGCCCGCTTGCGCGGGATGGTGACCAGGCGGCCGTGCGAGAAGAGGGCGGTGACCTGGTGCGTACGCCGGACGGACTGCTGCGGCGGAAGGGTCTGTTGTTCAGGCATGGCCCGAGCGTCGCAGGCTCCGAACGGGCGGGCAACGCGTTTTCCGTTCGGCCGGACGCGGGGGCCCGTCCCGCATTGACAGCGACTGGCGCCCTCGTTCTAATGGTCCGCGTGCAGCGTGACGTCGGCCAAAGAGATCTGGGCCGGCCGGCGGTCAAGCCAGCACCTTCTTCCAGGGACGACGTGATGAGTCTTCTCACCGCCCACTGCTTCTGACACCTTCAGGCGCTTTCTGCCACCCGACGCTTTCGCGACCGCGTGTGCCGCCTTTCCGGCTGCACTCGTCGTACCGCGCCGTCCGCACGTCTTCGCTTCCCCACTTCTCACGGGAGACCCAGAACACCCATGCCCTCTGCCTTCCAGCAGTCCGTCATCGACGAGTTCCGCGCCAACGCGGGCAAGGTCGGCGGTCCTTTCGCCGGCTCCGACCTGCTCCTGCTGACCACCACCGGCGCCCGCACCGGGCAACCGCACACCACACCGCTCGGCCATGTCCGCGACGGTGACCGGCTGTTGGTTGTCGGCTCGAACCTCGGCGCCTCGCACCACCCCGACTGGTACAACAACCTCCTCGCCCACCCGACGGTCCAAGTGGAACTGGGTGAAACGGAGTTCGGGACCATCGCCGTACCCGCCGAAGGCACCCGGCGCGAGGAGCTCTTCGCCCGGGTGGTGGCCGAAGCTCCCGGCTACGCCGAGTACCAGGCGGCGACCGACCGAACGCTGCCGGTCGTGGTCCTCCAACTCCCCGACCCGCAGGCGCCGGTCCGCGACATCACCTCGCTGGCCGACAAGCTCGTCGAGGTGCACACCTGGCTGCGCGGCCAACTGGCCCAGGTGCACGCCGAGACGGAAGCGCACTTCGCCGCCCGCGCCGCCCACCGAGGAGCGGGCGCGCCGCCCGCTCCCGGTCTCGGCCTCCAGATCCGGCAGCGCTGCCTGGCGTTCTGCCAGGCGCTGGAGTTCCACCACACGAGCGAGGACGGCCATGTCCTGCCGGTGATGGAGGGCTATCACCCGCACCTCGGACCGGTCTTCGACCGGCTCCGGGAGGAGCACCGCTCCATCGCGGCCGTACAGTCGGCACTGGCGGCGTTGCTGGCCGGTGTCGCGATCGCCGAGCCGGACCGCTTCCGCACCGAACTGGCCTCCATGACCGCACAGTTGACCGCACATCTCGACTACGAGGAGGCGGAGATCCTGCCTCTGCTGGCGGACGTGCCATGGCCGCCCGTCCCGTGAGTGCTCAGCTCCTCGGGATGAGCTTCTTCGACTCCAGGTAGGTGCGCGCGACGTCCTCGGGAAGCCTGCGCCAGCTGTCGACCTGTTCGTTCATCGACGCCAGGTCGGCGGTGGTCAGGACGGTGTTGAGCCGGCCGAGGGCGTCGCGTACTCCGGCGCCGCCGGCGCGGGCGCGGTTGACGACGGGGACCACGTAGTCGGCGTTCTGGAGCTTCTTGTCGTCCTCCAGCAGCACCAGCCCGAACTGGTCCAGCGTGGCGTCGGTGGTGGTGGTCAGCACCATCTGGTCCTGACCGTTCTGGACGGCCTGTTTCGCCTGCGTGGTGCCGACGCCTTTCGGGTCGACGGCGACGATGTCGAGCCCGTACGTCTTCTCCAGCCCGGGTGCGCAGTAGGGCCGCTGTACGCATTCGTCGCCCGCCGCGAGACGCACCGGGAGCTTCGCCCGGCCGAGGTCGCCGAGGGTCTTCAGGTTGTGCTTCTCCGCATAGGAGGCGGCGACCGCGAAGGCGTTCTGGTCGACGGCGCGGCCGGGGTCGAGCACGGTGAGCCCGCGCGGGGCCGCGAGCTTGCGCAGCGCCTTCATGGTGGCGGCGAGGTCGGGTGAACCGACCGGGGCCGCGTCGGCTCCGTTGGCCTTGGCGTTGAGCCAGTCGGCGAAGGTCGCCGCGTACTCCGGGACGACGTCGATCTGGCCGCTCTCCAGGGCCGGTTCGTAGATCTCCCGGTTGGTCACGGAGATGATGTCGGCGGAGTAGCCGGCGCGCTCCAGGAGCAGGGCGTACAGCTGGGCCAGCAGGTCGCTCTCGGTGAATCCGGCCGACCCGACGGTCAGCTCCTTGCTGTCGCCGGGCGGCGCGGTGACCTCACCTCGGTTCTCCAGGCTGGGACCGGTGGTGCAGGCGGTGGCGAGCAGCAGGAGACCGGCCAAGGCCCGGTAAGCGCCGATCATGCGGCCTCACTTCCACGGCTGGGCGCGATCCGCTGCCCCGCCTCGAAGAGGCTCTCGACGAGGAGAGCGAAGACGGCCACCAGGACCGCGCCGGCCACCACCTGCGGCGTGGAGGCGAGGTTGAAGCCCGCGGTGATGATCCGGCCGAGTCCTCCGCCGCCGGCCAGCGCGGCGAGGGTGGCGGTGGCGACCAGCTGCACGGCGGCGATCCGTACGCCGGTGAGGATCAGCGGGAGGGCCAGCGGCAGCTCCACGCTCCACAGCATCTGGCGGCCGGTCATGCCCATGCCTCGGGCGGCCCGCACGACGTCACGGTCGACCTCGCGCATTCCCACGTACGCGTTCGTCAGCAGCGGCGGCACGGCGAACAGCACGAGCGCGATGATCGTCGACCACTGGCCGTACGTGCCCACGGGCGTGAGCAGCAGCAGGACGAGCACGGCGAAGGTGGGGACGGCCCGGCCGATGTTGGAGATGTTGACGGCGAGCGCGCCGCCTTTGCCGAGGTGGCCGAGGACGAGCGCGACAGGCAGGGCGATCAGACAGCTGATGAGCAGGCAGACGACGGTGAGGAAGAGGTGCTCGCCGAGCCGGTTCCAGATCCCGTCGGGGCCGGACCAGTGGGTGGCGGTGGTGAGCCAGGACCAGGTCTCGGAGAGCGTGTTCATGCCTGGCTCCCCTTCCGGGTCCACGGGGTCAGCAGCCGTTGCGCGCCGAGGAGGAGCAGGTCGGCGGCGACGGCGATGACGACGCAGAACACGGAGGCGGTGAGCACCTGGGCCTTGAAGTAGGTGTTCATGCCGGAGTAGATGAGGTTGCCGAGGCCGCCGTAGCCGACGATCGCTCCGACGGTGACCAGCGAGACGGCGGAGACCGTGGCGATCCGCAGCCCGGCCATGGCGGCCGGCAGGGCCAGCGGAAGCTCGACGGCGAGCAGCAGGCGCAGCGGCCCGTATCCCATGCCGCGCGCCGCCTGCCGGGTCTCCTCCGGAACGGCCCGGAGGCCGGCGAGGATGTTGCGCACCAACAGCGTCAGCGAGTAGAGGACGAGGCCGGTGACGACGAGTGCGGGGGAGAGCCCGTACACCGGCAGCAGCAGCGAGAACATCGCCAGCGACGGAATGGTGTAGAGGATCGTCGTCAGCCCCAGCACCGGACCGGCGGCCCAGCGCCAGCGGCGGGCGGCGAGGGCCAGCGGGAGGGCGAGCGCGAGGCCGATGAGCACGGCGAGCGCGGTCAGTTGGAGGTGCTGGAGAGCAGCGTCCATAAGGATCTCCCGGCGGCTGGAGAGGTAGGCGCCGCAGATCCACTCGTTGCGTGCGAGGCAGTCGTCCGGAGGTGCCGTCACCTGCCCATTCCAGCGCGGGCACGGGACCTCCGCTTCTCCTGTTGGCCCGTCCGGGTGGTGTTCGAACGGCTGCGCAACGCTTCGCGGGCCGGGCGGGCCCCGTCCCGTACGGGAGGAGGCGCCGGCCCGCCGCTCACACGCTCAGCGCCTCCCGGACCGTCCGTTCCGCGCCCGTTCCTCCCTCTCCCGACGACGTGACCCGGCCCGCCTCCAGGACGTAGTAGCGCTCCGCCGCCCGCATGGCGAAGCCGACGTGCTGCTCGACCAGGAGGACGCAGAGGCCGCCCCGCGCGGCCAGGGACAGGATCGTGGTCTCGATCTCGGCGACGACGGAGGGCTGGATGCCTTCGGTCGGCTCGTCCAGGAGCAGGAGCCGGGGCCGGGTGACGAGGGCGCGGGCGATGGCGAGTTGCTGGCGCTGGCCGCCGGAGAGGAGGCCGGCCCGGCGGTGGGCGAGTTCGCGGAGTACGGGGAAGAGGTCGAGGGCCTCGTCGATGGCCTCGCGGCCGCCACCGCGCGGCGAGCCGTCGGCGACGAGCCGGAGGTTCTCGGCGGTGGTCAGGTGCGGGAAGGACTGCTGGCCCTGCGGGACGTACGCCATGCCTCGGGCGACACGCTGGTGCGGGGCCAGGCGGGTGATGTCCTCGCCGTCGAGGAGGACGCTTCCGCGCGACGGCCGCAAGAGGCCCATGGCCGTGCGCAGGAGCGTGCTCTTGCCGGCGCCGTTGTGGCCGAGGACGGCGGCGACGCCGTCGCGCGGCACGGCCACGGTCACGCCGTGCAGAACGGTGGTGCGGTCGTAGCCGGCGCGTACGCCGTTGATCTCCAGCACGGCTCTCACACCTCTTCGCGGACGGGGACGGGGTGGACGGCCGGCGGCTCGGGTTCGGAGGCGCGGCCGAGGTAGACCTCCTGGACGGTGGCGTCGGCCTGGACCTCGGCGACCGTTCCTTCGCTGAGCACCTTGCCGGCGTGCAGGACGCTGACGCTGCGGGCGAAGGAGCGCATGAAGTCCATGTCGTGCTCGATGACGACGACGGTGTGGTCCTCGCTGATCCGCTGGAGCAGCGCTCCGGTGGACTCGCGCTCGTCGTGGCTCATTCCGGCGACCGGCTCGTCGAGCAGCAGCAGCTCCACGTCCTGGACGAGCAGCATGCCGATCTCCAGGCTCTGCTTCTGGCCGTGGGCCAGCACACCGGCCGGACGGTGGCGGAGCGCGGTGAGGCCGGTGGTCTCCAGCGCCTTCTCCACGGCCTCGGGCACATGCCGGCGGCGCCGGAGCAGGTTCAGCGCGCTGCGGCCGGCGCCTGCCGCGATGTCGAGGTTCTGCTCGACGGTGAGCTGCTCGAAGACCGTCGCCGTCTGGAACGTGCGGCCGATGCCCCGGCGGGCGATGCGGTGCACGGGCTCGCCGAGGATCTCCGTACCGCCGAAGCGGACCGATCCGGTGGCCCGGACCAGGCCGGTGACGGCGTCGACCAGCGTCGTCTTGCCGGCGCCGTTCGGCCCGATCAGGAAGCGCAGGTCGCCCGGGCGGATGTCCAGGTCGACGCCGTCGACGGAGGTGACGCCTCCGTCGAACGTCACCCGCAGATCGCGGATCGTCAGTCCTTCGCCGCTCATGTGGTCACTTCCTTCGTCGTCCTGACTCCGTCGGAGGTCCGCCGCCTGCGCAGCACCGTCCGCAGCGAGGCCAGCCCGCCGGGCAGGAAGCCGACCGCGACGACGAACAGCAGGCCTTGCAGGTACGTCCATCCGGCCGGCCAGGCGTCCGAGAGCGTGCTCTGCGCCCAGGCCACCGCGATCGCTCCGAGCACGGCGCCGACCAGCGAGGCCCGGCCGCCGACCGCCGCGCCGATGACGAAACCGATGGACGGCACGATCCCGATCAGCGCCGGAGAGATGATGCCTACCGCCGGTACGAACAGCGCACCGGCCAGACCGGCCATGCCTGCCGCGACCACGTACGCCACCAGCTTGACGTCGGCCGGGTTGTATCCGAGGAAGCGCACCCGCTCCTCGGAGTCCCGTACGGCGATGAGGAGTTCGCCGTACCGGCTGACGAACAGCTGCCGGGCCAGAGCCATCAGGAGGAGCAGCGCGACCGCGATGATGAGGTACACCATCCGGCGGTTGACCGGGTCGCTCAGGTCGTAGCCGAAGAAGCCCTGGAAGTCGGTGAGTCCGTTGGTTCCGCCGGTGGTGGTCTGCTGGCCGACCAGCCAGATGGCCAGCGCGGCCGCCAGCGCCTGGCTGAGGATGGCGAAGTACGCGCCTTTCACCCGACGGCGGAAGACCAGCACGCCGAGCAGCGCGGCGACGGCCATCGGCAGCAACACCGTCATGGCCAGCGCGAACGCCGGATTCGCGAACGGCTGCCACCACCAGGGCAGGCCGCCTTCGGTGCCGTAGAGCTGCATGAAGTCCGGCAGGGTCTGTCCGGTCGCCGCCGCGTCGGCCAGCTTGAGGTGCATGGCCATGGCGTATCCGCCGAGACCGAAGAAGACGCCCTGTCCGAGCACCAGCAGCCCGCCTCGGCCCCAGGCGAGGCTGACGCCGATCGCGACGATCCCGTAGCAGAGGTATTTGGCCAGCAGTCCGAGCCGGAAGTCCGACAGGACCAGCGGTGCGACGCCCACCAGCAGCACCGCGCCGAGCAGGAAAGCGGCAGGTGTACGGAAGCGGCTCAGGAACGGTTCGGCCGCGGGTTCGGCGGCCGGATCGGTCGTCGGCACAGGGGTGCTCGTCGTCGTCATACCAGGCTCCTGGTGCGCACGGTGTACAGGCCCTGCGGCCGCCACTGCAGGAAGGCGACGATCCCCACGAGGACCACCACCTTCGCCACGCTCACGGTCGTCGAGTATTCGAGGACCGACTGCAGCAGGCCGAGTACGAACGCGGTGATGACCGCTCCTCTCAGCCGTCCGATGCCGCCGACGACCACGACCAGGAAGGCGTCCACGATGTAGTTGGTCCCGGTCGTCGGACCGATCGGCCCGATCAGCGTCAGCGCGACCCCGGCCATGCCGGCCAGACCCGAGCCGATGAAGAACGTCGTCCGGTCAACCCGCTCCGTCGCGATCCCGGACACCTCCGCGAGGTCCCGGTTCTGGACCACGGCCCTGATCCGGCGGCCCAGCGATGTGGTCCGCAGCGTCGCCGCCAGGCCGACCACGCACAGCAGCGCGAACCCGAGGATGAACAGCCGGCTGTTGGCCAGGTTCACTCCGGCGACCGACATGCTGCCGGTCAGCAGGTCCGGCGCTCTCGTCTGCACGTTCGGCGCACCGAAGACGTCCCGCGCGAGCTGCTGGAGCATCAGCGAGACACCCCAGGTCACCAGCAGCGTGTCCAGCGGACGGGTGTACAGCCGCCGGATCAGCAGCCACTCCAGGAGCGCGCCCATCGATCCGGCCACGAGGAACGCGATCGGCAGCGCGAGGAGCAGCGAGATCCCGGCGTCGCCGACCGGCTTCTGCAGGACGTACGTGGTGTAGGCACCGGCCATGATGAACTCGCCGTGCGCCATGTTGATGACGCCCATCTGACCGAAGGTGAGGGTCAGACCGAGAGCGATGAGGAGGAGCACGGCGCCTATGCTGACGCCGGTGAAGGACTGGTTGAGGATGACCGTCACAGGTCCGCCGCCCAGTCGTAGCCCTTCAGGTACGGATCAGGCTTGATGGGTCCGCCGGAGTTCCAGACCTCCTCGATGAGGCCGTCGGCGGTGACCTTGCCGATGCGGGCGGTCTTGTGGACGTGCTGCGTCGCTCCGTCGACCGTCACCTTGCCCTCCGGCGCGTCGAACGTGATGCCGTCCGAGGCCGCCTTCACCTTCTCGACGTCGAACGAGCCCGCCTTCTCAACCATCGCCTTCCACAGGTGGACGGAGATGTACGCCGCCTCCATCGGATCGCTGGTCGGCTTTCCCTTGCCGTACGCCGCCTGGTACGCGGCGACGAACTTCTCGTTCGCCGCGCCGGGCGTCGTCTGGTAGTAGTTCCAGGCCGTCAACTGGCCTTCCAGGTACTGCGTTCCAATGCTCTTGACCTCCTCCTCCGCGATGGAGACGGAGAGCACCGGCAGCTTCTTCGCGGTCAGCCCGGCGGACTTGTACTCCTTGAAGAAGGCCACATTGCTGTCGCCGTTCAGGGTGTTGAAGACCGCGTCGGCCCCGGCGCCCTTCACCTTGTTGACGATGGTGGCGAACTCCGTGGAGCCGAGCGGCGCGTAGTCCTCGCCGAGCACCTCCATGCCGTTGGCCTTGGCGTACGTCTTGATGATCTTGTTGGCGGTACGCGGGAAGACGTAGTCGCTGCCGACGAGGTAGAGCTTGGTGAGGCCCTGCTTCTTGAGGTAGTCGAGCGCGGGCACGATCTGCTGGTTGGTGGTGGCGCCCGAGTAGAAGATGTACGGGGACTGCTCCAGGCCCTCGTACTGCACCGGGTAGAAGAGCAGCGACTTGTTCCGCTCGAAGACCGGCTTCACCGCCTTGCGGCTGGCCGAGGTCCAGCAGCCGAAGGTGGCGACGACCTTGGAGTCCGTGATGAGCGCCTGCGCCTTCTCGGCGAAGGTCGGCCAGTCGGAGGCGCCGTCCTGGCTGACCGGATCGAGCTTCTTGCCGAGGACGCCGCCGGCGGCGTTGATCTCCTTGACCGCGAGCAGCAGCGCGTTGTGGACGGTGACCTCGCTGATGGCCATGGTGCCGGAGAGCGAGTTCAGCAGGCCGACCTTGACGGTGTCGCCGGAGGTGTCGGCCTTGGCGCCGGCGGCCTTCGACGTGTCGCTGCCGGTCTTCGCGCCGCAGGCGCTGAGCGCGGCGCCGGCGCCGAGGGCGGAGAGGCCGGTCAGGAGACCGCGTCTGGTGATGAGCCCGGACATGGCACATACCTCCTTGCCCCGAAGGGCGGTGCGAGGGAATTCCTCTGGATGAGGAAGAAAAGGGAAACGAGGGAATGGCGGGAACGGGTCGGCACCTGATCCGGTGTGGTGCGGCCGTTTCGACAGCACGGGTCCCAGCCGTTCCGGGGTGGCCTCCGGGCTGGTCGCTGAAGTGGTCCACAGCCTGCGGCGGAACTGTTTCCGGTGCGTTGCGGCGCAGTTGAGGAACAGTTTCCGACGGAAGTAATCGCGCACCGGCGTCCTGTGAGCCGACGCCACCCGGGCGATGGATCAACGGATTTCCGGTGTCCGCCCGCATTACTTCCATCGGAAAGGATCGGAATCGGCGAATGGCCTGACAGGTGCCTGGTGATCGGTTGTAGGCTCGATCGCGTCCCCGCCGCGGGGGCCGTGCCGGACGTGAGCCCGAGGAGTGCCATGGCTGGGCAGCCCCAGGAACTGCTCCACCTGCTGACCCGGGCCGAGCGTCTCGCGGCGCGGCGCGTGCACGCGGTGCTCGACGCGTTCGACTGCTCCGTCGACGCGTGGCGGGTCCTCGACCTGCTCTCCGGCGACCAGGGCCGGACCATGACGGGCCTCGCCGAGGACGCCGTCCTGCCCGCGCCGACCCTCACCAAGCTCATCGACCAACTCGTCGACCAGAACCTGGTGTTCCGCCGCGTCGACCCCACCGACCGCCGCCGCGTCCTCGTCCAGCTCACCCCTCGCGGCCTGCGGCGGCGCCGCCAACTCTCCCGCGCGGTACGGGCGGAGTGGGGACCGTCGTCGCCGGGGCTCACGGAGGACGAGGAGAGTCAGCTGACGCCGTTGCTCGGCCGGCTGGCCGACGCGCTGGCCGACGGCGGCGACGAGGTCACAACAACGGACTCGGGGACGGAAGTTGGACGAGCACGGTGAAGTCGAGTCCGTCTGCCTCCGCCAGGTAGATGCGCTGGCGCACATGCCGCCCGTCCAGACCGAGCAGGCCGCGCGGCCCCTCGTACCGGACATGCCCGGCGGCCGCGCCGATGGCGGACACGTCCAGGGTACGGGCGCGCTCGATGAGCGCCGCGAGCAGCAGCACACCTTCGTAGCAGGACTCGCCGAGGCTGCCGGGCACCGGCGCGTCCGCGCCGAAGCGTGCGGCGTAACGGCCGTGGAAGTCCATGCTGTATCCGTCGGCGAGCGAGGCGAAGAAGCCGGCCGTGCTGTAGAGGCCGACGGTCGCCTCGGGGCCGCTGCCGAGGAGCATGCTCTCGTCCATCAAGGTGCTCAGCCGCAGGCACCGCGCGTCCAGCCCGGTCGCGGCGAACGCCCGGTTGAAGCGGACCGCGTCGCTGCCCACGAGCAGCATCAGCACGGCGTCGGCGTCCGCCCGCTCGATGCGCCGCAGCACATCGGCGAAGTCGTCCGTGCCGAGCGGCAGATACGCCTCTCCACAGACCCGGCCCCGGGACTCGCGCGCGTACCGCCGGGCCGCCCGCGCGGTGTGCCGCGGCCAGATGTAGTCGTTGCCGACGACGAACCAGCGGCGTACGTCCCAGGTCCGCGCGAGCATCCTCATCGCCGGGAGCAGTTGTCCTGCCGGCGTCTCGCTCGTCATGAAGACACCCTCGGTCCGCTCACCGCCCTCGTACAGTGCGGTGTAGACGTACGGCACCCGGTGCGCGACCCGTGGCGCCACCGCCTGCCGCACCGAGCTGATGTGCCAGCCGGTGACCCCTTGCACCGCACCCGCCGCCACCAGCGCCTCGACCTCGGCCGCGACGCTCGACGGCTCCGCGCCGCCGTCCACCTCCAGGAGCCTCAGCTCCCGTCCCAGCACGCCACCCGCCGCGTTGACCTCCTCCACGGCCAGCCGCGCACACGCCGCGCAACCGGGCCCGAAGATCCCCGCCGGTCCCTGCATCGGATACACCAGCGCCACGTTCAGCACCGACGCGTCCACCGTGAACCACTTGGGTGCGGACAGGCGCGTCGGAAGCCGTGACATGCACTCATGATGGCGCCGCCCTCGGCCCGGATCCGGACGAGGCCCGGGATCGAGACCGATTCGTAGAGGTACGCGCCCGGGTCGCCGGGCCGGACACCTGCGCGGGCGGGATCATCGCCGTACGGTGGAAGAAGCGTGCGCACACGGACGCTCGCATGCCCATAGAGACGGCAGGTGCCCCGCGATGGCCGGTGAGATCTCCTTCTTCGA
Source organism: Streptomyces sp. NPDC006174 (assembly GCF_040614075.1). NCBI lineage: Bacteria > Bacillati > Actinomycetota > Actinomycetes > Kitasatosporales > Streptomycetaceae > Streptomyces > Streptomyces sp. NPDC006174. Next base: position 265,655 of record NZ_JBEXTJ010000004.1, on the reverse strand, counting down.
GCTCGGAGTGGACGATCCCGGGAAGGCCCGGGCGTTCTACGGCGCGCTCTTCGGGTGGACCTTCGAGCCGGGTCCTTCCGGCGAGGGCGGCTTCGCGATCGGTACGCCGAGCGGGCAGGGAGGCGTGCACGGCGGTGACCCCGGCGGCGGCCCGTACCTCTTCTTCCGGGTCGACGACATGACCGCGGCGGTGGAGCGGGTGCGTGAGCTGGGCGGCAGCGTGGAGGGCACGGACCTGGGCGAGGACGACGCGTCCGCCGCGCGGTTCGGCCGGTTCCGGCTCTGCCGCGACGACCAGCGCTCGCCGTTCGGCCTGCACGAGCCGCCGGGCGTGCACTGACATACGAGGCTTCGGTTGCCGCGCGGAGACGTCCCGGAGAACGTCCTGCACGGTCCGAGCAACCCCATGGGCTCCGCCGCCGTCTTGATCACTGACAGAACGGTTCGCCGCCCGGAAAACGAGCGGCGTCCACCCCCACCTGTACCGGGCTCGGAGAATCGGCCAACTATGCGCTCCATGTATACACAGAGCGCATAGTGTACACCGGTCCCGCCCGGGCACCGCGCGGAAGGCACCCATGCAGACCAAGGCACTGGCGCCCGAGTACCAGGGCGCTCTCACCAGGATGTCGGTGAACGCCTCCCTCACCGACGTACTGGCCGAAGGCGTACGCCATCTGAAACAGGCCGAACTCTCCGGCTCGCAGGAGGAGGTGGCGCGGACCGGGCTCGCGGTGGCCGAGGCGCACCGCCGGCTCGGGCAGGTCGAGGAGGCGGACCGGGCGTGGAAGGCCAGCTACCGGGCCGCGCGCTCGGCCGGGGCCACCGGGGCGATGGCGTGGGCGCTGTGGAGCGGCGGGACGCTGGCGCGTCAACGGGGTTCGCTGCGCCTCGCGTTCCGGCTGCTGGGGCTCGCCGCCGAGCTGGGCGAGCGCGGCGGCGACGTGGTCGCGCGCGGCTACTCGCTCGCCGGACTGGCCGAGACCGGACGCATCCAGGGCGACTACGCGACGGTCGCCACGCTCCACGAGCAGTTGCTCGCCGAGGCCCGCGCCCGCGGCGAGGCACGCCACACGGTGTGGGCACTGGAGGGGATCGCGCAGATCCACCGCAACACCGGGCAGCTGGACTCGGCGCTGGAGATGTTCGAGGAGGCGGCTCTCCTCGCGGGCAACGCCGACGACCGGCGGGGCCGCGCCTGGGCCCTGCGCGGCATCGCCGACATCGTTTCCCTCCGGGACGGCGGAACGGAACGCGCACTCGGCCTGCTCGCCGAGGCCGAGGTCACCTGCCGGGAGATGAAGCTCTCCAGCGCGCTCGCCTACAACCACAAGATGCGCGCCAACGTGCTCTTCCGCGCCGGGCGGTACGAGGAGGCGCGTGAGGTGTACGAGCAGGCGCTGACGGAGTTCCGCGCGATGACCGAACCCCGCGGCGAGGCGCTGGCGGCTCTGGGCCTGGTCAAGGCGCGCGCCCGCCTGGGCCGGGACCGCGCGGCCACGGCGGCGGAGCTGGACGAACTCCGTGGCCGGCTGAGCCGGATCGGACTGCTCAACGCGCGGGAGATGGTGGAGAAGGCGTACGTGGAACTCGGCGTCGAACCAGCGGCGGAGGACGGCGGGCGCGGCACCGGATCCGCCGCCTCGCACGAGGAGGCCCGGGCCCGATGACGCTGTCCACGACCCGGCAGGCACCGGCGCCGCAGATACTCGACCGGTGCCGCGAACTCGTCCGGCCCGCACTGGTGGAGTCGGTGCGCAGGCTGCACCCCTGGCACGCCGAGACGGCCGCCTTCTCGCTGGGCTGGAGCGGCGTGGACGGCGACCCGGTCCCGGGCTCGCAGGGCAAAGGGGTGCGCCAGGCGCTCGCGGTTCTCGGTGCGGAGGCGGCCGGGGGCAGTGGCCGGGACGGGGTCACCGGCGCGGTCGCCGTCGAGCTCGTCCACACCTTCTCGCTCATCCACGACGACATCATGGACGGCGACGAGACCCGGCGGCGCCGCCCGACCGTATGGAAGGCGTACGGCACCGGGCCTGCGGTCCTCGCGGGGGACGCCTTGTTCGCGCTGGCCGTCCGGACTCTGACGGAGGTCCCCGGCGCCACAGGGGCGGCGGCGGTGCGCCGTCTGTCGGCGGCGCTGGGCGATCTGGTGCACGGTCAGGCGCAGGACCTGCTCTTCGAGTCGCGGCCGTGGACCGGACCCGATGCGGTCCTGCCGCACGAGTACCGGGCGATGGCCACACAGAAGACGGGGTCGCTGCTCGGCTGCGCCGCTGCTCTGGGCGCGGTGCTGGCCGGGGCTCCGGCGGCCACGGCCGACGCGCTGGACCGGGCGGGACGGCACCTGGGCGTGGCGTTCCAGGCGGTGGACGACCTGCTGGGCGTCTGGGGCGATCCGCAGATCACGGGGAAGCCGGTGCACAGCGATCTGCGGCGGCTCAAGAAGACCTTCCCGGTCCTCGCGGCCCTGGCCTCCGAGCACCCGGCGGCCCGGCGGCTGGAGACCCTCCTCAGCGGAACCGGTCCGCTCGACGAGGCGGGGCTGCGCCGGGCGGCGGAGCTGATCGACGAGGCCGGCGGGCGCCGGGCCACGGTGACGGAGGCCCGGCAGCACCTGAGGACCGCCCGCGCCTGCCTGGATCAGGTGGACCTCCACGAGGGCGCACGCGGTGATCTGCTGACCCTGATCCCTTTCCTCGTCGACCGCACCGGCTGACCCGGGCCGGCGGCCTCGCCCGGGGCCGCCGGCTGCAAGGATGGACACCCCGACGCCCCGCACACCGCCGAAGGCCGGAGCCGTCATGCCTCCCCTCCTCCCGCCCGTACACGCGCTCCTCGTCGTGGATCTCCAGACGGCCTTCGTCGCGGGCGACACGCCCGTGCCCGACGCACACCGGCTGCTGGACCGGGTCGACGGCCTCGTCCGCCGGGCCCGGGCGGCCGGGGCACTCGTCGTCCACCTGCAGAACGACGGGCCGGCCGGAGAGCCCGACGAACCGCACACGCCCGGCTGGGAATTGCACCTCCCGGTCGCCGACGGCCCGGCCGAGACCGTGATCCGCAAGACCGAGGACGACGGCTTCGAGTCCACCACGCTGGAGGGCCGGCTGACGGCCGCCGGGATCGCGTCGCTCGCCGTGTGCGGGGTGATGTCGGAGATGTGCGTCCTGGCCACCGCCCGCCGGGCGCTGGAGCTGGAGTACCGGGTCGTGCTGCCGCACGACGCCCATGCAACGTACGACATCCCGGCCGCGCCGGGCATCAGTGAGCGCGTTCCGGCGGCGATGGCGTCCCGGGTCGCGGAATGGGCCCTCGGCGACGAGGTGGAAGTCGTCGCCCACGCCGAGGACGTCACCTTCGCGGCCACCCGGCCGGAGTCCTTCGCCGACAAGAGAACTGCGTGACCGTCAGTTCGATGGTGCCGCCACCCACTGCGGCAACCGGCCGTCCCCGAGATGCGGCGAGCAGCGTCACATCCTCCCCGGCACAATTCCTTCGGCCGGCCCTCGCAATGGCGCCTCGTCCTCTCTCCTGACACGTATTCCGCCACCTTGACGAGGACACGGCTCAGCCGCGCGGACCACCTGATCAGCGGCATCGCGCCGGTAATCCTCACGTGGTCGTATGAGCGAGTCACGCGCACGATTTCGCCATATATCTGCCAAAGTGCACTTCGGCTTTACTCACCGGATTGAGCGAAGAGAGCCGTACGTGCTGCACATGCGTCGTGCCGAAGAAAGACAGTTGACGGTCCTTCATTTGGTTCAGCCCGTGGACGGTGGAGTGGCCCGGGTCGTCACCGATCTCGTCAGGGCCCAGGCCGTCGCCGGGCTGCGGCCCGTGGTGGCCTGTCCGCCCGGCAGCCCGCTGGCCGTCGGGGCCGCCGCCGCGGGGGCCCAGGTCCGGGGCTGGGCCGCCACCCGGGCGCCGGGTCCGCGGCTGGCCGGTGAGGTGGCCGGGGCGCGGCGGATCGTCCGCGACTGTCGTCCGCACGTCGTGCACGCGCACAGCGCCAAGGCAGGCCTCGCGGGCCGGATCGCCGTACGGGGCAAGGTGCCCACGGTCTTCCAGCCGCACGCCTGGTCCTTCGAGGCCGTGGACGGCCGGACCGCCGAACTGGCGCTGAACTGGGAGCGGTTCGGCGCGCGCTGGGCCGACCACATCCTCTGCGTCAGCGAGTCCGAGCGGCGCACCGGACAGGAGGCGGGCATCACCGCCCGCTGGTCGGTGATCCACAACGGCATCGATCTCGACCGCTTCCGCCCCGGCGGCCAGACCGAACGCGCCGCCGCCCGCGTCTCGCTGCCGTTGCCGGCCGGCATGGATCCGCGGGCCCCGCTCGTCGTCTGCGTCGGCCGCCTGACCCGGCAGAAGGGCCAGGACGTCCTGCTGAGCGCCTGGCGGCGACTGCGGGTACCGGGAGCGCGCCTCGTCCTCGTCGGCGACGGCCCCGACCGCGCCGGCCTGGAGGACGCGGCCCCGGCCGGCGTCCTGTTCACCGGGGCGAGCCCCGACGTACGGCCGTGGATCCACGCGGCCGACGTCGTCGTCCTGCCGTCCCGCTGGGAGGGCATGGCGCTGGCTCCGCTGGAGGCCATGGCCTGCGGCCGGGCCGTGGTGATGAGCGATGTCAGCGGAGCGCGGGAGAGCGTGGCGCCGGGCGACGAGGACCGCCTCCTCGTACCGCCCGAGGACCCCGCGGCGCTGGCGGCCTCGCTCACCGCTCTGCTCACCGATCCGGAGCTGCGCGAGGCGGTGTCCCACCGGGCCCTGCGCCATGCCCGGACGGCGTTCGACGTCCGACGGACCGCGGGGGCGGTTGCCGGTCTTTACCAGGAAATTGTCTCCCTGTCCGGCCCCACGATGAGGAAGCGCACCGAGCGATGACGATGGAGAGTGCACCGGTCCCCGGCGCCGGCCAGGCCACAGCCGTACAGGCTCACACGGTTCATCCGCCGCGAAGAAGCGACGGCGGTACGCGGGTGCTCGGCGGTGGACGCCGCGCCACCCGGGTCGCGCCCGCCGCGCGGCTCCTCGGGGCCGACGCGGCGGCGCTGGCCGTCACGTTCGCCGTGTGCACCCCGGCCGGCTGGCCCTGGCCCGTGGTCGCCGTCCAGGCGGTGGCGCAGATGCTGCTCCACGCGTACCGGGGCCTCTACCGGTTCGGCCTCTCCCCCTCCGTGCTCTCCGAAGTGCCCGCGCTCCTCGGCCTCGGGCTGCTCCAGTGGTACGTGACCATGGAGGTCGTCGCGGCCTGGGCGCCGGCTCACGAGATCGGCTGGACGGTGCTGGCGTACGCGGCGGCCGCGCAGACCCTGCTCTGCGCCTCCGGACGCGCGGTCGTGCACCGGATGCGGCACCGGTCGGCCGTCCGCAACCCGCTCTCCACGCTGATCGTCGGCCACGGCCCGGTCGCCCGCCAGGTGACGGCCGCGCTGTACGACCACCCCGAGTACGGGCTGCGCCCGGTCGGCCGGGTCGCCGCAGCCGCCGGTCCCGACGCCTCCGACGCCTCCGTCGAGGAGCCCGCGGCGCGGCCGGACGGAGTGAAGCTGCCGGTCCTGGTCACTCCGCAGGAGGTGGGGCGGGCCGTCGTGCAGAACAGCGTGCGGCACGCGGTGTTCACCGCACCGCCGGAGACCACGCCCGACGGACCCGCTCTCTTCGCCCTGCTCACCGGGCACGGCTGCCGGGTGTGGCTGGTCACCGGCGACACCGCCGTCGCCACCCGGCCCGCCGGCGTGCGCCCCGACCACCTGTGGGGTTTCGCCGCCCATCCGCTCCAGGACGGCACGCACCGGCCGGTCAGCCACGCGGCGAAGCGGGTGATGGACGCGGTCCTGGCAGGCGCCGGTCTGGTGCTGGTGGCGCCGCTGCTGGCGGTGTGCGCGCTGGCGGTACGGATCTCGGACGGCCCCGGCGTCATCTTCCGGCAGGAGCGGGTGGGCCGGCACGGCCGTCCGTTCGTCCTGCTCAAGTTCCGTACGCTGCGGCCCGCCGACGCGCAGGAGTCCGCGACACGGTGGAACGTGGCCTCCGACGGACGGATGAGCCGTGTCGGCCGACTGCTGCGCCGCACCTCGCTCGACGAGCTGCCGCAGCTGTGGAACGTCCTGCGCGGCGACATGAGCCTGGTCGGCCCGCGCCCCGAACGTCCCTTCTTCGTCGCTCAGTTCAGCCGCACCCATCCCGGCTACCAGGCCCGCCACCGGATGCCGGTCGGCATCACCGGGCTGGCGCAGGTGAACGGGTTGCGCGGTGACACCTCCATCGAGGAGCGGGCCCGGTTCGACAACCGGTACATCGAGACCTGGTCCCTGTGGCAGGACGCGTGCGTGCTGGCGCGGACGGCGGGCTCCTTCTTCCGGCTCGGAGGCAGCTGACCATGGCCGCCACGCTGACCGCCCCGGCGCCCGGGGCCCCGGCGCCCGCCGCTCCCCGCCCGAGCCCGGGCGGATGGCGGAGCCGATGGCCACTGCTCCCTCTCATCGCGACCGTGCTGCTGCCCGCGCTGCCGTACGCCCTCGGCGGCGGCGTGGGACCGGCCGACATCGCCTCGGCCGTCGCGGTCCTGGTCTGCGGAGGACGGCTGCTGCACCTCCGGCGGCGCCCGCTCAGCGGGACCGCCGCCCTGGTGCTCGGACTGCCCGCCGTGGGCTTCGTGGTGGCGACGGTGACGGCAGCCGATCCGGCCGCGGCGTTGCCGGGGCTGGTCCGCTACCTCCAGGTCTTCGTCCTGGTCCCGGCCGCCGTCTGCCTCCTGCTCAAGGACGCCTGCGGCTTCCGGATTGTGACCGGGGCCCTGGTGCTCCTGGCGCTCGTGCAGGGCGTGGTGGGCGTCGACCAGTACGTGACCGGGACCGGCGCCTCGTACATGGGCGAGGATCTCCGGGCGGTCGGCACGTTCGGCCCGAGCGACATCATGGGCATGGCCACGGTCGTCGCGTACGGGCTGCTGGCCGCCGCCGCCTGTGCGCTGCGGACCCCGCGTACCGCTCCGGCGTGGCTGCGTCCGTGCGCCGCCGTCGTGGCCGTCGGGCTGATCGTGCCGCTCGCGCTCTCCTTCAGCCGAGGCGTGTGGATCGCCACGGCGGCCGCTCTCCTGGTCGCACTCGCTCTGACGGACCGGCGGCAGGCGCTGACGTCGCTGGCGGTGCTGGGAGCGACCGGCGTCGTCCTGGTCGGCGGGTTCGGCATCGGCTCGGAGATGATCGCGGACCGGGCCGCGAGCGTGACCCAGGTGGCCCAGGCGCCCGACCGGTCGGTGAACGACCGGTACACGATGTGGAGCGCTGCGGGCTCCATGTGGCGCGAGCAGCCCATGACCGGAGTCGGCCTCAAAGGCTTCCCCGACCACCGCGACGCGTACGCCTCGATCGGCCTATCCTCCGGCAGCGACACGGCGGGCGCGGGCCAGGAGTTCCGCAAGCAGGCTCTCCTCTCGCCGCACAACATGTATCTGCTCATCCTCAGCGAACAGGGCCTCATCGGTCTGACGGCGGTCGTCGGCAGCTGGGCGGCGATCCTCATCGGTGCCGTACGCCGGCTGGTCCGGGTCCGCGCGCGCGGCGACACGGCCGTGGACTGCGGGCTGGTGGCGGTCGCGCTGATGACCTGGCAGAGCGTCAACTTCCTGTACTCCGACATCGGCGGACCCACGACCGTGCTGGGCGGCGTCGTCCTCGGGCTCGCCGCCTGGTGGGCGCTGGCCGAACCGGAGAAGGCGGGTTCGGCGTGAGCGACACCGGTACGGGGACGGAGGCGGAGGCGCTCCCCCGCGAGGCCTCGCCCCTGGAGGACCGCCCCCGCGACGCCCTCCCCCAGGAGACGCTCCCCCGCGCGGAGACCGCCCCTCCCCTGCTCCCGGGGCCCGGGCAGCCTCCCGGCTCCGGCCCCGGGGGGACCACGGCCGTCGACGCCGCGCCGGAACCGGCGGACAGCGGCGAGGCTCCCGGGCTCGGGTCCTTCCTCGCCCGTGCGGCGGCGGGCACGGCGGTGCTGACCGTGCTCGCGGCGGTGCTCGGCCTGGTGCGGGACCAGGCGATCGCCCGGTACTTCGGCGCGAGCGACGCCAGTGACGCGTTCCTGATCGCCTGGACCGTGCCGGAGATGGCGGCCACGCTGCTGATCGAGGACGGGATGGCGCTGCTCCTCGTCCCGGCCTTCAGCCTCGCCCTCACCCGGCGCGCGGACGCGGAGGCCGCGAAGGGCGGCGAGGACGGCGCAAGGCCGGACGACGGCGGAGAGCCGGGTCCCGACCCCGTACGGGAGCTGGTGGCGGCCACCCTCCCCCGGCTCTGTGTCCTCCTCATGGCCGGAGCGGTGCTGCTGATGGCGGGCGCCCCCTGGGTCGTCGGCGTCCTCGCACCCGGGCTCGCCGATCCGGAACTCGCGGTGGACTGCACCCGGCTCACCGCCGTCACCGTGCTCACCTTCGGCATCACGGGCTACTTCAGCGCGGCCCTGCGCGCCCACCGCAGCTTCCTGCCGCCCGCCGGGGTCTACGTCGCGTACAACATCGGCATCATCGGCATGACGCTGGCGCTGCACTCCGCGTGGGGGGTACGCGCGGCTGCGGCGGGCGTCGCCGTCGGCAGCCTGCTCATGATCCTCACCCAGCTCCCCACCCTCCTCCGCCTGCTGCCCCTGGCACGCCCCCGCCTCGGGCGGCTCAGGAAGCGTGCCTCGCGCACCGCTCCGCTACTGGGCCTGACGGTCCTCGCCCCGGTCGTGCTGTTCGTGGTGAGCCGTCAGTCGCAGGTGCTGGTGGAGCGCTTCCTCGCCTCCACGCTCCCGGCGGGCGCCATCTCGCACCTGAACTACGCGCAGAAGGTGGCGCAGATGCCGATGGTGCTCTCGCTGATGATCTGCACGGTGACGTTCCCCGTCGTCGCGCGGGCCATGGCCGACGGGAACCGGGAGAAGGCCCGGCAGCGGGTCGAGCGGGATCTCGCGCTGGCGGGCATGGTCGTGCTGCTCGGCACGGCGGTCGTCCTCGGTTACGCGCCCCGGATCATCGAAGTCCTCTTCCAGCGCGGCGCCTTCGACACCGCCGACACCGAGGCCACAGCGCAGGTCATGAGGGTCTACGCGGCCGGGCTGCTCGGCCACTGTCTCGTCGGCGCGCTGAGCCGGCCGTTCTTCTCGTCCGGCCGGCCCACCTGGTTCCCGGCGTTCGCGATGGGCACCGGGCTCCTGGTCACGATGGGCGCCGGGTACGCGCTCACGTACCGCTTCGGCGTCGCCGGCATCGCGACCGCCAACGCCGTCGGGATCAGCACGACCGCGCTGCTCCTCCTGATGGGGCTGGGCACCCGGGTGGTCCCGATCCGGGCCCGGGCGGTCGCCCTGTCGCTCGCCCGCCTCGCGGGCGCGGCGCTGGTGGCCGGGGCGGCGGGCTGGGCGGCGGCGCAGCTGCTCGCCGACGCCGTGCTGAGCCTCGCCGCCGGATGTGTCCTCGTTCCCGCCGTCTTCTTCCTGACCGGGCTGGCCCTGCGCTCGCCCGAGGTCGTCTCCCTGCTGGCACTCATCCGACGGAGGTTCACTGATGGCCGCTGACCCTTCGGCGCCTTGCGCCGACGCTCCCTCGTCCCGGTTCCGGCCGCACACCCGCCGTCAGCCGTGGATCCTCACGTACCACTCGGTCACGGACACCGACGACGACCCGTACGGCATCACCGTCTCTCCTCGGCGGCTCGGCGAGCAGCTGGCCTGGCTGCGCAGCAGAGGCCTGCGCGGAGTCGGCGTGTCGGAGTTGATGCGGGCCCACGCGGCAGGCAGGCGCGGGCTGGTCGGGCTGACCTTCGACGACGGCTACGCGGACTTCTTCCACGAGGCCCTGCCGGTGCTGCGCGCCCACGGCTGCACCGCCACCGTCTTCGTCCTGCCGGGACGGCCGGGCGACGTCAACGAGTGGGACCCGCTGGGGCCGCGCAAGCCGCTGCTCACGCACGACGGGATCCGGCGGATCGCCGAGGCGGGAATGGAGATCGGCTCGCACGGTCTGCTCCACCAGGACCTCACCACGCTCACGGACCAGGAGCTGCGCCACGAGATCGTCCGCAGCCGGGAGTTGCTCGGCGAGCTCACCGGTACACCGCCAGACGGGTTCTGCTATCCGTACGGGACGCTCGACCGGCGGGTGGCGGAAGCCGTCCGCTCCGCCGGGTACGGATACGGCTGCGCACTGGCTCCCGGCCCGCTGATCAGCCGGTTCGCCCTTCCTCGCACGCACATCAGCCAGGCCGACCGAGGCGTCCGCCTCTGGGCCAAGGACCTGCGGCACGGGCTGCGGCACGGAGCGGTCGTGCCCGGCGCCGGCTCCCGTACCGCCTCTCCGGTACGGGCGGGTGGCCCGCGGTGAGGGCGCTGCACGTCATCACCGGGCTCGGGGTCGGTGGGGCCGAGCAGCAGTTGCGGCTGCTGCTGCGCCATCTGCCGGTGGAGTGCGACGTGGTGACGCTCACCAACCCGGGTCCGGTGGCGGACGGGCTGCGGGCCGACGGGGTGCGCGTCATCCACCTCGGGATGCGCGGCAACCGGGACCTCTCGGCGGTCGGTCGGCTGACCAGGCTGATCCGCGACGGCCGCTACGACCTGGTCCACACACACCTCTACCGCGCCTGTGTGTACGGGAGAATCGCGGCGCGTCTCGCGGGCGTCCGGGCCACCGTGGCGACCGAACACTCGCTGGGCCGCGCCGAGATCGAGGGCCGACCGCTGACCCGTGGCATCCGCGCTCTGTACCTCTCCACCGAGCGGCTCGGCGCGGCCACCGTCGCCGTCTCCTCCACCGTGGCCGGGCGGCTGCGGGACTGGGGGGTGCCGGCGGAGCGGATTCGGCTGGTGCCCAACGGCATCGACGCCGACCGCTACCGCTTCGACCCGGACCGGCGGCTCGCCGTCCGGGCGGCGCTGGGGATTCCGGACGACGCGTTCGTGGTCGGCGGGGTGGGCCGGCTGGTGCCGGGCAAGCGGTTCGACGTGGCGGTACGGGCGGTCGCCGCGCTGCCGGAGGCCCGGCTGCTGCTGGCCGGTGACGGGCCGGAGGCCGGACCGCTGCGGGCGCTGGCGGCGCGGCTCGGGGCGGCGGACCGGATCCTCCTCCTCGGCGAGTGCGGCGCCGGCGGTGGCGGCCCGGTGCCCGGCGTGCCGGCGCTGCTGAGCGCCGTCGACACCTTCGTATCGACGTCCCGCGAGGAGTCGTTCGGCCTGGCCGCCGTGGAGGCGCTCGCCGCCGGACTGCCCGTCCTGCACGACGCCTGCCCGGCCATCGACGACCTGTCCGCCGCCCACGCACCGGGCGCCACCCGGATCGCCGGGAGCCCCGACGAGCTGACCGCCGTGCTGCGGCAGCGGATACAGACCCGCCCGGACCGCCGCCCGCCGCCCCGGGCCGTCGGCCACTACGACATCCGGCGCAGCAGCGAGCGCCTGATGGACGTGTACGCGTACGCCCTGGACACCGCCCCACCGAACCGGAGAGCCCTTCCATGACCGAGTCTCCCGCGCAGCCGCGACACGTCGTCCTGCGGAAGCGGCTGAGTAACGCCCCTGCCCAGCTGCGCACCGCCCTGACCCGGCTGCCGCACTGGTGGCCCCTGCCCGCCTGCGTACTGCTCGGCACCGCCTCCGGGCTCTCGTACGGGCTGCTCGCCACGCCCCAGTACGAGGCCACCAGCTACGCCATGGCGGTCGCCGAGGAGGAGACGGACCCGTCGGCCGCGCTCGGCTACGCGCAGTCCTACGGGCGCCTCGTCACCAGCGACGCCACTCTCTCCTACGCCCAGGGCGCGGCCGGTGAGCCGATGCGCGCGCTCCGCTCCCAGGTGCGCTCCGAGACCTCGCCGGACTCGCCGATGATCGCGGTGACCGGAACGTCGGACAAGCCGGGCCGGGCGGCCGACATCGCCAACGCGGTGATCGAGGCCGTCATCGTGAGCAGCGGCCATGTCTCCAAGGACACCGGCGTGAAGCTGATCAAGTTCACCCACGCCATGAAGCCGGACCAGCCCATCTCGCCGTCGGTGCCGCTGGGCACCACCGTCGGCGCGGCCGCGGGCGGTCTGCTCGGCGGGCTCGTCCTGCTGGTACGGCCCAGGCGCGCGGGCTGGAGCGTCTCGGCCCAGGTGCCCGGGCCGACCGCCGCCGAGGACCACAGCACCACCGACGAACGGGAGCTCGTGCGATGACGGCCAACCGAACGGGCAGCCTCACCGTGACGCTCTGCCGCGACTTCCGGGAGTTCGGCGCGCTCGCCGGGGAGTGGGACGCGCTGCACCGCCGCTGCGCCACCGCCACTCCGTTCCAGAGCCACGCCTGGCTCCATTCCTGGTGGCTCTCCTACGGCCAGGAAGGCAGGCTGCGGGTCCTGCTGGTCCGCCGCTCGGGTCGGCTGATCGGAGCGGCACCGCTGATGCTGGTGCACCGGCCGATGCCGCTGCTGGTGCCGATGGGCGGGGCGATCTCCGACTTCTTCGACATCCTGCTGGACGAGGAGGAGGCCGGGTACGCGGTCGGCGCGCTCCAGCGCGGCCTGGACCGGGCCGCCCGGCACACCGTGATCGACCTGCGGGAGGTCCGGCCGGACGCGTCGGCGCAGCTGCTGTTCGGCCGGTGGCCGGGCGCGCGGAGCCGGCTCACGGACTCGACGTGCATGGAGCTGCCGGCCCGGCCGCTCGGCGACCTGGTGGGACAGCTCACCGGCTCGCGGGGCCAGCGGCTGCGGGCCAAGCTGCGCCGGATCGAGGCGCTGGACGTGGAGGCCCGCAAGATCCCGCAGGACGGGGTGCCGGCGGCGATCGGCACGCTGCTGCGGCTCCACGAGCTCCAGTGGCTGGACCGCGGGGTCAATCCGGAGCACCTGCGGGCCCGGTTCTCGGACCACCTGATCCGCTCGGTGGGCCGGATGGTGGGCGACGGTACGGCCGCTATGACCGAGTTCCTGATGGGCGGCGAGGTCGTGGCGGCCAATCTGACGCTGCAGTCCGGGCAGCTGGCGGGCGGCTATCTGTACGGGGCGGACCCGGGACTGCGGGAGCGGAAGGTCGATGTGTCGACGATGCTGCTGCGCGAGGTCTCCCAGCAGGCCTCGGACTCCGGCCGTGAGGTGCTGAGCCTGCTGCGCGGCGCCGAGCAGTACAAGAACCACTGGCAGCCGGCCACGGTGGTCAACCAGCGGCTCCTGCTGGCCCGTCCCGGCCTGGAGCCGCTGCTGCGGCTGCGGGAGTCGCAGGTGGCGGTACGGGAACGGGCCGTGGAGACGGTCAAGACCCGGTTCCCCGCCGCGCGGGACTGGCACGAGCGGCTTACCACGCTTCCCGTCCTCGGGCGGTGAGGCGGGCCGCGACAGGCCGGAGGACCACCCGGGAAACATCGGCTGCGCGTTGATCCGTTACCGACCGGCCTCTGCCGCGTTGTCAGGGCATGCGGGCCTCGTGCTCCGCAGAAACCCCCCTTTCTCACAAGGAGTTCTGATGTCGCGTATGACGAAGGTTGCCGCTGTGATGGCGGGCACCGGTGCCCTGATCGCCGGCGGCGCCGGGATGGCCACCGCCGACGCCGGTGCGCAGGGTGCGGCCATCGGGTCCCCCGGTGTCCTCTCCGGCAACGTCCTCCAGGTCCCGGTCCACGTGCCGGTCAACGTCTGCGGTAACACGATCAATGTGATCGGTCTGCTCAACCCGGCCTTCGGCAACACCTGCGTCAACGCTGACGGCGGCCACGACGACAAGGGTGACTACGGCTACGGCCGCTGATCACCCCGTAACACCGCGACGGCCGGCTCCCTCCTTCCCGGAGGGGCCGGCCGTCGTGCTGTGCGCGTTCAGGCGTAGCGGTAGACCTTGCTGTGGTCGAGGAGGGCCCGAGGGGTGACGTTCCACGGCGGCATCGGGTCGTCGAGGCCGAAGACGTAGTCACGGTCCCGGCCGGGCGAGGCGGGTTTGCGGCCCGGCAGGTAGGCGGACTTGGGGTGGGCCTTGCGCCAGCGGTCCCAGAGCAGGTCGATGAACGAGTGGTGGAGCCAGAAGACCGGGTCCTCCGGTGAGGCGGCCCCGGCCATCGGGCCGCCGACCCACTGGTGGACCCGGTTGTGGTTGGCGACGTTGCGCACCCGGTGGATGCCCCAGCCCTCGATGCGGTTGCGGAACCCTTCGGTGCTGATGCTGTTCCACGGCGCGGTGTCGTAGACCGGGTCCTTGAGCGCCCGGGCCACGTCGTCGGCGGTGGGGAGGGAGACCGGGTTGTTGCCGGGCCTGCCGAAGTTGCGGGTGAGCCAGTCCTGGTCGGTGATCCCGGCGCCGACCCTCCAGTTGCCCGCGTCGTAGGCGAACGGGCCGGTGGTGACGCGCCGGTCACCGGGCCGGCCGTTCCCGCCGAGGAAGTCCTCCGCCCAGAGCGAGGAGGTGGGCGAGCGGTCCTTCGTCCAGTCCCAGTACGGGACGCTCACACCGGCGTCGACGGCCTGGAGGGCCCGCTCGAACTCCAGCAGATAGCGGCGGTGCCACGGGAAGAACGAGGAGGTCATATGGGCCGGGCGCGGCCGGTTCTCGGTGTCCATGACGTAGTACTCGCGGTGCATGACGACGAAGTCGTCGTAGCGGCCCGAGCGCTTGAGCTTCAGGATCGCGTCGACGAGGCGCCGCTTCTCGGTACGCGTAAGGTCGCGCTGGTTCTTGCGGGTGTACACCGGTTCCGGTCCTCCTGGTTGCTGTGCGGTACGGCGGTCACGTGCAGCGCGACGCTCACCTGTGGTGCGGGGCGCGCAGCGCGAGGCGGGCGGTGCCGAGCTCGTCCACGGCGGCGCGGGCCGTCTCGCGGAGCGTGGGGAACGACTCGTAGTGCGTGACATCGCTCAGATAGGTGCCGTCCGCGCGCCGCATGACGTGCAGCGGCCGGCCGTCGATGCGGATCTCGGTGACCGGCTCGCCCTCGCCGGTCCCGCCCGCCTCACCGGCCGGCATCAGGACGGTCACCGACCCGCGGATCTCCCGGCCCCGGTACATCTCGGCGAACTCCTCCACACTGCCCGGCCCCTGCACGGGTGCTGAGGCGGTGCCGGGCTCGGGGTCGCGCAGCGGCAGGAGGACTGCGGCGGTGCCGGTGGCCACGGCCGCGGTGAAGGCGGTACGCAGGACGATCCGGCGCGACGTACCGCGTCCTTTACGCGGTGCGCCGCCCGGATCCGTGGTTCGGGTCATGGGTCACTGCCTCTCTCATCGACTCGTCCCGGCGGACGTTGCTCGCGATGGTGGCAACGAGGCGCCGCCGAATCGGTTCTCTTCGGCGCTGCGTCGCCCGCGTTCCGTCAAACGCGTGACCGTGCGCGGCCATCCGCGCCGGGCGCCCGCGTCGCGCGGTGCGCGGCGCGCACCGGACCGGACGATGGCCGGGCGAACTCGTGGAGGTGGATGGACATGACCGTTCCGAATCAGGTGTCCGGTGGCCGTGCGGCGGGCTTCGACCTCGCCGACCCGGCCTTCTGGCAGTTGCCGCGCCCGGAGAGGCTCGGCGCCTTCGCCCGGCTGCGTGAGCTGGAGACCCCCGTGCTCTTCACGCCCCGGCCGGGCACCGCCCGTACCTCCGGCAAACCGTTCTACGCGCTGGTGCGGCACGCGGACGTGCTGACCGCGAGCCGCACGCCGAAGGTCTTCGCGAGCGCTCCGGGAGTGACCACGCCGGAGCCGGCCGGCTGGGCGAAGGCGCTGTTCGGGAACTCGATGGTCAACATGGACGGGCCCGAGCACGCGGCGCTGCGCCGGATCGTCTCGCGGCGGTTCACACCACGGCTGCTGGCCGCCACCGAGGAGAACATCGGCCGGCTGGCCCGGCGGCTGGTGGACGAGATGATCGCCGAGCGGCCGGGCGACTTCATGCCGTCGGCGGCCTCGCGGCTGCCGCTGGAGGTCATCTGCGACCTGATGGGCATCCCGGTGGAGCACCGGCCGCGGATCGCGGCCCAGATCGACCACGCGTCGGAGCACGTCGGCGTCGAGCGCCGGGGCCGGGCCAGGCTCCGGATCCCCGGTCGGGGGCTCGCCTCGCTGGCGGTGATGCGGCTCGTCATGGCGCGCCTGGCGCACGAGCGCCGCCGCCACCCGCAGGACGACCTCGTCTCGGCCCTGGTGCGCGCCGACATCGACGGCGGGGCGCTGTCCTCGCGGGATCTCGGCGCCTTCTTCTCTCTGCTGCTGGTGGCCGGGGTGGAGACCACGCGGAACGCGATCGCGCACGGACTGTCCCTGCTGGACCGGCATCCGGAGCAGCGGGAGCTGCTGCGGTCGGATTTCGACCGGTACATCGGCGGCGCCGTCGAGGAAATCGTCCGCCATTCGACGCCGATCATCCAGTTCCGCAGGACCGTCGTCGCGGAATTCGAGCTCGGCGGCCGGACCTTTGTCCCCGGCGAGAAAGTCGCACTGCTCTACGCGTCCGCCAACCGCGATGAATCGGTTTTCACCCGTCCGGATCTCTTCGACATCACCCGGTCGCCGAATCCGCACCTCGGTTACGGCGGTGGCGGCCCGCACCACTGCCTCGGCGCCCACCTGGCCCGGCTGGAAATGACGGCCCTGTTCCGGGAACTGCTCACCCGACGGACCGTCATCCGGCAGACGGGCGATCCGAAGCTGGTCGATTCGAATTTCGACAACCGCGTCGGCTCGCTGCCGTTCACCTTCGCACCCGACGTCACCTGAACGGCTCGTTCGCAACGCCGAATACGATTAAATGGACCGCTCTGATCGCGTGCGGTGCAGGATGATGAAACTCTCTCCCCAACGGGCCGAATCGGCCGGAATTCATTGCAGCCAGGAGGAGTCATGCCGGCCAAGCGCCGACTCATCACCACGTGCATCGCCGCGGCTGTTCTCAGTCTCCTGGCAGGCGGCGGCATCGCGGGCCAGTTGCCGCCCGGCACCGATTCCGTGGACAGCGCCGCCCCCGGACCGCAGGCCGGCCGGGACGGCGGCTCCACCGCGCACGGCGCCTATCTGGACTACGGTCCCGACGGCGTACGCAGGATGGCGGACCTGTCCCGCTGGCTCGGCGGCGCGGAGCTGCGGGTGGGCCACACCTACCTGCCGGGTGACCTGTGGGTGAACATCGAGGGCACGCCCGACTTCCTGGACGCCTGGGCCGACTGGCGCAAGGCGGAGAAGGACCGGATGTTCGTCCTCAACGTGCCCATGCTGGAGCGGAACGAGGAGCGCGTCCCCGACGCCCAGGTCCGCCGGCTGCTGCGGTCGGGTGCGGCGGGCGACTACGACCAGCACTTCACCCGGCTCGCGGAGCGCCTGGTCTCGCTCGGTGTGCCGGACTCGGTGATCGTGCTCGGCTGGGAGATGAACGGCACCACGTACACCCACCGCTGCGGTCCCGATCCCGCGTCCTGGAAGACGTACTGGCAGCGGATCGTGACGGCGATGCGGGCCGTGCCGGGCCAGGAGTTCCGTTTCGACTTCACACCCAGCCGTGGGCTGGACGCGGTGCCCTGGACCGAGTGCTATCCGGGTGACGACGTCGTCGACATCATCGGCATGGACTCCTACGACCAGCCGCCGGGCGAGTCGTTCGACGACCAGATCAACGATCCGTACGGGCTCCAGAAGCACGTCGACTTCGCGGCGGAGCGCGGGAAGCCGATCTCGTTCCCGGAGTGGGGGCTCTTCCGCAACGGCGACAATCCGGAGTACATGCGGCGGATGCTCGACTGGATCGACCGGCACCAGCCCCTGTACCAGACGATCACGGACTACTGCCCGCACGGCGTGTGGCAGTGCAAGAGCAATCCGCGCTCCTCGCAGGTGTTCCGGACGAAGCTCGCCGAGATGGCCGCCCCGGTGAAGCCCGCCCCGAGCGCGCCTCCCACCTCGCCGCCGAGCCCGACACCGACGCCGCCGTCTCCGACTCCGACGCCGGACGTTCCGCCGGCCGTACAGCCCTCACCCACCCCGTCGGGGCAGCCGACGCCCAGCGCTCCCGAGCCGCCGGCCGACCGCAGGTGGTGCGTCACCGTGCCGTTCGGCGACTGGCTGGGTCAGTGGATGAGGGAGCGCAGGATCTGCTTCCGCTACTGACCGGAGGTACGGAAACGGCTCCGGCCCTCCCTCGGAGAGCCGGAGCCGTCCACCCACACGGGTCCAGCGCGGGGGCAGGTGGGCAAGCAACCGCTTGTCACTCCCCCAACGGGGGCACGGCCTGCCGCGTCACGCCGCCGAACGGGCGAAAAGGCGTGCGGCGGCACCGGCCGGGAGGCGGGCCGCTGCGTAGTCCGGGGTGACGCGCGACCATGGAAACCTAGAGATGGTGGTGAGGTGCATGGCATCCGCCGGCGAGGACCCCCCGGCTGGGCCCGGCCCGCTGCCTTCCGCGGATCCGCGCGGCCCCGTGCGGCTGAGCGACGACGCGGTGGCGGTGGTCGCCGGGGACGGCACGGTCATCGGCTGGACCCGTGGTGCGGAGGCGCTGCTCGGGTACCCGGCCGCCGACATCGTCGGCCGCTCCGCAGCCCTGCTGCTGGCCGGTGCCCCGGATCCCCGCCGTGCGGCCGCGATCGCCGCCCGCGGCCGTGGCGGATCCGGCTGGAGCGGGCTGATCACGCTGCGGGACAGGACCGAGCGGCAGATCGACGTCGACGTGCGCGTCTCCGCCTCGTTCCTGGTCGCCGGGCGCGAGAGCTTCCTGCTCTCCGGACGCGAGCGCAGCCCGCAGTGGACGGTGGAGGGGTCGGTGCTGGAGCGGTTCCTGACCCGGTCGCCGGTCGGCATGGCGGTGATGGACCCGGAGCTGCGCTACATCTGGCTCAACGACACCCTGGAGCGGTTCGGCGGAGTACCGCGGGAGCAGCGCCTGGGACGCCGGCCGGCGGATGTGCTGCCCGGGCTGCTCGCCGCGCCCATCGAGCGGCTGATGCGGCAGGTCCTGGCGACCGGTGTACCGGTCACCGACTACGAGTACCTCGGCTGGAGCTGGTCCGACCCGAACCGCAGGCGGGCCTATTCGAGCTCGTTCTTCCCGCTGGTGGACGGCCGGGAGAACCGGATCGGCATCGGTTACATGGTCCAGGACGTGACCGACCGGTGGAACGCGCGCCGGCTGCTGGCGCTGGTGAACCAGGCGGGTGCCAGCATCGGCTCCACCTTGGACGTGCAGCGCACCGCTCAGGAGCTGGCAGATTTCGCGGTGCCCCGGTTCGCCGACTTCGTCTTCGTGGACCTGCTGGAGACACCGCTGGGCCGGGAGCGGCCGGGCGCGCCGCTGATCGGTGCGGAGCTGCGGGGCGGCAGGCCGCCGATGCGCCGGATGGGGATGAGTTCGGTGCGCGAGGGATGTCCGGAGGCGGTCGTACGGATCGGGGAGAGCGTCGACTTCGTACCGCCGCCGCACGATGTGCACTTCCTTCTCGACGGTGACCCGGTCCTCCTGCCGCTGCTCGATCCGGACAGCCACGGGTGGGCCGTGGAACAGCCGGAGCGGGGCGCCCGGATCAGTGACTTCGGGCTGCACTCGCTGATCTCCGTACCGATGCGGGCGCGGGACACCGTCCTCGGGCTCACCACGTTCATGCGGTCGCAGAACCCGGTCCCGTTCGACGAGGACGATGTGGCGCCGGCCCGCGAGCTGGTGGCGCGGGCCGCGGTGTGCGTGGACAACGCCCGCCGCTACACCCGGGAGCACACGGCAGCGCTGGTGCTCCAGGAGAGCCTGCTGCCGCACACCCTGCGCGGCGGGACGGCGCTGGACGTGGCCTCCTCCTACCTGCCGGCGGACGCGAAGGACGGGGTCGGCGGCGACTGGTTCGATGTGATCCCGCTGTCCGGCGCCCGGGTCGGCCTGGTCATCGGGGATGTGGTGGGCCACGGGATCAGCGCGGCGGCGACGATGGGCCGGCTGCGGACCGCCGTGCAGACGCTGGCCGACATGGACCTCGCACCGGACGAGCTGCTGGCCCGGCTGGACGATCTCGTCATGCGGCTGAGCGAGGAGGAGCCGGCGGGCGGGGAGGCCGAGCGAGGCGGGACGACGGTGCTGGGCGCCACCTGCCTGTACGCCGTCTACGATCCGGCGAGCCGGCGCTGCACGATGGCGCGGGCCGGCCATCCGCCGCCGGTGGTCGTCACGCCGGAGGTCAGCTTCCCCGACCTGCCCTCCGGCCCGCCGCTGGGCCTCGGCGGGCTCCCCTTCGAGTCGCTGGAGGTCGAGCTGCCCGAAGGAAGTCTGCTCGCTCTCTACACCGACGGCCTCATCGAGGGCGCCGACAAGGACCGGGAGCAGGGCATGGTCCGGCTGGGCCGGGCGGTCTCGCGGGACGGGCTGCCGCTGGACGAGCTGTGCGCGGCGGTGGTCAAGGAGCTGCTGCCCGTCCCGCAACCGGACGACATCGCCCTCCTCCTCGCCCGCACCCACGCGCTGCGCCCGGACCGGCTGGCCTCGTGGGACGTACCGCTGGACCCGGCGGCCGTCGGCGCCACCCGGAACAACGTGGCCCGCCAGCTGGAGGCGTGGGGTCTGGAAGAGCTGACGATGACGACCGAACTGATCGTCAGCGAGCTGGTGACCAACGCGATCCGGTACGCCTCCGGTCCCGTACGGCTCCGGCTGCTGCTCCAGTCCGTGCTGACCTGCGAGGTCTCCGACGCCAGCAGCACCACGCCGCGCCTGCGGCACGCCCGGACGACGGACGAAGGCGGGCGCGGCCTCTTCCTCGTCGCACAGCTCGCCCGGCGTTGGGGCACCCGGTACACGGACTCGGGGAAGATCATCTGGGCGGAGCAGAATCTGCCGTCACCTCTGTCTCCCGGTCCGCTTCCTCCCGGCTGAGCAGCCGGGTCAGCGCGCCGCCCGACCGGATCAGCTCGTCCCAGGTGCCCTCCTCCACGATGCGTCCCGCGTCGAGGACGGCGATGCGGTCGGCCCGGCGGACGGTGGCGGGCCGGTGGGCGATGATCAGCGTCGTACGGGAACGGGCCCGGGCGTCCGCCGCGAGCGCCCGCGCCACCTCCGCGTCGCCCTGATGGTCGAGGTGGGCCGTCGTCTCGTCCAGGACGAGGACCCGGGGCCGGCCGAGGAGCCCTCGGGCCAAGGCGACCCTGGCGCGCTGGCCGCCGGAGAGCGTGGCGCCACGTTCACCGACCGGGGTGTCCAGGCCGTGCGGCAGGGCATCGACGACGGAGGCGAGGCCGCAGGTCCGGACGGTGGCGGCCAGCTCCTCGTCGGTGGCGTCGGGAGCGGCTAGGCGGAGGTTCTCGGCGAGGGTGCCGTGGAAGAGCGGGGCCTCCTGGCCGACCACACAGACGGCTGTCCGCAGGTCGTGTTCGGCGAGGTCCCGCAGATCGACGGGATGGGCGGCGTCCGCCGGCACCAGCTCCACCGTGCCCTCGCGTGGGTCCCAGTACCGGGCCAGGAGGTGGGCCACGCTGCTCTTTCCGGCACCTGAGGCGCCCACGAGGGCCACCGTCCCGCCCACTCGTACGGTCAGATCGAGGCCGTCCAGGACGGGCCCGGCGCCGTAGCCGAACCGTACGCCGCGCAGCCGCAGACCCAGTGGTCCGGGCGGCACGGGCACGGGGGTGGCGGGAGCCGGGGCTCCGGCGGGGGCGTGCACCGCCGCGCGGACCCGGGCGGCGGCGGCGCGCAGGCTGCCCGCCCGGCCCAGTGCGGCCGCCGATTCGGCCACCGGGGCCAGGGCGCCGAGGGCGAGGGCCATGGCCGCCGGGGCCCAGGCACCGTCGAGCCGCCCGCCGCCCGCCGCGTGCGCGGCAGCGGCGACGACGCCGATGACGGCGGCGACGACGAGCAGATCGCGGGCCGCGCCGGCGCCCGTCTCCCAGGACTGCTCGGCGCGCTGGGCGCGGGCGAGGCGCCGGCCGCCGGAGCGCAGCCGCGCCCGTGTGCGGTCCAACGCGCCCGCCATCAGCAGCTCGTGGAGGCCGTCCACGGTCTCCACGCTCTCCGCGGAGAGGTCGGCGAGCGCGGCCCGCGTCCGCGCCCCGCGCTCGGCCCGGCCGCGCGCCTCCACCAGCGGCGACCACAGGAGCAGCAAAGCGGCAGGCACGACGGCGAGGAGCAGCCACGGGCCGAGGAGGCCGAGCAGGGTGGCGGCCACCGCGAAGACGACGCCGGAGGCGAGGAGTTGGGCGATGGCGTGCGCGTAGAAGAACTCCAGCGCCTCCACATCGCCGAGCGCGGTCGCGGCGAGGTCACCGCTGCGGCGGCCGGCGATCCGCGCGGGCGCGGAGCGGGCGAGCCCGTCGAAGACCCGTACGCGCAGCTCGGCCAGGACGCGGTAGGCGAGGTCGTGCGAGAGGTCCATCTCCCGCCAGGTGGCCAGCGCCCGGAGCAGGACGAGCCCGATGAGGACGGCCACGGTGACGGACGAGGGAGCCCGCTGCTCGGTGACCGCCGTACCCACGGTGTGGGCGGCGAGCGTGACCAGGGCGACGAGGGCCGCCTGGTCGACGAGGGCGGCGAGACAGGTGCGCAGGACGGTGGCGCGGTGGGCGCCGAGGACGGGGAGGAGGGAGCGGAGGGCGCCGGTGTCGTGGGCCGGGGCGTTCCCGGGAGTGGCGGGCGGGGTCATGCGGCGTGTTCCTCCTGGACGACGTGCTCCTCCTGGGCGGTGTGTTCCTCCTGGGCGGTGCGGCCGGCCGCGACGAGCGAGGCGTAGACGCCGCCGCCCGCCAGCAGTCCGCTGTGGACGCCGGACGCCTCGACCCGGCCGCCGTCGAGGACGACGATGTGGTCGGCGTGGCGTACGGCGTCGAGCCGGTGGGCGACGACGAGGCAGGTACGGCCCCGGCTCACCGCCGGCAGTTCCCGTACGATCTGCGCCTCGCCGCGCTCGTCCACCGCGCTGGTGGCCTCGTCCAGGATCAGGACCGGTGCGTCGGCGAGCAGGGCACGCGCGAGGGCCAGTCGTTGGCGCTGGCCGCCGGAGAGCGTGGCGCCGCGTTCGCCGACGAGGGTCTCGTACCCCTGCGGAAAGGCGGTGATCTCCTGGTGGATGCCGGCTGCGCGTGCGGCGGCGTGCAGCTGTGCGTCGGTGGCGGCAGGGCGGGCGAGGCGCAGGTTCTCGGCGATCGTGGCGTGGAAGAGGTACGTCTCCTGCGAGACGACGGCGATGCCGCGCCGCAGCGAGGTGAGGCTGTACGCGGCGGTCTCCGTACCGGCGATGGTGACGCGGCCGCCGTCCGGGTCGCGCTGGCGTAGCAACAGGCTGAGCAGGGTCGACTTACCGGCGCCGGAGGGTCCGACGATCGCGGTGGTGCGTCCGGCGGGCGCGGTGAAGGTGACGCCGTCCAGGGCGGGGCGCTCGCTCGACGGGTGGGTGAACCGGACGTCCACGAAACGGATTTCGGGAGCAGTGGCCCACCGCGCGTTCACCGTGCCCCGGTCCGCGACGGCGGGTTCGGTGGTGCGCAGGGCGGCGATCCCGTCGGCGGCGGAGACCCCGAGGTAGCCGGCGTGCCATTCGCGGGAGAGGTCGCGGATCGGGCGGAAGCACTCGGAGGCGAGCATGAGCAGGAGGTACGTCCCGGTGGTGGCGGTGCGTCCGGTCGCCGCCGAGGAGCACGCCACGAGAACCGCGGCCGCGGTACCGCCCTGCACGGCGAGGTCGGTGAGGCCGGTGTCGACCAGCGAGACCCGCAGTTTGGCGACGGTCGCCCGGTGGAGCGCCGCCGACCGCTTCTCCAGCCTCTCCCGTACGCGGCCCACCGCACCGGCCGCGCGCAGCGTGGCCATGCCTTGCAGGGCCTCCAGGTAGTCGGCGGCGAGGGCCTCGTAGGAGTCCCAGTGCTCCTTGCCGCGCCGGGCGAGCAGCCGGTCCCACCAGCGCGGCCCGAAGAGCGCGAGCAGCAGGGCGAGGCCCAGGCCGAGGGCGGCGTACGGCTCGATGAGCGTGACGGCGACGAGGAGCAGAGGAGGTACGGCGGCGGTGACGAGCGCCTGAGGGAGGTAGCGGGAGACGTACGCGTCCACGCCCTCGACGCCGTCCACGAGCGTGGCGCGTACGGCACCGGCCCGCGCGCCGGTGGTGGCGGGTGGCCCGAGTTCGCCGAGGCGGGACAGGAGGGTGTCACGGAGCCGGATCCGGACGGCGGCGCCCGCAGTGACGGCGGTCAGGCGTTGCGCGCGGCCGAGCGCGGCGCGGATCAGGACGACGGCGAGCACGGAGAGAAGGAGCGGGATCAGGCCGGCCGTGTCTCCGTGGGCGATCCGGGAGAGGACGACGGCGAGCAGGACGGCCTGGGCGAGGTGGGTGAGGGTGACTGCGGCGAGCAGTGCGGTCGCGCCGCCCAGGGGGCGGCGGGCCGTGCGGGCGGCGCGCAGGAGTTCGGGGTGGAGCATCATGGGCGTTCTTCCTTGCCCGATTGGGGCGGTGGGGCGGTGAGTGTGGGATCGGCGGGTCCGGCGAGGGCCAGGCCGTGGAGGATCCAGTCCTGTCCAGGCGCGTCGCCGAGCGCGGCACCGAGGTCGGCCTGCTGCCAGGAGCCGATGGGGCGCGAGCGGAGGCCGAGCGCGGTGGCGAGGGCCTGGCCGACACCGGCGGCGTAACCGGCGGCGAGGTGGCTGCCGCGGATCAGCGCCGGTGAGGCGTCGGCGGGACAGCCGTGGGCGACCAGCACCGCTCCGACTGAGCCGATCCACTGCTGGCCCGCCGCCCAGCGGGCGAAGGTGGGGCGCGCGTCGCCGGAGGCGAGCGGGCCGGTCGTCGTGAGGAGCCCCGGAGTCTCGCCGCCGACCGCTGCGGCCCAGGCGGGACCGTCCGGCCGGGCGTCCGCAGCGGTGGTGAGGACGTGGGCGAGCAGGTCCGAAGCGGGTGGCCGGGTCAGGTCGGAAGGGTCCGCGCTTCTTCGCGTACGGAGGGTGTCGTCGGTCACTGGAGCGGGGCCGTGGGCAGGGTGCCAGGTGGAGCCTGAGTCTGCTGCCAGGCACTCCAACAGGTATCGGGCAGCGGCCAGTTCGGCTGGTGGAGTGGTCTCCGCGCCCGGCTGCGGGACCGGGCTGACGGCGCCAGGCAGGTCGGCCCACGCGGCCAGCGGACCACGGCAGCGCGAAGGCCCCTCCTCCGCAGGCAACCACACGGCTCCGAGAGGGAGTTCGGGTTCCGATCCGGGCCAACGGCCCTGCCACTCCGCCGCGCGCGGCAGCCCCGCCGCCGCAGCCAGCTCACCACCGTCCGCGTCGAGCGAGACCCGTACATCGACCGGGTCCGCCGCGAGCACCAAGGCGGCCGCAGCGTGGCCCGCGTCCAGCAGGAGCAGCGGCCAGGCGCGGTGTCCGTAGTGCGCGACGGTACGGGCGGCGGCCACGGTGAGGACCACGACGGCTCCCGGAGGCGCGTCGGACGGGGCCCGGCCGCGCGGGTGGGCGCGGTGGGCGCGCGCGTCGTACGCGTACCGTCCGGGCGGCAGCGAGCAGCCGGGGCCGACGAGGAGGTGCGCCCGTACGGGATGGAGCGCGCCGGCCGAGGGCGCGGGCCGCAGTCGGCCGCCTGTATTCCGAAGCGCGGCAAGCGACAGCCGCAGAGTCCGGTCCAGATCCACCACTCCCCCGGGCCCGTCCAGCGACAGCGCCGGGCCGCTCCACGGGAAGGCACGCTCCGGCACGTACGGAACCGTGCGCGGCGCGCGCGGCGATCTGGCGTCGGCCAAGGCACGGCGCAGCAGGCCGACGGACACCGGAGGAGCCTGGATCATGAGGACGTGCTCCTTCACATGTGCGGCGGCGGTGCGAGGGTGAAGTCCGCCGGTCCGGTGGGAGGTTGGGTGCGCCAGCCTCGGTCCGACGCGGCCTCGGCGAAGCGCGGGCAGCCGAAGTAGCCGAAGGCGGCCGGGGCGTTGGGGATGAGGCCGGAGACGAGGACGCGGGCGACGCGCAGCGGGGTTTCGGCGATGTCCTCGGTGGTCAGGTCGACCGTGATCACGCGGTGGCCGCCGGCGGCGAGCGCCGCGTCCAGAGCGGACCGGCTGCCGGACGCGATCTCGGTGACGGGGACGACACCTCCGGACGGTTCGGTGAAGCGGCGGGCCAGCGGGGCCATACGCTCGTCGAGCCAGACCTGCACATGGGCGCCGAGATCGCGTACGGCGGCGAACTGCGGTCCGCAGTCGTCGAGATAGCGCCGGTCGGCCCGGTGCTCCAGGTACAGGCCCCGCGCGAAGAGACCGGCTTCCACCGAGCGGTGGACCCACCCGTCCGCCTCCACCGCGCCCTGCGTGAACACCCAGGTGTGCACCGCCTCCAGCACCGCCTTACGGGCCGCCTCCGCCGGGTCGTACCGGCAGGCGAACCCGGCGGCGTGGATGCCTCGGCGACGATCGTGGACCAGGGCGGCCATGCAGGGAGCGAACTCGGAGGGCATCTCCACGATGTGGACGTCCAGTTCGGCACCGGTCAGGTCTTCGGTGAGGCCGGGAACGCTCGCCGGGTCGATGCCCCGGGCCGGTCCGTCCAGGTGCCACCACAGCTCCAGCGCGTCGCGCTCGACGACTTCGAGCAGCCCTCGCCCGACGGCGTCGTCGAAGCCCTGGCCGGTGGCTATGCCGGCGTAGTTGAGGTGATGAGTGCGTGGAAGTGAACGCAGCTCGCCTTGCCGCCAGTTGAGGTACGTGAGCGCGACGGGCGCCCAGCAGGGCCGGCCGTTCTCGGTGGCCGGCGTCCACAAGGCCGGTGTATCGGGCGTGAGTTCGATGTACGGGAAGCGCGTGCGCTCGTGCTGCCAGGAGGCGTACGAGGGAACCGAACCGGGTCCGTACAGCCGCAGGCCTTCCGCCTCCAGCTCGGCGGCCGTGGCCCGGCGCGGTGCGGCGGGATGGCCGGGCGGCGGCACGCGGTTGCCGCAGTAGCGTTCCACGGCCTCGGCGACGGCGGCGATCCAGGCGCCTTGGGAGTCGCCGAAGGTGGTGCCGAGCGAGACCCGGTCGGCGGGCCAGGCGCCGAGGCGCCGGGCGTCGGCGACCTCGGCGGTCATCGCGGTGTAGCGGGGCGGCGCTCCGGCCGGGTGCTCGACGGGCTCGACACCGCGGATCAACCCGCAGACGGGATCGACCAGGGCTTCGATGGGCAAGGTGCTGGTCAACGGCATATCTCCGGTACGGGCTCGACGTAGCGACGCCGGGCGACGACGGTCAGGTGCAGGGCGCTTCCCGGGGACCTGACCGCTCTGCGGGACGGGGCGAGGCGGATGGCGGTCACCGGGTTCTCGCCGGTGTGCGGGTTGCGGGCGTGGGCGGGGAAGTGGTGTCCGGCGATCTCCGCGCGCAGCCGGGTCCCGGCGGGCAGCCGGCGGCCCAGGGTGCCGAGCGGAACGGTGATCTCGACAGCCTCGCCGGGCGGATCGGCGCGCCGGACGATGCCGAAGGCGAGCGGGTCCGCGCGGCCGGCCGGGTCGAGCGCGGTGACGCGTACGGCCCAGTCGGCGGCGGGCGTGTCGGCGGTGGCGTGGAACCGGGCGGAGGCGGGTCCGGCCAGGTCGAGCGGGCGGGGCAGGGGTGGCGAGAGGAGGAGGCAGCGGTCGGCGGGGATGCCGGGGGTGGAAGGCGGGACGGTCAGGTCGTCGGAGCGCACGGGTCGGTCCGGGTCCACGGTGAACTCGGCTCCGTGCAGCATCCGTAGACCGGTGGGAGCACCGAAGGGCCAGGCAACGGTGCGCGTTGAGGCCCCGTCTGCGGCTTGCTTCCCCACCGCGTGCCAACGGCCACTGCCACCCAAGGTGATGACCCCGCGCCGCTCCCGCGCCAGCCGTCCGGCGAGGGCGGCGCGGGCCCACCGTACGTACAGCGCACCGAGGTTGACGCGGTCGGCGGCCGACTCCGTTAGGTCCGCGGTGAGGCGGTGGCCCCATGGGCCGAGCAGCAGGCGCGCCGGTCCGCCCCAGCCGCGCCACAGCGCCACGGTGTCCTCGGCGAACGGGTCGCGGGTGCCGCCGACGGCGAGGAGCGGGAGGCGGGAGGCGGAGCCGCGCCGGACGATCCTGCCGCGCACGCGGTCGTCCCAGAGGCCGGGCCAGGAAGGCAAAGGGCGGCTCAGGTGGTCGGGCAGGCGGGTGAGCGGGAGGTGTTCCAGGAGCCGGGGGTTCTCGGCGAGCGCTTGGGCCAGCGCGTCGGGAGCGGAGTCGGGGCGGTCGCCGTGTGCGGCCCACCAGCCGGCGCGGGCCCCGAGCCGTTCGGGTCCCGCTGGTTCGCGGGCGGTGTCGGCGAGGCCGAGCGCGGGGACGGCGGCGATGACGGCGTCCGGACGGCCGTCGCCGGGTGCGCCGAGCGCGGTGACGAGGGCGCAGTGGGCGGCGTAGGAGGAGCCGACCGCGACGACCCGGCCACCGCCGCTCCACGGCTGCTCGCGCACCCAGGCGATGGTCGCGGCGCCGTCGCTCTCCTCGTGGTCCCGGTAAGGGTGCCAGAGGCCGGGCGAGCCGTGCCGGCCGCGTACGTCCTGGGCGAGGGCGGCGAATCCGTGGGCCACCCAGCCGCGCAGCTCGGCGCGGTGGGCGGTGCGGCCGTAGGGGGTGCGGATGACGACGGCGGGGTGGGGGCCCGGTGTGGCCGGCAGGCAGAGGTCGGTGGCGAGCGGGACGCCGTCGGGGGCGGGGATGTGGACGGTCTGGGTGTCGGCCGGAGAGTTCGTCACCGCGTTCGCCGGAATGCTGGTCGCCGTGTTCACGGCGCGGTCCGTGTGATGGGGGCGGGCAGCGGGGCGACCTTCGGTACGGGGAGGACGGGATGTTCGGTGACCGTGAGGTGGCGGAGGTCGATCCGGCGCAGTCGGCGGCGGGCAGGCAGGGCGGGCCCTCGGTGCGGTTCACCGGTCGCCCAGGCGATCAGGTCGGCGGTGAGCAGTGCGGCGATCAGGGCGGCGGACGGTTCGGTGGGGTGCGGTCCGGTGTCGGGGGTGCGGTGGCCGGCCCAGTAGGCGGCGAGTTCGCCGTGAGCGGCCGTTGCCGCGAGTCTGCGCAGGCGTACGTGGGCGGATGTGACGTCGCCGGGCTCGGAAGCGAGGGGTTCGATCCAGGCGTGGGCGCCTTCGCGGTGGCAGCGCAGCCAGGCGGTGTGCCGGACGGGCAGCCGGTCAGCGGTGTCCCAGAGGCCGGTCGGAACGGGTGAGTCGAGGCACCAGACCACGGCCGTGTCCCGCTCCCCCGCGAGTGCCGCCACGCCGTCGGCGGTGGCGAAGTGGACCTCGGCCCCTTCCGCCGCGGCGAACCGGGAGAGCGGCTCGGTGAGGACGGGGTCGCCAAGGAGGTGGACCGTCCGTCCGGCGAGCGGTGGGCGACGGGGCTCGGTCACCGCGTGTCCGGCCTGCTCGAACGCCGAGACCAGAAGGTCGAGTTCCTCCGACGACGTCCGCCGATCCTCCACTGTCAGCCGCTCGATCAGCTGCTCCGGGCCGATGCTCCCGGTGTTGATGCGCAGGAACTCCCCGTCGGAGGTGCGGAGTACGGGCCGGCCACCGGGCACGGTGACGATCCCGGCACCGGGAGCGAGTCGACTGCGGTTCACGGGGGCCTCCGGAGGGCGTGGTGGTACGTGGGGTGAGCGGGTCGTGCGAACGGGACGGGCCCGTCCGGGAGTTCGTCCGGACGGGCCCGCCACGCGAGGAGCGGGAGCCTGCCTCAGCGGCAGGTGCCGCTTACTTCTCGTCCGCGGTGTCGGCCTCGACGGCGTCGTCGAAGGGGTTCTCGACGAGGGCGTTCGAGTGGGTGGCGGAGAGGTGGGCGAGCTGGCCCTGTTCGGCGATCGGGCTGAACACCTTGTTCTGCTCCATGAGTTGAAGCCTCCATTCGGATCGGTTGGTTGGTTGCGACGCTGTTCCTTGCCGCACCACAGACACTAATGAATATGGTTTTCATTTCGCAATAGCTGGAGTGGGTCGAGAGGGTGATCTGGGTAACAGACGGGCCAGCCACCCTCGGAATCCGTCCCCACCCGCCCCTGCACACCGAGCACTTCGGCCAGCAGCTTCTCCGTGACCACCTCACCGGGAGGGCCGTCGGCGGCGACACGTCCTTCGCGCAGTGCGACGATCCGGTCGGCGAACCGTGCCGCGTGGTTGAGGTCGTGCAGGACCATCACGACGGTGAGCCGCCGTTCGGTGCGCAGCCGTACGACGGTCTGGAGCACCTCCAGTTGGTGCCGCAGATCGAGATAGGTGGTCGGCTCGTCCAGGAAGAGGAGCGGCGCGTCCTGGGCCAACGCCATCGCGAGGCGCACCCGTTGGCGCTCGCCACCCGACAGCGCGTCCACCGGCCGGTCCGCCCAGCCGCTGACGCCGACATCGGCGAGGGCCCGGGCGGTCACGGCGTCGTCACCGTCCCGCAGCATCCCGAGCGGGCCCCGGGTGGCGTAACGGCCCTGGCGGACCAACTGCCGTACGGTCAGCGCCGGTACGGCCGGTGCCGACTGGTGGAGCAGCGCCACCCGGCGAGCCGCGGCCCGTCTGGGCAGGCGTGCCGCGTCGTCCCCGCCGAGCAGGACCCGGCCCCCGGTCGGAGTGAGCAGGCCGGCGGCGAGCTTGAGGAAGGTGCTCTTGCCGCAGCCGTTCAGGCCGATGAGCGCGACGAGTTCGCCCGCTCCGATACGCAGGTCGATCCCGCGGAGCACCTCGCGCCCCGGATAGCCGAAGCCGAGCCGCTCCGCCCGGACCACGTCGGGTGGATCCGCCGCGCCGTCCGTCCCGTCGCCGTTCGTCACGTTCGCCGTGACATCCCTTGTCCGTGCTGCCATGTCCGTCTCTCTCCCCGTCATCGTTCGTCCGTCCGTCGCCGCGCCACGACCAGCAGCAGCCCGGCTCCGACGAAGGTGGTCAACGCGCCGACCGGCAAGGTCAGCCGGTCCGCGTCCAGCGCCACCACCAGCAGCCGGGACAGCAATTGGGCCGCCGCGTCCGCTCCGCACACCACCACCGCGCCGAGCAGTGCGGCGCCGGGCAGGGCGATGCGCAGATCAGCCCCGAAGACGGCCAGCGCCAGATGCGGCACCAGCAGCCCAACGAATCCGAGCGCTCCCACGGCCGAGACGGCCCCCGCCGTCAGAGCCACCGCGCACACGAGCGCGGCCGCGCGGCCCCGCCCGGCGTCCAGACCGGCGGCGGACGCCTGCTCGTCGCCGCAGCGCAGCAGGGTCAGCGGAGCGGAGAGCAGCCACGCGGCCGCTCCCCACACCGCCGCCCACGGCCACAGCAGATGCCAGTGAGGCCAGACCCGGCCTTCGGTGGAGCCGATCAACCACTGCACCACGCTGCCGAGTTCGCCCGGAGCCACCAGAAGGACGACGGCGGTGAGGCCGGCGAGGACCGCCGAGACCAGCACACCGTGGACGGCGGTCTGCTCGGGGTCGCCCTTCTCCCGTCCGGCGAGCAGCCAGAGCAGTCCGGCACCCGCGAACCCGCCGAGGCAGGCTGCCACGACGACCGCCGCCGGCGAGTCCCAGCCGGCCAGGCCCAGACCGGTGGCGGCGACCGCGCCGAGAACCGCGCCGGGCGTGACGCCGGTGACCTCGGGCCCGGCCAGCGGATTGCGCAGGGCCGACTGGAGGACGAGCCCGGCGACACCCAGGCTCGCCCCGGCGACCAGCGCCACCAGCAGCCGGGGCAAACGGAGTTGGAGGACGATGTGTTCGGCCATCGGATCGTCGGCCCCGCCGAGGAGTACGGCCCGCACTCCCTCGCCCGTCACGCCTCGCCCCGCGAACAGGTCCGCGCAGGCGACCGCGCAGACCAGGACCGCCAGGGCGCCCATCCGCACAGCCGGTGAGCGCCAGGCCCGCCGGGGTGGTGCGGGCGCCACTTCCAGGACGCTCATCGTTCCGCCTTCCGCTGGAGAGGTACGGGGCCGCCCTGCACCGGCAGGGCGGGCCGGATCGGCCCCCGGCCCTTCGCCGCCCTCCGCCCGCGCTTCAGCAGCACCACTCCGACCGGCACACCGACCAGAGCGGTCCACGCGCCGACGGGCGTCTCGACCGGCGCGAGCGCCAGCCGCGCGGGCTGGTCCGCGCAGAGCACCACGACCGCCCCGCACAGCGCGGACCGGACGAGCCAGCCCGCCGCCCCGCCGTCCGGCTTCAGCCGCCGGGCCAGGTGAGGTGCGAGGAAGCCGACCCAGGCGACCGGGCCGCAGACCGCCACGACCGGAGCGATCAGGACCACGGCGATGGCCAGCGCGGCGACCCGGGCGCGTTCGACACGTACGCCGAGCGCGCGGGCGTCGTCGTCGCCGAGCCGCAGCACGCCGAGCACCGGCACGCAGAGCACGAGCGCGGGCACCGCCACGGCGAGCCAGGGCAGCAGGCCGGTGACGTCGTCCCAGGTGCGGGCGGACAGACTGCCCAGCAGATAGCGGTAGATGAGCTGGAGGTCGAGCTGGTCGGCCATCACCATGAGCACCAGCAGTCCGGCTTGGAGCGCGGCGGCGACGGCGGCCCCCGTCAGCAGTACGGACGACGGACTGCGCCCGAATCCGGCCGCCACCAGCGTGACCAGCCCGCCGAACGCGGCGCCGGCCAGCGCCAGGAAGGGCTGGAGGCCGAGCGGTACGGAGAGGGCGAGCACGAGAGGTGCCGCCACTCCCAGCGCGGCCCCGGAGGAGACGCCGAGCATCTCCGGGACGGCGAGCGGATTACGTAGCGCCTCCTGGAGCACGAGACCCGCGGCGCCCAGGCAGGCACCGGCGACCAGCGCCAACACCAGGCGAGGCAGCCGCAGTTCGGTGACGACGACGCCGGCGAGACCGTCGGATCCGAGGGTGGCGAGGAGCCGGGCCGGCGGGACGTACGGCGTACCGAGGCTGAGCGCGCACACCACGCCGACCACGGCCGCCACCGTCAGACAGACCGGCGCCACGGGCAGCCGCCCGGACGCGGTGCGGCGACCCCTCACCGCAGTGCGGCCGTCGCCTCGTCGAGGACGACGCCCAGGGACCGGGTGCCGCGGCCTTTGGCCCAGACCTCGGAGTCGACCTCGATGACCTTGCCGTTCTTCACCGCCGGGATCCGCGACCAGAGCGGGTTCTTGGCGAGCTTGCCGGAGAGCTTGCCGTCCGGCGCGCCGAAGGAGAGCGTCTCCACGAAGAGGACGTCGACATCCCGGGCGAGAATCTCCTCCAGGCTGTAGGAGCCGTCAACTCCCCTGCTCTTCCAAGGATAGTGGGAGATCTTCGGGAAGAGTCCGGCGGCCACATCGGCCTCCGGAGTGGCCACGCCGAAGTTCTCGTCGCTGCCGAAGATGATCAGCGAGGTCTTGTCGCTCCGGACCTCCTCGGCCTTGGCCAGCCGCGTACGGAACGTCTTCTCCGCCTTCTCGCCCTGTGCCGTACGGCCGGTGAGCGCGGCCAGGTCGCGCAGGTAGCCGACGCTGTCCTCCCAGGAGCCGGGCTGCACGGGCCAGAAGGTGGTGGCGCCCTTCAGTGCGGGAGCGAGCTTGCCGTGGGTGTCCTCCAGACCGATCACCAGGTCGGGCCGGTGGGAGAGGATTGCCTCGACTTCGGGGCTGAGGAAGCCGCCGGGCACAACAGGGACCTTCGCCGCCTTCTCCTTCCCGAGGAACTCGGGATGCGCGAGCACCGCGGAGTTGGTGGCGGTGGGAACCATGCCGAGCTCGACGAGGATGTCGTCGCAGAGGGCGACCAGGCAGACGATCCTCTTCGGCGGCTTCTCCGGCGAGACCGTGACGCCCTTGGCGTCGGTGATCCGGGTGGCGGCCTCGACGGGCCGCACCTCGGTGCTCGTACGGGCCTTGGCCCCGGCCGCCGGTTCGGCGTCGGGCCCTCCTTCGTCGCCCGTCGTACCGCAGCCGGCCAGCAGCCCTCCCAGTACGGCGATCGCGGCCCAGCGGCGGACTCTCAGTGCGGTACGTGGCATCGGCGCGTCCCTCAGATTCTGTACGGCCCCGGGAAGGAGGCAGGTGCGACGGCGGGGCCCCGGGAGCCATCCCCACCACAGAGCGGAACCTTACACATGATTATCATTTCCAATAAAGCTGGCCAAGGCCGCCGCTCTGTCGCCGACCCCATCGACCACTCCCAGGAGCCCTCCATGCCCCACCCTCCTCATCCGTCACCTCGCCTCCTGGTCGCCGACCAAGTCGCCGGGCGCATCAGTCTGTTGGGCCTCCCGGACGGCCGCGAACGGGAGGCTCTCCACCACCGGCACCTCGCCGAGCACGCAGGCTTCCTCGCTCTGCCGGACGACCTGGTCGCCTGTGTGGACGACCGCGCGGGCGAGCTGCTGGTCCTCGATCCGTACGGCCCCGACACCGGCCGGCCGCTGGTCAGGCGCCGCATACCGGTCGCCGTGCCCGCCGAACACCTGGCAGCCGCACCGGACGGTCGCCGCCTCGCGGTGACCACCGGCCTCGGGCGCAACGAGGAGGCCTGGACCGGACTGCTGACGGCCGTGGACCTGGACGCGCCGGACGGCGCCGTCGCCGTGCGCGTACGCGGGCGCACCGGCGAACCGGGCGTGACGGTCCTCGGCGGGCCGTCGCCGCTCGTGGTGCTGCGCCACCGCGAGCCCGGCGAACTCCTGGTCCACCGCCACCACGACCTGATGGCCGCGCCTCCTTCCTGCCCGCCGATCGAGCCCGTCCGGCGCATCGGACTGCCGGACGACGACGGGCACGGCGACGCCTACGACCCGGTCACCGGACGGGTGTTCGCGGCGGCGGGCTCGGGCGTGCACCGCGTCCGGCACGACGGCGAGGGACTCACGCCCGAGCCTCCGCTGCTGTGGGCCGCCGACGGACGTACGGGAGGCCGCGGCTATTACCTGCGGCTCGATCCCGTACGGCGCAGTCTCTGGTCCTGCGTACGCGGCGGGCCCACCGCGCCGGGTCGGTGGCCGGAGTGGACCAACGACGCCTGGTGGCACCAGCTCGACACGGAGACCACGGGACGACTGGAGCTGGGCCCCGGACTGGTGTTCCGACTCGCCGTGACCGCCCGGCACATCGCGTACTCCCGGGTCCATCCGGACGGCGACGAGCTGATCCTGCTCGCCGCACCGACCAGCCCCGGAGCCCGGCCGCACATCACCGCCCGCCTCCCGCTGCCAGCGATGGCCGGTGCGCCCCGGCGTGGCGGCACCCCGTGGGACGGTGTCCAGCGGCGGGCCATCGCCGCCTCTTCCGGCGCCGGATCGGTCGCGGTCAGCCGAGGCGGCCACGGCGAGGTCCATGTCTTCGACGCCGACCGCGCGGAGCAGGTCACCACCCTCACCCTTCCGACCTCGCTCGACGACGGCGGCCATCTGGCGCTGATCACGCCTGGCGACGGCGCGCACGCCGACCCGGTAGGACGGTGACCGGCGACCTCACGGATCATCATTTGGAAACGACTTCCATTTCCGTATACGGTCGGCGCCACCGACCGGCCGCTACCTCCAGGAGAGACCCATGGCAGTTCCGAAGCGGAAGATGTCCCGCAGCAACACCCGCCACCGCCGCGCCCAGTGGAAGGCCACGACGCCTCAGCTGGCCCCGGTGACGGTCGACGGCACGGTTCACCAGGTGCCGCAGCGGCTGGTGAAGGCGTACGAGCGCGGCCTGCTGCGACCGGAGGGCTGAGCCGGCAGAGTAGAGAGAAGGGCGGGTGGTGGCGCGGCTCGATCGCCGCGCCACCACCCGCCCTCTGTGCGCTCAGGCCCTTGTCACCAGGAGGACTTGGTCACTCCGGGCAGGAATCCGGCGTGCGCCTGTTCGCGCATCCGGACCCGGGAGAGGCCGAAGGTGCGCAGATAGCCCCGCGGCCGGCCGTCGACGCTGTCGCGGTTGCGCACCCGCGTGGCACTGGCGTCGCGCGGCTGGCGCCTCAACTCCGCCAGCGCAGCAGCGCGTTCGGCCGCCGGAGTTCCGGGGCGGCGGATGATCTCCTTCAGTTCGGCCCGGCGGGCCGCGTACCGCTCGACGATCACCTTGCGCTTCTCGTTCTGCGCGATCTTGCTCTTCTTCGCCATCAGACCTTCCCTCCCCGTGCGCGGATGCGCGCGACCGCCGCTTCGATGCCGATCACGTCGATCGTCTTGATCGCCCGGGCGCTGAGGGTCAGCCGCACATGGCGTCCCTCACCGGGAAGCCAGTACCGCTTGCGCTGGATGTTCGGGTCGAACCGGCGTGACGTACGGCGGTGGGAGTGGGAAATGGCGTTGCCGAATCCCGGCTGCGAGCCGGTCAGTTGGCAGTGGGCGGACACGGGCGTTACCTGCCTCTCATCGATGCGTCCATTATTGAAAATGGAAACCATTGCCATATAGTAGCGCCCATGGCTCGCAACGACGTACGCCCGGTCATCAAGCTCCGCTCCACCGCGGGGACCGGCTACACCTATGTCACCCGTAAGAACCGCCGGAACGACCCCGACCGCATGGTGCTGCGCAAGTACGACCCGGTCGCTCGTCGGCATGTCGACTTCCGCGAGGAGCGCTGAGGGCCCTCCCTCTCCGGCCCGTCCCGCAGCAACCCCGACCGCTAGGACCCGCTCATGAAGCCCGGAATCCACCCCGCCTACGGCCCCGTCGTCTTCCGCGACAAGGCCGCCGACTTCGCCTTCCTCACCCGCTCCACGCTGACCAGCGACAGGACCGTGGAGTGGGAGGACGGCCGCACCTACCCGGTCGTCGACGTGGAGATCTCCTCCGCGAGCCACCCCTTCTACACCGGCACCGCCCGCGTCCTGGACACCGCGGGCCGCGTCGAGCGCTTCGAGCGCCGCTACGGTCGCGGTGAGGCCCGGTGACGGCGGAGGAGCGGCGGAAACTGCCTGTCGTCATCGTCTGCGGGCTGCACGCCGAGGCCCGCCGCGAGGTGGTGGAGGAGCTGCTCGCCAAGGTTTCGTACAGTGTCGCGCTGCACCACGACCTCTCCACGGCGACCGGCGGCACGGTATGCCGCACTCTGCGCGATGCCACCGGCCTCCTGTCCGCCGGCGAGACACCCCTGGTCAACGACTGCGCGTGCTGCGCGCTGCGCGAGGATCTGGTCCCCGAGCTGCAACGGCTCGCGGACGGCGGGCTGACCCGGCTGGCCGTGCTGGAGCTCTGGGACTCCGTGGAGCCGAAGTCGATGGCCGAGGTCATCGCGGTCCACGGTGCCGACAGCTTCGAGGTCACCAATGTGATCACCGCGGTCGATCCCACGCTCGTCCTGCCGTGTCTCACCAACGGCGACGACCTGGCGGAGGCCGGCCTCGCGGCGGCGCCCGCCGACCGGCGGACGATCGGCGACACCTGGGCCCGGCAGGTGGAGTACGCTCCCGTGCTCGCCCTGGCCGACAACCCGGCGGCCGACGACGAGGACCGTGCGCTGATCCGTCAGATGAACCCGATGGCACGTCAGATCGCTTGCGATGCACTTGAGTTGGCGGACATCGCCGTCGCCGGGTTCGATGTGCGGGCGGCGGCCGCCGGCCAGCATCCTGCCTGTGCGCTGCTGCCGCAGGAGGCGGAGGAGGCCGGAGTCTCCACGCTCGTCTGGCGGCGCCACCGCCCTTTCCATCCCGAGCGCCTCTACGACGCGCTGGAGGACCTGTGCTGCGTGGCGGCCCGTAGCCGGGGCCGGTTCTGGCTCGCGGACCGGCCCGACACGCTGCTCTCCTGGGACGCGGCGGGCGGCGCGCTCTGTGTGGAGAACACCGGCCCCTGGCTCGCCTCCCTGCCGGACGCGGCCTGGTCCATGGTGGAGCCTTACCGGCGGGCCGCCGCCGCGCTGGACTGGCATCCCGAGCACGGCGACCGCTGCCAGCACCTGGTCTTCGTCTCCCCCGGCCTCGACCGCGACGGGCTGACCCAGCTGCTGGAGTCGTGCCTGCTCAGCGACGAGGAGTTCCGGGCGGGACGGGAGGCGTGGAAGAGCCTGCCCGCCGCCTTCGACGCGCTCCTCGACCCGGTGTGAACCGGAAAGCCGTCCCGTACCCCCTCAACCATCCCGACAAGGAACTCCCATGGCACGCAAGCAGGACCCCCGCAAGCCCCTCAAGGCCCGCCCGAACCCGCTGGACGCGGCGGGGATCACGTACATCGACTACAAGGACACCGATCTGCTGCGGAAGTTCGTCTCCGATCGCGGCAAGATCCGCAGCCGCAGGGTGAGCCGGGTCAGCGCCCAGCAGCAGCGGCAGCTCGCGGCGGCCATCAAGAACGCCCGGGAGATGGCGCTGCTGCCGTACACCGGTTCCGGCAGGTAGCCGGGCGCCGCAAGGGCTCGGGGCGCTCGGGATGCAGCACCGTGGCAGGCCGAGCACCATGAACGTATGGGCACAGACACCTCCAGAGGGGACGGCCCGGAGTCGGCGTCGTCAGGCCCGGCGGCCACCGGCCGCCGGGCCGGATCCCCGAATCAGAGCCTCGCTCTCGCGGCCATGCTGTTCGCCGTGTCGATGACGTTCATCGACCAGACGATCGTCGCCATCGCCGCACCGGACATCATCCATGAACTGGGCCTCACCTCCACGCAGATGCAGTGGGTCGTCAACGCGTATCTGCTCACCCTGGCCGCGTTCTTCGCGCTGGGCGGACGGCTCTCCGACATCTTCGGCCACCGCCGCGTGATGCTGATCGGCACCCTGGTGTTCGTCATCGCCTCCGCGATGTGCGGTGCGGTGCCGGCCGGCGACTTCGCGCAGGCCTGGCTGATCGGGTTCCGTGCCGTGCAGGGCATCGGCGCGGCCCTGATGTTCCCGGCCGCGCTGGCCGTGGTCATCGCCGTGTTCCCGGTGGAGCGGCGAGGGCGGGCGCTGGCGCTGTTCTTCGGGCTCTCCGGGGCCCTCACCGCGGTGGGGCCGCTGCTCGGCGGCTGGCTCACCGCGTGGACGTGGCGCGCGATCTTCTGGGTCAACGTGCCCATCGCCGTCATCGCCATCGTGCTGACGCTGATGGCGCGCATCCCGGACCGGTCGCGGCGCGAGCCGCTGGATCTCCCCGGTGCCGTGCTCGTCGCGGTCGGCATGGGCCTGACGGTCCTGGGCCTGCAACAGGCGTCCACCTGGGGCTGGAGCTCAGTCCTCACCTGGGCGTGCATCGTGGTCGGTCTGCTGGTGCTGGCGTTCTTCTGCCGGTTCGAACTGCGCGCGCGGTTCCCGCTCATCAAGCTCCAGGTGTTCCGGGACCGGGCGTTCCAGATCGACAACGCGGTGCTGTTCTTCTCGATGATGGCGTTCGTCCCGGTCTTCTTCTTCGCCTCCGTGTACGCGCAGGTCTCGCTCAGCGCCTCGCCGAACCAGGCGGCGCTCTACCTCCTCTACTTCTTCATCGGCTTCGGCATCGCCTCCCAGTGGGGCGGCCGGATCCTGGACAAGCGCGGTGCCCGTCCGGCGCTGAAGCTGGGCACCGCGCTCGGCGCGGTCGGATTCTTCCTGTGGGCGCAGAAGTTGACGACGCTCTCCATGCACGACCAGTGGCTGTACGCGGCCATGGCCGGTGCGGGCATCGGGCTGCTGCTGGCGCCGGCCTCGACCGACGCGGTGAACCGGGCGATCGGTGCTTCGTACGGTGAGGTCACCGGGATCACCCAGACCGTGCGGAACTTCGCGGCCAGCATCGGACTCGCCGTCTTCGGCACGGTGCTGACGCACCGCACGATCACCAACGTGGAGGGCACGCTGGTCGGCAAGGGTGTGCCGGAGGGTGCGGCGGGCGGTGCGGCTGAGTCGGTCGCGCAGGCGGTGACCGGTCAGGCCGACACCCGTGGTCCCTCCGGGACCGGTCCGGTGGCCGATGCGGTGAAGGACTCGATGCAGGCGATCCGGATGGACTTCGCCCAGGCCAACCAGTGGGTGTTCTACGGGATGGCGATCGTGCTGGCCATCGCGTTCCTGTTCGCGCTGCGTCACCCGGGAACCCGGGTGACGCAGGATGCTCCCGAGGG
This sequence comes from Streptomyces sp. NPDC006174, assembly GCF_040614075.1. Lineage (NCBI taxonomy): Bacteria > Bacillati > Actinomycetota > Actinomycetes > Kitasatosporales > Streptomycetaceae > Streptomyces > Streptomyces sp. NPDC006174. The sequence goes on along the minus strand of NZ_JBEXTJ010000004.1, from coordinate 225,809 downwards.
TGCCGAACAGGCTCAGAAGGAGTAGACGGCGCTGTCGTTCATGCTGCCGGCCAGCTCGCAGGCGTTGCCGTACGTCGTCGCGAACGTGACACGCTTGCCGTGCCAGACGCCGTGAGCGGTGATCGTCACCGGGTTCCACTGCCGGGTACACATGCGGTCCGGCGAGGTGCGGGCCAGCGCGGTGAACTGGCCACCGACCGAATCGAGTTCGGCGCACGCGGCCTCCGGGTCCGGGTGAGTGCCCCGGGCGCTCGGCGCGCAGGTGAGCGTGACCGCCCGCTGGACCGTCGCGGTGAGCGGGTCCTCGCCCTGGGCCACGGTGAGGACGAGCGCGGAGGGCGCGTAGAGGCTCTCCGCCTTCGCCGGTGCCGCGTAGGCGGAGGTGGCCGCGAGACCACCGAAGACCAGGGTGCTCGCGGCGATGGTTGCGAAGATGGCGTGACGGTTGTGTCGCATGAGTGAAAACTCCTCGCTGGGTGCTGATTGCGGTCAGGAGTCTTGCGTATGCGGAAAGTAGGCGCACATCGACAGCCCGCTTCCGGCCGCAGACGTTCGTTCGAGCCGACCGGATGGTCGTTCGGGCAGCTCACACGGGCCGGAGAGCGCGTCCAGCATATGGACAGCCGCCGACGGTTCAACGGAAAACGACCGCCTGACCTGCGGTGACGCGGAAGCGGCGGGAAACCTCCGCGAGCCGCTTCGTCTGGAAACCAACGCCTTTTGGACCCATGCGCGTTCGCGTGGCCGCACCTCAAGGGTGACCGCCGGAGCCGCCCATGACCCTCGGAACTGAACCTTCCGTATACCGGGTGCGAAGCAAAATTAAGGTTAGGCTACCCTCACCGTCGTGATCGCTCCTGCCCACGACCGTGAAGACAGCCCGCCGCTCCGGCCCACCGCGCCCGGACCCGCCGCGGGCCCCGACAGCTCCCTGGGCCCCTCCGGCCGCATCGGCCTCGACGCCCGCGGCATGACCGTCGCGTACGACCGCGCCGACGTCGTCCACGGGGCCGACCTGCGGCTGCCTCGCGGTCGGGTCACCGCCCTGATCGGGCCCAACGGCAGCGGGAAGTCCACCCTGCTGCGTGCCGTCGCCCGGCTCCACAAGGCCCGTACCGGCACGGTGACGGTGTCCGCACCGGACGACGCCGAACCGGTCGACGCCCTCGCTCTGTCCCGTAACGACTTCGCCCGCCGCATCACCCTCCTCGCCCAGAGCCGCAACGCTCCGGCGGGGCTCAGCGTGCGGGACGTGGTGGGGTTCGGCCGCCACCCCTACCGGGGCCGGCTGCGCGGTGGTGATCCCGACGGCGCCCGGTCGATCGACCACGCGCTCGCCGTCACCAACCTCACCGACTTCGCCGAGCGCGGTGTCGAGAGCCTCTCCGGCGGCCAGCTGCAGCGCGTCTGGTTCGCCTGCTGTCTCGCACAGGACACCGACGTGCTGCTGCTCGACGAACCGACGACCTACCTCGACCTGCGCTACCAGGTGGAGATCCTCGATCTCGTCCGCGATCTCGCCGACACCCACGGCGTGACCGTCGGGGTCGTCCTGCACGACCTGGACCAGGCCGCCGCCGTGGCGGACCAGGTCGTCCTGCTCTCGTCGGGGCGGATCGCCGCCTCCGGCACCCCCGCGGAGGTCTACGAATCCGAGCGGCTGACCCAGACCTACGGCATCCGGATCGACGTCGAACCGGACCCCTCCACCGGCATCCCGCGCACCCGCGCGGTGGGCCGCCACCACCTCCGTACCGAAAGGCCCTGAACCCTCTCATGAAGAACCAGTACCTGACCTGGCCCGTCCTCGCCGCCACGGCCGCGCTCGTCCTCTCCGGCTGCGGCACCACCGAGGCGCCGAAGGAGGAGTCCGCCAAGGAGGGCTCGGTGACGGTCACCGACTCCCGTGGCAAGAAGGTCACGCTGGACGGTCCGGCCAAGCGGGTCGTCGGCACCGAGTGGAACGTCGTCGAGACGCTCGTGACGCTCGGCGTGCAGCCGGTCGGCGTGGCCGACGTCAAGGGCTACACGGCGTACGACACCTCCGCGCCGCTCACCAAGGGCGTCAAGGACATAGGCACCCGCGGCGAGCCCAGCGTCGCCACCGTGGCCGGTCTCAAGCCCGACCTGATCGTCGCCACCAGCGACCTCTCCGACTCCGCCATCGCGCAGCTGTCCAAGGCCGCGCCGGTCGTCGTGGTGCGCTCGGCCGACGCCGGCCGGCAGATCGACCAGATGGTCGACAACGTCAACCTCATCGCCGAGGCCACCGGCACCGAGGAGAAGGCCAGGAGCGAGATCGCCTCCTTCCGCAAGGCGGTCGAGGACGGCAGGAAGAAGCTTTCGGCGGCCGGGCTCGGCGGCAAGGAAGTGGCCTTCGCCGACGGCTGGCAGGAGGGCAACCAGGTCTCGGTGCGGCCGTACGTCAAGGGCTCGCTGCTCGCCGATGTGAACACCGAACTCGGCCTGGTCAGCCCGTGGAAGCTGGATGGCGACAAGGCCTACGGACTCGCGGCCACCGACGTCGAGGGGCTGACGAAGATCGGCGACGCGCGGTTCGCGTACATCGCCAACGACGCCGACGGCGGCGACCCGTTCAAGGACGGGCTCAAGGACAACGCGGTGTGGAAGTCGCTGCCGTTCGTGAAGAACGACCAGGTCCACCGGCTGCCCGACGGCATCTGGATGTTCGGCGGGACCGCGTCCATGCGGGACTACATCGACGCGCTCGTCGGCGCGCTGACCGCCTGACGATGAGCACCCGCACCACTCCCGCCCCGCCCGCCGCCGTCGACACGGTGGCGGGCGCGGCCGGTCACGCCGATCCACCCTCCCCGGCCGCGACCGGCCGCCCGGCCCGCCGCGGCCGCCTGTTCCTCCTCGCGCTCGCCACGCTCCTGGCCCTCGGCGCCCTCGCGGTCGTCCACCTGAGCCAGGGCACGGCAGCCGTCGACCTGCACACGCTCTGGCAGCTGCTCACCGGTCCGGCCTCCGACCGGAGCGCCGACGAGCAGAGCGCCGCCGTGGTCCTGGACTCCCGGCTTCCCCGGCTCGCGGCCGGGCTCCTCGTCGGCTGCGCGCTCGGCGCGGCGGGCGCGGCCCTCCAGTCGGTGTCACGCAACATGCTGGCCTCGCCCGACACTCTCGCCGTCAACGCGGGCGCGTACCTCGCGGTCGTCGCCGTCGCCGCGTTCGGCATCACGCTGCCCGCGCTCCCGGCGGGCGGTACGGCCTTCCTCGGCGGGCTGCTCGCGGCGGGCGTCGTCCTCGGTCTGTCGCGGGCGGGCGCCGGTCCGATCCGGCTGGTGCTGGCGGGCTCGGCGCTCACTCTCGCGCTCTCCGGGCTGAGCGGGATGCTGCTGCTCCTGCGCTCCCAGCAGACGACCGGTCTGTTCGCCTGGGGCAACGGGTCGCTCGCGCAGATCGGCATGCAGTCCATCGACCGGCTCGCGCCCGTCGCGCTCGTGGCGTTCGCCGGGCTGATGCTGATGGGCCGGCGGCTGGACATCCTGGCGCTCGGCGACGACGGTGCGGCGGCCGTCGGCGTCAGTCCCCGGCTGACGCGCTCCGTCGCCGTGGTCCTCGCCGTGCTGCTCGCGGCGGTCGCCGTGACGGTGGCGGGGCCGATCGGCTTCGTCGGGCTGTGCGCGCCGGCGGTGGTCCGCCTGCTCAGTACGTGGGTTCCGAGCCTGGTCCGCCACCACGTCTTCATCCCGGCGTCGGCGCTCGCGGGCGTGCTCGTGGTGCTCGGCGCGGACGTACTGCTGCGTGCGGTGTTCGGCGCGCAGGCGGGAGCCGAGGTGCCGACCGGGATCGTCACGACCTGCTTCGGCGCGCTCGTCCTGGTCTTCCTCGCCTACCGGTCGCGGGACATGGGCACGGACACCGGCTCGACGGCGTTCGCGCGGCTGCGCAGCCGGCGTGCGTTCGTCGTCACCGTGGTGGTGACGGCTGTGGGACTGCTCGGCGCGGTGGTGGCGGCGACGCTCCTCGGCGACGCCACGCTGCTCCTCGGCGATGTGGTCAACTGGCTCGCGGACCGGTCCGGACAGTTCACGACGTACGTCCTCGACACCCGCGTCCCCCGGGTCGCCGCGGCCCTGCTGGCCGGTGCGGCGCTGGCGGTGGCGGGCACGGTCGTCCAGGCGGTGTCGCGCAATCCCCTGGCGGAGCCGGGCGTCCTCGGCGTCGTCAGCGGGGCCGGGATCGGAGCGGTGGCCGTCCTCACCGTCGTACCGCTGGCGAGCTTCTGGCTGATCGGCGGTTCCGCGCTGGCGGGTGCGGCGGCGGCCGCCGCACTGGTCTTCGGTCTGGCCGCACGGCGTGGGCTGGAGCAGAACCGGCTGGTGCTGATCGGTATCGGCGTCCAGGCGGGCGGCGGTGCGCTCGTATCGCTGCTGATCGTGCTCACCGACCCGTACAACGCGACGAAGGCGCTGGCCTGGCTCGGTGGTTCGACCTACGGGCGTACGTTCCCGGAGCTCATCCCGGTCCTGGTGGCGCTGGCGGCCGCGCTGCCGGTGCTGGCCGTGCTGCGCCGCGACCTCGACCTCATCGGTCTTGACGGCGACACGCCTCGGTTGCTCGGTGTCCGCCTGGGCACCACCCGGCTGGGGCTGCTGTCCATCGCCGTCGTCCTGACCGCCGGGGCCGTGGCGGCGGTCGGCGTGATCGGCTTCGTCGGCCTGGTCGCGCCGCACGCGGCCCGGGCGCTGGTGGGCCGGCGGCATGTGCGGGTCGTCCCGGTGAGCGCGCTGCTCGGTGCACTGCTGGTGGTCGTCTCGGACACGGTGGGCCGGACGATCATCGCTCCGGCCCAGATCCCGGTGGGCCTGCTGACCGCGGTGATCGGCGCGCCGTACTTCATCTGGCTGCTCTGGCGGTCCCGCGGCGAGGGGTGAGGGGCTTACGAAAACGGAGCCGGGTCCGGTGGCGTACGAAACGCACCGGGCCCGGCTCCGTTTTCGTACCGGGCGGACGGGTCAGGCCCTGAAGTGGTGGTCGCCGGAGCCGACCGCGAAGACGGCGCAGCCGTCCGCCATCCGCAGGTGCCGGGCGCCGCTGTGTTGGAGTCCCACCGCTCCCACATCGTCGTGGCGCCCCGGTCGATCTGGTAGCACCAGCTGGGGAAGGTCGGTCGGAGCAGGAGCCGGTACCCGGCGAGGAGGCCGAGTACCTGTCGCTCTTCGCCGAGCAGCGGGTGCGCGGTGTGCTGCTCACGCCGGCCGACGCGACCGGGCGCGACATCGCGGCCTTCCGGCGCCACGGCATCCCGTTCGTCCTCGTCCCGTGTTCTGCGCCAACGACCTGCTGGCGCTGGGCGTGCTGCAGTCGCTGTTCGCGGCCGGGGTGTCCGTCCCCGGCGATCTGGCCCTGGTGGGATACGACGACATCGAGTTCGCGGCGGCCGCCGCCGTACCGCTCACGTCCGTACGGCAGCCCGCGGTGGCGATGGGGGCGCCGGCGGCCGGGCTGCTGCTGGAGGAGACCGGGACCGGCGGCGATCCGGCGGCGCACGAGCACCGGCGGGTGGTGCTCCAGCCGGAGCTGGTGGTGCGGCGCTCCAGCCTCTCCGCGCGGTGGAGGAGGCCGTACGGTGGTGGCTCCGGCGTCCGTCACGCGCGGGCGGCGGTGCTCCGGGCCAGGTGCAGGCCGACGCTCAGCGCCAGGACCAGCACACACGCGGCGAAGGTCAGCCCGGCGTTCCTGAGACCGATCCAGAGGGTCAGGGCGCCGACGCCGACCACCGGCAGCGAGATGCCCAGGTAGGCGACGACGAAGAACGTGGAGACCGTCGCGGCCCGGTGCTCGGCCGGTGCCGCCGCACTGATCGCCGTCACCGCGCCCCGGAACGCCAGCCCCTGGCCCAGGCCGCCGCAGAGCGCTCCGGCGACGAGCAGCGGCAGCGAGGCGAAAAGCAAGGAGGCTGCCACCAGCACCAAGCCGCCGACCAGGACGAAGCACCCGCCAGGCAGCGCCCGCCGCTCCCCCACCCGGCCCATGAGCGCCTGGCCGGCCGTCGACGCGAGGAAGACGGTGAAGACGACAAGGCCGGTCAGGGCCAGGTTGTGCACGTCGAGCGTCTCGGCCACGAACGCCGGCGCGACCGCTGTGAAGAGGCCGAGCAGCGAGAACCCTGCGAAGGCGGCCAGCGCCGATGGGGCGAACACGCCGCGCACCTGAGGCGGGACGGCGAGCCCTTGCGGGCGCAGTCGTGGCCTTCGTACGCGGGAGGTGACGGTCTCCGGCAGAAGCCAGGTCAGCACGGCGGCCGCGGCGAGCAGCGCCAGGTGCACCAGGAAGGGCAGGCGCAGGGGCCAGGGTGCGTACTCGGCGAGGAGCCCGGCCAGGAGCGGGCCGCACCCGAGGCCGCCCATGTTGGCGGCGGTCGCGGCGAGACCGGCTCTCGCCGCCCGTCCCGGTGGCGCGAGTTCCATCACCGTGACGGTCGCGGCACCGCTCAGCAGCCCGGCGGCGAACCCCGACAACAGACGGCCCGCGAAGAGCGCGGGCAGCCCGCCTTCGAAGAGGAAGCAGAACGCGCTGACCGCCGAGAAGCCGAGCGCGGCCAGGAGGACGGGCCGCCGGCCGGCCTCGTCGGAGATGTTCCCGGCGAGGAGCAGCGTGGCGATGACACCGAGCGCGTAGACGGCGAAGACGACGGTCACCATCAGTTCGGAGAAGCCGAGCTCCTCGCGGTAGAGCCCGTACAGCGGTGTGGGCAGCGTGGTGCCGGCCATGCCGATGGCGAAGACGGCGGCGGCCGCCGGGTAGCCGAGGCGGCTCATGAACCCTCGGGTAGGGCGGCGGGCGTGATGTGGCTCAGCACGCACCGCCACTGGCCGCCGCGCCGGACGAAGATGTCCGTGGTCCATTCGTCGGCGTCGAAGCGGTCGCCGCCGTAGTGCGCGGTGTTGGTGATTCGTGCGGTGACCACGGCGGTGTCCCCGTGAACGCGGATCCTCGGCGGGGTGATGGCCCGCATCGCCGAGTGGGTGAGGTCGCCGGAGGTGACGTAGGCGAGGAAGGTGTCGCGGTCCGTGATGCCGGACTCGGAGACGATGACCCACTCGTCCGCCATGAAGGCGGCGATCCGCTCGGCGTCGTTCGCGACGATCGCGTCGGCCCATGCGTCCACGGCGGAGGCGAGCAGCGCGTGGGTCGCTGGGTCCGCCGGGCCTTCGGGGCTGTCCGGTGGCGGCTCGGGCCGGTCTCCGCTGTCTGCCATTTTTCGAGCGTAGCCGTGGGCGGCGCGGGCCGCAGTTCATGGCGTGCGGCCCGCGCCGCCGTGCCTCAGTGGCGGCGCAACGTCAGCGCGATCCGCCGTACCGCCGCTCGAATCCGGCGAACGCCGCCTCCTGGCGCCACTGGGTCGCGGCCTTCGGATTGCTCTCCAGGTGGCGGACGCAGTCCGGTGCGGGCGGAACGATGCCGGGCCTGGCTCCGGCGCAGGCGCGCACCGGGCGGTAGCCGGCGCGGATGAATCCGGTGGCCCACAGGCCGTCGCCGTCGAGGAACGCGTACTCCAGCGAGGCGCGGGCCAGGTCCTTCAGCTCGGTGTAGCTCAGGCCGTAGGTCTCTCGCGCGTACTGGTACTCGTGGCTGATGTCGATGCGCGAGACGCCCGGGTCGTCGGTGGCCAGGACCACGGGAACGCCGTAGTGGCGGTAGGCGTTGAACGCGTGGTCGCCCCCGGCCACGCCGAGGATCTGCTTGTTGCTGCTGAACGGCACCTCGACGGCGACGCCGCGCCGGGCCATGGTCCGGGCGAGTCCGCGCCAGTCGTCCTCGTGGACCAGGTCGACACCGTGGCCGATGCGCTCGGCTCCGGCGACGAGGACGGCCTCGCGGATGTGGAAGGTAAGGTCCTCGGGCTTGACCAGGCCGGGCGTCAGCTCGCCGGCGCGCAAGGTGATCCGGACGTTCCGGATACTGGGTGCGCAGGTACTGGAGCATCCGCATCTGGAGGCTGTAGTTGCGCAGCGCGCTCTCGCCGTCCTCCGGCTGGACGAGGTTGACCGCGACGAACCGCGGGTCGCGCTCGGCGAGGCGCAGGCCGACGGCCATCTGGGTGAGCACGCGCTCGTTCGAACTGCCGCGGGAGAGTCGATGCACAGCCCGTTCTCGCCCCGCGAGCTGGATGAGGTACTCGGTGGTGACCGCTCCGGACAGGTGGTTGTGGAGGTCGCCGCCCCTGGGCAGCGCGGCGAAGAAGGCCTTCAGCCGGGCCGGGTCGCTCTGCAGGACGTCGAGCCGGGCGTCGGTCCGGCGCTCGGCCTGCGTGGTGAGGCGGTGCGGTGCCTGGGCGGTGGTCCGGGCCGCCGGGTCCTGCGCGGGTGCGGCGGCGGTCGGGACGATGGGAGCAGCGTGAGGAGAGCGAGTGCGCCGATCCCGGCTGGGACCAGGGAGTTGGGACGGTGTGCCGTCCTCATCGACGAGATCACCGCCGAATGATCGCGTCGGCGGCCACGCTTCCCACCCGAGCCGCGTGGATCAGGAGCAAGATCCACCCGATCGAGTGGGGAGCCGTGTCCTCCTCCTTGGCACCGGCTGTTCAGACACCGGGTTTCCGTACGGCGATACGGTCATGCGGTCGGCGGCCGCACGGAGTTGGAGCCGTACGAGGTGCGGCTCGACGGGCAACCCGCACCTGTGCGGAAGCCGCTGGTCGGCGAGCCGGCGGGAGCCGTCGCCCTCGGCCTCGTCGTGATCGGTGGAGACGCTGACGTGCCGCCACTTCTCGTCCTCCTCCACACGGCCCGCCCAGGCTCCACGTCCGTACGTGTACGCGTCGAGACCAACAGCAGGCGCAGCGGCGGCTCGTCGAGACCGCTTCCTGCCCGGCGGAGGCGACGGGCCGGTCGTCACCGGAGCCTCGCCTACGATGAGGACCGACCACAGGGCCGCCGTACAGCGGGCGCCCTGATCCGACGGGCGGGGGCCTCAACGCATGGACGACTACCCCCGGGTGGACCGCGACACGGCACCCGACCTCTACGGCCGGCTGCGCGTGCGCGCCGACGGCCTCGACCCGGCACGGTGGCTCACCGGACTCACGGAGGCCGAGGGCGGTTTCGGCAGGGTGGCCGGGATCTCCGGCCCCGGCTTCGCCGCCTACGCCCGCGTCCTGCACCCGGCGACGGAGGACGGAGACGCGGCCGAGGGCCCGACCCCGCCGGACGTCGCCGAGGCGCTGATCCCTGTCCTGGCCCGGCACACCACCACCGCCGACACCTGCTGGTTCGGCCTGTGGCAGGGCTACGGCCGGTGGGACTTCGACCGCTTCCCCGCCTTCCTCACGCCAGGCCGCGAAGAGGTGCTGCTCTCCGGGACGTTGGCGGATGTCGTGTCTCCGGTGGAGCTGGACGAGTTCGCGGAGCTGCCGGACCTGTGGTGGCCGGAGGACCGTGCGTGGTGCGTCGGCGGGGACGTGGGTCTGGTGAGCACCTATGTCGGCGGTTCTCGGGAGCTGATCTCCGCGCTGCTGGCGGCGCCCGGGATCGAGGTGCACGCGGTGGGGCCGCGCGACCCGGTGCGCTGAGACGACGACGTACGACGGGCTTGTCCCGAAGCGGACGACGGGGCGGGACCCTCATGTCGCGGGTCCCGCCCCTTATTCACCGCGTCACACGGCTTTCACCGCGTCATACGGCTCTGTCCCGTACGAACTGACTCAGAACCGGTCCGGAGCGCGCTCCGGGAGCGGGGAGCCGGGGATCTCGTCCCGCCGCTGGTTCTGCCGTGCCTCCGCGTTCGACTCGGCGGTCGCGCGGCAGGACACGTCCTGCGCCGGCAGCTTCCCGATGAGCAGGTATCCGGTGACCCTCCCGTCCGCGCACGCGTTGCCGCTCGGGTAGATGCCGTGGCCCTCGCCGCCGAGGACGGTGACCATCCGGGAGCGCTTCAGGTCCTGGTGCAGAGCCCGGGGTGTCGGAGGGACCTTGCTGTACTTCGGTCTTCCCAGCAGTGGACCGGTCAAGTGCGGTGACGCCGTGATGTCCCCCAGAGAGTGGTGCGGACGGGCGGGCCACACCCAGCTCCACGGCGGCAGCAATTACGACGCCATGGCCGCCGAACAGCACGCCGCCTCGGTGCCTCTGGTGGTCTTCGGCACCATCCTGCTCGTGCTCGGACTGCTCTGGTTCATCGCCCTCGTCTACGCGACGCTCCGTGACAGCCGCTGAACTACCTCCCGGAGAGAACCGGAGCTTTCACCACACCCGTCCGCCCGACGCCGGTTCGGGCGATCGTCCCAGCTCGGCGCACCCTCCTACGCGCCTTCAGCGGCGTCGCGGACAAGAACTTCCTGTTCGAGAACGACTACATGCGCAAGCACAAGCTGCGGCAGGTCCTCGACATCGCCTTCGGAGTCCACGACGACCGCGCCGTCGCACTCGGCCGTCGCTGTCTTCGTCCAGGAGCGCGAGACTCCTCGCCACCCGGTCCGGGCTCATTCCCCTGCACAGTGCCGTGGCGAGTCGGCGGTAGGTGAAGCCGTCGGCTGAATCGTGCCGCAGCAGCACCACTTCGACGGCGACCGGCGGCGCATCGGGCGCTTCGAGCGGGTGAGCGGCATGGTGCACGGCTCCATCGTCGGCGGGGGCCCCGGAAGGGAGGGGCCCTTCAATGATCTTATTGCAAACTATATGCAGATGCGCAATTCGACTCATAAGGGTCGCGGCCTCTACGCTTCCGCAGAGGTCTGCTGGTCGTCGGTTTCCTCTTCCCACCGCCACTCGCTGCCCTCCGCCGAGTCGCGGACCCGGACGCCCCCGGCTGCCACGGCCTCACGCACCGCATCCGCCAGCTCGTAGGCGCCCTCCGTGCGAAACCTCGTACGGAGCTCCAGCAGAGGAGCCACGATCCGCCCGAGTGTGCGCTCCGGCTCGCTCAGACCGCGTCCGGCGGCCCCTGCGAGACGGCGGATCAAGCCATGCAGAACCGTACGGGCCCATTCCCCGCCTTGGGTCCTCCTCCATGTCGGCGCTCCACGTCGCGATCACCGACTCCAGCTCCACCACGACGTCGGCCATTCTCGCGGCGTCCCTCGCCTTCTGCACGGCGCTGAAACTCAACTCGGCCGCAGCAACTGTCTCTTGGAGCGTGGCCGCGTCGCTCCTGGCCCTGTGCGCGGCGTCGCCGGCCACTTCGGCGGACTGACGGGACGAGGGAACCGCCGCGGGCCGTGTGCCTTTCACCAGCCCGCGCAGCTGCTCCAGGGTCAGCGCGGTGCCGCCGAACACCGGGGCACTGATCCCCTGACGTCGGATCGTCATGGCACCCCGACCCCACACTCGTACCAGCGAGGTGTCGAGATCGACGATGACGGCTGTGTGCTCGTCGATGCCGAGGACGGCACTGTCGTCAGGAAGTTCCTCTTCCAGAGCGGTGAGGCGGGGTTCGCCGAGGCAGCAGAATCGACTGTCGTGCGTGCCGCCCTCGGTGTTGTCGTAGTGCGGGATCACCGCTACCCGCAGTCCGAGCGTGCCCATCAGGTCCAGCCCGGTGAGCCACTCGGGGGGATGTCCGGCCTTGTAGATCTCGTAGGCGGGCAGCGCCGCGAATCCCACCGTGCATGCCGCCGGAAGCCATGACCGTCACGCCGTACCCGCGCCTCACTCGCTCGCGGAGAATCTCTCCGAGGCGCTGGGTGTTCCAACGGCCCAGCGCGTACGAAGGGCTGCCGGGCCCGGAGAACACCCACTCCGCTCTGCGGATTCGGTCGCGAACCCTGTCCGCGCCGCCGGCGTCCAGGAGGCGGTCGTTCAGGGCTGACCACCGACCAGCGGCTGGTCGCGTTCGGGATCGACCGGCCCGCCGAGACCTCGGCCATCAGGAAAGTGGCCGGGCTGCGCGGGGACACCAAGATCGTCGGGGTCGACTTCCGCGTCCAGAACGGGAAGCTCTACGGCGTCGGCGACAAGGAGGCGGCATCTACACCCTCGGCACCTCCGACGCCCAGGCCCGGAAGGTCTCCCAGCTCACCGTCTCCGGCAAACGGTTCGGCGTCGACTTCAACCCCGCCGCCAACCGGCTCCGCGTCATCAGCGACACCGGACAGAACCTGCGGCACAACATCGACGACAACACCGCTCCGCCCGGCACCACCACCGACGGCACCCTCACCAACCCCACCACACCACCCTCCACCGCCCAGGGCGTCACCGGCGCCGCCTACACCAACAACGACCTCAACACCGCCACCGCGACCACCCTGTTCGACATCGACCCCCTCACCGACCGCCTCTCCCTCCAGTCACCCGCCAACGCCGGCAACCTCACCCCGACCGGAAACCTCGGCATGGACACGGGCCCGGACGCCGGCTTCGACATCTACTTCTCGCCGAAGCACGGCACCAACCACGGCTTCGCCACCCTCAACACCGCGGGCGCCGCCCACCTGTACGCGATCGACGTGCTCACCGGCACCGCCCGCGACCTCGGCACCTTCCCCCGGCACCACCAGGTCACCGACCTCGCCCTACCCCTCGACCAGCACTGAGCGCCAGCCCGCTGAGTCATCTGCCCCGGTGGCCGGTCAGGCTGGCGTAGACGACGACGTTGTCGGCGTAGCGGCTGTCCTTCTCGGAGAAGTCGCCGCCGCAGGTGATCAGTCGGAGTCCGGCGTGGTCGAGGTTGCGGTAGACCTCGACCGTGGGGAAGTCGTCCTTGGGGTAGGTGGCGGTCCGGTCGACGGCGAACACCGCCGTCGTGCCGTCCGCGCGCCTGACGTCGATGCGGTCACCGGGTTCGAGTTCGGTGAGCTTGAAGAAGACGGCCGGTACTCCGTCCCAGGTGACATGTCCGGCGATCACGGAGGGACCGATCGCGCCGGGGGTGGTTCCGGGGCGGTACCAGCCGGCCTTCGCCGGGTCCTTCGGCGTCTCCATCGCGCGGTTCTTTCCCAGCCCGAGCTGTTCGAGGTCCGACGTGACCTTGAGTGACGGGATCGTGATGCTGAGGGGACGGGCGGGCGGCAGTGCGGTGGTCCGCGCCTCGGCGGAAGGCGCCGGTGAGCGTGCCGGTGTATGTGGGGCGGCGGACGGGGCGCCCTTGTCGGCCGCGGGGGGTGGGGCGGGTTGCTGTCGCGCGGTTCCCAGCGCCAGCAGCAACCCGCCCGTCACGAGTAGCGCGGCGATGGCGAGGAGAGGGACCCGGCGCCGCCAGGACGACCTGCGGGGCGGATTCTCGTCGGGTGCCCTGTCCATCGCTTCACCTTTTCCTGTTGCCTGTTTCCTGTACTCGGCCGTGATGGGGCGTCAATCAGGTACGGAGCCGGTGGTCAGCCGTCGTGACGGGCTTCCGACGTCCGCGTCCGGCGGCGTACGGCGAACAGTCCGCCGGCCGCGAGGACGGCCGCGCCTCCGGCGGCGAGCATGCCCGGCGACTCCACGCCCTCGGTGGTCCCGCCGCCGGTCTCGACACCGCCCGCCGGCATGGAGCCGACCGCGGCGCCCTTGACCATGCCGCAGTTGGCCGGGGCGGTGGCCTCCTGAGGCAGCTTGGGGTCGAGTTCGCTCTTGCCCGCGCCGAAGTCGTACTTCCCGTCGTTGTTCCGGTCGATGCCGTGCTGCACGACGTGCAGGTCCTTGAGGTGGTCCGCCACGTCCTTGGAGACGGTGATCGTGCGGGAGTAGGTCAGCTTTCCGTCCTTGTCCGCGACGGGCATCCGGTCCACCGCGAGGCCGCTGTCCTTGGATGTGTCGCCCTTGGTGGTCAGGGAGATGTTGATGTCCCCGTACATGGGCAGGCCCTCGGCGGTGGTGACGATGCCGTCGCCGTCCTTGTCCGCGCTCTTGTCCGGGCAGCGGAAGTCGTGGCCGTCGGTGGAGCCGTGGATGTGCTGGGCGTGCGGCTGGCCGGGGACCAGCCCCTGCGCGTCGATCTTCACGGTCAGCTTGTCGCCCTCCAGGCTGACCAGGGCGGCGCCACTGGCGCCGGAGTCGTTCAGCTGCTCCAGGTCGATCTGGTACGTGTCGCCGTCGACCGCCTTCGTTGTGCCGGCGGGGTGCCCCTCGTGAGCCAGGGCCGGCACGGACACCCCGAGGGTGAGCGCGGCGGGCAGAACGAGCAGTGCGGCGAGGCGGGTTGTACGGCGGGCTATCACGAAGACGCATCCCCTTCCGGAAGTTCCGGCGCGGAGCCGGAGCTTCATTCGGTTGCTGATGTCGTCTATTCGGAGCCGGACACGGGATCGATTGGTCTGGCCACGACAAATTTTTCCTGCCGCCCGGCTCCGGCAGGAACCGCCCTGCTCAACCGATGCGTTCCGGGCACTGCACCACCGTATTCACGTGGATGTGAAGCAGGGCCCTGGTGCGGTCAGGCCGGCAGATGCGGTTCTGTGCGCGTGCGTCGCGAGGTGTCGCGTAGCCGTGGTCCGGGACTACCGGCCTTCCTGACCGGCGCCACGGGCGATGCCGAGCGTCGACAGCAGGTCCTCGCGGAACTTCATCCAAACCGCTTGGCAACGCGGTACCTTCACGCCCGCCACCCACTGCCCCTCTCCCGCCCGAACGCGGGTCAGTGCGGCGGCGAACCGGTCGCCGTAACCGTCGAACCGGGTCAGCGGGTCGGCCATGCCGCGGACGAAGTCGGCCAACTCCGCACTGAAAGAGGTGAGTTCGTCAAGCGCACGGGCGTCCCACGCCAGGTCGCTGTGGTCGTCGGTCGCCAGCCGGTCGTCCTCGGTGGGCCTCAACTGCCTGTCGGTGCAGCCGAGCCTTCGCAGGGAGGCGTCGAGCCGGCCCGGATCACCTTGCGGCCGGCGCCGTCGGAGTTCGGGTCGAAGGGCGCCATGCTGCCGCCGAACTTCGTGGCCGGGATGACACCACCGCGGCGCCCCGGGCGCTGGGTGAAGTAGCGGCCCAGGGTTTCCTCAGAGGGTGCACTTCGAGAGTTGGCGCCGGGCGGTTTCATGCGAGCCACGACGCTGCGGGTCGTGGTGGGGAGGCGAACTACGCGGCGGAGGTACGCGCACTGGGGAAGCGGGTGCCGCGTGCTTATCACCGCGCCAGGGCAGCCAGAGCCAGCAGCGGCAGATCGGTGCCCACACTCACCGCCGTACCCGGCTGAAGCTCCCCTCCGGGCAGCACATCGGACAGCCGACGGAACCGAACTGGCCCGCGGCTACTTCCACGAGCGCAACCCCCACGACCACGCCGAGGAAGGAGTCCTGCCTCAGCTCGCCGCCGATGACGTACGACTCGCCACCGCGACGACCTACAGCTCCCTGGAGCCCCGTGCCAGGCGAACATCCCGACCTCACCCCTGCGCCCAGCTCATCCAGCACGTCGGCCTCCGTCGCGTCGTAACCGCGTGGAGCGAGCCCGACACCTTCGTCACGGCTGCTGCGGGCACCGAGATTCTGGAAGCCACTGGCGTAACCGTCATCGCACTCCCCGCATACGCGAACGCTGCACAGGTCCCCAACCGCCACCTGCTCCGATGTGGAAGAACGGCCAGACCGTCCATAGGTTTCCCCAGTTCAGCGTACTCGTCCACGTGGCCTCAGCGGGGTCGCGGGCAGTTCCGGGGCGGGCAGGCGGGCGCCGTCGTAGCCCCGTACCTCACCGAACCGCGAGCCCTCCTCCCAGTCGTTTCGCGCCTGCACGATCTCCTCACCGGAGCGGCCGATGAAGTTCCAGAACATCACGATCTCCTCCTCGAACGGCTCGCCGCCCAGAAGCATCAGGCCCGCGTCGGAGAGGGCGCGCAGCGGCAGTTCGGTGCGGCCGCAGCCGAGGTAGAGCATCGAGCCGGGCAGGACCGGTACACCGTCGACCTCGGCCTCTCCGGACATCGACAGGACCGCGTACTCGAAGTCCGGGTCCAGCGGGAGGCGGGTCTCGGCGCCTTCGGTCAGGGTGAGGTCGGCGCCGACGATCGGGGTGTAGGCGGTGCCGGGTGAGGCCGCGCCGTCCAGTTCGCCGAGGATCACGGTGGCGGTGAGGCCGGGGGCGGTCACGGTGGGGAGGTCCGTGTGGTGCTGGAAGTGCGGCTCGACGTTGCGGTGGGCGTCGGGGAGGGCCACCCAGAGCTGGGCGCCGTGGAGGAACCTGGCGTGCGGCTTCGGGCTTTCCTCGGAGTGGCTGATGGCGCGGCCCGAGGTCATGAGGCCGAGCTCTCGGGGGCGTACGGTCTGCAGACTGCCCAGGCTGTCGCGGTGCAGGACCTCTCCGTCGTGGAGCCAGCTGACGGTCTGGAGGCCCATGTGCGGGTGCGGCGGCACCTGCATACCGGGCTCGTCCGCGATGTCGTCGGGCCCGTAGTGGTCGACGAACGCCCACGCGCCCACCATGCGGCGGCCCAGATTGGGCAGCAGGCGGCGCACCTCGGTGGATTCGCCGAGCGGTACGCGGCGCGGATTCAGAAGTTCACGGACCGGCTCGGCGACGACGAAACCACGCCCTCCGCAGACGGAGGGAGTGGCCTGGCGATCGAGATTGCTCATGGCGCTCAACCTATTCCCGTACGGGCGTGGAGCGTCGGCATCCACGCCAAAGTTTTAGTGGAATGTTCAACCATTATGCGGTGTTGTGCTGACCGACGGATGGCGGGACGCCTGGTGGTCGCCGCCGGACACGTAACCCGCACGATGACGAGGAGGACACGTGAACGAGACCTACTACGAGTTCGGCACGGCCGCCGACCGATGGGACCGGGCGCAGATGTTCTTCGAGGCAAAGGAGTACCTCACGGCCGCCCGGATCCTCGGCGGGCTCGTCGAGGAGGCGCCGGAGCAGGTCGCGCCGCGGCTGCTGCTGGCCCGCTCCTACTACCACTCCGCCCGGCTCGGCCGCGCCGAGGAGGAGCTGCGCGCGGTCCTGGAGCGCGACCCGGTCGAGAGCTACGCGCGCCTCATGCTCGGCCGGACGCTGGAGCGCCAGGGGCGGCGGGCCGAGGCGGCGACGCAGCTGCGAATGGCCGCCGCGTTCGACGGCGACTTCGGGCCGCGGGAGAGCTGACTCCGGTCCGCACGAGGACGCGTACGACGACAGGGCCGCGCCGCTCCGGTGCGGCCCTGCCCTCCTTTACCCGCCCGTACGAGCAACCGATAATGAGTTTTCCGGGACGAAGGGGCGGGGGATGCGCGGAGCCAGAGGTGCGGAATTAGGCCGGGCGCGGGCGGTCGCGCTGATCGCGGCGGTGGCGGCGTTGACCGTGTCCGGCTGCTCCGGGAGCGGCCAGGACGGGGCCGGGGCCTCGGGCAAGTCCGCCGCCCGCGCGCCCGGGGTGCACAGCTGGACCGGCCGCCCGTGCGCACTGCTCACGGACGCGCCGCTCGCCGAAGGGTTCGCCGTCGGCTCGACCACCGATTCCGCCGACCCGGACACCAGGGAGGACATCGGCGAGAACGGCACCCGGCCCCGCTACCGCCAGACGGGTTGCCTGGCCGGTCTCACAGGTCCGGACGGGGCGCTGTGGGAACTCAGCACGACCGCCACCGTGTACGAGGACACCGCACCCGCCCGCCACGCGTACCGCGTCAAGGAGGACCTCGACCGGGCGCACGGGCGCGGGCCGGAGCGGGTCCACGCCACCGCGTACGCCAAGCCGGCCGACGACCAGGGCCGTCCCGGCCGCACCCTCGTGCTGTGGAACGGCGACCTGCTCCTCTCGGTGACCGCGTACGGCCCGTACGGCAGCAAGCAGCACGACGTACGCGACGACCTTGCCGGCATCGTCGAGACCACCGCCCGCCTCATGGAGGACGGCCTGCGCGACCGCGACGCCCCCTCCCCCACCACCTCCTGACGGCGTGCCAAGTCAGTCCTCCGGGCCGGTGTTCGCCACCCGGTCGAGCCACTCCTTCATCAGCGCCGCCTCGGCGGTGCTGAGCCCCGAACCCTGCGCCTGGCGCAGCAGAGCACTCAACCTGGCGGCGGCCGGTGGGATTTCGATCTGCTCCGGCGCGCTCGGCGCCGCGTCGGGGGTGAGGATCGAGGCGTGCACGGCGTCGCGCACCCGGCGGGACAGGTCGGCGTCGTCGAAGGTCGCGGGGCGGGCGACCAGCATCAGCGCCACCCCCACATTGGCCGACATGACCATCTGGGCGGCGAGCTCGGGCGCGACCCTTATCCGGCCCTGCGCGGCCGCCCGTTCCAGGTCGCGGGTCAGGATGCGGTGCGACTCCAGCGCCGCGGCGGGAGGCGTCCGCATCGCCGGTGAGTTCATCAGGCGGTAGAGGTTCGGGTTGCGGACGGCGAATTCCACGTGGCTGTCCCAGCCGCGGCGCAGGTCCTCCACCGGGTCCGTGCTCTCGTCGCGCTGCCGCTTCGTCGCGAGATAGCGCTCGAAGCCGTGGTCGACGACGGCCGACAGGAGGCCTTCCTTGTCCCCGAAATGGCGGTAGAGCGCGGGAGCTCCGACCTGGGCCGCCTCGCACACGGCGCGCGTGGAGATGTCACCGTCCGGCGAATCGCCGACCAGCTCGGCGGCCACCTGGAGGATGCGGGTCCGCGTGTTCGTCGTACTCATCGCAAGGACGCTATCAAGGCGGGCCCCAGCCCCTCAGACGATGCCGCCGTTGGCTCGCAGGACCTGACCGTTGACCCACCGGGCCGGACCGGCGAGGAAGGAGACCACCTCGGCTATGTCCTGCGGGGACCCTAGCCGCTCCAGCGGAGGCTGCGCGGCCATCCGTGCGACGGTCTCCTCGTCCTTGCCGTCCAGGAAGAGAGCGGTGCCGGTCGGTCCGGGAGCGACGGCGTTGACCGTGATGTCCCGGCCGCGCAGCTCGCGGGCGAGGATCAGGGTCATCGCCTCGACGGCCCCCTTGGTGGCGGCGTACGCCGTGTAGCCGGGCAGTGCGAGCGACAGCACGGAGCTGGAGAAGTTGATGACGGCCCCGCCGGCGCGCACCCTCCGCGCGGCCTGCTGGTCGACGACGAAGGTGCCGCGGATGTTGGTGCGGTACATCCGGTCGAGCTCGGCGAGGTCGAGTTCGGCCAGCGGCGCGAGCGCCATCACGCCCGCGGCGTGGACGACCACGTCGACGCCTCCGTACGCCGCCTCGGCCGCGTCGAAGAGTCCGGCCACCGCGGCCTCGTCGGCCACATCCGCCTGGTGCGCCATCGCCTGGCCGCCCGCCGCGGTGATGGCGGCGACGGCCGCTTCCGCCTCGGTCCGGTTGCCCGCATAGGTGACGACGACCGCGAGGCCGTCGCCGGCGAGCCGCTCGGCACTCTCCCGGCCGATGCCCCGTGATCCGCCGGTGACCACAGCCACCCGGCGGGACGCACCGGCGGTCGACACGGCCTCGGACCCGGCGTCGGACCGGGTCTTCGACCGGGCATCCGACTCGGCCTGGGTCTCGGTCTGTTCGGTCATGACATCACTCCCGGCGACAGGGGTCGCGGCGGTTCCGTGGATCCCGATGACATCAACGCTAACAGCAGCACGTTAGCGACGCTACTCCAGTTGGCCCCCGCATCCGTAGCCGTGCTATCCCCACCACCGGACCCGGAAACGACAGAACCCGCCGGATACACCCCGGCGGGTTCCGTACAGGACGAGAGCGTGGACGGTCAGCCCACGGGCGTCGCCACTCGGGGCGCGTCGGCGCCGTTCGCGGAGACCAGCAGCCGCTCGGTGAGGTGGCCGAAGATCAGGCCGAACCCGGTCCAGAACGTGGTCTGGACGGCGAGCGTGGAGAGCCGGAACTTCCAGAGCAGGGTGGCCGGGAAGTCCTTGCCGACCTCGTCGAAGGAGGGCAGGAAGGCGTAGGCGAGGCCGATCACCAGGACGAAGCCGGCGGCCGCCGCGATGGTCGCGTTCCAGTTGCCCAGGCTCGGTGCGAGCCGCTTGCCGATGATCACGGCGGCGACGGCCAGCAGCACGCTGAGGGCGACCATCAGGAAGAACAGGGTGGTGCGCTGCCCGATGGTGTCGGGGTTGCCGACGGCCGGCGGGTTGGCCGGGTACTTCAGGAACGGCACGATGTAGACGGTGAGCAGGGCCGCTCCCGCGATCAGCGCGGCCGTGGCGCGCGGGCCAAAAGCGCCGATGCGCCCCAGCGCGTACGAGAAGACGAGCGCGGCGATCCCGCCCACCGCGACACCGAAGACCAGGAGTGCGGTGGCGAGGCCGCCGGTCGCCTGCATGGTACGGCTGACCAGTTCCTCCTCCTCACCGCCACCGTGGCCGGCATGGCTGTGCGCCTCTTCGAGCGCGATGGCGGCGTCCACCTGGGACTCGCCGAGGAAGTACGCGACGGCGAGGGCCAGCACACCCGCGATCACGCCCGCGATCATGCCGCGCACGAGCAGAGCTCTGACAGATATGGAGTTCACGAGACGTTCCCTGTTTTCCTGGTTCCCTGGATTCCTTGACCACGTGCCTGCCGGATACCGCAGGCGGCTCAGTGGCAGGGGAAACCGAGCAGGTGACGGCCGTCGTGGACCCATTCGTGGACGCCTTCGCCCGAGATGAGCGCGGTGGCACCCTGTTCGGCGCCGACGAAGTACAGCAGTACGAGCGCCAGGATGCCGACGAAGACAGCCCAGGGGGCGATGGCCTTCGCCGAGATCGGGGTGATCGCGGGTGCGCCGGTTGCGGGAGCGGCGGACTGCGCCATGGCGGAACCTCCTGTGGGAACACGCGTCCCTGTCGTGGTGCCTCGGACGAAGGTGCTGGGTCTGACTTCCCGCACAGGTACGGGTACACAGTGGCGCGACCGTGCCGGATTCTCACCGGGCTTCCGTCACATCCTCGTCAAGTTCGACGTGACCATACCGCCTGTACGCAGGCACCGCCATGGTGCAATCTGCGGAGCTTCAGGCCTCGAATCGCCTGCCGGTCATGGGCGTTGAGGCCTCCACGGAACGACTTGAGGCAGGAACATGACAGTACGGGTGATGTTGGTCTCACCGGCGATGAACGCGGCGCTCCGGGAAGTCCGCTTCGACGGTGACGCACCGCTGGACCGGGCCGGTGAGCGGAGCGCGCGGACGGCGGGCGCCGCCGTGCCGAAGTCCGGCGCGGCTCTGAGCGGCCCGTCCGAGCGGTGCCTCGGGACGGCCGCCGCGCTCGGTCTCACCGCCCGCACCGAACCTGCGCTCACCGGCTGGGACCTCGGGCGCTGGAGCGGCCACCGGCTCGACGAGGTCGGCGCCACCGAACCCGACGCGGTGGCCGCCTGGATGGGCGACCCCTCGGCGGCTCCGCACGGTGGTGAGTCGCTACGGGCGCTGGTGGAGCGGATGGGCGGCTGGCTGGACGGGGTCGGCGGCGGAAAGGCGGCGAGCCTCCTCGCGGTCGCCGAACCCGCCGTCGTACGAGCCGCCGTCGTGCACGCGCTCGCGCTGCCGGTGGAGGCGTTCTGGCGGCTGGACGTCGCGCCCCTCGTCCTCACGGAGCTGAGCGGCCGGTCGGGCCGGTGGAACGTCCGGCTGGGACGGCCGCTCGCCTCGCCTGACGGGTCCTGAGATTCGCTCCTCAGGAATCCTTCCAGTCCGGCCGCAGCAGCACCGCCGTGGCGACGATGCCGTCCTCCACCCGCCATGTCCCGTCCAGCACCGGCGGCACGGCCGGATCGGTGCGCAGCAGCCGTGCGGTGAAGCTGCCTTCCGTTGCCTGGTCGTCCTTCCGGTGGAACGTCAGATCCGCCTCGTCGAAGTCCAGCTCGGTCAGGGTCAGCGGATACCAGGTCTTGAAGACGCTCTCCTTGGCGCTGAACAGCAGCCGGTCCCAGTGGATCCCGCCCGCCTCCCCGGACGATGGCGCGGCGAACCGTTCACGCTCCGAGGGACGCACCACCAACTCCCCCACGCCTTCCGGCAGCGGAGCGTGCGGCTCGGCGTCGATGCCGAGCGAGAGCACGTCCGCCGCGCGGGCCAGCGCCGCCGCCCGGTACCCGTCGCAGTGCGTGAGGCTGCCGACGATCCCGTCGGGCCACAGGGGCATGCCGCGCTTGCCGTGGAGTACGGCGACGGGCTCCAGGCCGAGCGGGCGCATGGCCCGCCGTGCGCAGGCCCGCGCGGTCGCGAAGTCGTTGCGTCGTTTGGTCACGCTCCGGGCGATCAGCTCCTCCTCCTCGGGGAAGAGGACTCCGTCCGCCACGCTCTCCTCGCGCGTCGCGGCGCAGGAGACGTCACCGGGCAGCAGCCGCTCGATCACAGGGAACCTCCGGAGGTGGCGTTGCCGGTACGGGCCGGAGGCGCGGACTCCCGTTCGTACGGGAGGATCTGGCGCAGGAGGCCGCGTGGATGGCCTCTCTCTCGCCACTCCCTCGGGTAGCCGATCGAGACCTCCTCGAAGCGCACACCGTCGTACCAGGTCGTACGCGGAATGTGGAGGTGCCCGTAGACGACGGCCGCGACGTTGAAGCGGCGGTGCCAGTCGGCGGTGAGCACGGTGCCGCACCACTGGGCGAACTCCGGATACCACATCACGTCCGTGGGTTCGCGGACCAGTGGCCAGTGCCCGGCGAGGACCAGCGGGATCTCCGGGTCGTGCGCGGCGAGTCTGCGCTCGGTCTCCGCGACCCGGGCCCGGCACCAGTCGTCGCGGGTCGGATAAGGGTCGGAGTCGAGGAGGTACTCGTCGTTGCAGACGATGCCGGACTCGTGGGCGACGGCCAGCGACTCCTCCTTCGTGTGCGTCCCCGGGGCGCGGAAGGTGTAGTCGTACAGGAGGAACAGCGGCGCGATCGCCACCGGTCCCTCGGGGCCCGGCCACAGCGGGAACGGGTCCTCGGGCGTGATCACGCCGAGTTCGCGGCAGAGCTCGACGAGGTGCTCGTACCGGGCCTGGCCGCGCAGCTGGACCGGGTCCTTGTCCAGGGTCCACAGCTCGTGGTTGCCGGGCGTCCAGATCACCTTGGCGAAACGTTCCGCGAGGAGGCCGAGCGCCCACCGTATGTCCTCCGGGCGCTCCGCCACATCGCCGGCGACGATGAGCCAGTCGGCGTCGGAGGCCGGGCGGAGGGACTCCACGATGGGCCGGTTGTCGGTGACCGCCGCGTGCAGGTCGCTCACGGCCAGCAGGCGTCCGGCTCCTCCTGGAGCGGCGGCGGAGCCGGGCGAGGGAACACTGGACGGTGCGGGATCGCTCGGAGCGGTCATGTGCGCTGGTTCCCCGTTCTGTCGGCCGTCGTGCGGCTCCGTCCGCAGGTGCGGGGCCGCTGAAGACGTAGCCTCTCATGTGCCTCTGACACCCGCCCCGGAGTTCGTCCGCAACCTTGTCGTCGATCAGCTGACGTGAGGTCACCGACGTTTTTGGGAACGGTGGTTGTTCAACTCCTCCACCGCGCCGAGCGCGTCACCGACGGTCGTGTAGTCGACGGCGACGAAGTTCACCGGACTGCCGCGCTCCGCCTCGCACTCCCGGGCCCGCTCAAGCAGCCAGTCACGGGAGTTGATCCGGCCCGCGTCCAGTCGGCTGCCGCCTCCGTTTGTGACGAAGTGGTTGAGCAGGAAGAGGCGTTTGCCGGTGTCGCCGCGGTTCGGTTCGCAGGTCATCTCGCCGGGGCTGCGGAAGGCGAACGGGGTCTCCATCCCGTACCGGTAGAAGTTGCGGTACCAGGGCGCCGGGCCGTCCGCCTTCTCGGCGAACACCACCAGCCGCCGGCCGCTGTCGACCATCTCCTCCAGCGTCGGCCACGGTTCGTCGGGGTCCTCGGACGGAGTGTGGAGCAGGTCGTCGAGCCCGGCCCGGCGGAACGCCTCCTCGGTCTCCTCGGCGCCGATGTCGTCCTGGACGATCAGCGTCACGATCTCGGTGGGATGGTCGCGGAGCCAGTCGCCGATGTCCTTCAAGGTAGGTGTCAGTCCGATCGCGCCGGCCCGGCAGACGCTGTGGCAGAGCCAGAGGCCCGCGCGCGGCGGGTTGGCCTTGTCGACGGCGGAGGAGATGAGCCGGCGCTGCTCCGGCGTGAACTCCGGGTTGTCGAGGCGGGCGGCGATGTCCTGCGGGCTCTCCCAGTGGTACGTGTCCAGCATGAGCGCCCGGACGCCGGTGTTGAGCTGGGTCGTGATGTCGGGGTCCTGGAGGGGTCCGATGAACCGGTCGGCGGTGGTGGACATGGCGTTGTGGGCCGTGAGGTGCGCGACCTCGTCGTAGCGGAGCTCGCAGAGTTCGGCGCTGCCCTGGCAGCGGCGGGGCGCGGACGGGCCGAGTACGGGCGGGACGAGCAGCGCGCCGGCCAGCGCGGCGCAGGTGACGCCGGCGGCCACACCGCGTACGGCGGTGGGTGCCGGGAGCGTACGCGGGCGTACGAGGAAGGCCCAGCCGGTGGCGGTGAGGAGGGTGCCGCCGACGAGGGCGGTGAGCGCGGCGGTCAGTCCGGTGGCCACCGCCTGGTCCACGGCGTTGCGCTGGAGGTCCTCGACCAAAGCGGTGACGCTCGGCGGCCAGGAGGCCTCGGTCGCGAGGAAGCGGCCTCCGGTGACCAGCCGGGTGAGCAGGACGGCCGCCGCCGCGAGGATTCCGCCGCAGGCGATCGCCTGGCCCAGCCGCATCAGCCGCCGGGCCGGGGCGCCGGGGCCGGTGGCCCAGAGCGTCGCGAGAGAGGCCAGAGCCAGGACGGTGGCCAGGATCTGGAGGTACGTCAGCCACTGGACCCGCTCGCGCGCCTGCTCCAGG
The DNA here is from genome assembly GCF_040614075.1 of Streptomyces sp. NPDC006174. NCBI lineage: Bacteria > Bacillati > Actinomycetota > Actinomycetes > Kitasatosporales > Streptomycetaceae > Streptomyces > Streptomyces sp. NPDC006174. Next base: position 201,224 of record NZ_JBEXTJ010000004.1, on the reverse strand, counting down.
GCGTCCAGGTCGTTGCCCGCCGCCGCCAGGGTCGCGGTGAGGTCCCACGTACCCCCCTGGAGCGTGGTACGCAGGTCGGCGGCGGCGGTCCGTGAACCGTCGGCGAGTGCGGCGGCCGCGGTCGTCGCCAGCGCGGTCGATACGTCGCCGCTGCTCAGGGCCGTTTCGAGTTCGGTGCGCAGCTCCGTCCGGTCCCGCTCGGGCACCAGCCTCAGCAGGGCGTCGGTGGCGCGGGTCGCCTGGTCGCCGGTGAGCGGCAGGGTGGGCAGAGTGGGCGCGCGGCCTTGCCTGAGGGCTTCGAACGAGGTGGTGAGGTCGTCGGTGAACCGGGCGAAGTCCGGTTCCTCCTGGCCCTGGAGGCTTGCGACCAGGTCACCGAAGTAGATCCGGGCGAGGTCGGCGAGGTTCGCCAGCACCGGGTCGATGTCGACGGCGAGCCGCAGTTCGTCGGTGTCACCGCGCAGGTAGCCGGTGAGCGCGAGGATCTGCTGGTCGGTGAGCGAGCGGACCGTCTCCGGCGGCAGGACGACCTTGATGTTGGAGGTCACGAGCGCCTCGGGCACCGGCAGGTGGGCGAGGAGGTCACGGGTGACGGGAGCGATGGCCGGGTCGACGAGCACCTCGCTGTAGAGACGGTCGTACGCCGACTCCTCGTCCAGGACGGACCGGTAGTACTCCGGTGAGAGGACGGTGGCGCGGACCGTCGAGGTGAACGCCACCGTCATCACGCTCAGCGCGGCCAGCACGAACGCCACCACGCGCACCGCCCGGCGGGTCCGGCCCGGGGCCATAGGACCGGGTTCCGGGGGAAAGGAGTACTCCATCGGTGCGGCGCTCACTCACTCAGCCTATGCGGATTATCAGCTTTCATGCATGAATGATGAGATTCGTGCAGTGAGGAGCTCCGCCGTGCACTCCGTCCACCTGGCCGTGCTGATGACGAGTCACAACCGGCGCGCGAGGACCCTGTCGGCGCTGAGTGCCCTGGCGAACCAGCAGGGCCTTCCGGCCCACGCCACGATGGGCGTGCATCTGGTGGACGCGGGCTCCACCGACGGCACTCCGCAGGCCGTCCGGCTCCTCCATCCGTCCGTCGAGGTGATGTCGGTGGGCGCCGACGTCCCCCGTAACCAGGCCATGCGCATCGCCAGCCGCAACAGCCGCAGCGGCGGAGGCGGCGGCGGCTCGCACCGCGGCAGACCGGGCGGCCCGAGCCACCGGTGGACTCACCAGCTCTGGCTCGACGACCGGGTCGAGCTGCTCCCGGACGCCTTGGTCCAGCTCCTCGGCGCGGCGGATGTGGTCGGGGCCGGTGCGGTCGTCGTCGGTGCGGTCCGGGGTGCGGACGGGGCCACGGTGTACTCGGGGCGGCGCGGACGGTCGCTCACGCTGGTGGACCCGGACGGGGAGCGGCCCGAGTCGTGCGATACGTACGACGGCCGGGTGGTGCTGCTCTCGCGGGCCGCGTACGACCTGGTCGGGGATCTCGACAAGGTGTTCCGCCACCGGATGGGCGACTACGACCACGGCTTCCGCGCCCGGCGGGCCGGAGTGCCCGCATTCGTCGCGCCGCGGCCCGTCGGCGTGTGCGCGGAGGGCCCAGGTGTCCCCGGCTCCAGGGAGCCGGGGATCGGGATGCGGGAGGCGCTGCGCCGGGTGACCTCGGTGACGGAGCTGCCGCCGCGCCAGTGGTGGGTGTACTGCCTGCGTCACACCTGGCCGTGGGCGCCGTTCCTGATGGTGTCCCCGTACGCGCGGACGGCGGCCCGGGCCACGCTCGGCCGGTGGCGGGCGTGAGGGATGCGGGCGGGCGTGTTCGGGTCAGCTCCGGTCGGCGGTGAGGCCGACGGCGGGGCGGCCGGTGGGCGGCGGAGGCACGGTGGGGCGGCCGGCGGGCGTCCTGGCCGGTTCGGCGGCCGCCGGTGAGGTGCGGGTCGGTGCTGCGGTTCCGGCCGGTGCGGGGCGCGTCGGCCGTGCGGTCGGTGCTGTCGCTCCGGTGGCCGGGCGGCGGGCGGCGGGCCTGGGCGGAGCTACGTACGCCGGGATCCTGAGCAGCGCGAGGACGGCCAGGGCGCTGCCGGCCGGCGGTACGAGGGCGAGCGCGGGGTGCACCACGTCCGCGTACACCAGCGTGCCGAACACCACCGCCACGCCCGCCCACAGCCCGAGGACCACGGCCGTGCCGGGCACGGTGACCCGGATCCGGCGCAGCCGGTGCCCGATGTGGTCGCCGCAGTCCTGGAGCAGCGGGCGCGAGGCGCGGCGGCGGGAGACCAGGACGAGCGCGGTGTCGGCGAGAGCGACGGTCGCGAGGACGGGCAGCGCGGCCCAGGCGGCGCGCTCCGGCGGGGCCGCCAGGTGGATGAGCACGCCGGAGGAGGCGAGGACGAAGCCGGTGAAGAGGGAGGCGGACGCGCCGGGGCGGATGCGCGCGGGGTGCCAGTTGTGGAGGAGGAAGCCGATGAGGCCCGCGAGGAGGACGGCGGGCAGCAGGGCGAGGTCCGACCGGCCGTCGACGGCGGCGCAGGCGAGCAGGCCGGCGGCGGTGACAGCGCCTACGGTCGCCAGGGCTCCGTCGGAGGTGTCGAGCAGCGCGAAGGCCTGTGTGACGGCGACGATCCAGAGCACGGCGAGAACACCGGCCGCCGGCGACAGACCGGCGAGGCAGACGGCGAGCGTGGCGGCGGCCGTCTGGACCACCACCCGCACCGGCACTCCGAGCGGCCGTACATCGTGGACGAGCCCCAGCACGGCGACGGCCCCGGCCCCGGCCAGCAGTCCGGTGACGGCCCGTCCGGAACCGTCCGCCGCGCCGAGTGCCGTACCGGCGGCGGCAGCCGTGCCGACGCCGAGGACGACCGCCGCGCCGCCCAGTCTCCGTACCACCCCGGCGCGCGAGGGGCGCCCGCCCGGCGCGCGGCCGGCGCCGGAGCGGAGCGCCGTACGGCGGACGCCCTTGGCGAGTACGACCGTGATGAACAGCGCGGCCAGACCGGAGGCGATGATCCCAAGCACGTTCACCTGTCCTGCCTTTCCTCGTTCGTGAACAGCGGCGCGCGGGGCGCCGGGCGACCGGTGGAACACGGCGGCCCGGGCGCTCGTCCGGTTGCGGTGTCGGGGTGACGTAGGACGCCAGTGGAGTGGCGGTCTCCCCAACCTACGGGGCCGATGTCCCTATTCACCCTGAATAACACGAAAAAGGCGGTGATTCCCTGATCTCCTGGCGAAGGACAGAGCCTGATGCCCGGGCCCCTCAGGCCGCGGCGGCCTCCCGGGTGTCCCGTCCGTCCACGTACGTCGTCACGATCTCGATGTCGCCGATCCGTCCGACGTCCACCCGGTGCGGGTCGTCGCCGAGGACCACCAAGTCGGCGTGCTTGCCCGGCGAAAGCGTGCCGGCCACCTCGTCCCAGCGGCAGGCGTGGGCGCCGGCGACCGTGTAGGCGCGTACGGCTTCCGCGGTGCCGATCGCCTCGTCGCCGCCGATGAGCCGGCCGGAGGTGGAAGCCCGTTCGGCCATGAACTGGATGGCCCGCAGCGGTGAACCGTCGGTGACCGGCCGGTCGGAGGAGCCGACGAGGGTGACGCCGTGGTCCAGGAACCCGCGGCCGCGGTACATCCAGCCGGCCCGCCGCTCCCCCATCACCGTCGCGTAGTCGTCGCCGAAGTACCGCAGGAAGTTGGGCTGGACCACCGCGCTCACGCCGAGCGCGGCGAAGCGCGGCAGTTGGTCGGGGCGGATCAGTCCGGCGTGTTCGATGCGGTGGCGCGCGTCCGGCCGGGGCTTCAGCTTCTGGGCCTGTTCCAGGGCGTCGAGCGCGAGGTCGGCGGCGCGGTCGCCGATCGCGTGGACGGCGAGCTGCCAGCCGGCGAGGTGGCCTTCCACGATGAGCCGGGTCAGCCGCTCGGGATCGTCCTGGAACCGGCCGGTGTTGCCGTCCGTTCCTTCGTACGGGGAGGTGAGCGCGGCCGTGCGGGCCATCATGCCTCCGTCGGTGTAGATCTTCAACGCGCCCAGCGAGAGCCAGTCGTCGCCGAATCCGGTGCGCAGCCCGAGGTCCAGCGCCTGGGTGAAGCCGTCGTCGGCGTGGGCCGCGCGGGTACGGAGGGTGTCGCCGGACGCCATGAGCTGGACGCGCAGAGGCAGTCGGCCCCGGTCGCGGAGGAGTTGGTAGGCGCCGAGTTCGACGGGGCTGTGGCCGAGCAGCCCGCCGCCGATGCCGGCCTCGGCGCAGGCCGTGATCCCCTCGGCGAGGCAGCCTCGGGCGGCGTGCTCGATCGCGTCGGCCAGCTCCTCCTGGGAGTACGGCAGCCGCAGCCGTCGGGCGGCGGTCATGGCGCTCTCGGCGAGGAAGCCCTCCTCGTGCTCCACCTCGGCCGGCAGCAGGTCCAGGACCGCGCTGTTGACGACGCAGGCGTGTCCGGAGTCGTGCATCAGGAAGACCTTGCGGCCGTGGCTGACCCGGTCCAGTTCGGCGGCGGTCAGGTGGCGGCCCAGCGCCCGTTGGTCGTAACCGGCGACATCCAGCCAGGCGCCGGGAGGTGCGGGACGGCGGGCGGCCTCGTCGACGGCGGCGAGGATGTCCTCGGCCCGCTCGCACGGGGCGACGCTCGGCGTACGGGCCTTCAACCCGGCCCAGGCCAGGTGGACATGGCTGTCGATGAAGCCGGGCAGCACGGTGGCGCCCTGGAGGTCGACCACCTCGCGGGCCGGGAGTGAGGTCACCGCCTCGTCCACTCCGACGATCCGGCCCCGCCAGATTCCCAGGTCACGGGCGACCGGACGGTGCGGGTCGAGCGTGAGGAAGCGGGCGTTCGTCAGCCTCGTACAGAGCATGGGAGGTCCCTCCCCGTCGCGGTCGGACCCACGGCGCGCGGCCGGAGAGCGGGCCGGGCCAAGCTAGCCCGCGCGGCCTCGCCTGTCGACGTGAGGGTGCGTTTCCGGCCGACCTGACCTCTCAACCCCGCTGTGAATCATGGGCCGTTGTGCTCTTAGGTAAGGCTTGCTTTACTGAGTCGCCGGTCATCGCTCTTCCAAGGAGGCACCTCCATGCGGGTCGTCATGTTCGGTTACCAGACCTGGGGGCACCGCACCCTGCAAGCGCTGCTGGACTCCGAGCACGACGTGGTGACCGTCGTGACGCACCCGAAGAGCGAGCACGCCTACGAGAAGATCTGGAGCGACTCGGTGGCCGACCTGGCGGAGAAGCACGGGATCCCCGTGATCATCCGCAACCGGCCGGACGCTGAACTGGTGGACCGCCTCGAGGAGGTGGCCCCGGACATCATCGTCGCCAACAACTGGCGGACGTGGATGCCGCCGGAGATCTACAACCTGCCGGTCCACGGCACGCTGAACATCCACGACTCCCTGCTGCCGGCCTACGCGGGATTCTCGCCGCTGATCTGGGCGCTCATCAACGGCGAACCGGAGGTCGGCGTCACCGCCCATCTGATGGACGAGGAGCTGGACGCGGGAGACATCGTCGTCCAGCGTTCGGTAGCTGTCGGTCCGACGGACACCACCACCGACCTCTTCCACCGTACGGTCGACCTCATCGCCCCGGTCACCACCGAGGCGCTGGGCCTGATCGCCTCGGGGCGGACCGAGTTCACACCGCAGGACCGCTCGAAGGCCAGCTTCTTCCACAAGCGGGCCGAGGAGGACATCCGTATCGACTGGAACTGGCCGGCCGAGGACCTGGAGCGCCTGATCCGCGCCCAGTCCGCTCCTTACCCGAGCGCCTTCACCTTCCACAAGGGACAGCGGCTCGACGTGCTCTCCGCTGTCGTGTCCGAGGGCCGCTACGGCGGGACCCCGGGCCGGATCTTCTACCGCGAGGGCGACGGCGTCGTGATCGTCGCCGGAGCCGACGCCCGAACCGGCCGCAACCACGGTCTGGCCATCACCCGCGTACGGACCGAGGACGGCCGGGAACTTCCCGCGACCGAGTACTTCACCTCGATGGGCGGCTATCTCACCGGCCGCCCCTGACGATCGGGACACCCATGCGTACCGCACGTGCCCGGCACTACCTCATGTGCCGGCCCACCTACTTCGACGTGGTCTACTCCATCAACCCGTGGATGGACCCGAAGAAGCCTGTCGACACTCCGCTGGCCATCGCCCAGTGGGAGCGACTGCGCGAGGTCTACCTGAGCCTCGGGCACACCGTCGACACCATCGAACCCGTCCGCGGTCTCCCCGACATGGTCTTCGCCGCCAACGGCGCCACCGTCGTCGACGGGCGCGCCCTCGTGGCCCGCTTCCGGGACGCCGAACGGATCGCCGAGGGTCCGGCGTACCACGACTGGCTGCGCGACCACGGCTTCCCGGAGGCGCGCACCGCGAGCGTCGTCAACGAGGGCGAAGGCGACCATCTGCTCGTGGGCGACCTGCTGCTCGCCGGTACGGGCTTCCGCAGCGATCCGCGTTCCCATGACGAGGCCCAGGAGTTCTTCGGCCGCCCGGTGATCGGGCTGACACTGGTGGACCCCGACTACTACCACCTGGACACCGCTCTCACGGTGCTCAACGAGAAAACGGTCGCCTACTACCCGGGCGCCTTCTCGCCCGGCAGCCTCGCCGTGCTGCGACGGCTCTTCCCGGACGCCGTGATCGCCTCGGCGGAGGACGCGGCGGTGTTCGGGCTCAACGCCACGTCGGACGGGCTGAACGTGGTCCTGCCGCAGAACGCCACCGCTCTCGCCGACCAGCTCCGCGACCGCGGCTTCCGCCCGGTCGGCGTGGACCTCTCCGAACTCCTCAAGGCGGGCGGCAGCGTGAAGTGCTGCACGCTGGAGCTCCGGCCGGCGCGCTGATCCACCACTTCCGATGCCCTCGTCCCGGTCGACGGCCGGGACGAGGGCATCGCGGTGGCCCTCGCCCAGGGGGTGTCCGGCGGATCAGGGCCGGATGGGCCGCGGCGTCCGGTGTGGTGCATCGCAAGGCGCTGGAACGTCCTCATCGCGGAGCGATCCGGGCGTTTCGGCAACGCCGCGGGGGATGGGGCCTCCCCTGCTCGAGCGCAGCCGAGAGCTTGGGGAAGTGCCAGACGCCGCGGGCCTGGCTCTGGTCCGCCGGGCACGCCCTAACCGACGTTGACCATCCAGGTGATGCCGAACCGGTCCACGAGCGCGCCCGCCTCGTCACCCCATGCCTGCTTCTCCAGCGGCATGGTCACCGCGCCGCCGACGGACAAGCTGTCGAAGTGTCTGCGGAGTTCGGCGCCGTCGCCACCGAGGTAGAGCGCCACATCGCCGCCCGCGTGGTGCGGCATCCCCTCCGGCACGTCCCAGGCCATCAGCGTGTATCCGTCCGGCGTGTCGAGCCGGGCGTGCATGACCTTGTCGGCGCGGGACGAATCCGGTGAACCGAAATCGGCGACCGTGCCCAACTCCAGCTCGCCGCCGAAGACTTCCCTGTAGAACGCCATCGCCTGACGCGCGTTCCCGTTGAAACCGATGTACGGGTTGAGTCGGGACCCCATCCGCTGCTCCTTCGTGTGTGCGGACCTGCCGGACGGCCCTGGCGGCCCGTGTGTGCGGGACCTGCCGCCGGTCGGAACGCCTTGAGCCTCGCAGCGATTCACGACACCTCATGTCATGTATTCCTTTAGGGTTTTCGGATGCGTGCCGATCGGCTGGTCTCCCTGGTCCTACTGCTGCGCCAGCGCGGCCGGCTCTCGGCGACCGCGCTGGCGCGCGAGCTGGAGGTGTCGCCTCGCACCGTGCTGCGCGACATCGAGGCGCTGTCCGCGGCCGGCGTCCCGGTCCACGCCGAGCGCGGGCGGCACGGCGGTTTCGCGCTGCTGCCCGGCTTCCGGACCGAGCTCACCGGGCTGAACCACGACGAGGCGCTTGCGCTGCTGGTCGCCGGATCGCGGCGCGGCGCGCAGGCGTTCGGCCTCGGCTCGGCGCTCGCCTCGGCCATGCTCAAGGTGGTCGACGCGCTGCCCGCGAGCCATCGGGACACCGCGGCCGGTGTGGCCGAGCGGCTGCTCATCGACCCGGAGACCGACCTGCTCTCGCGCCGGCTGACCACCGATGAGGTACCGGCCCCGGTTGCGGCCGAGGTCCGGCGCGCGGTCCTCGCCGGACACAAGCTGCGCATCCGGTACGCGGCGGTGGACCGGGCGCCACGGTGGCGCACCGTGGACCCGATCGGCCTGGTCACCGTCCGGGAGCAGGGGTACCTGCTGGCCACGCGCTCCGGTGAGGACCGTACGTACCGCCTCTCCCGGATCCTGGCGGCCGAGGAGCTCGCCGAGCCCGCGCAACGGCCGGACCGGGTCGATCTGGACCGGGCCTGGCAGGAGCGCGGCGTACGGTTCCGGACCGGCGGCGACCAGGTCACCGCGCTGGTACGCGTGGAGGCGGCGCGGCGGGAGGAGTTGGCGGGCACGGCGGTGGCCGTCCTCACCGAGGAGGCCGAGGCGGACGGCCGGCTGCGGCTGGAGGTGACCTTCCAGGACGCGCGGCACGCCGAGTGGGCGCTGTGGAAGCTCGCCACGGAGGCGGAGGCCCTGGAACCGCGGTGGCTGCGTACCGCGCTGCGTGAACGCGCCACCGCGCTCGCCTCGCGCTACGGAGCGTCCTCCTGAACGACCGGACCGGCCGCCGGCGTACTCACGGGTGGTGCGGGCCGTTCAGCGGTGCCAGCTCACGGCTGAACCGGAGGACGCTCTCGATGGACCGAGGGTCGTCGGCGCCGCGGAACAGCCGTACGGGCCGGGCTTCGGACCCGATGAGCAGGCCGGTCTTCCCGTCGAGAGAGGCGTCTGTGGCGGCGAAGAGGGACGACCGGGCGGCCACGGAGGCGGGTCCGGAGGTGCCGCGTGCGAAGGCGCGGCGGACCAGCGGCCACAGCAGGCGCAGCGGCGGAGAGACGATCCTCGGTGACGTCATCGTGCCGTTGGTCATGTCGGTGGCGGCGCCGCCGGGGTCGGCGGCGAAGACCGCCACTCCGGTGCCTTGGAGGCGCTCGGCCAGGTGCACGGTGTAGGCGAGGTTGGCGAGCTTGGCCCGGCCGTACCAGTGGAAGCCGTAGTAGCCGCCCGGAGGTTCGACGGCGTCGAAGGTGCGCTTGGCGTTCCTGATCGCGGCGGAGGAGACGTTGACGATCCGGCTCGGCGCGTCCGCCCGCAGCCGGTCGAGCAGCAGCTCGGTCAGCAGGTACGGCGAGAGGTGGTTCACGGCGAACGACGCCTCGATCCCGTCGACGGTCCGCTGCCGGTCGGCGAACATCGCGCCGACGTTGTTGACCAGCACTCCCAGCGGCCCTTCGTCCGCCAACTGCGCGGCCAGCTCGCGTACCTGGCCGAGCGACGCCAGGTCGGCGGCCACGAAGCGCGGTGCGCCTCCGGTCGCGACCGCCGCCATCTCCTGGACCGCCTTCGCGCCGCGCTCGGCGTTGCGGCCGACCACCGTGACGGCGAAGCCCCGCTGCGCGAGTCCCTTCGCGGTCTCCAGGCCGATCCCTCCGGTCCCCGCTGTCACCACTGCCCGCCGGTTCATCGGCACTCCTCCACCCACGCCACAAACGGATGACTATCCGTTTCTATGGGCGCACGCTACCACGAACGGATAGCTATCCGTTTAGTGCGAGGGGCGGCCGAGATTCCGAGGCTTCTCGCCACCACCGGATGCGGGTTTCGCAGGATGTGCCGCCGTCAGCGCGGCGGGTGCAGGCCCTCGAGCAGAAGGTCGAGGTAGAGATCCCGGACGTCGCCGCTTCCGGAGCGCACCGCGTGGGCTACGCCGCAGAGCAGGCGGCGTACGTCGTCGGCCTCGATGGAGCCGCGGACCGCACCGGTCCGCCGGACGCCATCCAGCAGACCGGTGACCGCCCGGTCGAGCTCGGCCTTCATCTCTGAGGTCGGCGCGTCGGCCTCGCCCGCGGACTCCAGCACGGCCGCGAAGTCGGGGTCGTCCAGCATGCGGTCGAGCGTGAAGCGCAGGAGCCGGCGCAGGCCGGCGTGCGGGTCCGGGACGGCGGCAGCGGCCCGCGCCTCGGCGACCAGCTCCCGGAAGCGTTCCGTGGAGAGCGCCTCGACCAGGGCATGGCGGTTGGGGAAGTGCCGGTAGACCGTGCCGACACCCACGCCGGCGAGCCGGGCGACGGCGTTGAGTTGAAGGGAGTTGTCACCGGCGGCCACCTGCTCGCGGGCGGCCTGGAGGATGCGGACGCGATTGCGGGCCGCATCGGCCCTCAGCCCCTTCTCCTGCCCCGCTCTCGGTGTCACCAGGACAGCATAGGCAGAGCCGACGGCTGGACCTCCGGTGCATCGGTCACCCAGGCAGCGCGCGACCGCCGACCGCCCGGCAGATCCCGCTCGTCACCGCGACCCTCCCGGGATCAGCACGCTCTGCACCGCCGGCCCGACGAGCGCGGTCAACTGCTCGCGCTCCGCGCCACTGAGCGTAGGGACGCCGACGACACCACGGCCCACCACGAGGCCGACGAGCATCGACGACACGATGCCGACCCGGAGCGTCACGTCCTCGTCCGGTACGCGCGACGCGAGAGCGTCCACGAACAGCCGTTCCTGGAGGAACTCACGGAGTTGCTCGTTGGCACCGTCGTTGGCGATGGCGCCACGGAGCATCGCCATGAGCGGCTCCGAGCTCTGCACGTCCCGCTCCCACACGTCGAAGAAGGCGCGGACCACCCGTTCACCGAGGCCGGCTTCGAGCCCGGCACCCGGACGCTGGAGGCGGGCTTCCGCATCGCTCCGCCGTTCAAGCCGCTGCCCGTCGACATCGTCTTCGACAAGGACGTTCCGGTCACCCTGCGGGATGGCGTGACGATCCACGTGGACCTCTTCCGGCCCGCCGGGGCCGAGCGGGTGCCGGTCATCGTGGCGTGGAGCCCGTACGGGAAGGGCCAGGGGACGTCCGCCAGCGTGATGGGCCTCTTCGGCATGGTCGGGCTGGACAACGCGGTCGTCTCGGGCCTCGCGAAGTTCGAGGGTCCGGACCCGGCGTACTGGTGCGCGCAGGGCTACGCGATCTGCAACCCGGACATCCGGGGCGTGGTGGATTCGGAGGGCGACAGTGTCCTGTGGGACCGGCAGGAGGGCCGGGACTGCTACGACCTGATCGAGTGGCTGGGCGTCCAGGACTGGTGCACCGGCAAGGTCGCGATGAGCGGTACGTCGTATCTCGCGGTCTCGCAGTGGTTCACCGCCGCCGAGCAGCCTCCGCACCTGGCGGCGATCAACCCGTGGGAAGGCGTGAGCGATGTCTACCGCGACCTGGTGATGCGCGGCGGGATGCCGGACAACGGGTTCGCCGAGCAGCTCCAGAACAACAGCTTCTGGGGCAAGGGCCAGCGGGAGGACATCCTCGCCGAGGCGGAGCGCCACCCGCTGATGAACGAGCTGTGGGAGAACAAGATCCCGCGGTTCGAGAAGATCGACGTGCCCGCCTATGTCGTCGCCAGCTACTCCAACAGCTTGCACACCGCCGGCACCTTCCGCGCCTGGCGGCGGATGGCGTCCGAGGACAAGTGGCTGCGCGTCCACAACAGCCAGGAGTGGCCCGACTACTACGACGCCGCCAACACGGAGGACCTGCGCCGGTTCTTCGACCACTTCCTCAAGGGCGAGGAGAACGGCTGGGAGCGGACACCACGGGTGCGCTACTCCCTCCTCGACCTCCACGGCGGCGACCGGGTGAACGTTCCGGCGGAGGAGTTCCCGCCGGCGGACGTCACGCCGGTGCGGTACTACCTCGACGGACTGACGCGGAGCCTGGCGACGACAGCACCCGGCGTCGGGGCGGCGGCGGACTACACCGTCGGAACCGACCTCGACCTGGTGTCCTTCGTGACCCGCTTCGACCAGGAGACCGTGCTCGTCGGATACCCGAAGGCCCACCTGTGGGTCGAGGCGGAGGGCGCGGACGACATGGACCTCTTCCTCCTCGTCCAGAAGCTCGACGCGTACGGCACACCTCTCCAGGCCTTCACCGTGCCGAACCGGAACGCGCGGGTGCACGACGTCACCGAGCGCGGCACGTCGATCCTGCGGTACAAGGGCTCGGACGGACGGCTGCGCGTCTCGATGCGCCACCTGGACGAGAAGCTGTCCACCGAGGACGTCCCGGCGCACAGCTTCGACCGGGTGGAGAAGCTCTCTCCCGGCGAGGTCGTGGAGGTGGAGATCGATCTGCTCCCGCTCGGACTCACCTTCCATCCGGGCGAGCAGCTGCGCCTCGTCGTCAGCAGCCGCTCCCCGCTCGGCACGATGATGCCCGGAAACCGTCCGTACACCACGCCTCACGGTGGACGCCACATCGTCCACACCGGCGGCGACCGGGCCTCGTACCTCCAGCTGCCGGTCAAGCCCGCCTGACCGGCGTGCTGCTCGCGCGACCCGGTCGGTCGCTGCCCTGGAGCCACTCCGAGGTCTCCGCGTAGAAGGCCGCCGTCGCGGTCGCCCAGCAGGGACTCGTCGGGCATCCGCCGGTCGGCCGCGGGTTCGGGGTCGGTGAGCAGGAGGAGCGTGTGCAGCGTCGCGGCCTCGGTCCCCATCCGCAGCGTCTCGAACGGGGCCGGTCCGCCGCCGAAGTCCGGGACCTCTCGGGTCATGGTGCGGGCCAGTTCGCGGCCGGTGGTGACGGCCCAGGCGACAGGTCCGGGACCGAGGCGTTCGGTCGCCTCGGCGAGGCCCTGCGGAGAACTGGCGGGCGGTGGCGGCGGTTCCGCCGGGTCGGGCGCGAGCAGGAAGATCCAGTCCGACGGGGAGCCGTCCCGGTGAGCCGCCATGGCACCCTCCTTGCCGTCGTCGGAGCGGTGTGCGCCCGGAGCGCCGAGCCGGTCGCGACTACACCGCCGTGGCGGGGTCCTTCGCGATGACCGTGCGCAGCGCCTGCGAGGTGCGGTCGATGTGCCGGGCGAGCAGTGCCGTCGCGGCGTCGGCGTGCCGGCGCAGCACGGCGTCGACGATCTCCTGGTGCTCGGCGGCCACATCACGTTCGGTGTCGTGGCCGACCGGCCGTGACCAGCGCCGGTACAGCGTGGCCTCCTTCCTCAGCCCGGTGGCCACGGCCAGCGGCCGGGCGTTGCCGCACGCGGCGAGCAGGGTCTGGTGGAACTGCTCGTGGACCGTGAACCACTCGCTGTCGAGCGTGCCGTCCGGCCGTACGGCAACGGTGCCGGCCAGGTGGTGGTGGGCGGCGACCACGGACGCCTCCCACCGGAGGTCGCCGCGCTCCATCGAGCGGCGCAGGACCAGGGTCTCCACCTCGGTCCGGGCGTCGGTCAGCTCGTCGAGGTCGCGCAAGGAAATGGTGACCACGCTGAAGCCCTGCTGCGGTACGGCCTTGACGAGGCCCTGCTCCGAGAGACGGGTCAGGGCCTCGCGGACGACCGACTGGCTCACCGCGAAGCGCTGGGCCAGCTCGACCAGACGCAGCCGCTGTCCAGGCGCGAGTGACCCCTGGAAGATCTCCTCGCGGATCCGGGCGTGCACGATGCCGCCTCTTGTCGCCTACTCACCAGCAGTGACCGCAGAACATAGCAGCCGAACGGACGACAACCTCCTCGATGATCGCTAATCCGCGCCTTTCCGGGTGCCGGTGGCGGCCACTGCGATCTCGTAAATCGTAATGAACCAACATAATAAGGATGACCAGGGTCTCGAAGAGTTGGTGAGGGCCAGCGTGGACACCTTCACAGGCAACGACAACGGCACCCATGAGTTCAGCGGCACGCTGATGGACCTCGTGGCCGCGCTGATCGACGATCTCGGGACGGTCAGGCAGTGGTCCTGCGCCGCCGCGCGGCTGCTCGGCCGGCCCGCCGACGAGGTGTGCGGCCGGCCCGCGACGGAGCTGTTCGCCGGCAGCGCGGACGACGCCCTTCCCGACGACGGCGCGAGCGCGCTGCTGCGTGACGGCGACGGCCGAGGCCTCGCCGTCCGGTGCCGGATGCTGCCGCTGCGCGGAACCGCCCACCGACTGCTGCTCGCCGTCCCCGTCGACCGTGCCGAGGCGTCCGAAGGTGAGGCGGCGGCTCTGGTGCGCGCCCTGCTCGTACGGGAGCGGATCGGCGTCGAGGTGCGGGATGCCGGTCTGCGGCTGATGCACGGCAACTTCACGGCGGCCGGGATGCTGGGGCTGCCGACGGACGGCGCCTCGGCCGGCGTGCTGGAGGGGCCCGACGCCGCGGCCGCGGCCGGGCTCGGCGCCGTACTGGAGGCCGGGACCGTGCCGGGCGACGAGGCCCGGCCGGAGCCCGACCCGTCCGGACCGGCACCCTGTCACCTCTTCACGGTGGCCGCTGTACGCACCACGGACCGCGACGGGCGGTCCTCGGGCGTCACGGTGCTGCTGACGGACGCGGCGGCGCAGTGGCGCGCCACCCAGCGGCTCCGGGTGCGGCACCGGGCCGCCGTCACCATCGGCCTCTCCCTGGACGTGCACCGCACCGCTCAGGACGTGGCCGATGTGCTGGTGCCCGACTTCGCGGATCTGGTGGCGATCGACCTCGCCGAGTCCGTCCTGGTGGGCAACGAGCCGTCCAAGGTGTTCGGCGCCGGCGACCTGCACCTGCGCCGGGTGGCCGTACGCGGCACCGACGGCTGGCCCGCCGGGCTCCTCAGCCCCGGCGAGGTGTTCCCCACGCTGCCGGACCGGCCCACCATCCGCAGCCTCCAGGAAGGACGGACGGTCATCGCCGACCGCGCGCTCCTGGACCGGGCGATCGGCGACGGCCCGACGCGGCGGATGCTGATCCCCGAGAACGGCCGCTCCCTGGCCGTCGCCCCGCTCTACGCCCGAGGCCTGGTGCTGGGAGTCATCGGAGTGTGGCGCACGGACCGCTACGAGCCCTTCGACGAGCACGACGCGGATCTGCTGACGGAGATCGCCGCGCACGCCGCGCTCAGCATCGACAACGCTCGCCGGTACGACCGGGAGCACCGCGCCGCCGTGACCTTGCAGCAGAGCCTCCTGCCCGCCGCCGCCACCCGCACCCCGGCACTGGACGCCGTGGGCCGGTACCTGCCGGCGGCGGGCGGCGCGGAGATCGGCGGCGACTGGTTCGACGTACTGCCCCTGCCGTCGCTCCGGGTCGCGATGGCCGTCGGCGACGTGCGAGGCCACGGACTGCACGCCGCGGCCACCATGGGGCGGCTGCGCACCGCCGTACAGACGCTGGGCGATCTGGAGCTGGCCCCGGACGAGCTGCTCACCCGGCTGGACGAACTGGTGGCCCGGCTCGCGGCCGAAGCGAGTCCCACCGAGCGCGACTCGGTGGGAGCCACCTGCCTGGTCGCGCTCTACGACCCGGTGACGCGGCGGTGCACCTTCGCCAGCGCCGGCCATCCGCCGCCGGTCGTGGTCGCGCCGGACGGGACCGCGCGCTCCGTCCCCGTACCGCCGGGACCGCCTCTGGGCGTCGGCGGGCTGCCGTTCGAGACGGCCTCGGTCGAGCTGGCCCCGGACAGCTGGATCGCGCTGTACACCGACGGGCTGCTCTGCGGGCAGGACGGTGACATGGACGCGGATGTGGACCGGCTCGCCGTGCGCATCGCCGAGCTGCACCGGTCGGGAAGCCCGCTGAAGGAGGCCTGCGACTCCCTGACGGCCGAACAGGCACGACGGCCCGCCTCCGACGACACCGCGCTGCTCCTCGCCCGCATCCGGCCGCTGCGTCCCGACGCCGTCGCCGAGTGGGAGTTCCCGGCCGACCCCGCCACGGTCGCCGAGGCCCGCGCGGCGGCCTCCGCCAAACTCACGGAGTGGGGTCTGGAGCTGCTCGACTTCTCGGTCGAACTGATCGTCAGCGAGCTGGTGACCAACGCGGTGCGCTACGCCGGCGGCCCGATCGGTCTGCGCCTCATCCACGACACCCTCCTGTACTGCGAGGTCAGTGACCCCAGCAACACCCAGCCGAGGCTGCGCCGCGCCGCTCTCGGAGACGAAGGAGGCCGCGGCCTCTTCCTCGTGGCGCAGCTGAGCAGCCGCTGGGGCAGCCGGTACGGGCAGTCGGGCAAGACGATCTGGGCCGAGCTGGAGACGGGCCCGACGTGAGGATCCGGCCTCGGGCCGCACAGCCCTCTCCACGACAACCCAAGCAATGACCACCCAGATCCTCGTCCGCGTGCACCTCGCCCCGCGCCTGCGGCAGACCTCCTCGGAGCCGGGCCGCGCAGGCTAGGCGAGGTGGTCCTCGGCTCCCCCGGCCAGGAGTCCTCCGAGCGGTCCATCTCGACGTTGGGGGCCCGTCCCTGAGCCTCGTCGGATGGGCAAGACTGGCCCCATGAGAGACATCGTTTTCACGCGCCTGAGCGGCTGGATCCCGAACGTGATCCGCGAGGACGGTGAGCTGAAGCTGACGCTGGGTGCCGGGGCCGACGCCAACCACGATCCGCGCACGTTCACGTTCCCGATCAAGGAAGCCCACCATGTGGTGATCCAGGAGGATCTGGCCAGACACCTGCTGCTGTGGAGTGCGGTCCTTCCGCTGTGCGACGCCGCCGGAACCCGGGGCAAGCTCGATGAGAGCGCCGCCGTCGCGCTCCTGGACCCGATCCTCCTCTCCGCGCCCGAGGACGTCGACGCGCTCTTCCGGCGCATCCCGTGGGACCGAGGCCGGCTCATCGCCCACGGGGCCGGCATCGATCTGCTGGAGCGCGGTCAGGTCTGCGCGGCGATGCGCACGGCGACCGAGACGTCCGACGCGAAGCGAGCACAGGAGTACCACGCGCGCCGCCGCCGCGCCGATCGCGGAGTCGTCCTCGGTCCGCTCGACGCCGCGATTCTGCGGTACACGGGCCAGTACCTGCACGGCGCGACGATTCCGAGGCGGACGCCCGACGCCGTCGACCCCGCGCTGCTGCCCGAGGTCGTACGGGTGGTCGCCACCGCCGAGCAGGCGTGCGCCGGGATGCGGATCAGCCGGGATCCACGGCGAGGAAAGCGCGCCACGGACAAGCGCGACTGGGACCGGATGGCGGCGGCGGTGGAAACCGCCGTGCGCCGCGCACACGCCGAGCTCGCCGATGACGCGGTGCGTTCCGTGAGCTTCCTGATGTGCTCGGAGGCCGCGGACCGCTCCAAGAACGCGCCCATGGAGGATGACGAGGCGGGTGGAGGCGGAAGTGCGAGGAAGACGGCTCTCTCCTTCACCGACGACAAGGGCGTCGAGAAGAAGTGGCGCCAGGGCGGTCCCCGTACCGCCACCGCGGAGTTCTGGGAGTTCGTCGGCGATCGCTCCGCCGCGGACAACGAGGTGTTCACCATCGAGGACGAGGAGATGGGCGAAGGGATCCAGCTCCACTTCTACGCGGACTCCATCGCCCGGGTCACCACGGTACGAAAGGGTCGTGGCGGGTCGGATCCGGAGTACCGGGTCGAGTACAGCCTCGTCGACGGGATCGGCGGGTACCGGAAGCTGGTGAGCACCTTCGTCCTCGGCGGCTGCGCCGCACTCGGACAGCACGGCCCCTGGATGACGGATGTCGCCGAGTTCGAGCGCGCGCGCCGACGGCGCGACGCCAAGTAGTCCCGCCCGGCCTCGCGTCGCCCGGGCGACGCGTTCAGGCGCCGGCCTGGAGGCGCAGCCCCGCCAGGGTCAGGTCCAGCGCGGCGCGGAACTGCTCGATGTCGTCGTGCCCGTCGAACTCGTCGACGATCTCGTGCACGAACGGGAAGTCGGCGGCATCGAGCTCCCGCCACGTCGCGGCGAAGCGGCCGAGGAACTCGTCACGGCCGAGGGCACCGTCGAGAACCTCCTGAGGCGGTTCCTGACCCAGGTCCACCGCCGATCCGACGACGACCGTCGTGATCGCCGAGACGGCGTGGAACCGCTGGCGCGCGGTGAGCTTCAGCCGCAGGGTCGGCTGCCCCAGCTTCTCGTACAGGCGCAGGGCGTTGCCCTGGACGTCCGTGTTGCGCATGAAGTAGTTCCCGAGCCAGGGCCGCACCAGGATCGCGTCGAACAGGGTCAGTGACATCGCGCGCAGGTCGTCGATCGGGTCGTCGCCGGGCTCGATCGCCTCGATCTCGGCGAGGACGCCGCCGATGACGTGATCGGTGGCGCGGTCGAGCAGCTCGTCCTTGCTCGCGACGTACCAGTAGATGCTGGCCACGCCACCTCCGAGGCGCTGCGCGAGCGCGCGGAACGTCAGCGCCGAGGGGCCTGCCTCATCCAGAAGTGCCACCGCCTCGGTGAGCACGGACTCCATCGAGTGCGAAGCCCGGCGGCGGCCGCCCGCGGCGGCGCGGTTCTGGTGGCGCGGCATGACCTCTGTCCCTTCGTTTGCATCTCTATCGAACGCTGTTCTATCGTACCTCATGGAACACCGTTCGATAGTCGAGCGGCGTTCGATAGAAAGGAGCGCCGCCATGACGACCGCGATACTCAAACCCCCCGCCTCCCGCACCTATCCCTCCCTGCGCGCCGCGTGGATCCCGCTGGCCGCTCTCTGCCTGGCCTTCTTCGTTGAGATGGTCGACAACACCCTGCTGTCGATCGCGCTGCCCACCATCGGGCGCGACCTCGGCGGCGGGACCACCGCACTGCAGTGGGTCACCGGCGCGTACTCACTGACCTTCGGCGGCCTGCTGCTCACCGCCGGCTCCATGGCCGACCGGCTCGGCCGCCGCCGCGTCCTGCTCGTCGGGCTGACCGTGTTCGGCGCGCTGAGCCTGTGCGCCGTCTGGGTCACCACCGCGGGCGAGCTCATCGCCCTGCGCGCCCTGCTCGGCATCGCCGCCGCGGCGATGGCCCCGATCACGAACTCGCTGGTGTTCCGCCTCTTCGACGACAAGGCGCTGCGGATGCGCGCCATGACGGTGATGATCGTCGTCGGCATGTCCGGCTTCATCCTCGGACCGCTGATCGGCGGCACGGCCCTGGCCCATGTGCGCTGGGAGTGGCTGCTCGTCGTCAACGCCCCGATCGCGGTGATCGCCTGGATCGGGGTCCGCCTCGGCGTCTCGGCCGACCGGCCCGAGGACCTGACCCGCGACCGGCTCGACGTGCCGGGCGCCGCGCTGAGCGTCGCCACCATCGGGCTCGCCTGCTACGCGCTGACCAGCGGCGTCGAGAACGGCTGGCTCTCCGTCCTCACCATCGGTTCGGTCGTGGGCGCGGCCGTCGCCGCGACCGCCTTCGTCCGCCACGAGCGCCGCAGCCCGGCACCCATGCTGGACCTGCGCCTGTTCTCCGACGGCACGGTCCGCGGCGCCGCCGTGGCGCAGATCGGTACCTCCATCGCGATGGCCGGCGTGATGTTCGGACTCATCCTCCACTTCCAGTACGCGTACGGCTGGAGCCCCGTACGGGCCGGCCTCGCCAACCTGCCGCTGATCGTGACCATGCTGCTCGCGACGCCGGTGTCCGAGGGACTGGCCCGCCGCTACGGCCACCGCGTCGCCTGCCTGGTGGGCGCGGCCTGCCTGGCCGTCGCACTGGCGGGACTGTCCTGGGGTGTCGAGCACGGCTACCTCGTCATCGCGCTCTGCATGGTGATCATGACGATCGGACTGCGGACCGTCATGACGATCTGCGCGGTCGCGCTCGTCGACGCGATGCCGGCCAACCGCACGTCCATGGGCACCGCGCTCAACGACACCGCGCAGGAGGTCGGCACCAGCGTCGGCACCGCCGCGGTCGGCACGCTGATCGCCGCGCTGGTCACCACCCAGCTCCCGGCCGGCGTGTGGAGCAGCGACCTCGTCGCCTCCTTCTTCCACGGCGAGCGGATCGCCTACGCCGTACTCGCCGTCGCCGTCGGCGTGATCGCGACGGTCGGCGCGCTCAGCCTCACGAACTCCCGCAGCGTGGAGGAGGCAGCGCCCGCGGAGGCCGCCTGACCGTGCACGGGCGTAGGGGTGTCTTGCCTATCCGCTCCTGATAGGCAAGACACCCCTAGGACACCGCCTGGCCCTTGCCGAGAGCGATGACGCCGTTGCGCGAAACGGTGTAGAGCTTACGGTCCCGTTCGGGGTTGACGCCTATCGTCGCCCCGGGCGGGACGTCGACGTTCTTGTCGAGGATCGCGTTGCGCACGACCGCTCCCCTGCCGACGCGCACGCCGTGGTGCAGCACGGAGCCCTGGACCACCGCGCCCTGCTCGACGATCACACCGGGCGAGAGCACCGACCCGGTGACCTGGCCACGGATCACGCAGCCCGGGCTGACGATCGACTCGCCGGCGATGCCTCCGGAGACGAAGCGGGCCGGGGCCTGGTGGTCCGCGTGGGTGTACATGGGCCAGCGTCGGTTGTAGAGGCTGAACAGCGGCTGCTCGGAGATGAGGTCCATGTGGGCCTCGTAGTAACTGTCCAGAGAACCCACGTCCCGCCAGTACCCGTGCTCGCGCCGGGTCTCGCCCGGTACGTGGTTGTCGTCGAAGTCGTAGACGTGCGCGGCCCCGCGCTCGGTGAGCATGGGCAGGATGGACCCGCCCATGTCGTGGACGGAGTCGTCGTCCTCGGCGTCCTGGTGGAGGGCGTCGACGAGAACCTTCGTGGAGAAGAGGTAGTTGCCCATCGAGGCGAAGACCTTGGTCGGGTCGTCGGGCAGGCCCGGTGGGTCGGAGGGCTTCTCCAGGAAGCGTTCCACGCGTGAGCCGTCGGAGGCCGGGGTGATGACGCCGAAGGCGGAGGCTTCCGCACGGGGCACCTTGATGCCGGCGACGGTGACGCCGGCGCCGCTCTCGATGTGCCGCTCCAGCATCTGGCGTGCGTCCATGCGGTAGACGTGGTCGGCTCCGAACACGGCTATGTAGTCCGGCTGTTCGTCGTGGACGAGGTTGAGCGACTGCAGGATGGCGTCCGCGCTGCCGAGGTACCAGCGCGGGCCGAGGCGCTGCTGGGCCGGGACCGGCGTGACGTAGTTGCCGAGCAGGCTGGACATCCGCCAGGTGGTGGTCACATGGCGGTCCAGCGAGTGCGACTTGTACTGGGTGAGGACGCAGATCCTCGTGATGTCGGCGTTGACGAGGTTCGACAGGACGAAGTCGACCAGCCGGTAGGTCCCGCCGAAGGTCACCGCTGGCTTCGCCCGGTCGGCCGTCAGCGGCATCAGCCGTTTACCCTCTCCTCCCGCAAGGACGATCCCGAGCACCGAAGGTCCAGCGCGCATGGCCACTCCCCCTCCTGAAACACCGAACCGTTCTCGGCTACACCTTTTTGACGGTCTCCTCGTACACCTCGAGAGTCCGCCGGGCGACCATGTCCCAGCCGAACTCCCGCACCGCACGTTCGCGGCCCGCCTCGCCCATCCGCCGGGCCGCCGGACGGTCGGCGAGCACCTGGCCGATCGCTTCGGCGAGATCCGCCTCGAACCGGGCCGGCTCGTCGGCCTCGTACGGTACGAGCAATCCCGTGTCGCCGTCGGAGACGACCTCGGGGATGCCGCCGACCGCGGAGGCGACCACTGCCGTGCCGCAGGCCATCGCTTCGAGATTGACGATGCCCAGCGGCTCGTACACGGAAGGGCAGACGAACACGGCGGCTCTGCTGAGGAGTTGGATGACGTCGGGGCGCGGAAGCATGTCCGGGATCCAGTGGACCCCGTCGCGCGAGCCCTTGAGTTCGCCGACGAGTTCGCGGAACTCGGCCTCGATCTCCGGGGTGTCGGGCGCGCCCGCGCAGAGCACCAGCTGTGCGGAGGGGTCCAGGCGGTGGGCGGCGCGCAGCAGGTGCGGGACACCCTTCTGGCGCGTGATGCGGCCGACGAACAGGACGAAGGGGCGGTCCGGATCGACGCCCAGGCGGCGCAGTACGTCGACTCCGGGGACGGGCCGGTACAGGCGGGTGTCGATGCCGTTGTGGACGACCCTGACCCGGTCGGGATCCAGCTGCGGGTAGCAGCCGAGGATGTCGGCGCGCATTCCGTGCGAGACGGCGATCACCGCGTCGGCGGACTCCACGGCGGTGCGCTCGGCCCAGCTGGACAGCGCGTAGCCGCCGCCGAGCTGTTCGGCCTTCCAGGGCCGCAGAGGCTCCAGCGAATGGGCGGTCATCACATGCGGGATGCCGTAGAGCAGTCCGGCGAGGTGGCCCGCGAGGTTGGCGTACCAGGTGTGCGAGTGGACGAGGTCGCGGCCTTCGAGCGCGGCGGCGATGGACAGGTCCACGGAGAAGGCGCGCAGCGCGTCGTTGGCACCGTCCAGCTCCCGGCCGGGCCGGTGCCGGACCAGCCCGTCCGAGGCCCCCTCGCCCCAGGAGTGGACCTGCAGATCGGTGAGCGCGCGTAACTCCCGTGCCAGGAACTCGACATGGACACCGGCGCCGCCGTAGACGTCCGGCGGGTACTCACGGCTCAGCAGTCCCACCTTCACGCCGGTCCCCCTCATGTCGACGATGACTCTCTTCCCTTGATGGCCACTCACATGCCTCTGCGGGGAAGAACACGGCGGCGCGCGGTCCCTTGTACCGGGAAAATGGGGTTTTGCCGGGGCCTCGGCCGTATACGGCCGAGGCCCCGGGGCGATGCGGTCGAGGCGGGCCGGCACGGTCTCCGGGACCGGCATGTCGCGCGCCTCGGCGGCGGCTCCTACCCCCGGTACGTCTCCAGCAGCCGCAGCCACACCTCGCTGATCGTCGGGTACGCCGGAACCGCGTGCCACAGCCGGTCGATCGGGACCTCGCCCGCCACCGCGACCGTCGCGGAGTGCAGGAGTTCGCCGATGCCGGGGCCGACGAAGGTCACGCCGAGCAGGATCTCGCGGTCCAGGTCCACGATCATCCGGGCCCGGCCCCGGTAGCCGTCGGCGTACAGGCCGGAGCCGGCGACCGAGGCGAGGTCGTAGTCGACCGCGCGGACGCGGTGGCCCGCGCGTTCGGCCTCGGCGAGGGTCAGACCGACGGACGCGGCCTCCGGGTCGGTGAAGACGACCTGCGGGACGGCCGCGTGGTCGGCGGTGGCCGCGTGAGGGCCCCACGGGGACGTGTCCAGAGGCGTGTCCTGTCGGGCGCGGGCGGCGATCGCGGCGCCCGCGATACGGGCCTGGTACTTGCCCTGATGGGTGAGGAGGGCGCGGTGGTTGACGTCTCCGACCGCGTACAGCCAGTCGGTGTCCTCGACGCGGCAGCTGTCGTCCACCGTCAGCCAGGATCCGGGCTTCAGACCGACCGTCTCCAGGCCCAGGTCGTCCGTGCGCGGCGCCCGGCCCGTGGCGAAGAGGATCTCGTCGGTCTCGATCCGGCCGCCGTCGTCCAGCTCCACGGTGGCGGGCGCGTCCGGCGCGGGCCGGTGGACGGCGGTGACGGAGACGCCGGTACGGATCGTGGCTCCGGCCTCCTCCAGCGCCTCGGCCACCAGCTCGCCCGCGAACGGCTCCATCTTCGGGAGCAGGCCCTCGCCGCGGATCAGCAGCGTCACCTCGGAGCCCAGCGCCTGCCATACGGTCGCCATCTCCACGCCGACCACTCCGCCGCCGACCACCACGAGCCGGCCGGGCACCTCCTTGGCGCTGGTGGCCTCGCGGCTGGTCCACGGGCGGGCCTCGGCGATGCCGGGGAGATCGGGGACGACGGCCCGGGTGCCGGTGCACACGGCGACGGCGTGGCGGGCGGTGAGCCGGTGTTCGGTGCCGTCCGGAGCCGTGACGGTGACCGCACGTGGGCCGGTGAGGCGTCCCGTACCGCGGTAGATGTCCGCTCCGACGCCTTCCAGCCAGTCGACCTGTCCGTCGTCCTTCCAGTCACTCGTCTTGTCGTCGCGATAGGCCAGGACGGCCTGGACGTCGAGAGGGCCCTGTACGGCTCCGCTCAGGCCCGGGACGCGGCGCGCGTCGGCGCGGGCGACCACGGGGCGCAGCAGGGCCTTGCTCGGCATGCAGGCCCAGTACGAGCATTCACCGCCGATCAGCTCGGACTCCACCACGGCCGTGGTCAGCCCCGCCGCGCGGGCCCGGTCGGCCACGTTCTCCCCCACCGGACCAGCACCGATGACCACAACGTCGTACGAGGAAACATCCACTGCATCAGTCATGGAAACAGTGTCCTCAAGAGTGTGCCCACCGGCCACATGGGCAGGCGGAATAGCGCACGTGCAGTCACCGTTGTGCCGGACACGTCGAAACGGGCAC
Source organism: Streptomyces sp. NPDC006174 (assembly GCF_040614075.1). Lineage (NCBI taxonomy): Bacteria > Bacillati > Actinomycetota > Actinomycetes > Kitasatosporales > Streptomycetaceae > Streptomyces > Streptomyces sp. NPDC006174. Next base: position 177,171 of record NZ_JBEXTJ010000004.1, on the reverse strand, counting down.
AGAAAGAGGTATCTCGTATGAGCACCGTAGAGCTCACCAAGGAAAACTTCGATCAGGTCGTCAGCGACAACGGCTTCGTCCTGATCGACTTCTGGGCTTCCTGGTGCGGCCCCTGCCGACAGTTCGCGCCGGTCTACGACTCGGCGTCCGAGCGCCACCCCGACCTGGTCTTCGCCAAGGTCGACACGGAGGCGCAGCAGGAGCTGGCGGCCGCCTTCGAGATCCGGTCCATCCCGACCCTGATGATCGTCCGGGACAACGTCGCCGTCTTCTCGCAGCCCGGCGCTCTGCCCGAGGCGGCCCTGGAGGACGTCATCGGCCAGGCCCGGAACCTGGACATGGACGAGGTCCGCAAGTCCGTGGAGGAGCAGAAGCGCGCGACGGAGGCCGGACAGGGACAGCCGGAGGGCCAGTAGCCGCCGTACCGGCGCACGGCGCGACCTGAAGGGCCCTGATCACACGGTCGGGGCCCTTCCGCCATGCCCGGACACGGCCGGCCACTGCGTTCAGCGCGTCGGGCGGTTTCCCTCGGCGACCTGCACCGACATGCCCGGATCCAGCTCCTCGCCGTCGATCAGCACGGCCTCCACCGTGCGGGTCGCCGGGTCGATGTCCGCCTCCATGCCCTCGCCCGCGTAACGCGGATAGCCGGAGGCCCCGGTCTCGCCGGTGGCGGCCACGACCGCCGAGCGGATCGGCCGGCCGGGGGCTCCGGTGCGCGTCCTGCTGTGGTCGGGGATCAGGAGGAGCTCGTAACTCTGCGGGTGGCTCATGGCCCCGACGCTAGACACCCGCCGTACTCCGCGCATGTCGTCGCCGCGCCGCTCCGGGCGGTCAGCTGGACTCGCGGTGCACGGCGCTGGTGCGCAGCAGGTCGTGATGGACGGGCGCGATGCCGGGATGCTGGACGAGACGGTCGATCGTCTCGGCCAGCGGGTCCGCCATGGCGAGCTCCATCCGGACGGTGGAGAGGCGGGGTCGGAGCAGTCTGCCGAGGAGCAGATCGTCCGCTCCGACGACCGCGGTGTCACCCGGTATCGCGACGCCCGCGTCCTGGAGGGCCCGCATCAGCAGCATGGCGTACTCGTCGTTGTACGCGAACACCGCGTCCAGCCCCAGCTCCGGCCACCGGTGCGCCAGCTCCGCCGCGGACTCCTCCTCGTAGTGGAGCGGGAGGGGCCGCACGTGCGCTCCGGCCGGTTCCGCCGTCTGCCGGGCGCCGGCGAGGCGGGGTTCGGAGAACGGCGTGAGGCCTTCCTCCCGGGGCATCACCACTCCGATCCGGCGCCGGCCCCGCGCGAGGAGGTGGCCGACCGCGCTGGCGCCGACCCGGCGCTGGTCCATGACCAGTCCGTGAGCGCCCCGCACCGGCTCCGGGCCCAGGGTGATCACCGCCTTGGCGCCGGAGCGGGTGAGGATCTCCGTGCCGTGCGGGGTGAGGGTGATGCCGGGCGGTACGACGACGGCGACGGGCCGCAGTTCGGCCCAGGCGCGGACCGCCTCGTCGTCCGCGAGGCCGGCGCTGCCGTACTGGACGACGGTGTAGTCCAGGCGGCGCAGTCCGGCCTGGAGCTCCTGGAAGAAGTGCTGGTGGAGCGGGCCCGCCGGTATATGGCCCGAAGGCAGCAGGACCAGGCGGCTGTGTCCGGCGCGCAGACTGCGGGCGGCGGCGTGCGGGACGTAACCGAGCTGGGTGGCGGCCTCTCTGACGCGGTGCCGGGTGGGTTCGCTGATCCGGACGGTGGCGTTGTTGTTCAGTACGTACGACACGGTGGCCCGGGAGACTCCGGCGAGGCGCGCGACATCGGCGCTGGTCGGTACGGAGACTTCGGCGGGCTGCTTGGGTAACTGGCTCATGGCGTGCGGCAGTCTTCCAGATCCGCCGGGCCGGGCCGCGCGCCGGGTGCGCCTCGCCACGACCCTGTTCGGCGGACCCGCTCCCGGAATGGGGCGTGCGGGTCCTACGGTGTTGCGATGACGTTCCACCACAGCGCACAGCGCACCGACGCCCCGCCCGTACCGCCCGGCAGCACGGGTCCCACCGCCACCGTCCAGGCCGATCCGCACGAGGTGGGCCCGGTCCGCACCTCGTACGCGCCCGACCGCGACGGCGACCCCGATCCGGGTGAGATCGTCTGGACCTGGGTGCCGTTCGAGGAGAACGACGGGCGCGGCAAGGACCGGCCGGTTCTCGTCGTCGCCCGGGAGGCGGCGGGGACGCTGCTGGCGGTCCAGCTCTCCAGCAGGCAGCACGACATGGACCACGAGTGGGTGGCGCTGGGCGCCGGCCCGTGGGACAGCTCCGGCCGGCCGTCCTGGGTCGATCTGGACCGGGTGCTGCGGGTCCACGAGGACGGCATGCGGCGCGAGGCGTGCGCGCTGGACCGGGACCGGTTCGCTTCCGTCGTGGTACGGCTGCGGGAGCGGTACGGCTGGAACTGACCGGACGGCTGTCGCAGTCGTGGGGCCGTCGCTCGCCGGTGCGGAGCGGGCGGCGCATGCTGGTCGTGACAGGAGTGTGAAACCACCGGTTCACGGTGGCTCAGGGGCACTCTTGTGCGATCCCGGGGTACGGGTTTGGGTGGTAGGTACGCAACGGAGAAGGAGGCACTTCATGTCTTCGGACGCTCGCGGAGGCCCCGGCTCGCGCCCGGACTCCGCCACCCTCGACGAGGGCGCGGCACAGGATTTACTGCGCGGCATATGTTTCAAGACAGGTCCTCCTCGCATCGTCGGGGTGGAACTCGAATGGCTCATCCATGACCAGGAACATCCGGCCGTCCCGGTGGACCAGGACCGGCTGGACAGCGCGGTCGCGGACCTCCGCGAACTGCCCCTGTCCGCCGCACTGACGTTCGAGCCGGGCGGGCAGGTGGAGCTCAGCTCCCAGCCGGTCGGCTCGCTGATGGAGTGCGTCGAGACGACCGCGGCGGATCTGGCCGCCGTACGCGGATCGCTCGGCCGCGCCGGGCTCGCACCGGTCGGCCTCGGTGTCGACCCGTGGCAGACCCCGCACCGCAGGCTCAGCGAGCCGCGGTACGCCGCCATGGAGGCGGCGCTCGACCGGGCGGGCCCGTCCGGGCGGGCGATGATGTGCACCTCCGCGTCCGTCCAGGTCTGCCTGGACGCGGGTGTGGAGGAGCCGGGGCCGCTCGGTTACGGCCGGCGCTGGCAGCTGACCCATCTGCTCGGTGCCGTCCTGGTGGCCGCGTTCGCCAACTCGCCGTTCCGGCAGGGTCGCCCTACCGGCTGGAAGTCCACCCGGCAGGCTCTGTGGGCCGATCTCGATCCCGTACGGACGCTGGCGCCGGTCGGCGGGCTGCCGCCGCGCGACGCCTGGGCCGCACATGTGCTGGACACGACGGTCATGTGCATCCGGCGCGAGGAAGGCCCCTGGGACGTGCCGGAGGGCCTCACCTTCCGGGAGTGGATCCGCACCGGCGCGCCCCGGCCACCGGTCCGCGCCGATCTCGACTACCACGTCACCACCTTGTTCCCGCCGGTCCGGCCGCGCGGGCACCTGGAGCTGCGCATGATCGACGCGCAGAGCGGCGCGGACGGGTGGCTGGTACCGCTCGCCGTCGCCACCGCCCTGTTCGACGACCCGGAGGCCGCCGAGACCGTGTACCGCACCGTGAAGCCCCTGGCCGAGACGGCGGGATCCGCTCCCGCGCCGCGCAATCCGCTCTGGACGACCGCCGCCCGCGAGGGCCTGGCCGATCCGGAGCTGCGGGCGGCGGCCACCGTCTGCTTCGACACGGCGCTCAGCGCGCTCGACCGGATGGGCGCGAGCAAGGCGGTACGGGAGACCGTGGCGGCCTTCAACGACCGGTATGTGGCCCGGGGCCGATGTCCGGCCGACGATCTGCTCGAACCGGGCGCTCTGACCGAACTGAGCCGGCCGGCGGGCTCCATCGGCTCCACGGACGGCCCGCACACCGGAAGGGTGGCCTCAGCATGACCGACGACCGTGCCCCCTCCATCACCGCCGCGGACGGCTTCCCGCCGGGCTCCGGCGGCCACGACCCCGAGGCGCTCCGGCAGCGCGCGCTCGACGCGCTGCTGACCGCCCGCGCACGCACCGCCACCCTCACCGACAGTGTCGAAGACGGCGAACTCACCGCCCAGCACTCGCCGTTGATGTCTCCGCTCGTCTGGGACCTGGCCCACATCGGCAACCAGGAGGAGCAGTGGCTGCTCCGCGCGGTCGGCGGACGTGAGGCGCTGCGACCGGAGATAGACGGGCTGTACGACGCCTTCGAGCACCCGCGCTCCGCGAGGCCCTCGCTGCCGCTGCTGGCACCGGCCGAGGCGCGGACGTATGCCTCCGACGTACGGGGCAGGGCCCTGGACATCCTGGAGGCCGCGCCGCTGCACGGCGGCGGGCGTCCGCTGGAGCGGGCCGGATTCGCCTTCGGGATGATCGCGCAGCACGAACAGCAGCACGACGAGACCATGCTGATCACCCATCAGCTCCGCACGGGCCCGGTCGCACTGACCGCTCCCGCCCCGCCCGAGCCCACCGACGCCGGCGCCCTGCCCGCCGAAGTCCTCGTCCCGGAGGGCCCGTTCACCATGGGCACCTCCGCCGAGCCATGGGCCCTGGACAACGAACGGCCCGCGCACCAGCGGGAGGTGGCGGCCTTCCATCTGGACACCGCACCCGTCACCTGTGGCGCGTACCAGCGGTTCATCGCGGACGGCGGGTACACCGACCCGCGCTGGTGGGCGCCCGAGGGATGGGACATGGTCCGCGAACACGGCCTCACCGCACCGCTGTTCTGGCACCGGGACGCCGGGCAGTGGCTGCGCCGCCGGTTCGGCGTGACCGAGCCGGTACCGGACGACGAGCCGGTGCTCCACGTCAGCTGGTACGAGGCCGACGCGTACGCCCGCTGGGCCGGCCGGCGGCTGCCCACCGAGGCCGAGTGGGAGAAGGCCGCCCGGCACGATCCCGCCACCGGCCGTTCGCTCCGCTATCCCTGGGGCGATGCGGACCCGACACCCGAGCAGGCCAACCTGGGCCAGCGCCATCTGCGTCCGGCGCGGGCCGGTGCGTATCCGGCGGGCCGGGCGCCGTCCGGCGCGGGTCAGCTGATCGGCGATGTGTGGGAGTGGACGTCGAGCGACTTCCTGCCCTATCCGGGGTTCGTGGCGTTCCCGTACCGGGAGTATTCGGACGTGTTCTTCGGACCGGGCCACAAGGTGCTGCGCGGCGGCTCGTTCGCCGTGGACCAGGTCGCCTGCCGGGGCACGTTCCGCAACTGGGACCTGCCGGTGCGGCGGCAGATCTTCTCCGGGTTCCGCACCGCGAGGGACGCCTGATGTGCCGTCATATCGCCTATGTGGGCGATCCGGTGGCCCTCGGGTCCGTACTGTCCGAGCCGCCGCACTCGTTGGTGCGCCAGTCCTGGGCGCCGCGCCGCCAGCGGTACGGGACGGTCAACGCGGACGGTTTCGGCGTCGGCTGGTACGCGGACGGCGACCCGGTGCCCGGCCGCTACCGGCGCCAGGGACCGATCTGGCACGACCAGACCTTCGTGGACCTGGCCCGGGTGGTGCGGACGACCGCGCTGCTCGCCGCCGTACGGGACGCCACCGAGGCGGGTGCGGACGGGGAGGCCGCGGCCGCTCCGTACGCCGCCGGGCGACTCCTCTTCAGCCACAACGGCGCGGTGCCGGGCTGGCCGGCCTCCCTCGCGGCCCCGGCCGCCGCCCTGCCCGCCGAGGAGCTGCTGGCGCTGGCCGCCCGCAACGACTCGGCGCTGCTCTGGGCGCTGATCCTGCACCGCGTCGCCGCCGGCGACGGCGTGGAGACGGCGGTGGCGGAGACCGTACGGGAGGTCGCCGAGGCGGCACCCGGCTCCCGGCTCAACCTGCTGGTCACGGACGGCACCACCATCGTGGCCTCCGCCTGGGGCGACACGCTCTGGTATCTCCACAATCCGGGCCGCGCGACCGCCGTGGCCTCGGAGCCGTACGACGACGATCCACGCTGGCGCGAGACACCCGACCGCACCCTGCTGGTCGCGACCTCCGCAGCCGTCACCCCCACACCGCTCAAGGAGCCCGCCGCGTGAGCCCTTTCCTGCTGACCCGCACCCTGCCGGAGGACGCGACGGACGCGGCGCTGCGCGCCGACGTCCTGAGCGGGCTGACCCGGCATCCGAAGACGCTGCCGCCCAAGTGGTTCTACGACGCGCGCGGCAGCGAGCTGTTCGAGGACATCACCCGGCTGCCCGAGTACTACCCGACGCGCGCGGAGCGGGAGATCCTGGAGGAGCGCGCCGAGGAGATCGCCGCCGCCTCGGGCGCCAGGACCGTGATCGAGCTGGGCTCGGGCTCCTCGGAGAAGACCCGCCATCTGCTGAACGCCTTGGAAGGGCTGGAGAGTTACGTCCCGGTGGACGTGAGCGAGAGCGCGCTGACCGGGGCGGCGGAATCGCTGCTGGCCGAGCATCCGGGGCTCTCCGTCCATGCGCTGATCGCCGACTTCACCGGTGGTCTGGCGCTGCCGGGCACTCCTGGGCCGCGGCTCGTCGCCTTCCTCGGCGGCACGATCGGCAATCTGCTGCCCGACGAGCGGGCCGGCTTCCTGCGTTCGGTCCGCTCGCTCCTCTCCCCCGGCGACGCGCTGCTGCTCGGCACGGACCTGGTGAAGGACGAGGAGACGCTGGTCGCGGCGTACGACGACGCGTCGGGCGTGACGGCGGCCTTCAACAAGAACGTGCTGAACGTCGTCAACCGGGAGCTGGGCGCGGACTTCCCGCTGGAGGACTTCGAGCATGTCGCCGTGTGGAATCCGGAGCAGCGCTGGATCGAGATGCGGCTGCGCGCCCGCCGGGCGCTGAGCGTGAAGATCCGGGAGCTGGACCTGGTGGTGCCGTTCGAGGCCGGTGAGGAGCTGCGTACGGAGGTGTCGGCGAAGTTCCGCCAGGAGGACGTGCGCGAGGAGCTGGAGGCGGCCGGGCTCCAGCTGGCTCAGTGGTGGACGGATGCGGCGGGCCGGTTCGCGCTGTCGCTGGCCACGGCGGTCTGAGCCACGCCTGTAGCAGGAGCCGTCGTCGTCCGGTCCGTACCGGCGACGGCGGCTCCTGCCGTACGGGCCAGGCCACGGCGGCCCGGCTCACCGCCCGGCGAGGCGGATGCGAAATCGCCTGCCGGGATCGGTGCGAGCACCACGACCTCGGCGGCGAGCCCGGCGGCCCGCACCACCCGCCACAGCGAGGCGGCGAGCGGATCGTCCCCGACGAACGCGACGGCTCCGGCGGGTCGGTAGGTGACGCGCACCGGCCGTACGGAGACCTCCGCGTCGATCGCCGCCTGGAACACCGCCGGCCGGAACACCCCGCCGCTTTCCCGCCCGCACCAGGTGCTGCCTTCAGGAAACGCCACGACCCGCGAGCCGGAGCGCAGGGCTTCGGCCACGGTGCCCACGGCTCCCGGCAGCGCGCGCAGCCGGTCCCGGTCGATGAAGAACGTGCCACCGAGCCCGGCGAGCCGTCCGAGCACCGGCCAGCGTCCGACCTCGCTCTTGGCGAGCATCCGGCCGGGCAGCACGGCGGCGACGAGCGGGATGTCCAGCCAGGAGACATGGTTGGCGACGACCAGCTCGCCGCCGGTGTCCGGAGCGTACGGATGGCCCCGGACGGTCACCCGTACGCCGAAGGCACGCGGTACGCCCCGCGCCCACCACCGCACGAGCCGACCGCGCGGGCCCGCCGCGAGCAGCCGGACCGGCAGCGCGCAGGCCACGCCCACCAGCGTCCACGCGCAGCCGGCGAGGAGCCGCAGGACGGCGGTGAGCGGGGCCCGGACCGCTCCGGTGTGCCGGGCGCAGAGCTGCGGGGTGCAGGGAGCGACGGGCAGCCAGGCGCTCATGCCTGCGGTACGAGTGAGAGGAAGTGGCGCAGGTAGCGCGGGTCGGTCCGGCGCAGCGAGAGCAGGACGTACAGATCGGCCACGTTGAACTCGGGGTCGTACGCCGGAGCTCCGCAGACCCAGGCGCCGAGCCGCAGATAGCCGCGGAGCAGCGGCGGCAGGTCGGCCCGGGAGCCGGGGCCGGCGTCGGGGTGCGCGGCGGAGTCCCAGAGGCGGTGCGGGGTGACCCAGTACTCCTCGGGCGCCAGGTGCGCGGTGCGTACGGTGTTCCAGCTGCGGGCGGCGAGCGTGCCGCCGTCGGCCAGCGGCAGGGAGCAGCAGCCGGCGAGCCAGGTGTGGCCCGAGCGCTGCGTGTAGCGGGCGAGTCCGGCCCAGACGAGGGCGATGACGGCGCCGTCGCGGTGGGCGGGGTGGACGCAGGAGCGGCCGACCTCGACGAGGTCGTCGCGGATGGGCGCGAGGCGGGTGAGGTCGAACTCGCTCTCGGCGTAGAGCCGTCCGGCTATCCGGGCGCGGTCCGGCGGCAGCAGGCGGTAGGTGGCGACGACCTCGTCCGTGGCGGTCTCGCGGACCAGCAGGTGGTCGCAGTACGCGTCGAACGCGTCGCTGTCGATGCCCGGTTCGGGCCCTTCGAGGCGGGCGCCGAGCTCACCGGCGAACACCTGGTGGCGCAGCCGCTGGGCGGCGCGTACGTCCTCCTGGCCGGTGGCGAGGGAGACCCGGTAGGCGGCCGGTCGCGAGGTGCGGTGAGCGGCGGAGGTCGGCGCCGAAGGGGCGGGCGGGGCGGTGGGCAGCACGGTCATGGCGGTCTCCGGGGACGGATCAGCAGGGACGGCTGCCGGGCCCTCGGGGTGTGAAGGCCCGGCCCCTTACTTCTTCCGTCACCGGCTGGATTCGACGTGACCGCTGTGGAGCGCGGGGATGTGCGACGGCTGAATCCCCGGAGACCGGCCGCGGCTCAGCTGCCGGCGAGCATGGCCGTGATGCGCTCCGACGCCTTCTTCGCCTCGGCGGCCGCGTCGGCACCCGTGAGCACCGCCGTCATGTACGGCTTGATCGGGTTCTCCGCCTCGACCTTGGCCCACTGCGAGGAGTTGGGCGTGGCGCGGCCCTGGCTCGCGCCTTCGGCCATCGCGGCGGTGCCCTCCTCGCCCTCGACGACATGGGCGAGCTTGGGCTTGTTGGGAACGTAGCTCATGGTCCGGGCGAGTTCGGTCTGCCACTTCTCGCTCGCCAGCGCCTTGACGACGGCGATCCCGGCGCTGCGCTGATCGGCCTTCTTCGGGACGATGAGGTCCGAGCCGCCGGTGAAGACGGAGCCGGGGGCCTTGGCGGTCTTGCCGGGGATGGGGAAGTAGCCGAGCTTTCCCTTGAGTTCGGGATTCTTCTGCTCGATGAGCGCGGCGCTGCCGGGGAGCGAGATGATCTGCGCGACGTCGCCCTGGGCGAATACGTCGTTCTGCGGCGGCTTCTCCTCGTCGGAGTCCGCGGGCCCCTCGCCGAGCGCCTGGAGTTCCTTGTAGAAGTTCATTCCGGCGAGCGCCTGGGGCGTGTCCAGCGTGCCCCGCCAGTCGCCGCCGCCGCCTTCGGCGAGTTCGCCGCCCTCGTCCCAGACGAATCCGGCCAGCACGTACCAGTTCTGGCCGGCCAGGTAAATTCCCTGGTTGCCTTGGGTGTTGAGCTTCTCGGTGTCCGCGATCCACTCGGCGCGCGTCTTGGGCAGGTCGTCCACGCCGGCGGCCTCGAAGATGTCCTTGTTGTAGATCACCACGCGGTTGGCCGCGTACCAGGGGATGCCGTACTGCACACCGCTGATCTGGCCGGGCTGGGCGAGACCGGGCAGCCAGTCCTCGCTGCCCAGGTCACGCATCGATTCGAGCGTGAGGTCACGGAGGCCGCCGCTCTCCGCGTACTGCGCGACCTGGGTGTTGCCGACCTCGATCACATCGGGCGCGTCGTCGCTCTCCAGGGCTTCGAGAACCTTGGGGCCGATGCCGCCCCACTCCTGGATCTTGAACTCCAGCTTGACGGAGGGATTCTCCTTCTCGTACGCGCTGGTGAACTTCTCCAGGAATCCCTGCGAGACGCTGTCCTTCATCAGCCAGACCGTCACCGTGCGGTCCCCGCCACCCGAACCGGAGAAGTAGCCACATCCGCTGAGCGTGAGTGACGAAACGAGCGCGACGGCTCCGACGAGTATGCGGTTCTTCACGTAGTCACCTTCTGCGAAACGGCACGACGAAATCGGGACCCGGTGTGGGGGGATTGCGGGCGGCGCTCGCACGGGCGTTTGGCTGAATTTTGGTATGGACCAATCAGTAGGTCAAGGCGCGTGCTCGTCCCGATTCGTCCAGCTCGCCCCCTCGCGCGACACCCGGGATTGAGGCACCGTGGTCACCAGAGAGGAGACAAACCATGTCCAACCACACCTATCGGGTCACCGAAATCGTAGGAACCTCCGAGGAAGGCATCGACGCGGCGATCCGGAACGGCGTCGCAAGAGCCGCGGAAACGTTGCACAATCTCGACTGGTTCGAGATTGTGCAAGTTCGCGGCCATATCGAGGATGGCCGAATCGCGCACTACCAAGTCGGCCTGAAGGTGGGCTTCCGGCTCGACGAGAACGCCTGATCAGGTACGCCCGTCGCGCTCCTGCGCGTCCTTCAGTTCAGGTGACGGGTCGAACCAGCGGGCCCGCGCCACACGGAATCCGGCCACTTCGGCCGCATCGCAGACCAGCTCGTCGTCATCGACGAGCACCCGCACCTCACGCGAGCGGCCCAGCCTCCGGAGGATGTCCAGCTTCGTCCGCCGGGCCGGGCGCCGGTCGTCGTCGCGCCGCATGAACAGCCGCCCCTCGGGCAGCCCCTGACGGCTCAGCCACTCCACGGTGGCCCGGCGGCACCGCTCGGGCCGCCCGGTCAGATAGACCACCTCGCACTCCTCGGCGCTCGCGAGCACCAGCGCCACGCCTTCGGCGAGCGGCGGATCGTCCGGCGCGGCGGCGAAGAAGCCGTTCCAGTCACGCTTCGGCCCCTTCAGGAAGTGCTGCCGGTGGGCCGTGTCGGCGAGGGTCCCGTCGAGATCGAATACGGCAAGCGGCCGGGTGTCGTCGTTCACCCGGCCAGACTAGGGGTGTCTTGCCGATCATGCCGGGTCCGGGAATCCTCACCGGGCGGGCGCGTTGAACAGGGTGTGAGCTCTGTGATCGCGTCGGCCCGCTTCTCGTTCCTCGACCGCTCCCGCACCCGTGAGCGGCACGACGGTCCCGAGGCGCTGCGCGACACCGTGGCGCTGGCGCGGGAGGTGGAGGCGCTCGGCTACCACCGCTTCTGGGTCTCCGAGCACCACAGCGTGCCGGGCGTCGCGGGGTCGGCGCCGACGGTCCTGGCCGCCGCCGTCGCCGCCGCGACCTCCACCATCCGGGTCGGCACCGGCGGAGTGATGCTCCCGAACCACCAGCCGTTCGTCGTGGCCGAGCAGTTCGGCGTCCTCGCCTCGCTCTTCCCCGGCCGGATCGACATGGGGCTCGGCCGCTCCGTCGGATTCACCGACGGCGTACGCCGGGCGCTCGGCCACGGCAAAAAGGACGCGGAGGACTTCCCAGGACGCCTCGCCGAACTGCTCGGCTGGATCGACGGCACCCAGCAGGCCCACCCGCAGGTCCACGCCCGGCCGGCGGAAGGCCTGGACATCCCGGCGTACGTCCTGGCGATCGGCGAAGGCGCGGCGGTCGCGGCCGCCGCCGGCCTCCCGCTCGTCATCGGCGACCTGCGCGGCCGGGAGAAGGTGCTCCGCGCCATCGAGGTGTACCGCAAGGACTTCCGGCCCTCCGCCCGCGCCGAGCGCCCCGAGGTCATCGTCTCCGGCACGGTCGCCGTCGCCGCCACCGAGGAGGAGGCCCGGCGCCTGCTGATCCCGGAGGCCTGGGCCATGGCGTACGCACGCACCCACGGCAGCTTCCCACCACTCGCGCCCGCCGAGGAGATCGAGAGCCGCACGATGACGGCCAAGGAACGCGCGCTGTACGAGCGTGGGCTCGACGGCCACATCCACGGCACCGAGGAGCAGGTGACGGAGCAGCTGGAGCGGGCGATCGAGGAGACCGGTGCGGACGAGGTGCTCGTGACGACGAGTACGTACGACCGTGAGGCGCTGGTGCATTCGTTGCGGCGGCTGGCCGGGATCGTACGGCGCGGACGCTGACCGGGGCGGTGCCGATCGGACGCCCGCACCTAGAATCGAACTGTTTGTCCCCTCATGTACGGAGCCGAGCCCCATGCACTCCCCCCACGATCCGTACGTCCGGGTGAGCGGTGCGCGCGAGCACAACCTCCAGGACGTGCACGTCGACATCCCGCGCGACACCCTCACGGTCTTCACCGGCGTCTCCGGATCCGGCAAGTCTTCGCTGGCGTTCGGCACGATCTACGCCGAGGCCCAGCGCCGCTACTTCGAGTCCGTCGCACCGTACGCGCGCCGCCTGATCCACCAGGTGGGCGCACCCGCCGTCGGAGAGATCACCGGGCTGCCGCCGGCCGTCTCGCTGGAGCAGCGCCGCTCGGCGCCGGGTGCCCGCTCGTCCGTGGGGACGGTGACCACGCTCTCCAACTCGCTGCGGATGCTGTTCTCCCGGGCCGGCGACCATCCGGCGGGTGCCGAGCGCCTCGACTCCGACGCCTTCTCTCCCAACACCGCGGCCGGAGCCTGCCCCGAGTGCCACGGTCTCGGGCGGATCCACCGGACGGACGAGGAGCTGCTGGTGCCCGACCCTTCGCTGTCGATCCGGGACGGTGCGATCGCCGCGTGGCCGGGTGCCTGGCAGGGGAAGAACCTGCGCGATGTGCTGGATGCTCTCGAGTACGACGTCGACCGGCCCTGGCGTGAGCTGGAGGCGGAGGACCGGGAGTGGATCCTGTTCACGGACGAGCAGCCGGTGGTGACGGTTCATCCGGTGCGGGACGCGGGCCGCATCCAACGCCCGTACCAAGGCACGTACATGAGCGCCCGGCGCTATGTGCTGCACACCTTCGCCGACACCAAGAGCCGCACACTGCGGGCGAAGGCGGAGCGCTTCCTGACAAGTGTGCCGTGTCCGGTGTGCGGCGGGAGCAGGCTGCGGCCGGAGGCGATGGCGGTGACCTTCGCCGGGCGGACCATCGCGGAGCTGGCCGCGCTGCCGCTCTCCGCGCTGGCGGAGGTGCTGTCGGGCGCCGGAGCGGGCGGTGAGGAGACGGCCCGGGTGCTGACCGCCGATCTGCTGGCCCGCATCGAGACGGTGACCGAGCTGGGGCTCGGCTATCTGAGCCTGGACCGGACGGCGCCGACACTCTCCTCCGGTGAGCTGCAGCGGCTGCGGCTGGCGACCCAGCTGCGTTCGGGACTCTTCGGAGTGGTCTACGTACTGGACGAGCCGTCGGCCGGACTGCACCCCGCCGATACGGAGTCGCTGCTCGGGGTGCTCGGCCGGCTCAAGGAGGCCGGCAACTCGGTCTTCGTGGTGGAGCACCAGATGGATGTGGTGCGGCGGGCGGACTGGCTGGTGGACGTGGGCCCGCTGGCCGGGGAGCACGGCGGGCGGGTGCTGCACAGCGGGCCGCCGGAGGGGCTGGCGGAGGTGCCGGAGTCGGCGACCCGGCGGTTCCTGTTCCCGGTGGAGAGCGAGGCGACGCCCCTACGGGAGCCGCGCACGCCGACGGGGTGGATCCGTCTCTCCGGCGTGGAGCGGCACAATGTGCGCGGCGTCGACGCGGCGTTCCCGCTCGGCGTCTTCACGGCGGTGACCGGCGTGTCGGGCTCGGGCAAGTCGACCCTCGTCGGCCAGGTGCTCGCCAGTGCGCTGGCGGACCGGCAGGCGGGCGAGGAGGCCGGAGCGGGTGAGCGGTTCTGCGCTGCGGTGAGCGGCCTGGAGGCGGTGGACCGGCTCGTCCAGGTCGACCAGAAGCCGATCGGGCGGACGCCCCGGTCCAACCTGGCCACGTACACCGGACTCTTCGACACCGTACGGAAGTTGTTCGCGCAGACGGAGACGGCCCGGGAGCGCGGCTACACGGCCGGGCGGTTCTCGTTCAACGTCAGCGGCGGACGGTGCGAGACGTGCCAGGGCGAGGGGTTCGTCTCGGTGGAGCTGCTCTTCCTGCCGAGCACGTACGCGCCGTGCCCGGACTGCCATGGCGCGCGCTACAACCCGAAGACCCTGGAGGTCACGCTGCGCGGCCTGACGATCGCTCAAGTACTGGACCTGACCGTGGAGTCGGCCGCCTCCTTCTTTGCCGGTACTCCGGCCGCCGAGCGCGCGCTGACCACGCTACTGGACGTCGGGCTCGGCTATCTGCGGCTCGGCCAGCCCGCCACCGAGCTGTCCGGCGGTGAGGCGCAGCGGATCAAGCTCGCATCCGAGCTCCAGCGCACCCGGCGCGGCCACACGCTGTACCTGCTGGACGAGCCGACGACCGGTCTGCATCCGGCCGATGTCGAGGTGCTGATGCGGCAGTTGCACGGTCTGGTGGACGCGCACAACACGGTGGTGGTCGTGGAGCACGACATGGCCGTGGTGGCGGGCGCGGACCAGGTGATCGACCTGGGTCCTGGCGGCGGCGACCGGGGCGGGCGGATCGTGGCGACCGGGACGCCTGAGGAGGTGGCGCGGTCGGCGGAGAGCCGTACGGCGCCGTATCTGGCGAAGGCACTGCGCAGCTGATCCCGTACGGCCCGGAGTTCACGACCGTACGGGATCAACTCACCTGTCAGCGGCGGACCTTACGCGTCGCGCGCAGCCACTCCTTGTTCATCGCCGCGATCGACGGCAGCGGGATGCCCTTCGGGCAGGCGGTCGCGCACTCGCCGGCCAGCGTGCAGCCGCCGAACCCTTCCTCGTCCATCTGGGCCACCATGTCCAGCACCCGGGTCTCGCGCTCCGGGGCTCCTTGCGGCAGGACGTTGAGGTGGTTGACCTTGGCGGCCGTGAAGAGCATCGCCGAGCCGTTCGGACAGGCCGCGACGCAGGCGCCGCAGCCGATGCATTCGGCGTTCTCGAAGGCGAGTTCGGCGTCCGGCTTGGGCACCGGGGTGGCGTGTGCGTCGGGTGCGGTGCCGGTCGGTGCGGAGATGTAGCCGCCGGACTGGATGATCCGGTCGAAGGAGGAGCGGTCCACGACCAGGTCCTTGACGACCGGGAAGGCGGAGGCCCGCCACGGCTCGATGTCGATCGTGTCGCCGTCGGCGAAGGACCGCATGTGGAGCTGGCACGTGGTGGTGCGCTCCGGGCCGTGGGCGTCGCCGTTGATGACGAGGCTGCACGCGCCGCAGATGCCTTCGCGGCAGTCGTGGTCGAAGGCGACGGGCTCGTCCCCGGCGAGGATGAGCTCCTCGTTGAGGGTGTCGAGCATCTCCAGGAACGACATGTCCTGGGAGATGCCGTCGACTTCGTAGGTGGCCATGGCGCCGGGCGTCTCGGCATTCTGCTGGCGCCAGACGCGCAGGGTGAGCTTCATGCGTAGCTCCGCTGAGTGGGGTGGACGTACTCGAAGACGAGGTCTTCCTTGTGCAGGACGGGTGCGCCGCCGGTGGTGGTGAACTCCCAGGCGGCGGCGTACGAGAATTCCTCGTCGCGCCGCTCGGCCTCGCCGTCCGCGGTCTGGGACTCGGCGCGGAAGTGGCCGCCGCAGGACTCGGCGCGGTGCAGTGCGTCGAGGCACATGAGCTCGGCGAGCTCCAGGTAGTCGACGATGCGATTGGCCTTCTCCAGCGACTGGTTGAACTGCTCGCCGGTGCCCGGCACCTTGATGCGGCGCCAGAACTCCTCGCGGATCTCCGGGATCTTGGCGAGCGCCTTGCGCAGTCCGTCCTCGGTGCGCGCCATCCCGCAGTACTCCCACATGAGTTCACCGATCTCGCGGTGGAAGGAGTCGGGCGTGCGGTCGCCGTCGACGGAGAGCAGCAGGTTGATGCGGTCCTCGGTCTCCGCCACCACCTCGGCCACGGCCGGGTGTTCGGCGTCGACCATCTCGGCGTGCGGGTTGCGGGCGAGGTAGTCGTTGATCGTGGACGGCAGGACGAAGTAGCCGTCCGCGAGGCCCTGCATCAGCGCGGAGGCGCCGAGCCGGTTGGCCCCGTGGTCGGAGAAGTTCGCCTCGCCGATGGCGAAGAGGCCGGGAATGGTGGTCGAGAGGTCGTAGTCGACCCAGAGGCCGCCCATCGTGTAATGCACGGCCGGATAGATCCGCATCGGGACCGTGTACGGATCCTCGTCGGTGATCCGCTGGTACATGTCGAAGAGGTTGCCGTACTTCGCCTCGACCGCCTTGCGGCCCATCCGGCCGATGGCCTCCGCGAAGTCCAGGTAGACGCCTTGGCCACCGGGCCCGACGCCGCGTCCCTCGTCGCAGACGTTCTTGGCGGCGCGGGAGGCGATGTCACGCGGCACCAGGTTGCCGAAGGCCGGATAGATGCGCTCCAGGTAGTAGTCGCGCTCGTCCTCGGGGATCTGGTCGGCCGGGCGGTCGTCGCCCTTGGCCTTGGGCACCCAGATGCGGCCGTCGTTGCGGAGCGACTCGCTCATCAGCGTGAGCTTGGACTGGTGCTCGCCGGTGCGCGGGATGCAGGTGGGGTGGATCTGGGTGAAGCAGGGGTTGGCCATGTAGGCGCCGCGCCGGTGGGCCCGCCAGATGGCGGTGGCGTTGGAGTTCATGGCGTTGGTCGACAGGTAGAAGACGTTGCCGTAACCGCCGGTGGCCAGGACGACCGCGTCGGCGAAGTAGGTGTCGATCTTGCCGGTGACGAGGTCGCGGGCGACGATGCCGCGTGCCTTGCCGTCGACCACGATGAGGTCCAGCATCTCGGTACGGGCGTGGAGTTCGACGCCGCCCGTGGCGATCTGCCGGGAGAGCGCCTGGTAGGCGCCGAGGAGGAGCTGCTGGCCGGTCTGGCCGCGCGCGTAGAACGTACGGGAGACCTGGACGCCGCCGAAGGAGCGGTTGTCGAGGAGTCCGCCGTACTCACGCGCGAACGGGACACCCTGGGCGACGCACTGGTCGATGATCTCCACCGAGATCTGCGCCAGCCGGTGGACGTTGGACTCCCGGGCGCGGAAGTCGCCGCCCTTGACGGTGTCGTAGAAGAGCCGGTGGATGGAGTCGCCGTCGTTGCGGTAGTTCTTGGCCGCGTTGATACCGCCCTGTGCGGCGACCGAGTGCGCGCGGCGCGGCGAGTCCTGGAAGCAGAACTGGACGACGTGGTAGCCCTGTTCGGCCAGCGTCGCACCGGCCGATCCGCCGGCCAGGCCGGTGCCGACGACGATGACCGTATGTTTGCGCCGGTTGGCGGGGTTCACGAGTTTGGCTTGGAAGCGGCGGGTGTCCCAGCGCTCGGCGACGGGGCCTTCAGGTGCCTTGGTGTCGACGACGGGCTCGCCGGTGGCGTACTGCGTGTAGTCGGGCATCTCAGCTCACCACTCCGGTCATGACGGCGACGGGTACGGAGACGAAGCCCAGCGTCAGCACCGCCGCGAGGACGTTCGCGAGGGTCTTCAGGACACGGTCGCGGGTCGCGTTGCCGACACCCAGGGTCTGTGCGGCGCTCCAGAAGCCGTGCTGGACGTGCAGGCCCATGGCCAGCACGGCGACGATGTAGATGACGTTGCCGTACCAGGTGGAGAAGGTGTCGATGACGTTCTGGTACGGGTGTCCGGCCTGGAAGCTGGTGTGGACGGTGCCGGTCGTCAGGTCGAGGATGTGCCAGACGATGAAGAGCGCCAGGATGATCCCGCCCCAGCGCATGGTCCGGGTGGCGTAGCTGGCGCGCGGCCGCTTGTGGACGTACTTCGTCGGCCGCGCTCTGATGTCGCGCCGGCTCAGCTGGTACGCGGAGATGCCGTGCAGCACGACGGCGGCGACCAGCCCCACGCGGACGATCCACAGCGCCCACTCGTAGTGCAGGATCGGTTCGCCCATGGTGCGCAGCCAGTGGGCGTAGCCGTCGAACTCGCCGGGTCCGAAGAAGATCTTCAGGTTGCCGACCATATGGGCGACGAGGTACCCGAGCATGATCAGGCCGCTCACGGCCATGATGGTTTTCTTGCCGACGGTCGAGTCCCAGAGCGTACGCGTCATCGACGGCCGTCGGTCCGTCCGCGTTGCCAATGCCATGAACCTGACGGTAGGGGTCGCGGGCCGATCAGTCCAAGACATGGAGTGGCTGATCTTCATAGGCACCATCTATCGAACGATCGTAGCCTCGGTGTATGCACTTCCAGCAGCTCACCTATTTCGTGGCCGTGGCCGAGACCCTGCACTTCACCCGGGCCGCCGAGGCCGTGCATGTCTCGCAGCCCTCGCTCTCCCAGCAGATCCGGGCGCTGGAGAGCGAGCTGGGCGCCGAGCTGTTCAGCCGGGCCCGCGGCAACATCGCGCTCACCGACGCGGGTGAGGCGCTGCTGCCACTGGCCCGGCGGATCCTCGCGGACGCGGAGACCGCGCGCCACGAGGTGCAGGAGCTGGTGCAGCTGCGCAGCGGCCGGGTGCGGCTCGGTGCGACGCCGAGCCTCTGTACGGGGCTGCTGCCCGATGTGCTGCGTGCCTTCCACGACCGCCATCCGGGTGTCCGGCTGCTGCTGGAGGAGGGCGGCTCGCACGATCTCGTACGGCAGCTGGCGCGCGGCGCTCTCGACCTGGCACTGGTGGTGCTGCCGCTGCCCGCCGCCTCACCCGCGCTGACGACGGTGGAACTGCTGCGGGAGGACCTGGTGGTGGTGTCGTCGGCCGCCGGGCCCGCGCCGGGACACGGTGGCCGGGTGCGGATCGCGGATCTCGAAGGAGCGCCGCTGGTGATGTTCCGGCACGGCTACAACCTGCGGGAGCTGACGCTCGCCGCCTGCCGGGCGGAGGGGTTCGAGCCCTCGTTCACGGTGGAGGGCGGCGAGATGGACGCGGTGCTCGGTTTCGTACGGGCGGGGCTCGGCATCGCCGTGGTGCCGGGCATGGCCGCCAACCGGGCCGGCCCCGACCTGCGCAGGACTCCGCTGGCCGAACCGGGGCTGCGGCGCACGATCGCTCTCGCGCACCGCAGCGACGTGGCCCCGCCCCGGGCGGCCCGGGAGCTCCAGCGGATGCTGCTGGAGCACGGGCCGGAGGACGGGTGACCGGAGCCGGTCGGCTCAGACCGCGTCGGCCAGCAGCAGCGAGTGGATGCGGTCCGGGGCGCCGGGACGGGCGTAGTACCAGCCCTGCGCGGTGTCGCAGCCGATCCGGCGCAGCTGCTCGGCCTGCGCGCCGGTCTCCACGCCTTCCACGGTGACGGCCAGTTCCAGGCTGTGCGCCAGCGAGACGATCCCCTCGACGATCTTCAGGTCGACCGGGTCGGCCGGATGCTGCTGCATGCCGCGGGTGAAGGAGCGGTCCAGCTTGAGGACGCTGACCGGCAGCCGCCGCAGGTTCGCCAGGTTCGAGTAGCCGGTGCCGAAGTCGTCGAGCGCGATGTCGACGCCCATCTCGGCGAGCTGCCGCAGCGGCTTGAGGAGATCGTCGTCGGCGCCGATCAGCGCGGACTCGGTCACCTCCAGGCAGAGCGCGCTCGGCTCCAGGCCGGAGCGTTCCAGTACGTCGACGGTCTCGGCGACCAGCCTCGGGTGGTGCAGCTGGGTCGGCGAGAGGTTGACGTTGATCCGCAGCGGGCCGCCGTCGCTGTGCCGCTCCTGCCAGAAGTTGGCCTGCCGGACGGACTCCTCCAGCACCCAGCGGCCGAGCGGCACGATCAGGCCGGTGTGCTCGGCGAGCGGGATGAACCGGTCGGGCCCGAGCACGCCGTGCTGCGGATGGCACCACCGTACGAGCGCCTCGGCGCCGTGGACCGTGCCGTCGCCCAGGTGGACGAGCGGCTGGTACTCGATGAAGAACTCGCCGCGGTCCAGCGCGGCGGGCAGTGCGGTGGTCAGCCCGTGGCGGGTGATGGCGCGGGCGTCGGCCTCGGCGTCGGCCAGCTCGAAGCGGTTGCCGCCGGCCGCCTTGGCCCGGTACATGGTGATGTCGGCACTGCGCAGCACCTCGGCGGCGTTGCGCTCGCCGGCCGGGCCCTCGACGACGCCGATGGAGCCGCGCACGGTCAGCTCGCGGCCGTCCAGCCGGATCGGCGTGGCGAGCACGTTGAGGATGCGGCCGGCCAGCTCGTCCACCGCCTCGGCGGTCCCGGGGCCGGTGGTCAGCGCCACGAACTCGTCGCCGCCGAGCCGGGCCACCATCTCGCCGGGTGCGGTGGCGCAGCTCTGCAGCCGGTCGGCGACCTCGACCAGGAGCCGGTCGCCGGCCGCGTGGCCGAGGCTGTCGTTGATGGCCTTGAACCCGTCCAGGTCCAGGTAGCAGAGGCCGAAGCGAGCGCCGTCCTTGGCGGCGAGCACCTTCTCCAGCCGCTCGAAGAACAGCGTCCGGTTGGGCAGTCCGGTGAGCGCGTCGTGCGTG
Source organism: Streptomyces sp. NPDC006174 (assembly GCF_040614075.1). Classification (NCBI taxonomy): domain Bacteria; kingdom Bacillati; phylum Actinomycetota; class Actinomycetes; order Kitasatosporales; family Streptomycetaceae; genus Streptomyces; species Streptomyces sp. NPDC006174. The sequence continues at coordinate 156,841 of NZ_JBEXTJ010000004.1, read as the reverse complement.
GCCTCGTAGCGCAGCCGCAGGTTGAGCAGGCGGCGCTCGGTGGTGTCCTCCATGAGCGCCAGCTGGTACTGCGGGCGGCCTTCGGGGTCGCGGAGCAGCGAGACGGTGAGGTTGGTCCACAGGACCGTGCCGTCGTTGCGGTAGTACGCCTTCTCGACCCGGTAGTGGTCGCGCTCCCCTCGTACCAGCTCGTTGTAGTACTTCCATACCTGCGGCGAGTCCTCCGGGTGGACCCACTCGTTCACCCTGTGGCTGCGGACGTGGTGCTCCAGACCGCCGAACATCTTGGTGAGGGTGTCGTTGATCTCCAGGATGTTGCCGTCCAGGTCGGCGATGCCGATGCCGACGGCGGCGTCCTTGAAGACCGCGCGGAAGCGGGCCTCGGTGGCGTGGAGGGCCTGCTCGGCGTCGGAGCGGGCGGTGAGCGCCGAGCGGGCGATGGCCTCCTGCTCGGCGAGCGTCCGCTCGCGCAGGGCCTGCGAGAAGCCGGAGGCGAGCGTGTGCTGGATCCGGGCGCAGCGGGCGCGGGCGTCCTCGGTGGACAGCTCGCCGGGCCCGTTGCCGCCGCAGTACAGCACGAGGTAGGAGTCGACGACGCCGAGCGTGGAGCTGAGCGCGTCCGGGTCGGTGCAGTGCGCGTCGACCAGCGCCGCGCCGATGCGGGCGGCGGGCGAGGCGTCGAACGGGTGGGCGTGCAGGGTCAGGCTCAGCTCACGGGCGAGCGGCAGCAGGTGCTGCTCGAACTCGGGCCGGGTCAAGGAGGTGGCCGTCAGCGGGAAGATGGCCCGGCTCCAGATCGTGGCGAATCTCCGGAGCCGGCCTTCCGGCCCGTCCGGTTCCGCGTCCTGCTCACCGGAGGCCTGGGCGGGAATACTCACGCCTTACGCCCGACCCCGCCGAAGCCCGAGAAGGCGTACGGGTCTTCCTGCTCCGGCGACTGCGGAGTGTCCGGCCGCCACTCGGGCATCGACACGAGGCCGGGCTCGACCATCTCGTACCCCTCGAAGAACGCGGCGATCTCCTCGCGCGTCCGCATGATGAGCGGGTTGCGGATGTTCCGGTACACGCCGACCGTGCCGTCCGCCTCCTCGCGGGAGAGCGGGATCCCGTCGTACGCGGCGTGGGTCAGGATGATCAGGCTGCCGGGCGCCAGCGCCTCGCGCAGTTCGGCGACCGCTCCGCGCGGGTCGTCGGCGTCCTCGATGAAGTGGAGGACCGCGACGAGCAGGAGCGCCACCGGCCGGTTCAGATCGAGCAGTCCGGTGACTTCGGGACTGGCGAGGATCTCCTTGGGCCGGCGCAGGTCGGCGGCGGCGATGACGGTCAGGTCGTTGCCCTCCAGCACGGCCTGGCTGTGCGCGACGGCGACCGGGTCGTGGTCGACGTAGGCCACCTTGGCGTGCGGATCGGCTGCCTGCGCGACCTCGTGGACGTTGCCGAAGGTCGGGATGCCGGAGCCGATGTCCAGGAACTGGTCGATCCCCGCGTCGACCGCGTACCGCACGGCCCGGCGCATGAAGGCCCGATTGGCCTGCATGATCTTGGGAAGGCCCGGCAGGAACTCCATGGCCTTCCGCGCGGCTTCCCGGTCCACCTCGAAATTGTGCGATCCGCCCAGATAGAAGTCGTACATGCGGGACACGCTCGGCACCGAGATATCTATGCCTTGCGGTGCCCAGGCGGGACGCTCCATCAATGTCTCCAACAAGTTCGCCACGGCGATCCGGCCATGTTCATGGTCAGTGTGGACCAGAGGCTACTGATCGGCCGCCAAGAGAGCGAGTGGAAACGGAAATTAGGGATCCGTTATTGGTCACACTCCGGTGGCGACAACGGCCGGTCCGTCGCTGCGCGTACACACGCAGCGACGGACCGGAGCTTGGTCGCCGATTCCCGGTGGTTCGGGGCCACTTGGGAGCCAGGAGGTGCCTTGGTGGTTACTGCGTGGTCTTGACGAGCTCGGAGTCCGGTGAGACCGCGAACCACGTGCCGCCGACTCCCTGGCCGTTGACGTCGCCCGGCTTCTCGTCGCCGGCGAACGTATAGAGGGGCCAGCAGTCGATGGTCTGCTGCTTGATCCCGTCGGGACGGTCGAAAGTGACAAATCCCTTCTTCGTGACGCCTTCCACGGAGTTTTCGGACACGGGAGCGACTACCGGCCACTTCTCGAGGCACTCGCCGGTGCAGGCCGTCTTCATCGGCCAGGCGGAGTCCTTGGTGAACCGGTAAACCGTCATACCGCGCTTGTCCACCACGATGTCGCCGAGTTCCGGGTCCTTGCGGACGGAAAGTCCCGCCGCGTCGACCGGTTCGGCATCGTCGCCGACGGCGGCCGGGCCGTCGGCGTTGACCGCGGCCTTCTTCCCGTCGGGCGCGGAGGCGAACCATGTGCCGCCGACACCCTGCCCGTTGGTCTGACCCGGTACGGTGTCCTTCGCGTACCGGTACATCGGCCAGCCGTCGACGGTGAGCTGCTTGGAGCCGTCGGTCCGGACGACCTCGCCGAGCAGCGAGGCATCGGTTCCGGCCGCGGCGGTGACGTCGCCCGCGGGCACCACGGGCCACGCCGTCGCGCAGTCGCCGTCGCAGTTCGACTTCGGCGGCTTGGCGGTGTCCTCGTCGAACCGGTAGAGCGTGAAGCCCTCGCTGTCGGTGAGCACCTTCCCGAGCTTCTTGCTGTCCTGTACGGCGAGTTGACCCGCCGCCTTCGGTGCGGCCACGTCCGCGCCGGAGCCGTAACCGCCGCCGGACGAGCCGTAGCCGCTCTCGGCCGGCTGCTGCGCCGGAGCCGCGTTGCCGACCGCCTGGCCGTTGGGCGAGGCCGTGCCCTGCTCCTGACCGCACGCCGTCGTCAGCGTCAAAAGGGCCACGGCGGTGACCGCGAGCGAGGCGTTGCGCCAGGTGTTCATGTCGACTCCCGTAGTACGTCGTCGTATGCGCTGCGATGGCGACGCGAGGCCGCGCCGTCCATGGCCCTAGGTACGCGGCGTCACGGGGGTGGTGTTCAACGCGGGCCGAGAAGAATTCAGCGGAACGCTCATCCGGTTGGTGGCCGGAAGCATCTGTCGGGCCGTCAACCGTGCGCAAACATGAACGGCCCATTGTCCCACCATCAGGCGAATCCCCCACGGAACCACGCGTGTCGCCGGACGTCATGGATCAGGCTCCTGGTCGTGTACGCATCCCGCATCGGGCGGCTCTCGACAGCCGCCGCACTCGTCTGGCTGATAGCCGTACCGCAGCCCGCGACCGCCGACGCCTGCGCGGTGGCCGTCGTCGGGCCGGACGGCGGCAGCACGGCGGTCGCCGTGGCGGGCGGCGGAGACTGCGCGGCGATCACCACGCCGGAGCCACCGCCACCCCCGCCACCCCCGCCGCCTCCGAAACCACCGCCGCCACCGCCTCCGCCACCGCCACCGCCGCCTCCGCCACCAGCCCCGGAGCCACCACCGCCGCCACCACCTCCTCCCCCGCCGCCCCCGGCGCCGGACCCGGCACCACCGCCCCCGCCACCTCCTCCACCGGAGCCGCCACCACCACCACCCGCGCCGAAGGCACCACCCGCACCGAAGCCCGCACCCGTACCCGTACCGAAGGCCCCGCCGGCGCCCAGGCCCGTGCCGAAGCCGTCACCGACGCCTTCCGTGCGGCCGGCACCGCCGGAGCCCAAGGCCGTGGCGCTGCCGACGTACCGGAAAACGACCCGCAAGGAGCCTCGGAGCGGGCCCTCCTTGGTGTCCACGACCCTGCTGATCACCGCTCCGGCGGTGTTCGCCGTCGCCGTGCTGCGGCCCCGATCGTCCCGCTGACGAGGAGAAATCCATGTCCGAATGGCTCGTGCTGAGCATTGCCATGGCCTCGGCCTGCGCGGTCGTGCTCACCATCGCCGTCCTCAACAACCGCCGGATCGCCGACGACGACGATCCGTCCGAGACGCCCGACGTCATCGAGTACATGACGATGATGATCGGTGTGGTCTACGCGATCGTGCTGGGTCTGGCCATCGCCGGCGTCTGGGAGGGCCGCAGCGCCGCTCAGGAGTCCGTACGGCTGGAGGCGCAGGCGCTGCACGAGGTGAAGGCGCGGTCCTCCGTCTATCCGGTGGAGGTACGCGACCGGATCCGCGCGGACGTCGACGCGTACGTCGCCCATGTCATCGACGACGAGTGGCGGGCCATGTCGGAGCGCGGCGCTCTCACCGAACGCGGCACCGAGCTGCTGAACCGGGTGCGGGCCGACGTCACGGACTATGAACCGCGGACCGACCACGAGGGGCAGGCGTACCAGCCGCTGGTGGACCAGGTGGCGGCTGCGGACGACGCCCGCAGCTCACGGGCGCAGAACGCGGGAGCGACGATGCCCGGCGTGGTGTGGTTCGGCCTGATCATCGGGGCTCTGGTGACGGTCGGGCTGATCTTCACGCTGCAGATCCGCAGAACGTTCCGGGAACTGCTGCTGGCGGGGCTCTTCAGCGCACTGATCGCGTTCCTGCTCTTCCTGATCTGGAATTTCGACGCGCCTTTCGGCCGGGGCATCTCGGCCACCGCCGAGCCCTTCCTCGACCTGTTCCCGGAGGCCGCCCGCTGATACGCGCTCTCCCCGGCCGGTGAACCGTCGAGTGCGCCGGTCGGGGGACGGAATGACCCGTTCGCCCGACCCCGATAGCGGTAGGTCCGCTCCGCTCCTAGCGTGTCGCGCATCGAGGTGCATTTTTCCTGCTATGTGGAAATTCATTCCGCAGCTGCCCCTCGGGGAACCCGGAGGATCCACCATGCGCGCGATACGTGTCGCACCCTTCGCACTTCTGGGCGCCAGCGCCCTCGCCCTGCTGGCCCCGTCCGCCGCCCATGCCGCGCCGGACGGGGCCATCAACACGTTCAACCCGACGATCAGCCCCTCGGTGATCGCTCCGGGCGGCCGGGTGACCCTCGGCGCCGGCGGGTGCACCGGCGAGACGACCGTCACCTCGGGCATCTTCGACACGACCGTCATCCCGAGCGGCAGCACCACGGCCAACGCCACCGTCGACACGGACGCCCGGCGGGGCGCGGTCTACGCGGTGACGTTCGCCTGTGGTTCCACCGGCACCACGCGCAACGTCAACCTCACCATCACCGGCGGGGCCACCAGCACGCCGACGCCCACGACCGCTCCGACCACGGCTCCGACCGTCAGCTCCACGGCCATCGCGCCGAGCGGTGTACGCGGCGGACTCGGCGGCAGCTCCGGCACCATGGACACGGTCGAGGTCGCGGCGGGCGCGGCCCTCGTGCTCGCGGCCGCCACCGGCACCCTCTACTTCGCCCGCCGCCGCGGTGCCGACCGCCGGCACTGACGGCGTACGGCCCGAGGTGGAGCGCATGACAGTCGCCCCGGGTCCTGACCACAGGACTCGGGGCGACGGGCGTATCGGGCCGGGCGGGAGGTCCTGCGTCCTAGAAGGCCGCATGGCTCGTCCGCCGGCGCCGGACCAGGAAGACCGCGCCACCGACGGCCGCCGCGGCCACCAGTCCGCCGCCGACCTGCATCTCCGTGGAGTTCGGACCCATCGAGCCGCCGAGCCCGCCCTGCGCGCCGTTGCCGGCGAGCACGGTGAACTTGTGCGTCGCGATCCGATCGTTGTCACTGCACTTCACCGAGAGGTGGTAGTGACCCGGCGTGGTGTTGTTGCGGACCCGGGCGTGGGCGTAGTTGGTGCCGTCACCCGCCGAGAGGCTGGTCGTCGGGAACGCGTTCGACCAGACCTTGCCGCCGTGACCGCAGCCCTGCGCGGTGATCTTCAGCGTGCCGCCCTGGTGGACCGCCTGCGGGTTGACGGCGACGTTGACCGGGCCGTTGGTGGCGGCGGCCATGGGGGCAGCGAGCCCGACAGCTGCGAAAGCGGTGACGGTGACCGCGAGAGCGCGTGAAGCACGCATCGTGTGGACCTCCAGCGGGAAACGCCCCGGAGTCCTGTCCTCCGGGCATGGATCGACGTGAACGCCTCCCATGACGAACACTTGCCAGCCGTCCATCGGCTCGCACTTCGGCGCTGCTCCACCCGGTGACACGACACGCCGTACAGAAACTCCTGCGTCTGACGGATCCGCAGGTCACAGGCCATCAGAATTTTTATCTGCTCATTACTCCGAAGGGCAGTCACCTACGGGCCCGGAAGCGGTCGCCTCGGAGGCCGGGATCGGCCCGCCACCCGTTCGCCTCTCCCTGATCGCCGCCCGGCCGCACCGCCCTTAACGTTCCAAGCGTCGCGACGAAGGGAGCACCATGGGCCAGCACTACGCCGGCACCGAGCGGACCAGACGCGTGCCGTGGGGTGCTGTCGCCCTGGTCATGCTGACGGGCCTCGCCCTCCTGCGCAACGGGGCGGAGTTCGGGGAGGAGGGGCCGCCGCAGCCCGCGGCCGCCGCCTCGCTGGACCTGAGCAGCGACACCGCGGGTCCGCCGGTGGAGGGCGAGCCGGTGCAGGCGCTGCCCTACGCACCGGCCTCCCGCGTGAAGATCTCGTCCATCGACGTGGACGCCCCGATCGTCGACGTGAACCTGGACGCCAACGGCTGGATCGACGCCCCGCCGGCCGAGGACCCGAACCTCGCCGGCTGGTACCAGAACGGCATCGCGCCCGGCCAGCGCGGCACCGCCGTGGTCGTCGGCCATGTCGACAACAACTCCGGGCCCGCGGTCTTCTACGGCCTCGGCTCGCTCCAGAAGGGCCACCAGGTCGAGGTGGAGCGCTACGACGGCCGGGTCGGGGTCTTCGAGGTGTACGGCGTGGAGGTCTTCTCCAAGGGCGACTTCCCCGGCGCCCGGGTCTACGGCGACACGGGCCACGCCGAGCTGCGGGTGATCACCTGCGGCGGCGCGTACTCGAAGGCGGGCGGCTACGACGGCAACGTGGTGGTCTTCGCCCGGCTCGTCGAGACCCGCTGAGCTCGCGCGTACGGCGGCGCCCTCCGCGGTCCGCCGGGGGCACCGCCGTACGCCTCAGACGCGCTGCGGCACCGTGATGCGGTAGCCCTCGTCGAGCAGCCGGGGCAGGTAGCGGCGCAGGGCCGCCACGCTCTGGGAGCGGTTGCCGCCCGCGTCGTGCGAGAGGACGACGACACCGGGCGACGCGCCGTCCAGCACCCGGCGGACGATGGTGCCGGTGCCCGGCGTGGTCCAGTCGAGCGTGTCGACGGTCCAGGCCATCGGCTCCATGCCGAGATCGGCGCCGATCTCGAAGGAGTTGCGGTTCCAGGCGCCATAAGGGGCCCGGTACCAGAGCGGCGCGGTACCGAGCACCGTCTCGACCACATCGCTGGTGCGGCCGAGCTCGTCGCGGATCCTCGCGCGGGAGAGGCCCGGGACGAGCGGGTGCGACCAGGAGTGGTTGCCGACGACATGGCCGTCGTCCGCCATCTCGCGGAGCAGGTCCCGGTTGGTGTCGGCCATCTCGCCGCAGACGAAGAACATCGCGCGGACCCGGTGCTTGCGCAGGGTGGCCAGGATGTCGGGCGTGTAGCGGGGGTCGGGGCCGTCGTCGAAGCTGAGCACCATCGAGTGGCCGAGGTCGGGAAGCTCCTCGAACGGGCGGGTGCGCACCGGAGGTCTGGCCGGCCGGAAGCGGGGCGGTGTGCCGGCCGTCATGGGCTGCAGGCGGTACGCGGGCGGCCTGGCCGGTAGCCCGGCGGGCGGCCCCGCGGCCGCGGCGGGCGGAGTGCCGGCGGCCCGTGCGGGGCGGGTGGGCGTCGAGGCCGGATCGGCGGCGATCAGATGCAGCGTGGTGGCGGTCCCGAGGCCGAGGGCGACCTTCAGCAGGGTGCGGCGGTCGGGCCGGAGGTGATCACGTCTCATGGCCAACTGCTCGCACGACCAGGCCTCCGCACCGGCCGACGACACCGAGGCCTGACCGTTTTGCACCCATTCGACGCAGCGGCCGGTCCGGGCCGCAGGCCCTCCTCCACGACGTACGGGCGAGCCGATAGCCTCGGAGCCGTGACAGAGCATCAGCCTCATCAGTTCGAACGCGGTACGGACGGGCCCAAGGTGATCGTCGCGGGCGTCGACGGCTCCGACTCGTCCATGCGCGCGGCCGCCTACGCCGCCGGTCTCGCCCGGCGGCAGAACGCCACGCTGGCCCTCGTCTACGTCCAGCCCGTGATCCCGTCAGGTGCCGCGCTGGGCGTGCCGGTCGGCGACACCACGGGCGAGGTCGCGCAGGAACTGGTGGACGAGATCAAGGAGTCGGCAAAGCGGCTGAAGGACACCTGGGACGTGCGCTGGGAGTTCCACACCTTCCGCGGTGACCCGTACAACGGGCTGGTGACGGCGGCCGACGAACTCACCGCCGACGCCGTGGTGGTGGGCGCGTCGGAGTCGGCGGGGCACCGGTTCATCGGCTCGGTGGCGGTGCGGCTGGTGAAGGCGGGCCGCTGGCCGGTCACCGTGGTGCCGTAACCCTTCCGCGCTACTCCCCCATCATCAGGCCGTCCTTCTCCGCGCCTCGGCCGAGGACCACGTCGCGGATCCGGTCGCGGACCTGGCGGTGGTGGTCGGCACCGGCCTTGATGGAGGCGTTGAGGTCGACGACGCGCCCGGTGTCCGTGTCGTACCACTGCGGCACGAACTCGGCCTTCTTCACCGTCCAGCGTCCGTCCGGCCCGGCGGGCGGTGCGAAGGTGAAGCGGCCCATCGAGCTCTGGTTGCCGCGCGGGTCCTGGACGCCCTGGTAGTTGATCATCGCACCGGCGATCTGGTCGCCCATGCCGTAGATGACCCAGGTGCCGTTGACCTTCTCGTACGCCTGCGGGACGTGCGCGTGCGTGCCGATGATGAGGTCGATGTCGGGGCGGCCGCGGTCCTTCGATGCGGTGAGGCGTTCGGCCAGTTCCAGCTGCCGGGCGTCCGGTTCGTCCTGCCATTCGGTGCCCCAGTGCGCGGAGAGGACGACGACGTCGGCGCCCGCCCGCCGGGCCTTCCGCGCCTCCGCCACGATCTTCCGCTCGTCGGTCACGTTGACCGTCCACGGCTTGCCTGCGGGCAGCGGGATGTCGTTGGTGCCGTAGGTGTACGCGAGGTGCGCCACCTTCGCCGCCTTCTTGCCCGGGCCCGTCGACAGGATCGTGGGGCGGGCGGCCTCGGCGGCGGAGCGGGCGGATCCGGCGTGCCGGATGCCTGCCTTGTCCAGGGCTCCGAGCGTGCGGGCGACGCCTTCGGTGCCGTCGTCCAGCGAGTGGTTGGAGGCGGTCGAGCAGGAGTCGTAGCCGGTGGCGCGCAGGGCGGTGGCGACCTCGGGCGGCGACTTGAAGCTCGGATATCCGGTGTAGGGGCCGCCGTCCTTCCCGTACACCGTCTCCATATGGCAGATGGCCAGGTCGGCGGCGGAGACGACCGGTGCGGCTCCCTTGAGCATCGGCGCGAAGTCGTAGCCCTGGCCGCCCGCGTCGGCCGCCGCCCGGTCGATGACGGAGGAGTGCGGCAGGACGTCGCCGGAGGCGAGGAGGGTGAAGGGACGCGGCACGTCGGCGTCCTGGCCGGCCGCGCCTCCGGCGGCCGTGGGAGCGGTGGTGGGCGGTGCGCTGGGGACGGGCGCCTGGGGCTGCTGGCCGGTGCAGCCGGTGGCCGCGGCGAGCAGGAGGGCGAGAGCGGCCACGGTGCCCGGTCGGATGCGCTGCGTCATCTGCTCGACTCCATGTTCGGATGATTACGACCATCCGACTACACATATTGTCATACCGCTGAATCAAGGAGCATTGCCGCATACCTAGCTGAACTGGTCGTACCGTCCGACCCCGACGGCCCCTTGACCGTTCGCCGCACCATTCGCCGCACTGAGCGACCGCTCGTCGCACGCCTCGGTGCACCGGGTGTTCCCGCGCCGCCGAATGCGTTCGGATACGCCAGGCGGCAGCGAGGCCGTCCAGGGGCCTCCCGCGGGAAAGGACGTTCATGAAGACCACGACGACGACCGATGAGCGGGCCATCGCGGAGTTGCAGCGGGAACACGGCCCCGCGCTCTTCCACTTCCTGCTGGGCCTCACCTTCGGCGACCGGCAGCGGGCCGAGGACCTGGTGCAGGAGACCCTGGTACGCGCCTGGCAGCATCCGGAGGCCTTCGACGCGCCCTACGAGTCGATGCGGCCCTGGCTCTTCACCGTCGGCCGCCGCCTCGCCATCGACGCCCGCCGCTCCCGCCAGGCGCGCCCGACCGAGGTCAGCGATTCTGTGCTGGAGAGCACTCCGGCCGACCAGGACACCGCGGACTCGGCCGTCCGCGCGCTGGACGTCCGCGAGGCGGTGCGCACGCTCAGCCCGGAACACCGTGCGGTGCTGGTGCAGATCTACTTCCGCGGGCTGAGCGTCGGCGAGACCGCAGAGGTGCTCGGCATCCCGGCCGGGACCGTCAAGTCCCGTTCGTACTACGCCCTGCGGCTGCTCTCACGCAATCTGCCCGGCTACTCACGGAGGTCCTCCGCCCGCAACAGCGCGAGCAGGGCCGAGGCCTCCGCCACCGCCACGTAGTCGCGGGCGCAGGCGTCGCAGAGCTGGAGGTGGCGGGCGACCCGGCAGGTCTCCTCGGCGTCCAGCGCGTCCAGGACGTACGCGCCGAGCAGCAGGCGCACATGCGGGTCGTCGCCGGGGTCGGCACTCATTCGCAGCCTCGCATCTCCTGGGCGATCCTCCGCTTCTGCCCACGCGGGGCGTCCGCCCCCGGTTCAATGCTGCGTGAAGCCCGGTACCGAGCAAGGAAAGAGGCGAGAGGGGATGCGTCCCGAGGATACGGATGGAACCGGTGGGGGCGGGCTGCCGGTACCGATGGCCTGGCTGTACACGGAGTACGTCGCGGACGAGCTGTTACGCACCGGCGACCTGATGGAACCGACCACGCTGGAGTTCCGGGCCGGCCGTGACGCGCTCGCGCTCACGATATTCCTCTCCGGCCTCCTCGGCGAGGCTCCGGCTCCCGGCGCCCTGTCCGAGGCGCGCGTCGACGAGCTGCGGCTGCTCACGGCGTACGGGACCACCTGGCGGAGCTGGGTCTGCGAGCGGCTGGCGGAGTCGGAGCGGCGGGCCGGGCCCGGCGACGCCGATCTGGCGCTGGCGCGGGCGGCCTGGCGGTGGCTGGAGGAGACCGAGCTGCTCGCCGCCGACCTCGACGCGATCGTGCCCGCGCCGTGGGACCCGGTGGCCGCAGGCCCGCACGAGGATGAGGGAGAGGCCCAGGTGTGGACTCCGGCGTGGCAACTGGGTCTGCCGCTGGGGCACTTGGCCGTGCATCTGTGCTGAGCAGGCCGGACGCGGCCCCGGCCTCATGAACCGTGCACGCCCGCTCGGTACTTGGGCAGCCGGAGCGTGATCTTCATGCCCGCGCCGAGCCCGGTCTCGATGACGAGCCCGTACCCGTCGCCGTACACCTGGCGCAGCCTCTCGTCCACGTTGAGCAGGCCGATGCCGGTGGAGGTGGTGGCCTCGCCGCGCAGGATGCGTCGGAGCCGGTCGGGGTCCATGCCGTTGCCGTTGTCCTCGATCACCACCTCGGCCTCCGATCCGGCGTCGAGCGCGCTGATGGTGATGCGGAACGGAGTGTCCGCCGGCCGTTCGCGCGGCGGGCCGGCGGCTCCTTCCAGGCCGTGCTTCACCGCGTTCTCCACCAGCGGCTGGAGGCAGAGGAACGGCAGCGCGACCGGCAGCACCTCGGGCGCGACCTGGAGCGTAACGGAGAGGCGTTTGCCGAAGCGGGCGCGGACGAGCGCCAAGTACTGGTCGATGGAGTGGAGTTCGTCGGCGAGCGTGGTGAACTCGCCGTGCCGCCGGAAGGAGTAGCGGGTGAAGTCGGCGAACTCCAGGAGCAGTTCGCGCGCCTGCTCGGGGTCGGTGCGGACGAACGAGGCGATGGCGGCGAGGGAGTTGAAGATGAAGTGCGGCGAGATCTGGGCCCGTAGCGCCTTGATCTCGGCCTCGATCAGCTGCGTCCGGGAGCGGTCCAGCTCGGCCAGTTCCAGCTGTACGCAGACCCAGCGGGCGACCTCGCCGGCCGCTCGGGCCAGCACCGCCGACTCGCGCGGGGCGTAGGCGACGAGCGCGCCGAGGACCCGGTTCTCGACGGTGAGCGGGACGGCGACCGCCCAGCGCAGCGGGCAGTCGAGGTCGGCGCAGCCGCTGTCGAAGGCGGCGCCGCGGCCGCCTTCGAGCAGCTCCTCGATGTGGCCCATGACGTCCTTGCCGTGATGGTGTCCGGCGCCGTCCCAGACCAGGACACGTTCCCGGTCGGTGAGGCAGAGCGCGTCGGTGCCGAGCAGCGAGCGCAGCCGGCGGGCAGAGCGCCGGGCGCTCTCCTCGGTGAGGCCGGCGCGCAGCGGAGGCGCGGCGAGCGAGGCGGTGTGCAGCGTCTCGAAGGTGGCGTGTTCGACAGGCGTGCCGACATCGCTGGGCCGCACCGACCGGGCGGTGCGGCGGCCGAGCAGGAAGCCCGTACCGAGCAGCAGGGCCACCAGGACGGTGAGGACGGCGATCGCGGCCCCGGTCATCGCTCCCTCCCGGCGGCCCGCGCCGAGGTGAGCGCCTCGGGAAGGTGGAAGCGGGTCATGGCCGCGTTGGTGCCCGGCGGTATCCGGCCCGGCGTCGCGAGCGAGACGAGGATCATCGCGAGGAAACCGACGGGCACGGACCAGACGGCGGGCCAGGCGAGCAGCGCGTGCGGCCAGCCTGGCGGGGTCACGGCTTCGCTCACGGTGATGGCGACGGCGAGGAGGGCCGAGCCTCCGCCGAGGACGAGTCCGGCGATCGCGCCCGGCGGAGTGAGGCGCCGCCACCAGATGCCGAGGACCAGCAGCGGACAGAAGGAGGAGGCGGAGACGGCGAAGGCCATACCGACCGCGTCGGCCACCGGCACCCGGCTGACCAGCAGCGAGATGACGAGCGGCACGGCGATGGCGAGCCCGGTGGCGAGCCGGAAGTGGCGGACGCCGCGCGACGGCAGCACGTCCTGCGTGATGACCCCGGCGACGGCCATGGTGAGCCCGGACGCGGTGGAGAGGAACGCGGCGAACGCACCGCCCGCGATCAGCGCGCCGAGCAGATCGCCGCCGAGCCCGCCGATGACCCGGGCGGGCAGCAGCAGCACGGCCGCGTCCGCGTCGCCGCCGTGGCGCAGCTCGGGAGCGTACAAGCGGCCGAGGGCTCCGTAGACGGGCGGCAGCAGGTAGAAGAGGCCGACCAGAGCGAGGACGGCGACGGTGGTGCGGCGGGCGTCGCGGCCGTTGGGGCTGGTGTAGAAGCGGACGACGACGTGCGGCAGGCCCATGGTGCCGAGGAAGGTCGCCACGATCAGTCCGTACGTGGCGTAGAGCGGGTGGTCGGCGCGGAAGACGGCGATCTGGTCGTCGAAGCTGACCCGGGGCCGGCCGTCGCCCTGCCAGGCGAGGACGAGGAAGAGGGCCGGGACGAGGAGCGCGGTGAGCTTCAGCCAGTACTGGAAGACCTGGACGAAGGTGATCGACCGCATGCCGCCCGCCGCCACCGCGACCATCACCACGGTCGCGACCAGCACATCACCTAGCCAGCCGGGCGCACCGGTGAGGATCTTCAGCGTCAGCCCGGCGCCTTGGAGCTGCGGCACGAGGTAGAGCCATCCGGCGCCGACCACCAGGATGCTCACCAACCGCCGGACGTGCAGCGATTCGAGCCGTCCTTCGGCGAAGTCCGGCAGCGTGTACGCGCCCGAGCGGCGCAGCGGTGCCGCGACGAAGACCAGCAGCACCAGATATCCGGCGGTGTAGCCGACCGGATACCAGAGCATGTCCGGGCCGTGCAGCAGGACGAGACCCGCGACGCCGAGGAAGGAGGCGGCGGAGAGGTATTCGCCGCTGATCGCGGCGGCGTTGAGCCGGGGCCGCACGGTCCGGGACGCCACGTAGAAGTCGGAGGTCGTACGGGAGATGCGCAGGCCGAAGCCGCCGACGAGGACGGTGGCGAGGACGACGAGGGCGACCGCCACCCAGGACGCCGTGTGGTCGGGAGTGCTCACGGCGTCGGGCGGCCCTCCACCAGCCGGGCGAAGTCGCGTTCGTTGCGCTCGGCCCGGCGCACGTACCACCAGGCGGCCAGCGTGAGCGGCGGATAGGTGGCGAAGCCGAGCACCGCCCAGACCAGCGCGGCGCTGTTCAGCGCGGCGAACAGGAGCGGCAGCGTGCCCGCGACGAAGGCCAGCACCACGAAGACGGTGAGCCCGGCGCGGAGCTGGCTCCGCATCAGAGAACGCACGTAAGCGCCGCCGAGCGCGGTCTGCTCCTCGATCTCCGCCTGGGTGCGGTAGCGCGGCAGCGGACGCACCCGGCGGGGCTCTCCTGTGACGACTTCGCGCCGGGGTGCGGTCTCCGGTGACATGGGCTCGGAGTGTAGGCGGCGCGGAGCGGTGCTGGGAAGGCTTCGGGGAAGGTCGCCCCAGGTCAGCGGCCGCCCTGGCGCATCAGCAGGTCGCGCAGGGCCCGGGTGTGGCGGCGGCTCACCGCCAGCTCGGCCTCTCCGATCCGTACGCTCATGCTGCCCGCGTCCAGCCGCAGCTCGTCGATCCGGCTCAACGCCACGAGGTGGCGGCGGTGGATCCGGACGAAGCCGCGCGAACGCCAGCGCTCCTCCAGAGTGGTGAGCGGGATGCGGACGAGGTGGCTGCCGGCCGCGGTGTGCAGCCGGGCGTAGTCGCCCTGCGCCTCGGCGTACGCGATCTCGTCGATCGGGATGAAGCGGATGACGCCGCCGAGCTCGACCGGGATCTGGTCGGTGGCGGTGTCGTTGACCGGCGCGGACCGCTCCCCCACCTGCTCGGCGACCCGGCGCACGGCCTCGGCGAGCCGTTCGCGGCGGACCGGTTTGAGGACGTAGTCGACGGCCTTGAGGTCGAAGGCGTGCACGGCGAAGCCTTCATGCGCGGTGACGAAGACGATGAGCGGCGGCGAGGCGAATCCGGCGAGGAGCTGGGCGACGTCGAGGCCGGTGAGGCCCGCCATGTGGATGTCCAGGAAGACGACGTCGATCGCGGACGGGTCGTCGGGGCCCGCGTCCACGGCGCCGCCGATGCGGCGCAGCGCCTCGGTCGCACCGGTGGCACCTTCGGCGCTGCGGATGCGGGGGTCGGCGCGCAGGAGGTAGAGCAGCTCCTCCAGGGCGGGTGGTTCGTCGTCGACGGCGAGTACGCGCAGCATGAGCCCGGAGTTTAGGGCGTGCGGGGCCCGATGGCTTGAGTGAATCCCGGCTTGTTCCCGTACCGCAGTACATGCAGACGACCGAGCCCCACATCCGCGTGGGGGCCTACGCCCTGGGCGTCCTCGGGAGGGCCGACGCCTTCCGGTTCGAGGAGCATCTGGAGGAGTGCCCGCAGTGCCGTGTCCGGGCGCGCGAGCTGGCCCCGGTGGCGGCCCGGCTGGCGGTGGCCGGGCCGGTGGTGCGGCCCTCTCCCGGCCTCGCGGACCGGCTGGTCGCGGCGGTGGCGGCCGGGCGGCGCAGGGCGGGCCGGCGGCGGCTCGCGCTGGTCGCGGCGGCGGTGGTGCTGGCGGTGGGCGGGCCGTTGGCGGTGGCCGGGTCGTCGGGCGGTCCGGCGGAGGCGGCGCGGGTGCAGCGGTGGGTGGGGGCGGATCAGGCGTCGGGTGCGGCGGCGGTGGTCACGGCGGCAGGGCACGAGTGGGGTACGGCGGTGGCGCTTGAGGTCGTCCGGGTGCCGGTCGTCGGGGTGTGCGCGCTGATCGCGGTGGGCCGGGACGGCAGCGAGGAGACGGTGAGCAGCTGGTCGGCCCGGGGCGCGGCGGACGGGCTGGTGGAGGTGGAGGGCGGGGCGGCTCTGCGGCCGGAGGGCATCGACCGCTTCGAGGTGCGGACGGCAAACGGTCGGCGGCTGGTGACGGTGGAGCGGTGAGCGGCGACGGGTCTCACTTCAGGAACTTCGACGTCCTGCGGTCGGCCAGCGGTTTGCCGCCGGTCTGGCAGGTCGGGCAGTACTGGAGCGAGGAGTCGCTGAAGGAGACCTCCAGAATGGTGTCTCCGCAGACCGGACAGGCCTCACCGGTGCGTCCGTGGACGCGCATGCCGCTCTTCTTCTCGGACTTGAGCTTTCCGGCCTCCACTCCGCCGGTCCGCGCCACGGCGTCCTGGAGCGTGGTGCGCAGCGCGGTGTACAGGCGCGTGATGTCGTCCTCGTCGAGGTCGGCCGTCCGCTTGAACGGCGACATCTTCGCCACGTGCAGGATCTCGTCGCTGTAGGCGTTGCCGATGCCCGCGATGAGCGTCTGGTCGCGGAGCGCGCCCTTGATCTGGCGGCGCGCTCCGGCGACGATCGCGGCGAACGTGTCCCGGTCGAAGGCGTCGGAGAGCGGGTCGGGGCCGAGGCGGGCGATGCCGGGGACGTCCATCGGGTCGCGGACGAGGTGGACGGAGAGGCTCTTCTTGGTGCCCATCTCGGTCAGGTCGAAGCCGTCGCCGTCCACGGTCACCAGGCGCAGGGCGAGCGGCCCTTTGCCGGGGCGCGGCGGAGCGGCCGGGAAGGAGTCCTTCCAGCGGAGCCAGCCCGCCCGCGCCAGATGGGTGCAGAGGTGGAGCCCGTCCGCCGCGATGTCGAGGAACTTGCCGTGGCGGGTCACCGAGGTGACGGTGGCGCCGTCGAGTGCGGTGAGCGGCGGGTCGTACGTCTTCAGGACGCTGATCGCCAGCGGGAGGACGCGGGCGATCTCCTTGCCGACCAGATGGTCGTCGAGGAAGACCCGCAGGGCTTCGACTTCGGGCAGCTCGGGCATGGGTCCAGCCTGCCGCAGACGGCGTACGGCTGCCCGTCAGAACACCGGCGCCGGGCCTCAAAACCTCTCAGAACACCGGCGCCGGGCTGGAAGCCTCTCGGAACACCGGTCCCGGAGATCCGTAATACGCTCAGGACACCGCCGCGGCCACCCGGCCGCCGGTCACCAAGTCGCGCAGCTCCGCGAACTCCTCCTCCACCGCCTCCGCCAGCCGGTCCAGGTCCCCGAGCGCCTTGCCGTCCGCCACCAGGCCGACATGGACGCGGCCGCCGTACGTCGACAGCGCGACGGCCAGCGACTGTCCTCGGGCCAGCGGGGCCATCGGGTACAGCGCGCTCAGCGGGCAGCCGCCGAGCGAGAGCGCGGAGCGCGGCAGCGGGACGCTGGTGACCAGCAGGTCGAAGAGCATCCGGGCGGCGTTGGCGGCCAGCGGCGCGCCGAACCGGTGGGCCAGCGGGTGGAGTTGGTCGGCGAGTACGGCGACGGCACCGGCGCCCTTCAGCGGTCCGGCCGCCTTGTTACGGTCCATCGCGGCCCGGACCGTCCGGAGCCGCTCGCGCGGGTCTGCCGCACCGACGGGCAGGTCGAGGAGGTAGGCGGAGAGCCGGTTGCCGCTCACCGCGCCGCTGGGCCTGCGCCGGGAGACGGGGACCAGGGCGCGCGGATCGGCGTCCGGGACCGCCTCGCCGCGTCCGGCCATCCAGCGGCGCAGGGCCCCGGCGACCACGGCGAGCAGGATGTCGTTGGCGGTGCCGCCCTCGGCCCGCCGGATCCGCTGGAGGGCCGTGGCGTCCAGGTCCGCGGTGGCCAGGCGCCGGGTGCCGCTGGAGGGTGCGGTGAAGGCGGTGGAGCGCAGGTCGAGACGGCCCGCCCGGACGACGGAGGCGCCCACGCCCAGCGCCCGGCCCACCTCGCCGATCCGGCCGAGCGCCATGCCGGCCATCTCGCGCGGGTCGGGCAGCCAGGAGCGGGGCGGCACGGCGGGACGGCCGCGCGCGCCGGACCGGACCGTGGTGGCGGCGATCTCGTCGAAGATCCCTGCGCCGATGGCGACCGCCCGCATCCCGTCGGCCAGCGCGTGGTGCAGCTTGACCAGCACGGCGAAGGGCCCGTCGGCGGCGCCGCCGATCAGGTACATCTGCCAGGGCGGCAGTCCGCGGCCGAGCGGCCGTTCCATCAGCTCACCGGCCAGCCGGGTGGCGCCCGCCATGAAGTCACCGCCGTCCACGGCGACGTGGCGGACATGCCGGTGCACGTCGAAGTCCTGGTCGACGGTCCAGGCCGCACCGCCGACCGGCAGCAGGACGTCCCGTACGCACATCCGCAGTCGCGGGATCGCGGCGGCCCGGGTGCGGAGGAGCTCCAGGATGTGGTCCGGGGTGGCGCCGGGCACCGGGTCGAAGACGGCGAGCGCGCCCAGGTGCATGGGGTGGGCTTCGGATTCGAGGTGCCAGAAGGCCAGATCGAGCGGGGCCAGAAGTTCGGTACCCAACAGAGGCCTCATGTCGTCGAGTGGAGGTGGAACGGCCGTATCGCCGCAGTCAATCGCTCGCGGTCGGTTACGGTCAAGTACAGACATATTACTTAACGTTACGAAACCATGCCCCCGCTCATCACGCCCGGTCCGGGATCAGGAACTCGCACCACACGCACTTGCCGCTGCCGCGCGACTCCACGCCCCAGACGTCG
This sequence comes from Streptomyces sp. NPDC006174, assembly GCF_040614075.1. Lineage (NCBI taxonomy): Bacteria > Bacillati > Actinomycetota > Actinomycetes > Kitasatosporales > Streptomycetaceae > Streptomyces > Streptomyces sp. NPDC006174. The sequence goes on along the minus strand of NZ_JBEXTJ010000004.1, from coordinate 138,392 downwards.
GCCAGCCGGTCCACCAGCATCAGCCCGCGCCCGGAGACCCCGTCGTCCCCGGCGTCCCGGCGGCGGGGCAGGGCGCTGGAGCGGTCCTCCACATCGACGCGCAGCCGCCGTTCGGATCCGGCCATCACGCGGATCGTCACCACGGCACCGCCGTCGGTGTGCATCAGCGCGTTGGTGATCAGCTCGTCGGCGGCCAGCTCGATCTCGTCCGCGCGCTCCTTGGCTCCCCAGGCACGCACCGCCGCCCGGATCATGTGCCGGGCCGAGCTGAGCGCCTCCGGGTCGTTCTGCGCGACGTGCTGCTGGAGCCGGCCGCCGGGCTGCGGCGCCTGGACGGCCCTGCGGCGGAGCAGCAGGAGCGCCACGTCGTCCTGGCCGCCGCGCACGTCGACGGCGTCGCAGAGGTCGTCGGCGAGCTTCTGGAGGTCCTGAGGCCCGTTGGAGACCAGAGTGGTCAGCAGCTGCATGCCCTCGTCGAGGTCGGAGCCGGGCAGCTCGACGAGGCCGTCGGTGAACAGGATCATCGTCTGGCCCGGGTCCAGTTCCGCCGTACCGACCGGGTACTCCAGCCGCCCGAACTCCGCGGAGAGGCCCAGCGGCAGCCCGCCCTCGGCCGGCATCCGGCGGCAGCTGCCGTCCACGTCCCGTACCAGCGGGTCGACATGGCCGGCGCGGACCACCTGGACGACCCCGGTGGTCAGGTCGACCTCGGCATAGGTGCAGGTGGCGAAGCGGTCGGTGTCCAGCTCATGGAGGAAGACGGAGGCGCGGGCCATGACGGTGGCGGGGCTGTGGCCCTCGGCGGCGTAGGCGCGCAGCACGATCCGCAGCTGTCCCATGACGGCGGCGGCGTGCGTGTCATGGCCCTGTACGTCTCCGATGACGGCGCCGACCCGGCCGCCGGGCAGCGGGATCAGGTCGTACCAGTCGCCGCCGATGTCCCGGCCGAGCCGGGCCGAGCGGTAGCGGACGGCCACCTGCGCGCCGGGGACGGCGGGGATCCGGCGCGGCAGCATCGCCTGCTGGAGGCCTTCGGCGAGGTCGTGCTCCTGCTCGTAGAGCATCGCGCGCTGCAGGCTCTGCGCGATCGAGGTGCCGAGCGCCATGAGCAGGTTGCGCTCGTCCGGGGTGAAGCCCGCCTTGTCGCGGTAGAGCAGGCCGAGTGCGCCGATCGGGCGGGCCTGCGCGATCAGCGGCATATAGGCGGCCGAGGTGATCCCGAGGTGGCTGATGTCGGGCCAGAGGATCGGATAGGAGGAGGCGAAGTCCTCGGCGGACTCGATGAAGCGCGGCGCGAGCGTGCGGACGACCTCACTCATCGGGTACCGCTCGTCCACCCGGGTGAACCGGGTGCCCGGGACGTACGCGCCTTCGGGTCCGTCGGCCACGAGGTGGATACGGCCGGACTCCAGCAGCCCCATGACCAGGCTGGTGGCGCCGAGGTGGGCGAGGCCCTGGGAGTCCTTGAGGACGGCGATGACGTCCTTGACCGTACGGGCATGGGCCAGGGCAGCCGTGGTGCCTTCCACCAGGCTGGTGCGCCGGCGCCGCTCCAGGTCCAGCTCCTGCCGGGCGGAGGAGTCGGCCAGCTCGTCGGTGGCGTCGCGGACGATGCCGATGATGCGGCGCGGACGGCCCGTCCCGTCCCGGCGGACGAAGCCCTGGGTATGGGTCCAGCGCAGGGTGCCGTCGCCGCGCAGGATGCGGAAGTAGGCGCCGTAGTTGACGCGTCCGCTCTTGAGCGCCTGCGAGACCATCCCGTCCAGGCGCTGCGCCTCGTCGGTCGGCACGCGGTGGGCGAGGGAGGACGGGCGGTTGTCGTACTCCTGCGGGGTCAGCTCGAACACGTCGAGGGCGGCCTGGTCCATGTGCATGAGGCCGGTGTCCAGATCCCAGTCGAAGCTGCCCATACGGTTCAGGGCGAGGCTGAGGTCCGGGTGGGCGGGCCAGTCGTCCGGGAGTGACAGGGCACCCGCTACCCGATCATCCATGTGGGCCACTCTGCCACCATTTGTCCGATTCTTCGAGTGATCCGTTACGGCGGCCGGAGCGGTCGCCACACGGGCTGGAGGAGGTCCGGGCGCGGCCGGTCAGCCGGCGAACGGCTCGGGAACGCCGGAGTCCATCGGCTCGTCGAACTCGTCCGGCTCGTCCGGGAAGACCTGGGTCGGCTCGGGCACCACGCCGAACTCGTCCTCCTCCATCTCCCAGGGCTCGTCGGTCGGCATGCCGTCGAAGTCGTCCGGCGGCTCGGTGCCGGGGTCGGGGTCCATGGGCGGCGGGCAGCCGGGCGGCAGCTCGGCGGGGTCACCGAAGGGGTCGGGGCACTCCGTCTCCTCCGGTTCGGCGGGAGCGGGGGTCGACGGGGTGGACGGGGACGGTACGGGGTCGGAGGGGCGGTCCGGGGACGGGAAGAGCAGGTCCTCGCTCGGCTCGAAGGGCGGCGGGTCGTCCGGGGTCCGGTCGCGCTTTCCGTCGTCGCCGGCGGTCCGCTCGATCCAGGTGTTGTCGGCGGCGTTCACGATGATCAGGCTGCCGACCGGCTTCACGCCGGGGTCGACGGCCAGGATCCGCGCGGGGTCGTATCCGGGCCAGCGCTCGCCGCGATGGGTGACCTGCCCCTTCGCGATCACCGGCCGGTCCAGCGGATTGCCGCCGGCGCAGCGGACCCGCGGCAGGCCCCGGCTGTCGACCAGGACGGCGGTGCCCGCCTGGAGCACGGCCTGGAAGGCGGTGGTGGAGCCGGCGCTGTAGCCGTGGTCGGTGACCTGGGTGTCGGCGCGCAGGGTCACCGGGGTGAGCGAGCGCAGGTAGCCCGGAATCTGGACGGCCTCGATGCCCGCCTCCTCCGCGAAGGCGCGCGCCTCGTCCTGGTCGGCGGTGAGCAGGCGGGCCTGCTGCTCGACATCGCAGGACGCCTCGGAGCGGACGCCGCCGTAGAGGCCGGGCACGGCGCCCGAGACGCGGTGGACCGTCCGGGTGGCGGAACCTTCGCTCTCCTGCGGCGAACGGGTGGCCGACGGCGAGGGCGCCGCTCGCGCGGTCGACTTCGTGAAGGGTCCGGGACCCGGCTCGGCGACCGGCTGGAGGAGGACGTCCTCCGCCTCCGCGGTGCCGGTGGTGCCCTTCGTGGTGCGGTCGGCGGCGCTGTCGCAGCCGGCGACGGCGAGCAGGATCCCGGCGGACAGCGCGGCTAGCGCCGCACACCGGAAACGTCTGGGTGAGCGCACAGAGCTCTCCTGCCTGTCCATGACGAATGTCCCTGACGAACGGATGGATCCGTCACCATCTGTGCCGCACCGGACGACGGCCCGCAAGCGGACAGGGCCACGACACAGCCGTCTTGAACGCGTTCAAGAAAACCTCTACTCTCACCTCAGGCATTGAACGCGTTCACATACGGGGGTGTGGCCATGACCGTCCTGGTCAACGTGATCGTGATGCTGGGCATGCTCCTGGTCGTCCCGGCCGGGCTGCGGCTGACCGGGCTGCCGGAGCTGGACCGGATCCGGAGGCTCTGGCCGCTCTTCGCGGTGCCCGGCGCGGTGGCCCTATGGCTGCCGCGTGGCCCTACCGCCATCGCGTTCGCCTTGTGCTACGCAATGGGCACCGTTCTCCTCGCGCTGCACGGCGTCCGCCGCGCGGTCCGCGACCGGGACCTCTCGCCTGCCGGAATCGCGCTGCTCACCGCACTCGTCACTCCGGCCGTCGCCGCGCTCGCGCTGGTCGCGGAGCGGTGGGGACACGAGCTGTTCGGCTTCGAGCTGGAGATCCTGGCCCTGACCGTGCCGCACTTCCACTTCGCCGGTTTCGCGGCGGCACTGGTGGCCGGGCTGGTCTGCCGGGTCGCCGGGGATCCGGCGGGCCGGTTCGCCGCGCTCAGCGTGCCGCTGGGCACGCTGCTCGTCCTCGTCGGCTACTTCATCGGCGACTGGGCCGAACTGGCCGGTGCCGTGGTGCTGACGGCGGGCATGTGGGCCGTCGGCCTGCTCACCTGGCGCCTGGGCCGCGAGGAAGGCCGGGACAGGACGACGCGGCTGCTGCTCCTCACCTCCGCCGCCGTCCTGGTCGCCACCATGCTGCTCGCGCTGAGCTGGGCGGTCGGCGAGGCAACCGGACTGCCCCATCCCACCCTGACCTGGATGGCCGCCACCCATGGCCTCGGCAACGCACTGGGCTTCGCCCTCTGCTCGCTCCTCGCCTGGCAGCGCCTCCGCACCACCGCCCACTCGGAAAGCAGGACCGCATGAGCACGCTCACCTACACCGAGGTCGGCGCCACCCGCCTCGGCCCGCTCCCCAAGGGCTACCACCACCTCCACCACCGCACTCGGGTCGGCCAGGGCGCCGACGACTTCGCGGCGGCGGGCGCGGCGGTGACCGAGTGGCGGATGCACCGGGCCTCGGGTACCCGGGTCAAGTCGTCCGCTCCACGGGCGGAGCCCGGCTCCACCGTCACGATGGCGCTCGGCGTGGGCCCGCTACGGCTGGCCGCCACCTGCGAGGTGATCTGGACGACGTACGGAGAGGAGGGCCGTACCGGATTCGGTTACGGCACCCTCGCCGGGCACCCGGAGATCGGCGAGGAGTGCTTCGTGGTCGACCTGGCGGACGACGGCTCGGTCTGGTTCACGGTCATGGCCTTCTCCCGTCCCGGCGTCTGGTACGCACGCCTCGCCGGACCGATCGTGCCCCGCGTGCAGCTCTGGTACGCGCGCCGGCTGGGCCGGACGCTGCGGCGGCTGGTCGCGGCGGGCTGAAGGCGGCCGCCGGGCCGATACTGGCAGGGATGGAGTGGTTCTCCGCCGACGGCTACGGGCTGAGCAGGCTGATCTTCCAGCGGACGCTGGCCGTGATCTACCTGGTCGCCTTCCTCTCCGCCGCCCTCCAGTTCCGCGCGCTGATCGGCGAGCGCGGCATCCTGCCCGTACCGGACCTGCTCCGGCGCACACCGTGGAAGGCGGCGCCGGGGCTGTTCCGGCTGCACTGGTCCGACCGGTTCTTCGCGGCCGTCGCCTGGACCGGCTGCGCGGTCTCGGTGGCCCTGATCGCCGGGCTGGACGGCCACCTTCCGCTCTGGGGCGGGATGCTGCTGTGGGCGCTGCCGTGGGTGCTCTACCTGTCGATCGTCCAGGTCGGACAGGTCTGGTACGGGTTCGGCTGGGAGTCGCTGCTCCTGGAGACCGGGTTCCTCGCCATCTTTCTCGGTACGGGCGACACCGCGCCGCCCGTGCTGGTGCTCTGGCTGCTGCGGTGGCTGCTGTTCCGGCTGGAATTCGGCGCCGGACTCATCAAGCTGCGCGGCGATGAGTGCTGGCGGAAGCTGACCTGTCTGGATTTCCACCACGAGACGCAGCCGATGCCGGGGCCGCTCAGCTGGTTCTTCCACCATCTGCCGCGGCCGGTCCACCGGATCGAGGTGGCCGCCAGCCACGTCACCCAGCTGCTCGTCCCGTTCCTGCTGTTCACGCCGCAGCCGGTGGCGAGCGCGGCCGCCGGTCTGCTGGTCCTCACACAGCTCTGGCTCGTCGCGTCGGGCAATTTCGCCTGGCTGAACTGGCTCACCATCGCGCTGACGCTCTCGGTGATCGACTGGACCCCGCTCGCCGGACAGCCGCCCGGCCTGGCCGCGCCGCCGCTCTGGTACGAGGTGGTGGTCATCGCGGTGACCGTGCTGGTCCTGGCGCTCAGCTACCGGCCCGCGCGCAATCTGCTCTCGCGCCGCCAGGTGATGAACCGGTCCTTCGACCCGCTGCACCTCGTGAACACCTACGGGGCGTTCGGATCCATCAGCAGAATGCGGCTGGAAGTCGTGGTGGAGGGCACCGCCGATCCGGTCGCGGACGAGGACGCCGACTGGCGGGAGTACGAATTCCGCGGCAAACCGGGCGATGTACGGCGGCTGCCGCGCCTGTTCGCTCCGTACCACCTGCGGCTGGACTGGATGATGTGGTTCGCCGCGCTCTCACCGGCGTGGGAATTCATGCGGCCCGTCTCCCGGCCGCTTCCGCCGGAGCGGGAGGGCCGGGAGACGGGCCGTGGGACGTGATCCGCGCCGGAGCGGTCAGTCGATGCCGGGCAGGATGTGCGGCTCGGCGAGGTCGTCCTCGTAGCCGGCCAGCCGGATCGGTGCGGACCTGGCCCACACCTCGATGTTCCGGAGCTTCTCGGGCCGGGCGGTCCGCTCCCCGTACCGTTCGGCGGGTCGCTTCTCGCGCATCGTCAGTTCTGGTGTCGTCACCGCGCACTCCTCTGTGTCGCGTCACCCGGGGCATGGCCGACGCGCCGGCTGCGACGCCGGTGATCGACCGCCCCGGAGTGGGGCAGGGGCTTGGAACATGTCGGTCGCGGTGGCGCCGTGTCGGGGCGGGACGGCGGTCGGGTTGCAGACCTGTCCCGGGACGGTCGGAGAACCTTCGTGGGCTCCTCGATGGCGTCCGTTCGCCTCAGAGTAACCAAATGAGCGGCTCCGCGCTCGATAGAACGTGTGCAGTGGGTCACTTTCGGCCACGGCGGACAGCGAAAACCCGGCCCAGGATCCATCCTGGGCCGGGTCTGCGGCCACCGCACGGAAGGTGCGGTTCCGGTTGAGCCGGTCGGGTCACGCCGACCGGGGCCGCGCTACCAGTTGGCGGGGGCGTAGTCCTTGAGGAAGCAGCCGTAGAGCGGCTCGCCGCCTTCGCCGCGCACGATCGGGTCGTAGACGCGGGCCGCGCCGTCGACGAGGTCCAGCGGGGCGTGGAAGCCCTCCTCGGCGAGCCGCATCTTGTCCGGGTGCGGCCGCTCGTCGGTGATCCAGCCGGTGTCCACGGCCGTCATCAGGATGCCGTCCTTCTCGAACATCTCCTGGGCGCTGGTGCGCGTGAGCATGTTGAGCGCGGCCTTGGCCATGTTGGTGTGCGGGTGGCCCGCGCCCTTGTAGCCCCGGCTGAAGACGCCCTCCATGGCGGAGACGTTGACCACGTAGGAGTGCTGGGCGGCGGTGGCGGCCATCGCTGGGCGGAGCCGGCTGATCAGGATGAACGGCGCGGTGGAGTTGCAGAGCTGGACTTCGAGGAGCTCGATCGGCTCGACGTCCTCGACCGTCTGGACCCAGCTGTTGGTGTCGTGCAGGTCGGGGACGAGCCCGCCCGCGTCGATCGCGGTGCCCGCGGCGATCCGGGCCGGGGAGGCGGAGCCGGTGACCAGGGCGAGGCCGGTGACCTCCTGGGCCGTGAGGCCCTCCTTGCGGGCGGCGGGCAGGGCCGCCACGCGGTCGACCGTGCCGCTGTTGAAGGTGCCGATGACCTCGGCGGCGGGCAGTGCGCCGGCGGGCAGCGGAGCGGACTCGGCGGAGACCAGCTCGCTGTAGGCGCCCGGTGAGCGGCGGACGGTCTGGGCCGCGTTGTTGATCAGGATGTCGAGCGGGCCCTCGGCGGCGACGGAGTCGGCCAGCGCGACGACCTGGGCCGGGTCGCGGAGGTCGATGCCGACGATCTTCAGCCGGTGGATCCACTCGTCGCTGTCCTCCATCGCCTTGAAGCGGCGGATCGCGTCGTTGGGGAAGCGGGTGGTGATGGTGGTGTGGGCGCCGTCGCGCAGCAGCCGCAGCGCGATGTACATGCCGATCTTGGCCCGGCCGCCGGTGAGGAGCGCCCGGCGCCCGGTGAGGTCGGTGCGGGCGTCGCGGCGGGCGCGGTTCTCGTTGGCGCAGGGCCGGCAGAGCTGGTGGTAGAACGCGTCCACCTCGACGTACCGCGTCTTGCAGATGTAGCAGGAGCGGGGCCGTTGGAGGATGCCCGCGATCTCGGCCTGGGCGGTGGAGGACGGCAGGACGCCCTGGGTCTCGTCGTCGATGCGCTCGGCCGAGCCGGTGGCGGTCGCCTCGGTGACGGTCCGGTCGTGGGCGGTCTTGGCGGCCCGGCGCTCCTGGCGGCGGCGCTGCTTCACGGTGCGGTAGATCCCGGCGGTGGCCCGGCGGACGACGATCGCGTCCGGGTGGTCCACCTCGATGCCGTCGAGCTCGTCGAGCACGCTCAGGCAGACGGCCAGCCGCTCCGGGTCGATGCCGGGACCGAACTCGTCGATTCCGGGAGCGAGCTCCGGGCTGTCCTCTGTCACCGTCATTGCCGTTCCTCTGTCATCCTCATCGCCGCGGGTCAGGGGTCACCGCAGGCCGAAACACCCCGATCAAGTCTGCCATGCGCGCGAGGCTGCTCCGTTCGGGTGGGCACCGGCCCGGACAGGGGCTTGCGGGAGGGCCGGCGAGGGGCCGGAAAAACTTTCTTGAAAAGGCAGGCATGACTTCGGAACGACCGGGAAGGCGACCGTCCGACACATTGGGTGACAGGGAGGGTGACACCATGACGGCGATGTCTGTGCGAGCCACCGGAGCGACGGCGCCTCTGAGCGACGACCTGGCCGGCACGCGGAGCGACGTCGGCGCCGAGGAGCTTCCCTGGGTGGAGGACGCCGGAAAGGTCGCCCCCAAGGACGCGCGGGCCCTCTCCAAGGTGTTCTTCGACCGCCTCCAGGTCCTGGAGGAAGGCACGCACGAGTACCAGTACGCGCGCAACACGCTGATCGAGATGAACCTCTCGCTGGTCCGGTTCGCGGCCAACCGCTTCCGCAACCGCGGCGGCGACGACACCGAGGACATCATCCAGGTCGGCACGATCGGGCTGATCAAGGCGATCGACCGCTTCGACCTCTCGCGCGAGGTGGAGTTCGCCACCTTCGCCGTCCCGTACATCGTCGGCGAGATCAAGCGGTTCTTCCGGGACACCACCTGGTCCGTGCATGTGCCGCGCCGCCTCCAGGAGCTGCGGGTCGACCTCGCCAAGGCGAAGGAGCAGCTCTCCGCCGAGCTGGACCGCGACCCCACGGTCAGGGAGCTCGCCGCCCACCTGGACCTGCCCGAGGAGGAGATCATCGAGGGCCTCGTGGCCGCCAACGGCTACTCCGCGGGCTCGCTCGACACTCCTTCGGCCGACAGCGACTCCGGCCAGGAGCAGCGGGCGTACGCCGATGTGCTCGGCGAGGCGGACCCCGGCATGGAGACCGTCGAGAACCTCCACACCCTGGCGCCGCTGCTGGAGCAGCTGGACGACCGGGAGCGCCGGATCGTGCAGATGCGGTTCGGGGCCGAGATGACGCAGGCGCAGATCGGTGCGGAGCTGGGTGTCTCCCAGATGCACGTGTCGCGGCTGCTGACCCGGATCGTCAAGCAACTGCGTAAGGGCATGAGCATCGAGGCGTGAGTCCGCTCACGTCCTGAACGATCGGGGTCTGCCCCGGTTCCGCCGTCAGTCCGGTCGGGCACCCTTCAGGGTGCCCGACCGCTTCCTGTCAGAGGGCGGCCCGTGGCGCCTGCCGGGGCCGCCGATCACATATGCTTCCCGACGATCGGCCAGATGGGCTGAGCTGTTCGTGTGTGGGGGTGGAGGGGTTGGCCGAGTCACCCATGGGCATGTCTCTGAAACCTGTGGGCACCGTCGACATCCCCGCGCAGCAGGAGATCACCGGCGACTTCTCCCCCTCCGCCCTCCTGTGGAACGTCGACGCCGCCATCCTCCTGGTGGAGGACGACGCGGGTGACGCGCTGCTGGTCGAGGAGATGCTCACGGACAGCGAGCTGGACTCCGCGCTCACCTGGCGCAAGACCCTCGCCGAGGCCCGCGCCTTCCTGCGTACGTGTGCCACTCGGGTCTGCGTCCTGCTGGACCTGCACCTCCCGGACGTCCACGGCCTCGACGCCGTACGCCAGATCCTGGAGTCCGACAGCGACGCCGCCATCGTCGTCCTCACCGGACTCGACGAATCGGGCACCGGGCTACGCGCGGTCGCCGGAGGCGCGCAGGACTACCTGGTCAAGGGCCGGCTGGACCCGGAGGTGCTGTCGCGGGCGATCCGCTACGCACTCCAGCGCAAGGAAGTGGAACGGGCGGCGGCCGCGCTGCGGTCCAACCAGCTGATCGCCCAGGAGAACGCCCGCCTGGAGCGCGGCCTGCTGCCTGTGCCGCTGCTGCGGGACGACCGGTTCCAGGCGCGCGCCCGGTACGAGCCGGGGCGCGTGCACGGGCTGTTGAGCGGTGACTTCTACGACGTCGTGCAGACCACCGACGGCGCGGTGCACGCGGTGATCGGTGATGTCTCGGGGCACGGCGCGGCGGAGGCCGCGCTCGGGGTCTGCCTCCGGGTGGCGTGGCGGACCGCCGTGCTGTGCGGCACCTCGCACCTGGAGCAGATCGAGCTGCTGGAGGAGATCCTGGTCGCCGAGCGCTCGGACTCGCACGTCTTCGCCACGATGACCTCGCTGGCCTTCGCGCCCGACGGCCGGAGCGTGCAGATCGTGCGCGCCGGCCACCCCGGTCTGCTGCTGCGCCGGGGCGAGGCGGTCCACTGGGTGGAGCCGGAGGGCGGTATGGCGCTCGGGCTGCTGCCCGGGGTCGGCCGCTGGCCGACGGTCGACCTGCCGCTGGAACCCGGTGACGGTCTCGTGCTCTTCACCGACGGACTCTTCGAGGGGCGCGACGGCCCGGACAGCCGCCTCGGTGAGGAAGGGCTGCTGGAGCTGGCCCGGGCCCACGCACATCTGCCGGGCCGCGGCTTCATCGACGCGCTGGTGGCCGGAGCCACCGAGGGAGCCGCCCCCTACGGCGGTCTGGCGGACGATGTGGCCGTCCTGCATCTGGGCTGGGGATCGGAATCATGAGTACGGAAAAGTCGGCGCGTACGGACGCGGGAACGGTTCCGTCATCCGCCGGCGCGCCCGCACGGCTCTCGGTGCAGAACTGGGTGCACCTGCTTCTCGCCGGGTTCATCGTGGTGGTCTGCGGCTGCCTGGTGATCGGCGGGCTCGTGCTGGCCCGGATGTCGGATCACACCACCGATCTGGTCGACCGAATACAGCCCGCCCGCTCGACCTCCTTCCAGCTGCAGAACGCGCTGCTGGACCAGGAGACCGGGGTGCGCGGTTTCGCTCTGACGGGCGACGACTCGTTCCTTGAACCGTACGAGGCGGGCAAGGCCGCCGAACGGGAGCGGCTGGCCCGGGCCCGGCAGCTGATCGGCGGGCAGAAGCAGTTCGCCGAGGATCTCGACGCCATCGAGACCGCCGCGCGGCAGTGGCGCGAGAAGAAGGCCGAGCCGCTGCTGCGGCTGGTCCGGGAGCAGGGACCGAGCGAGGCCGGCGCCTCGACGCAGCTGCAGAGCAGCAAGGAGGACTTCGACACGCTGCGGCAGGCCTACGGCGCCCAGCAGACCCACCTGTCCGAGGCCCGGGACACCGTACGGGCCGAGCTGAACGACGCACGCACCCTCCGCGACCAGGTGCTGTTCGCGCTCGTCGCCGTCTTCGTCCTGACCGTGGTGGCGCTCAGCGTGCTGCTCCACCGGGTGGTGGGCGTTCCGCTGAACGACCTGCGCGCCGCGTCCGAGCGCGTCCGCTCGGGCGCCTTCGGCCAGCGGATCGAGGTCAAGGGGCCCTCCGACGTCCAGGCCGTGGCCGGGGCCGTCGAGGACATGCGGCGGCGGCTGGTCGACGAACTGGACGCGACGCAGAGCCGCGAGACCCTGCTCGCGGAGCAGACGGAGGAGCTGCGCCGCTCCAACTCCGAGCTGGAGCAGTTCGCGTACGTCGCCTCGCACGACCTCCAGGAGCCGCTGCGGAAGGTCGCCTCCTTCTGCCAGCTCCTAGAGAAGCGGTACGGCAAGGAGCTGGACGACCGCGGCAAGCAGTACATCGCCTTCGCGGTGGACGGCGCCAAGCGGATGCAGGTCCTCATCAACGACCTGCTGACCTTCTCGCGGGTGGGCCGGGTCCACGAGGGCTGGAAGCCGGTCGATCTGGGCCGGTCCCTGGACCGCGCGCTGGGCAACCTGACCGTGGCGATCGAGGAGTCCGGGGCGGTGGTTGAACATCCCGAGGAGCTGCCCGAACTGCTGGGCGACAGCACGGCGCTCACGATGGTCTGGCAGAACCTCATCGGCAACGCGGTCAAGTTCCGCCGGGCGGACGTGGAGTGCCGGATCACCGTCACGTGCGTACGCGAGGACGAGAGCTGGCAGCTGACCGTCTCGGACAACGGGATCGGGATCGCGCCGGAGTTCGCGGACAAGGTCTTCGTGATCTTCCAGAGGCTGCACGCGCGCGACGAGTACGAGGGCACGGGCATCGGTCTGGCGCTCTGCCGGAAGATCATCGAGTTCCACGGTGGCCGGATCTGGCTGGACGCCGAACCGGGCGAAGGCACCCGCATACACTTCACTCTGCCTGCCCAGCCGGAGGCGCCTCAGCACACCACGGCGGAGCTCCTCGCTCCGGCCCTGACCGTCAGCCAGCCGGGAGACACTTCGTGACCAGTTCCGTACAACCGATCGAGGTTCTCCTGGTCGAGGACGATCCCGGCGACGAGCTCATGACCCGTGAGGCGTTCGAGGACAACAAGATCCGCAACACCCTGCACGTCGTGCGCGACGGCCAGGAGGCGCTGGACTTTCTCTACCGGCGCGGCGAGTACACCGACGCGCCCCGTCCCGACCTGGTGCTCCTCGACCTGAACCTGCCCAAGTACGACGGCCGGCAGGTCCTGGAGCAGATCAAGGGCGACCCCGAGCTGTCGCTCATCCCCGTGGTCGTCCTCACCACCTCCTCGGCCGAGGAGGACATCCTGCGCAGCTACAAGCTGCACGCCAACGCGTACGTGACCAAGCCGGTGGACCTGGACCAGTTCATCGCGGCGGTACGTCAGATCGACGAATTCTTCGTGACCGTGGTGCGGCTGCCCGGTCGTGCGTAGGATCGATCCGGATCGCCTGGAGTGGGATCCCTGGACGCGGGTAGACGAATGGCGGAATAGGGTCTGCGACCTTACTGCGGCGCCTGGCTGGAGCACATGAACAAAGAGGTCACCTCACCACCGGAAGACCCCGACCAGGGTCTGCGGTCCCCGGAGGTACTGCTCAGCGCCGAGGTCTTCGACGGCGAGCCTGGCTGCATCGCGCTCGCGCGCGCCCTGGCGGACCGTTTCCTCACCCGGCTCGCGGTGGAGTGCCTGGCCCCCATCGGCGAGCACACCCGCAGCGATCTGATGCTGGCCGTCAGCGAGCTGGTCACCAACGCCGACCGCTACAGCCACGGTCCGTACCTCCTGGAGCTGGAGGGGAACGCGCAGACCATGAGCGTCACGGTGTACGACAGCAGTACGGCGATGCCCGTGCTGTACGGCCCCGACCCCTCGCGGCTGGGCGGACACGGCATGGAGATCGTCGTGGCCCTGTGCGACCGGCTCACGGCCGAGCGGGTGCCGGTGGGCAAGCGGATCCGCGCGGAGTTCCAGCTCTCCATCTGAAGCAGACACAACGACGCCCCCGGGACGCGCGATGCGTCCCGGGGGCATCGTGTTCCGGTTCAGCCGGTCTTCTCGTCCTGGCGGCCGAACCAGTCCAGGCAGACCACCAGCGCGTCGTCGAGGTTCTCCGTGACGCGGTACTCGGCCAGTTCGCCGAGGACGGCGCCCGGGACGGTGGCCGCCGGCAGCAGCCGCGTCGACTGGATGGACCGGGCCAGCGCCCTCTCCCCGTACGACTCCCCCGCCGGCGACACCGCCTCGTAGACGCCGTCGCTGAGCAGCAGCAGCCGGTCGCCGGGCTCCACGTGGAACTCCTGGACCGTGTAGTGCGACTCCTCGAACATGCCGAGCGGGAGCTGGGCCTCCAGCTCCATGCGCCGGACCGTGCGGCCGCGCTGGATCCACAGCTGCGGCGATCCGGCGTCCACGACGCCGACCCGGCCGGTCGCCAGCTCGAAGCGGAGCAGCAGCGTGGAGACGTGGGAGGCGCCGCGGTGCTGGTCGTAGAGCGCCTGGTCGGCGAGGGCCGCCTGGTCCGCGATGCCGATGCCGGCCCGGCGGGCGTTACGCAGGGCGTTCACCGCGAGGTTGGTCAGCAGCGAGGCCTGTATGCCCTCGCCCATACCGTTGGTCACCGCGAGGGTCAGTTCCTCGGCGTCGGCGGCCCAGTCGAAGTTGTCGCCGTGGATGGAGTACGCCGGCTCCAGCTGGGCGCCGATGGCGAACTCGGCGGCGGTGCAGGACCGGGCGGGCAGCAGCTGCCACTGCATCTCGGCGGCGAGAGTGAGCCGGGTGGTGCGCCGGGCGCGCTGGTAGATGTCGGTGTCCCGTTCGGCGACCAGGATCTCGTGGCCCAGCAGATCGGCCACATACGTCAGCTCGCCCACCATGTCCGGCGTCGACCGCGCCGCGGGGAGCCGGACGGTGAGGATGCCGAGGCGTTCGCCGCGTACGGTCACCGGGAGGTAGTGGTCGACCGCGTCGCCGTGTCCGACCTGCTCGCGCGGCTCCTGGCTGCCGAAGGCCCGGCCCTCAGGGCTGTTGTGCAGCGAGAGCGGCTCCTCCTCGCCGTCCGGCCGGTCCAGGCGCTTGAGAACGCGCAGACCGTAGTCGGCCAGGTGCAGATCCACCGCGAGTGCTCCGTGGACCTCGGCCAGCATGGTGCGCAGCGTCGCCAGCAGGGCATGCGGAGGGGCGGCCCTGACGGCGCTCTCGATGTCCGGTCTTCTGTTCACGGTCTCTCGTGCATTCTTCGTCCTGCGACGTGGTAGGGGCCCGGGCCGGGCTGACAAGTGGGGCCGACGGATGACAGAGTGGACGGATGTCCCACCGTGCCAGCCGCCCGCGCAGTCGCGCAGAGGTGTCCGCCGACGCCTCCGCGGCCTCGGAGCTGCTGGAAGTGCTCTGGGGCCGTGGTCAGGAAGCGGCCGCTTCGGGCACCGTATCGCCCTCCCAGCTCCGCGCCCTGCTCGTGATCGAGAAGCAGGAGGGCACCAATCTGCGCTCGTTGGGCGAGGCGTTGGGCTCGCGCGCGCCGTCGGTCAGCCGGCTGTGCGACCGCATGGAGGCGATGGGTCTCGTGCAGCGGGCCCAGAGCCCGACGAGCCGTCGTGAGGTGGAGCTGCGGCTGAGCCTGCGCGGCCGGACCCTCCTCGAAGAGTACCGGGCGCTGCGGGGGCGCGAGGTGAGTGCCGTGCTGGAACGGATGGAGCCGACTGCGGTCGCCGCGCTCGCGGAGGGCCTGGCGGCCTTCCATGTGGCCGCATCGGAGCGGCTCTCGCCGGAATCGCGTGCGGCGGGCCGCCTGCTCCGGGAAGATGTCGCCGACAGCGCCTAGCCTCATCCAGCCCCTGCTTCCGCTTCTCTCGGTGCGTCACCGCCGACGGCTGGTCCTTCAACCGTTGCGGATCAGATTGTTACCCAATGGCAAATGTTGTCAAATGGCAACTGTTCCTTCTATCGTTGTCCCGTACCCCGCCGTGAGCAGGGACGGAACGAGGCCGACCCGTCCGGCGAACCGGCGTCCGTCGTCCGCCCGAACCGCCCGAGGTGCCTTCCGTGCAACCATCGCCCAACGAAGACAGAGCAGTCAGAATCAACACCCGTCGAGAACGGGGCGCTCTGGTCCTCACCGTGTCGGGTGACCTCGATATCGACAGCGTCCCGCCGCTCGGCCGGGCACTGGAGACAGCGGCCGAAGACGGTTCCGGACCGGTCGTCGTGGATCTCTCGGGGGTGGGCTTCGCCGACTCCACCACGGTCAATGTGCTGCTCCAGGGGCAGACCGCGCTGGGCGGCCGGCTGCGGCTCGCCGCGCCGTCCCCGTTCGTGCAGCGGCTGATCGGGATGATCGGGCTCGACAGCGCCATCCCCGTACGGCAGGACGTCGACGAGGCCATAGACGCGGCCCTGCCCTCCTGACACCTCCGGCCCGGCGGCCGTGGGCGGCGGGCCGTGACGGCCCTGCCCCGCGATTACCGGGCCGCGTCCGTGCGGCCCGGCGCTCGGTCGAAGACGCAGTCGCCACAGAGCCCGCCGCCCGGACACCGCCAGTACAGGCAGCAGCTGCGCCGCCGGAACGCCGGGCCGTGCGGGGCGCCGGTGGAGCGCAGGTCGGGGTGGTCGAACAGCTCGGCCGCCAGTGCTCGGGCCCGCTGCGCCACATCCGGCCGGTTCTGCGCGCGCGACCAGGTGACCAGCTCGCGTACGGCACCGGCGAGCGCGGACCCGGCGTTGCCCCACAGCAGCTGCGCCGACATGTTCCCGTCGCGCCGGACGGCCTCTGCCAGTGGCACCAGGTGCCCGTAATGCACCTGCTCGCGGATCCGCTCGGCCGTCCCCGGCAGCTCCTCGTGGTCCGCGAGCCAGAGGTCGTCCGGCGAGGTGTGGAGCGGGTCCCAGTGCAGGGTCTCCGGTGCGAGGGCGGGGATGCGGCCGAAGAGCGCGGCGGGGCCCAGTGCGATGGACCAGAGCCGGGCGGCGAGGCCGAGGTGCGCGATGGAGGCGGCGACCCGGCGTTCGGGGGCGCCCAGCCGGTCCGCGACCTTGCCGACCCGTACCGTCAGAGGCGCCGCTCCGCCCGCGTAGAGCTCCGCCAGCGGCCGGTGGGAGCCGCTGCGGACCGGATCGGTCCGCAGCGCGAAGAAGCCGCCCACCGAGGCGCTCTGCGCCAGGTCCATGCCCCGCTCCTCACTCACCACGATCACCGGGTCGGCGCCGGAGCGCGGCCGGCGTCCGGCGACGGCGTGTGCCGCCCGCGTGGCTCACCGTATCCGCCGGTGCACAACTTCTGACGGCCGGGCCCGGCAGGACTACCGTCGAGGGGAGGACCTCGGTCCTCCGTCCGTACTACTGGGGCAGTACGCGGAAGTGACGTCTCAAGGACGACGACGTGGCGCCCCGGACAGGACATCGTGGTGTACATGAGCTCCCTCGCGCTGTCTGTGCTGCTGTCACTGGTCTCCGCGGTCGCCTACGCGGCCGGGGCGATCGTCCAGGAGCGGGTGGCCGCGCGTGGTGACAGCGCTCCGCACGCCTTGGTGCGCAACGGCGTCTGGTGGGTGGCGGTGCTGCTCAACGGGGTCGGCGCGGTGCTGCACGTGGTGGCCCTCGCCTACGGTCCGCTCAGCCTGGTCCAGCCGCTCGGTGCGCTGACGATCGTCTTCGCCCTGCCGATGGCGGCCCTCTTCGTCGGCGGCAGGGCCGGGGCGACGGCGTGGCGCGGTGCGCTCATGGCCACAGCCGGTCTCGTCGGGCTGCTGGCTCTCACGCGCGGCGCCGAGCCGCACACGCTGAGCGGGCCCGAGCAGCTGGCGCTGGCCACGGTCACCTTCGGAGCGGTGGGCGCGCTGACCCTGCTCGCGCGGGCGCTGCGCCGGCCGGTGCTGCGGAGCATCGTGCTGGCCACGGCGGCCGGCGGGGCGTTCGGTATGGCCTCGGTCTTCACCAAGACGGTGGCCATGGAGTGGACGTCCGGCTCGGTGCGCTCGGGGCTCCCGTCGCTGCTGGTGATCGCCGGACTCGCGGCAGCGGGCCTGCTGCTCGCTCAGGCCGCTTACCGGGGCGCGGGACTGGCCGCGCCGCTGGCGACGGTCACGGTGGTCAACCCCGTGGTGGCCGCCGCGATCGGGATCACGCTGTTCGGCGAGCAGTTCCGCCACGGTGCGGCGGGCACGGTGCTCGCGCTCGCGTGCGGAGCGCTGGCGGCGGGCGGCCTGGTCCTGCTGACGAAGGAGCGGCTGAGCGCGGAGCGGGCGGAGGCGGTGCGCGCGCGGCCCCGGGACGGGAGGGTCGCGGCCGATGCGGCCATGGATGCCGCGACTGCGGCGGCCGGGGCCGGTGAAGCGGCGGGCACCGGGTCGACGTACGTTCCGCCGCTGCCGCTGCGGCCGGGCAGCGCGGTTCCCCGCGTGGAGCTCGGCGGCCCGCGCCGGGCGCGTCACGGCCGACGAGGCGAGCAGGCCGCCGCCTCGCGCACGGAACGCACCGTTCAGACGCTGAAGCCGCCTGCGCTGAGATAGGACCGTTCAGACGCTCACGCCGCCCGCCCTGAGATAGGACCGTTCAGACGCGACACCGCCGGCCCTGAGGCAGGCCCGCGGACCGTTCAGACGCTCACGCCGCCCGCCCTGAGGTAGGCCAGCGGGTCGATGTCCGACCCGTAGGCCGGGCCGAGGCGGATCTCGAAGTGCAGGTGCGGGCCGGTGCTGTTGCCGGTGGAGCCGGAGCGCGCGATCCGCTGTCCGCCGGAGACCGACTGCCCCTCCTTCACATGGAGCGCGGAGAGGTGCGCGTACTGGCTGTACCGGCCGTCCTCGTGGCGGATGACGACCTCGTAGCCGTACGCCCCCGCCCAGCCGGACGAGACGACCCGGCCGGAGGCCACGGCCTTCACCGAGGTCCCGGTCGGTACGGGGAAGTCGACGCCCGTGTGGTAGCCGCTGGACCAGGAGCCGGCCTGGCGGTAGGCGGTGCCGGTGGAGGCGGCGACCGGGGCGCTCATGCCGGAGCGCTTCACGGCGCGCTCGGCGGGCGCCTGCTTCTGCGGCTGGGACGCGGTCCTCTTCCGCTCGGCCCGCTCGGCCTCCGCCTTCCGCTGCGCCGCCTGCTCGGCATCGGCCTTCTTCTGCCGTTCCGCCTTCTTCCGCTGTTCGGCCTTCTGCTGTTCCGCCTTCCGCAGCTCGGCCTTCTTCTGCTCCTCGGCCTTGGCGGCGGCCGCGCGCTGCGCGGCCTTCCTCGTCTCCTGGCCCCGGGGCTCGGGCGCCTGCCGCTCGGGCGCGGCCTGCTTCTTCGGCGTCTGCCGTGGCGCAACCGTCCCGGAAGCGGCCCCGTCCCCGCCGCGCGGCGTGAGGGTCAGCCGCTGGCCGGGGAAGATCAGGTCGGGGTCGTCGCCGACGACCGTACGGTTGGCCGCGTACAGCTTCTGCCAGCCGCCAGGCACCTGTTGGGCGTCCGCGATCCCGGAGAGCGAGTCGCCGCCGGCGACGGTGTACGCGTCACGCTTGCCCGGCACGTGCGTCGGCGTCGCGGCGGCGGGCGTGACCTTCGGCTGCCGGGGCGGAGCGCTCAGCGGCACGGCGGCCTGGGCGGGCCGGCTGCCCGCGCTCTGCGGAGTGGTGTCGGGCGCGTCGCCGCCCCGGGTCAGCCCGGCCTTCACGGAGCAGGTCGGCCACGCTCCGGGTCCTTGGCCGTCGAGCACCCGCTCCGCGATGACGATCTGTTGGTCCCGGGTGGCGAGGTCGGCGCGCGGCGCGTACTCCGTACCGCCGAAAGCAGCCCAGGTCGGACCGCTGAACTGCAGCCCGCCGTAATAGCCGTTGCCCGTGTTGACGGCCCAGTTGCCGCTCGACTCACAGGCGGCGACCTTCTCCCAGACCTCCCCCGACGCGGCCCCGGCCGAGGCGGCGGTGATGAGCGGGATCGCTATGCCCGCGCCGCCCGCGGTCACCGTGAGCGAGACACGGTTGATCCGGCTGGGCTGGTATCTGCGGTGCCGACCGTTTGCGGCCATGACTGGGCTCCCCCACTGGCGTTGGGACGTCGCAGCGGCAAACGTAGGGCGGCGCGAACGCTGATCACAAGGGAAACGAGATACTCGGCCGCCGTAGCCGGGTGTGTGGCCGGATTCCGACCCCGGCACGCCAACAGGGCGCCCGCACCCGCCTCTTGGCCAACGCGCGCGCAGCGGCGGACCGTTGCGATGGAGAGCGCTCTCCGCAAGTGCTATAAAGGCGCTCATGACGGATGATCTGCGGTCGGCCGGAGCACCGACTCTGGAGGACGTGGCCCGGGCCGCCGGTGTCTCGCGCGCCACGGTCTCCCGGGTCGTCAACGGTGTGCGCAACGTGGATCCGGCGATCCAGGAGGTCGTCCGGCAGGCGGTCTCCGTCACGGGGTACGCGCCGAACCGGGCGGCCCGTTCGCTGGTGACCCGGCGCGCCGATGCCGTTGCGCTGGTGGTGACCGGGGCGGGTGTCGAGGCGGAGGCCGGCCGGGAGCGGGTGGGCGGAGGTGACGGATCGTTCACCGCTCAGGTGTTCGCCGACCCGTTCTTCGGGCGGGTGGTCACTGGCGTCGTCAACTACCTGCGGCCGCGCGGGATGCATCCGGTGCTGATGTTCGCGGAGACCTCGCGGGCCCGCGACGAGGTGGTGGCGTATCTGCGGCAGGGCAGTGCGGACGGGGCGCTCATCGTCTCGACGCACGCCGAGGACCCGCTGCCCGGCCTGCTCACGGAGGCGGGGCTCGCGGCGGTGCTCTACGCGCGACCCGCCCGGCCCGTCCCCATCAGCTACGTCGACCTGGCCCACCAGGACGGTGCCCGGCTGGCGGCCGAGCATCTGCTGGCCCGGGACTGCCGCCGGATCGCGACGATCAGCGGTCCACTGGACGTGCCGGCGGGCCAGGCGCGGCTGGCCGGCTTCCGGGACACGATGGCGCGCCACGGGCACCCGTACACGCCCATCGCCGAAGGGCGGTTCACGCAGGAGAGCGGTGAGGCGGCGATGGAGCGGCTGCTGGCGGAGCATCCGGATCTGGACGGGGTATTCGCCGCCAACGACCTGATGGCGATGGGCGCCTGCCACGTGCTGCGGGAGCACGGCCGCCGGGTGCCGGAGGACGTGGCGGTGGTCGGCTTCGACGACAGCAGCGCGGCTCTGGCGTGCCGGCCGCCGCTGACCACGGTCCGCCAGCCGGTGGAGGAGATGGCCGCCGAGATGACCCGCCTGCTCCTGGACCGGCTGGCCCGCCCGGCCTCCCCCGCCACCTCGGTCATCTTCGAACCGGAGCTGGTGGTACGGGGGTCGGCGTAGGGCCGGTGTCCGGCACTCAACTCGTCGGTGTGCGGCTCCGGTTGCGCACGGTCTCCGTCGCCGTCCGCGACGGTGGGCCGCCGGCGTCCGGCCGGACGCCCGGTGCCGGGCGGCTGCCGCCGCGGGTCAGGAAGTCGGCCAGCGGGAGCGTGGCGGCGCCGACGGTGACCGCGTCCGGGCCGAGGCGGCCCATCTCGATGGTGGTCCGGGCCGCCGCGTGGCGCAGGGCGTACTCGTTCGCGTACCGGCGGATCTCCGGGAGTAGATGAGGGCCCAGGAGAAGGCCGGCCCAGCCGCCGAGCAGGATGCGTTCGGGCAGGAAGAGGTTGACCAGGTCCGCGAGGGCCGCGCCGAGGCATTCCGCGGTCTCGTCGAGGAGTGAGAGCGCGACCTGGTCCGGTGCGGGGCCGCCGGGCGGCGGGTAGGCGGCGGCGAGGAGCGCGGCGAGGGCGGTCTCGTCGTCAGCGTCCTCCGGGAGCGGGCCGCCGGCCTCGCGCCAGCGCTCGCGCAGCGCCTCCGCGCCGGCGTACGCCTCCAGGCAGCCGATCGAGCCGCAGCGGCACCGACGGCCGCGCAGCTGGACGGTGGTGTGGCCCCATTCCAGAGCGAGGCTGGTGCGGTCCTCGGCGAGGATGTCGCCGTGGTCGACGCAGGCGCCGACGCCGGAGCCGATGAGCGCGATGGCGGCCGCGCCCGCGCCCCGCCCGCCGCCGAACCACATCTCGGCGCGGCCGAGCGTCTTGGCGCCGTTGTCGATGAAGAGGGGCACCTCGGGCGGTACGTCGACGGCCTCGCGCAGCAGTTGCTCGAACGGGACCGCCTGCCAGCCGATGGTCTGGCCGTGCACGACGGCGGTGCGCCTGCCGTCGGGGCCTTTTGGCCCTTCGCGCTCGATGATGCCGGGGACCCCGACGCCGATGCCGAGCAGTCGGTGCGGGTCGGCTCCGGCGTCGCGCAGGACGTCGGCGACGCCCGTACGGACATGGGCGACGATGCGCTCGACGTCGTACCCGTGCTGGGCCAGCAGCCTTTCGGTGCGGGCCAGTTCGGTGAGGGAGAGGTCGAAGAGCTCGACACGCACCCGGGTCTCGCCGATGTCGATGCCGACCAGCAGCCCGCCGTCCGGCGCGACCCTCAGCAGCGTACGGGGACGGCCGCCGTCGGAGTCGACGATGCCGGCCTCCTGGAGGAGGCCCTCGGCCGCCAGTTCGGCGACGACGTTGCTGATGGAACCCGAACTCAGCCCGGTGGCCGGTCCGAGCTCCTGGCGGCTCAGCGGACCGTCGAAATACAACCGTTGCAATACCCTCGCCCGGTTGCCCCGCCGCAGGTCACGCACGGTTCGTCTGTTGCGCTCGGCCATGGTGCTCCTTCCCGTCCAGGAACATACCTGGTCCCAGACCTTGACGCGACCTTCTCTCACCTCTTAAATCACGGCATAAATTAAGTCATGGAGGCCGTTCGGTTCCCGAACGCAGCCATCCCCGGAAAGGGGCCACCTCACATGCGTCACCTCAGAGCCGCAAGCGCCATCACCCTCGCGATCGCCGTCACCGTCGCCGCCACCGGCTGCGGCGGCGGGTCGGGCGACACGGGGAGCAACGAGTCCCCGAAGACCCTGACGTACTGGGCGTCCAACCAGGGCCCCAGCATCGAGGCCGACAAGAAGATCCTCACTCCCGAGCTGAAGAAGTTCGAGAAGGAGACCGGGATCAAGGTGAAGCTGGAGGTCGTGCCGTGGGCCGACCTGCTGAACCGGATCCTCGCCGCCACCGCGTCCGGTCAGGGCCCGGACGTGCTGAACATCGGCAACACCTGGTCGGCCTCGCTCCAGGCGACCGGCGCGCTCCTGCCGTGGGACGACAAGAACTTCGAGGCGATCGGCGGCCGGGACCGCTTCGTCGACTCGGCGGTCGCCTCGGCCGGCAAGGAGGGCGAGCCGCCCGCCGCCGTACCGCTGTACTCGCTGGCGTACGCGCTCTACTACAACAAGAAGATGTTCGCCGAGGCAGGCATCGAGAAGCCGCCGGCCACCTGGGACGAGCTCGTCGCGGCCGGCAAGAAGATCTCCAAGGGCGACAAGTGGGGTCTGGGCGCCGAGGGCGGCAACCTCTCCAACAACATCCACCAGACCTTCGTCCTGGGCCAGCAGCACGGCGCCGACTTCTTCGACAAGGACGGCAAGGCGACCTTCACCTCGGACGGTGCCGTCGCCGCCGTGAAGCAGTACATCGACTTCATGGCCAAGGACAAGATCATCGCTCCGGGCAACGCGGAGTACGCCCAGAACCAGTCGCTCACCGACTTCGCCAAGGGCAAGACCGCGATGGTGCTGTGGCAGGCGGCCGCCTCCACCTTCGCCGCCCAGGGCATGAAGCCGGAGGACTGGGGCGCGGCCCCGGTGCCGGTCCCGGCAGGCGCTCCGGGCACGGGCAAGCAGGTCAACTCAATGGTCGCCGGCATCAACATCGCGGTGTTCAAGAACACCAAGAACATCGACGGCGCCAAGAAGTTCGTGAAGTTCATGACCAGCGACGCGGAGCAGAAGCACCTCAACAAGACCTACGGGTCGATCCCGCCGGTCAAGGAGGCCCAGGCCGACGAGGCGTTCGGCGCCCCCGACCTCAAGGTCCTGCGCGACACCCTCTCCACCAGCGCCGCCCCGCTCCCCCAAGTCCCCAACGAGTCGCAGTTCGAGACGGCCGTGGGCACCGCGGTCAAGGAGCTGTGGGCGGACGCCGCCGCCGGGCGTCCGGTGACGGAGGCGTCCGTCAAGGCACGCCTCGAAAAGGCCCAGCAGTCGATGCAGCAGTGAGGCCCTGATCCATGACCGCCACCGTCACCGACCCCGAGGTCGACAAGTCGGCCGATGGGAGTACGAGCCGGGGCACCGGGGGTGCGCGCAGGAGACTGCCGCGCGTCCCCGACCGGATCCGCCAAGGCGGACTGCCCTATCTCCTGCTCCTGCCCGCCGTGCTGCTGGAACTCCTCATCCACATCATCCCGATGATCATCGGGATCGTGATGAGCTTCCGTCAGCTCACACAGTTCTTCATCAACAACTGGGGCGCGGCGCCCTGGATCGGCCTCGACAACTACAGGATCGCCGTCGACTTCGACGCGCCGATCGGCGAGGCCCTGCTCCACTCCTTCTTCGTGACCTGCGTCTTCACGTTCTTCTCGGTCGGGTTCGCCTGGCTGCTGGGGACGGCGGCGGCGATCCTGCTCCAGGAGAGCTTCCGCGGCCGAGGCATCCTGCGGGCGATCTTCCTCGTGCCGTACGCCCTGCCGGTCTACGCCGCCGTCATCACCTGGGCGTTCATGTTCCAGCGGGACAACGGCCTGATCAACCACGTGCTGCACGACCAGCTCGGCATCACCGACGAGCCGTCGTTCTGGCTGATCGGCGACAACAGCCTCTACACGCTGATCATCGTCTCGGTGTGGAAGGGCTGGCCGTTCGCCTTCCTCATGCTGATGGCGGGCCTGCAGAACATCCCGCGTGAGCTGTACGAGGCCGCCTCGATCGACGGCGCCGGCGTCTGGCAGCAGATCCGCAAGATCACGCTGCCGTCGCTGCGCCCGGTCAACCAGGTGCTGGTCCTCGTGCTCTTCCTGTGGACGTTCAACGACTTCAACACGCCGTACGTCCTGTTCGGAAGATCGGCGCCGGAGAACGCGGACCTCATCTCGATCCATATCTACCAGTCCTCGTTCGTCACCTGGAACTTCGGCACCGGCTCGGCGATGTCCGTCCTGCTGCTGCTCTTCCTGCTGCTGGTGACGGCCGTCTACCTCATCCTCACCTCGCGCGGAAGGAAGGGCGCCGATGTCTAGCCTCACGCGGACCCCGGGCACGGCCCGCTCGCACTCCCGCTCCCCCATGGCCGCGCCGCAGTCCTTCCTGTGGACCCGCCGCATCGTCCTCACGCTGCTGGCCGGCTTCGTCCTGCTGCCGGTCTACGTCATGGTCAGCAGCTCGCTGAAGCCGCTCCAGGACGTGTCGGGGAAGTTCCAGTGGATCCCGTCGACCCTGACGGTCCAGCCGTACTTCGACATCTGGAAGACCGTTCCGCTCGCCAAGTACTTCGTCAACTCGCTGATCGTGGCGAGTTCGGCGACGGTGCTCTCGGTGACGATCGCGGTGTTCTCCGCCTATGCGGTGAGCCGCTACAAGTTCCAGGGCAAGCGGGTCTTCACCGTCACGGTGCTGTCCACGCAGATGTTCCCGGGCATCCTCTTCCTGCTGCCGCTGTTCCTCATCTTCGTCAACATCGGCAGCTCCACCGGCGTCGCCCTCTATGGTTCACGCGGCGGCCTGATACTCACCTATCTGACGTTCTCGCTGCCGTTCTCCATATGGATGCTAATCGGGTACTTCGACTCCATCCCTAAGGACCTCGACGAGGCCGCTCTGGTGGACGGCTGCGGACCGGTCGGCGCCCTCTTCCGGGTCGTCGTGCCGGCCGCCGTGCCGGGCATCGTCGCCGTCTCCGTCTACTCGTTCATGACGGCCTGGGGCGAAGTCCTTTTCGCCTCCGTCATGACCAACGACGCGACCCGGACCCTCTCCGTCGGCCTCCAGGGGTACGCGACGCAGAACGACGTCTACTGGAACCAGGTCATGGCCGCCTCGCTCGTCGTCAGCGTGCCGATCGTCGCCGGATTCCTCCTCCTCCAGCGCTACCTGGTCGCCGGACTCACCGCGGGAGCCGTCAAGTGACCTCCGCAGAAAGGCAGCACGTGACCGAGCTCAACGCCTTCCCGGCCGACTTCACCTGGGGCGTCGCCACCGCCGCGTACCAGATCGAGGGAGCGGTCACCGAGGACGGCCGCTCGCCGTCCATCTGGGACACGTTCTCGCACACGCCCGGCAAGGTGGACGGCGGTGACACGGGTGACACCGCCTGCGACCACTACCACCGGACCGGCGAGGACATCGGCCTGATCAAGCAGGTCGGCGCGGACGCCTACCGGTTCTCCATCGCCTGGCCGCGCGTCGTGCCGGGCGGCGACGGACCGGTCAACAAGGCGGGCCTGGACTTCTACGACCGGCTGGTGGACGGGCTCCTGGAGGCCGGGGTCACGCCGTTCGCCACGCTCTACCACTGGGACCTGCCGCAGGTGCTCCAGGACCGGGGCGGCTGGACGGTACGGGAGACCTCGGAGCACTTCGCCGCGTACGCCTCCCAGGTCGTCGAGCGGATCGGCGACCGGGTCAAGGACTGGGCGACGCTGAACGAGCCGCTCTGCTCGGCGTGGATCGGGCACCTGGAGGGCCGGATGGCCCCGGGCCTCACCGACCTCACCGCCGCCGTCCGCGCCTCGTACCACCTGCACCTGGGCCACGGTCTCGCCGTGCAGGCGATCCGCGCGGCCTCCTCGGACGCGCGCGTCGGCATCGTGAACAACCTCAGCCCGATCGAGCCGGCGAGCGCGAGCGAGGCCGACCTCGCCGCCGCGCGCCGCGCCGACGGGCACATCAACCGCTGGTGGCTGGACCCGGTCCTGGGCCGCGGCTACCCGCAGGACATGGTCGAGCTGTACGGAGTCGAGCTGCCGGTGCGGCCGGGCGACCTGGAGACCATCGCCGCGCCGCTGGACTGGCTGGGCCTGAATTACTACTTCCGCCAGATCGTCACGGCCGACCCGTCCGGGCCGGCACCGGGGTTCACGCAGGTCCCGGTGGCCGGCGCGCGCCACACGTACATGGACTGGGAGGTGTACGCGGACGGGCTGGAGCAGTTGCTGCTGCGGCTGACCGAGGAGTACGGCGTGGAGCGCGTCTACGTCACCGAGAACGGCTCGGCCTACCAGGACACCGTCGCGGCGGACGGCTCGGTCCACGACCCGGAGCGCGTCCGGTACCTGGAGGAGCACCTCGCCGCCTGCGCCTCCGCGGTCGCCAAGGGCGCGCCGCTGGCCGGGTACTTCGCCTGGTCGCTGCTGGACAACTTCGAGTGGGCGTACGGCTACGACAAGCGGTTCGGCCTGGTCCACGTGGACTACGCGACCCAGCGCCGTACGGTCAAGAGCAGCGGCCGCCGGTACGCGGAGCTGATCCGGGAGCACGCGGAGCGCCACGCGGGACTGGTCGTCTGAGCGCCTCCTCCTTGCCTACGGGCTCCCGGCCGTGGTGGTTCGCCACCACGGCCGGGAGCTTTCTCGTACGGGACGTGGAAAGTCCGCGGCGGCCACGGATGTCCGTGGCCGCCGCGGACCGTCCCGCCGCACCGGCAGCGGGGAGAAACGGTGCGGCAGGTCTCGCCGTGCGGCAGGTCAGCCGCGGTAGACGCCGAACTCGTGGAGCGAGTTGCCCCACGGAGTGCCGCGCTCGGAGATGTTCACCCGGACGTAGCGGCCGCGCCCGACGGCCTCGATGTCGTCGATGCCGCCGTTTCCGGCCGTCTCGGTGTGGACGGTGGTCCAGTCCTGGCCGGTCGTAGAGGTCTGGACCGTGTAGCTCTTGGCGTAGGCGGTCTCCCAGGCCAGTTGTACGTGGTCGAAGGAGGCGGTGGAGCCCAGGTCGACCTGGATCCACTCCTGGTCGGACCAGTCACTGGCCCAGCGGGTGTCGAAGGCCCCGTCGACGGCGTTGGCCGCCGGGCAGGGGCAGCCGACGCTGTCCGGCTGGAAGGACGAGGCCGTGGCGGTCCTCCCGAGCGCCAGGTTGGTTCCGTCGACAGGAGGCGGCACGACCTTGAAGGACGTGGTCTCGATGCCGACGTTGCCTTGTCCGTCGGTCGACTTGAGGTAGACCTTCCAGACGCCGAGCCGGTCCGGCGCGGTCACGTCGAAGGTGCCGTCGCCGCGGTCGGTGAACTCCGCCGCCGTCAGGCTGCCGTTGTCGTCGACGTACTTGGAGCTGAACAGCACCTGGTGGCTGAGCGCGTCGCCGTCCGGGTCCGTGACGGAGGCGCTGACCCGGAACGTGCGGCCGGCCGGCACGGCGGTGGCGTTGTCGGCGCTGAACTCGCTGATGACCGGCGGGGTGTTGTCACCGGAGGTGGAGGCGCCGAACGCCTCCTTCACCGCGTAGTACGAGAGCCGCTTCTGGCCCGCCGGAAGCAGGTTGAACCAGACGCCGCCGAAGTCGTCCTCGGTGCCGTAATGGAAGAGCGTCGCCCCGAGCGAGACTCCCGGGTGGCCCTGGACACAGTCCCAGGCACTCTTGTATCCGGCCGCCTTCGCCACGTCCGTGGGCTCCTCCGGTACGCCGTTGGCGTCGTCCGGCACCTCCCACTCACCGGCCGGCCCGCCCTCGGTGACGATGTACGGCTTGTCGTAACCGCCCTGCTCCCACGTGGAGCGGATGTCGCAGACGGCGTCGTAGGAGTTGACGGCGTACAGGTCGAGGTCCGGCGCGTTCTTCTTGTAGTACGGCCAGGCCCCGGTCCAGGCGTCGGTGGAGGTGACCGGGTGGTTCGGGTCGACCTCGTGGATCTTCCTGGCGATCTCGTTGACGAACGAGGTGTACGCGTCGCGCTGCTGCTCCAGGGCCTCGCCGCTGTAGCAGTTCTGCAGGCCGAGCACGGACTCGTTGCCGACGTTCCACATGAGGACGCCCTCATGGTCCTTGTAGGTCTCCACCCACTTCGGGAACTCGGCGAGCGTGTCGTTCTTGTACGCGGTGTCCGTCAGGTAGTTCACACAGCCGCCGCTGCCGGGGCCGCCGCCGGGCTGGAGCCAAAATCCGGCGATCACCTTGATGCCATTGGCCGCCGCGGTGTCCAGCAGAGGCTTCGTGGCGGCGTCGGTGCCCCACGTACGGATCGTGTTGACGCCCATCGACTTCACATCGGGCATGTACCGCTCGGCGTCCGCGACGGACGGGCCCCAGGTCAGGCCCTTCACGGTGTACGGCGCGCCGTCCACGGTCAGCTGCCAGTCGCCCTGGGATCCGGTCACCTCGACGACGCTGCCCGCCGCGTGAGCGGCGGGCACCGGGAGGACGGCCACCGCACCGGCGAGCAGCGCGGCGGCGGCGAGGCGTGCGGTGGCTCGACGCCTTGTGTGGGGTGAGCGTCGGAGAAGAGGGAGTTTCATGGGGGGAGGACTCCTCGGAGGGGTGGGGGGAGGAAGAGGATCAGGGAGAGCGCTCTCCCTCTTGGGCGGGGTGCGCCCAGGAGGGAGAGCGCTCCGGGTGGGTCAGGTCAGGCGGCCACGCCGGTCAGCGCCGCAGCCGGTAGTTCTCGTCCAGAACGGATCCCCGGCCCGGGTTGTTCTGGTCGTATCCGCGGGGGTCGCACTGGAGACCGCCGACGACACAGTGGTCGACCATGGCCTTCAGCGTGGCGTCGTCCCAGGCGTTGAAGAAGTCGTAGTGGAAGGAGTGGCCGGTCCCGCTGGCCAGTCTCACTTTCGACATGTCTCCGTTGACCGGCCACGCCATCTTGAACTCGATCATCGGCAGGGCGACCGGGTGGCTCGCCGGGCAGACGTCCTGGTTGGCGCCCATCACGATCGGATAGGCCATGTGGGCCTTGTGGTCCGGGGTGTCCAGGTACTTCCCGTCCCAGCAACTGGGCGCCTGCATCCGCAGGTTGAGCTGAGTGTCCCGGCTGGTGGGGCAGGTCGCCGGGATGTCGTAGTTGCGGAAGCTCTCACCGCACTCGTACCCCTCGACCGTGCCGGGGTGGTCGCGGAACTGCTCCTTGGTCTGGGTCGGGCTGCCGACGACGAACCGCAGCCCCTTGGGGAAGGGCCGGACCGTGCGGTAGTCGGTGACGCCGGCCTTGTAGTAGATGACCTGCGGTCCGGTCGGGCGGATCTCCTGGTTGCCGTTGTAGAGGGTCGGCATCCAGTACGCGGAGAGGTCACCCGGCGCCAGGCAGGCCGTGCCGCCCGCACCGAGCGAGGCGGTGGTGCTGCTCGCGTTCGTGGTGTCGTTCCCCATGAACGTGTGGTCGTGCGACGCACCGGCCCGGCCGGGATAGACGATCGGGTCGTCCGGAGCGGTGTGGGTGACCGAACAGTTCGCCTGGAACTCGTGGAAGTAGCGGTGCGGCGGGATCTCCTGGGACGGTGTCACACCGGTGACCGGCGGATTCGCGGGAATGTAGCCGTCGCCGTCGGGGTCGTCCCCGAAGGCCACGGGCTTGGCGGGCGCCATCTTGTGCCCCTGCATCACATGCGCCGCAGCGGCCGGGGCGGCCGCGGACCGAGGGGCGGCGGCCGTGGTGGCCCCGGCGTTCGTGATCGCGGTGAGTCCCAGAGCCACCAGGGCCAGGGCGGTCGCCACGATCAGCGCGGACACCAGGGTCGTTCTGCTGAATCTTGTCGTCATGCGGACCTCCATGCCGCTCTGCATCCATGCACGTCGGGTGCACGGTGGGGGGAGAGTTGAGCTGGGCGGTGCAGCCGGGGAGAGGCTCCGCCCCTGTGCGTCCAGGAGGCCGGGAAACCGCCGGAGACTGACTGGGAGAGCGCTCTCCAAGGCGGTGTCAGTGTTGCGTCGAGGCTGAGAGGGTGTCAATAGCTCGTGAACGATGGGCCGCGCAAAGGGCGTTGAGGTAACGGGCGGATGCCACGGTGGATACCGGATTGCCCGGGAAGGGAGACCGTGACGCGCAGGAGCAACTGGCACACAGAAGCGGCCCCGCCCGTGGGCGGAGCCGCTGACGCACCTGTCGTACGTGATCACCGTCGGGAGTCGGCCGCCCCGCCGGACGGCCGACTCCCGCGGATCACGCGGTGTGCAGCCTCAGCCCGTACCGGTTGAGGATCTCGTTGATCGGCTGGTACCAGGTCTCGCCGCCGCTGGAGCAGTTGCCCCAGCCGCCCGAGGTGACGCCCTGGGCCTGGTCGCCGCTGATGAATGAGCCGCCGGAGTCGCCGCCTTGGGCGCAGACGCTGGTCTTGGTCATCTGGTGCACGGCACCCTGGCTGTAGTTGACGGTCTCGTTCTTGGCGAGGACGCGGCCGCAGTGCCAGCGGGTGGTGGAGCCGGACCGGCAGATCGAGGCGCCGATCGGGGCCTCGTTCGAGCCACGGACCAGCTGGTCCGGGACGGTGCCCCAGCCGAGGACGACCGGGACGGTCCACCAGCCGCTGCCGACGTTTACCCAGGCGTAGTCGTCACCGGGGAAGGACGAGCCCTGGAAGTTGCCGATGTAGGAGTTGTCCCAGCCGCGGACCTGCTGGCCGGTCCCGCCGCAGTGCCCGGCGGTGACGAAGCCGCCGTGGACGGAGAAGCCGATCGAGCAGCGGACGTTGCCGGTGTAGTACGGGTCGCCGCCGACGGTCCCGGCGGCGAAGGTCTGCGGGGCCTTCGCCGTCCGCTCCACCGTGACGGGCCCGGCCTTGCGGGCCTTGGCCACGAAGGCGCGGACATCGTTGTCACCGTGTGCGGACCCGACGACGTTCACGACGACCCTGCTGGTGGCGGGGTCGACGCGCCAACTGGCCACACCGTCCGGGGCGGTCAGCGCGTCGATGCGCTTCATGGTGGCGTCGAGCTGAGCGGCCGAGTGCTCGACGATCCGGGCCTGCGCGCCGGCGGCCCGTACGGCACCGGCCTTGCCGGCGTCGGTGACCGCCACGGTCAGCCTGCCGGTCGCGGGGTCGAACCAGGACCCGCCGTAGGCGGAGCCCGCGGCGCGCTGCGCCTTCGGTTCCAGGGCCGTCGCCGCCTTCTCGTCGGCCAGCCGCGTACGGGCCTGGGCCTCGGTGAGGCCGAGGTCGCGCTGCATGGCGGAGAGGAGGGCCGCCGAGGCGGGGAGTTCCGCGGCGGAGGTGGCGGAGTCGGTCGGGGCGGCGGTGGCGGTCGCCGGGCCGACGGCGGTCCAGGCACCGACGACCAGAAGCGCGGACAGGGCGGTCCGCAGGGCGGTTGCGTGTCTCAAGGGAGTGACCCTTCCTGTTGTTCCAACGACGTGGGGGTGGAACGGGAGGCATCCGGGAGCACATCCGGATCGAGACTTTGAGAGCGCTCTCAGATGCGTCGTCCCGGACTGTAGCGGAGTTCCATAGTCAGGTCCATGCCAATGACGGGAGGTGTGCGGAGGCGGTTCCGGCCGGCCGCGGAGGCGTTCCGTACCGGGTTTGAGTAGGCGTACTCATCCGGCGGAGCGGCGGCCGGCCCTACTGTCACAGGAACGCGGTGGAGCACCAGATGGAGGAGCGGACCATGGCCGGATCACGACGCAGGCGGTTGCGGACCGCCGCCACCTGTGTGCTGGCGGGTTCGCTGGTGGCGCTGCTCGGCGCGTGCGGGGTGGTCACCACGAAGGAGGACCGCCGAGCGGCGGAGGAACTGGCTGGCAAGCACCTTCCCGGTCAGCTCGAGGCCATCGGCGCACGCACCCTCTTTCCCGGTACGGGAGGCTCCGAGGTCACCTTCGCGGTGGCCGACGACCCAGATGCCGTGGTCCGGCTGCGCATCGACGCGGACAAGGGCACCTGCGACCGGAAGCCGTGCGCCGGAGTGCTGACGGAGGCGCTGGCGCGCGGCCGGGCCGACGCGGCGGCGTTCCGTACGCTGCGGGACGCGTTCGACACATGCGGCTACGAGGTCATCGCCCTGGGCCGGCCCGGCACACCGCCGTACGTGGTGGCCGAACTGACGAACGGCACGGTGGAGAAGGTCCTCGGCGACATCGGAGGCTGTGTCCAGCGGTGGGTCACCGCGAGCCCGGCCGACAGCCCGCTCGCGCAGGCGAAGGCCTCGTACGTGAACATCGTCTCCCCCGCCGTCGCCGCCGAGCGCGACCGCGGCAAGGACGCCTGGCCCACCGTGATGCGCCTGACCCGCGGCAACCTGCTCGGCTCACTCACCAAGCACACCTACCACTCGGCCAGTTACGACATCGAGGCGGGCCGGGTCGACACGGCGGGCCGCGCCCGCGTGGTCCGCCCGTTCAAGCAGAGCCAGGAGTTCGGCAGGACGGTGCGGAAGGCGGTGGCGGACGAGCTCCGCGCCACGTACCCGGACGTGGTCGTGAGCTCCTACCAGTGGGTGTGGCGCCTGGAGCCGGGCCGGGTCGACCGGCAGACCGGCTATCTGCTCTTCTGCCCGGAGCCGGACGAACGGGGACGCTGCGTCAACAGCGACGACGCGGTCCTGGTGACGACGGACGGGCGTGGCAACCCGGTGGAGAGAATCCGGGTCGTGCACGACGTGCGCGACGGCACGGGGACGCTCCGGCTGCCGCCGTACTAGGGTCGGTCGCGCGGGCCAGGGCAGCAGGACGCCGACAGCAAGGCGGCGGCCCGACGGCACGTCACATCCCGGCCACACCTGGTGGGACGACCAGGAGTGCCGCTCGCCTCGCGTGCCACCCGGCGGCACACCAGCCTCAACTCCCCCGCCCGGAACGGCCGGATCGCCGCCTGTCGCACCCGACGCCCCTTACGGACCCTTGCACTCATGGGGGACGCAGAGAACACCTCACCCTGCTCCGACGACGGTCCCGACCACCTCGACGACATCTTCCACGCCCTCCAGGAGGGCGCCACCGCGCCACGTCCTCCCGAGCCGCCCGACTGCCCGTACTGCGATCTCCGGCAGGACCGGTACCCGACGGCGTACACCGGACACTGGATCCTCCTCGAACCCCGCATCCGCGTTCCCGCCCACACCGTCCCGCCGCGCCTGCGGTGGATCGTCACCTCCGACGGGACCGCGCTGAACCTGTGGGACGCGGAACCGCTCCCCGGCACGCTGTGCCGTGTCCCCCACCGCATCGCCTGCCCCACCCTCCGGCCGGAGGACCACTGGCCCTGGATGACCGCTCTGCGGCACCACAACGGGCAGCGGGCGCAACGGCTGTTCAGCCTGCCGGAGGAGGATCTCCCGAACACCGGATGACCGTCGGCGCCGCTTCGCTCATGGAGGCCTCAGGGGGACAGCAGAGGCAGGCCGGCCGCGCGCCACAGGTCGCGGAACGGTCCGGTCTCCCGAGGCTCCTCTCCGGTCGTACGCCACACCCGTACCGCCGCTCCGTCCTCCTCCCCGCCGCCGCCGCTCAGAGCCGCCCAGCCCGGGTCACCGTTCGTGGCGAAGTCGGCCCAGGCGCCGGCCATGCGATGCGACAGCTCGTGGTCGGCCGGACCGGGCGGGCCGCCGGTCAGGAAGTGGAGGTTCTCCTCGTGGAGGTTCCCGAAGGCGAAGGGGATGTCCGCGCAGTGCCAGGCCCGGACCCGCCCGCCGTCCGCGCCGCGTCGGCGGTCGAAGCGGGAGAGGAAGGTACGTCCGCCGGTCCGGGCGTGGGCCTCGGCGAGCCTGGTGCTGTATTCGGCGAAGAGGAGGTCTCCGTACAGGGCCAGGTAGACGTCGAGCACCCGCGCCTGCGGCAGGCGGCTGCGGCAGGCGTGGACGAGCTCCGGAGGCAGCCCGAAGTCCGCGGCGAACGTGGCGAGTTGTCGTTCGGTGGTGACCTTGGCGCTGCTGCCCACGGCGTCCAGGAGCCAGTACTCCTCCGTCGCATGGCAGACCAGCAGCTCCACCTCCGCGCCCGCTCCGGCAGCCGCCGCCTCCAGTGGGTCGGACGGCAGGAGAACGCCGTCGACGACCGGACCGTAGATCGCCGGATCGTAGTGGCGCTGCCCGGAGCCCGGGTCCTGTCGGTACCGGTCGACGACCTGGTCGGACGCGCGCACCAGTGTTTGCGGTGGTGCGGCGAGCAGCCCGGCGCGGGTGGCGGGCACTCCGGCCGCGGCCGCGACCTCGGCGGTGGTGCGGGCGGCTCCGTCGAGCGTGGCGCAGGCGTTGACGGCGCTGTGCACGATGGCGCGGCGCAGCAGCCCGCGCGCCCGGTCGCTCACCATCAGGCAGGCCACGGAGGTGGCGCCGGAGGACTGTCCGGCCACGGTGACGCGCTCGGGCGAGCCACCGAAGGCGGCGATGTTGTCCCGTACCCACTCCAGAGCGGCGACCTGGTCGAGGAGGCCCCGGTTGTCGGGACAGGCAGGCTCCTCACCGTCGTCGGGAACGTGGCCGAACCCCTCAAAACCCAGGCGGTAGTTGAGCGTGACGACGACGAGTCCCCGGGCGGCGAGCGCGGTGCCGTCGAAGTCGGGCTGGGCGGAGGAGCCGAAGACGTATGCGCCGCCATGGATCCAGACGAGCACAGGCAGGCCCCCGGGCCCGTCCGCCGGTGCCCAGATGTTCAGCGTGAGGATGTCCTCGTCGCCGGGCGACCAGACCGGTGAGCCGGGCAGTTCGGCGGACTGCGGCGCCACGGGACCGAACGCGGTGCACTCCCGTACGCCGTCCGAGGGCTCCGCAGGACGCGGCTCCCGGAACCGGTCGGCGCCGAACGGCGGTGCTGCGTAAGGCAGTCCGCGTACGGTGACGATCCCCGGATCCCGCTCGGAGCGCCGGCCCCGTACCTGACCCGCCTCCGTGCTGAACACCTCCACGCCTCCCGCTCCCTCGCCCGGCTCCGCCCGCCCGGCGATCGGGTGCGCGGCCGGCAGCATGCCAGCGGGACCGCGCCGCGCACCACCACGTTTCCGCAGGTGAGCGGGGAGGGGCGGACGGTCTACCGGGCGATCAGTTCGCGGACGGTGGCCATGTCGCTGAAGGGCAGCAGTTCGTCACCGACGATCTGGTGGGGCTCGCTGCCCTTGCCCGCGATGAGCACGATGTCGGCCGGTCCCGCCGAGGCGAGGGCGGAGGCGATGGCCGCGCGGCGGTCCGTGAACCGTTCGAACGGCGTTCCGGTCGCCGCGATGCCCGGCGCGATCTGGTCGAGGATCGCCTCCGGGTCCTCGTACCGGGGATTGTCCGAGGTGAGGACGCACAGGTCGGAGTGGGTGCCGGCGATGGTGCCCATCTCCACGCGCTTGGTGGTGTCGCGGTCGCCGCCGCAGCCGAAGACAGTGATGACCCGGCCCTTGGCGTAGCCGCGGATCGTGGTCAGGACCTTGTTGAGGGAGTCCGGCGAGTGCGCGTAGTCCACGATCACCGAGGTGCCGCCGGGCAGGTGGAGGCGCTCGAAGCGGCCGGGGATCTGCGGCATGCGCTCCAGCGCGTCGACGAGCCCGGCCAGGCCGTGGCCGAGGAGGTGACAGGCGGCCACCGTCGCCAAGGCGTTGGAGACCGAGAACCTCCCGGGCGACGGGATGGCCGCCGGGTACTTCCGGCCGCCGTGGTGCAGGGTGAACCGGGTCCCCGAGGCGTCCACCGTCAGGTCGGTGGCACGGTAGTCTGCCGGGCCGTCCAGCGCGTAGGTGGTCACCGCGTCGGGCATCAGCTCCCGGATGCCGGCGCCGACCGGGTCGTCCGCGTTGACGACCGCGCGCCGGCACAGCCCTTGGAAGAGGCGGAGTTTGGCGTCCCGGTAGTGCTCCATGGTGCCGTGGTCGTCGAGGTGGTCCTGCGACAGGTTGGTGAAGACGCCCACGTCGATGAAGGTTTGGTCCAGACGGTGGGTCAGCAGGCCCATCGAGGTGGCCTCCAGGACGACGCTGCCGGCCGCGCTGTCGCGCATGCGGCTCAGCAGGTACTGGAGGTCGGGTGATTCGGGGGTGGAGAGGGCCGAGGGCGGCATCGGGACCGGTTCGTCCCCGATCCGGCTCCCCGCCGTGCCGATCACCCCGACCCTGGCGCCCTCGGCGAGCCGCAGGACCGACTCGACCATGTACGAGACCGAGGTCTTGCCGTTGGTCCCGGTGATGGCGATCAGGTCCATCGCGCGGCCCGGCTCACCGAAGTAACGCGAGGCGATGACGGCCGCGGCCTTGCGGGTGTCCGGCACCCGGATCACGCACACGTCGCCCGCCGCCACAGAGAGGGGTGGAGCCTGGGCGTCCACGACGACGGCCGCCGCGCCGCGGGCGACGGCCGGTGCGACGGCCTCCGGACCGCCGGCCGCGTGGCCGGGTACCGCGACGAAGACGCAGCCGGGCGTGACCCGGTCCGCGTCGAACGTCGTGCCGGCCGTGATCCTGGTGCGCTCGGGGCTTCCCTGCAGCACGTGGTGGTCCTGCCCGGCCAGTAGGTCGCTCAGCTTCACGATGGTCCCTTCGAATGCGGCTCGGCCCGTCTCTGCGGCCGTCGCCGGGCGGCGGCACGGGCGGTGCGCCGTGTGCCGCGTGATGCGTGATGCGTGATGCGTGATGCGTGATGCGTGACGTGATCAGTTGTGGTGGGTGCGATCAGTCGTACGTGGTGGTGGGAGCCGGTGGCCGAGGCGCGGGTCAAGCGCGCGCCGGGGAGCGACAGCCCTTCCGGCACCGGGAGGCCGGAGTCGTTCGTTAGATGGGGCGGCGGACCGGGTAGTCCGGCCCAGGCTTGTGGACGCCGGAGGCCGCTA
The DNA here is from genome assembly GCF_040614075.1 of Streptomyces sp. NPDC006174. NCBI lineage: Bacteria > Bacillati > Actinomycetota > Actinomycetes > Kitasatosporales > Streptomycetaceae > Streptomyces > Streptomyces sp. NPDC006174. The sequence continues at coordinate 101,490 of NZ_JBEXTJ010000004.1, read as the reverse complement.
GCCGTGGCCGCGCAGCGCGGTACGGCCCGTTCCGGGCGCCGCGTCGGCGGGGGCCGGTGCGGCGGCGGGGGCCGCGACCGGGGGCAGCGCGGAGGAGGCCCGGTGCGGGCTCTTCCCCAGTTCGGCGCTACGACCCATGAGCCGAGTGTACGTCCCGCCCCGGCTCGCCCCGGCCCACCCGGAGCAGGCAGGGGCACGTCAGGGCCGGTGCGGCGCCGTTCCGGACGGCGTGCGCGCAGGTTCTTGCCGGAAGCCCTGTGTTCCGGCTCCCGCCCTCGTACGGCAGGGCCGTGACCTCCGCACAGACCCGTCGGCGCACCACGGCGGAGCGCCGGATTCCGATCTTCCCTTTGCGGCCGGAGCGGGACCGGAGTGGAATTGCGTACAGGGGACAGTGGTTCTCCCGAGGAAAGGATGCGCCATGAGCGACACCGACTGGGGGGACGACGTCTACCAACCCCAGGAGCCGGAGGCTTCCGACCCCGACGAACAGCTCGGTTCCGAGGACACGCTGCTCGACCCCTCCGGCACCGGCGACCCTCTGGACGAGGGCTACTCACCGCCGGACCGGCCCTGGGTGGTCGAGGGCCTCGGCACGACGGCCGCCGAAGGTCATACCGGTGAGTCACTGGAGACCCGGCTGACCAGGGAAGTTCCCGAGACGCCCGGTTTCACCGGCGACGGCGTGGGCGATCTGGTGGGCGGGGACGGCGAGCTGTGGGACGGCAAGGTCGGCGTCGCCCGCGCCGGCCGGCTGACCCAGCAGGCCGACGGCAGTGTCCCGGTAACGCTCACCGCCAGCGATGTGGGCATCGACGGCGCGGCGGCGTCGGCCGAGGAAGCGGCGATGCATGTGCTTCCCGAGGTCGGGGACGACGAGACGCTGCTGGACGGTTCGCTGCCGGACGGTGCGTCCGTCGACGGCGCTGCGGCTCGTGGATCGCGCTCCGACGGTGCTTCCGGCGGCCGTACGGCCGCCGACGGCTCGGCCGCCGACGACTCCTGAACGCCGCCGTCCCCCACCCCGTACTCCCCTGTCCGAACGAACACCCCGGAACCGCAGGAGCACAGATGAGCGGCACTGCCCAGATCGGCGTCACCGGACTCGCGGTGATGGGCCGCAACCTGGCCCGGAACTTCGCCCGCAACGGCTTCACCGTCGCCGTGCACAACCGCACGGGCTCACGGACGGACACGCTGGTGAAGGAGTTCGGCGACGAGGGCACGTTCGTCGCCGCGCACACGCCCGAGGAGTTCGTCGCCGCTCTGGAGCGGCCCCGGCGGCTGGTCATCATGGTGAAGGCCGGTGATCCCACGGACGCGGTGATCCAGGAGTTCGCACCGCTCCTGGAGGACGGCGACGTCATCATCGACGGCGGCAACGCCCACTTCGAGGACACCCGCCGCCGCGAGAAGGAGCTGCGGGAGCGTGGGATCCACTTCGTCGGCGCGGGCGTCTCCGGCGGCGAGGAGGGCGCGCTCCACGGTCCGAGCATCATGCCGGGCGGATCGGCGGAGTCCTACGAGTCGCTCGGCCCGATGCTGGAGAGGATCGCCGCCAAGGCGAAGGACGGCACGCCGTGCACCGCGCACATCGGTCCTGACGGGGCCGGGCACTTCGTGAAGATGGTGCACAACGGCATCGAGTACGCGGACATGCAGCTGATCGCCGAGGCGTACGACCTGCTGCGCAGGATCGCCGGGTACTCACCGGCGCAGATCGCCGACACCTTCCGGAGCTGGAACACCGGGCGGCTGGACTCGTACCTCATCGAGATCACCGCCGAGGTCCTGGCCCATACGGACGAGGCTTCCGGCAAGCCGTTCGTCGACGTCGTGCAGGACCGCGCGGAGCAGAAGGGCACCGGGCGGTGGACGGTGCAGATCGCGCTGGACCTGGGCGTTCCGGTCTCCGGGATCGCGGAGGCCGTCTTCGCCCGCTCGCTCTCGGGCCACGCGGACCTGCGCGAGGCGTCACGGGAGCTGCCGGGGCCGGTGGCGGAGCCGCTGGAGGGTGCGGAGGCGGCGGCGTTCGCGGACCGGGTCGAGCAGGCCCTGTATGCCTCGAAGATCGTCTCGTACACGCAGGGCTTCCACCAGATCCGGGCCGGCAGCGAGGCGTACGACTGGTCCATCGACCTCGGTTCGGTGGCGGCGATCTGGCGTGCGGGCTGCATCATCCGCGCGGCGTTCCTGGACCGCATCCGGGCCGCCTACGACGCGCAGCCGGAGCTGGTGAGCCTGCTGTCGGACGAGGAGTTCGGGCGCGAGATCGGAGCGGCGCAGGACGACTGGCGCGCGGTGGTGGCGGAGGCGGCGCGCCAGGGCGTGCCGACGCCTGGTTTCGCCGCCGCGCTGTCGTACTACGACGGCCTGCGCGCGGACCGGCTGCCGGCGGCGCTCACGCAGGGACAGCGGGACTTCTTCGGGGCGCACACCTACCGGCGTACGGACCGGGAGGGCTCGTTCCACACGTTGTGGGGCGGGGACCGGTCCGAGGTCGACGCGGGCTGAACCGGTTGATAGGTGACCTGGGCGGCCCTCCCTCGCCCGGGTCACCCCGGGTGCGGCCTCCCGGCGGGCGTGGCTGAGTGGGGTGCGAGCCCTGTTCACGTGGTCCCGGCGACCGCCGGAGTGTCACGTGGCGTCCCCGATGCCTGGAGCACGCGCATGCCCGACGCCGTCCCCGATCCCGTCGCGGTCCAGCCGGTCGTGGCTCCGCTGACCAGCGCGGCGCTCTTCCTGGTCGGCACGATCGAGCCGGGCGGCGAGGACGCCGTACGGGAGGTGCTGCCGGATCTGGCGGCCGTCGCCCGATCGCTCGGCTTCCGCTATCCGGACGCCGGTCTGGCCTGCGTGGCGGGTTTCGGCTCCGCCGCCTGGGACCGCCTGTTCGGCGGCGGGCGGCCCGCTCACCTCCATCCGTTCCAGGAGCTGCGCGGCCGGCTCCACCACGCTCCGGCGACGCCGGGCGATGTGCTGCTGCACATCCGGGCCGAGCGGATGGACGTCTGCTTCGCGTGGGCGGCACAGCTGCTCACCAAGCTCGGCGGTGCGCTGCGGATCGTGGACGAGACGCACGGCTTCCGCTACCTCGACCACCGGGACCTGCTCGGCTTCGTGGACGGTACGGAGAACCCGGTGGGCGACGACGCCCGCGCGGCCGCGATCGTCGGCGCGGAGGACCCGGAGTTCGAAGGCGGCAGCTATGTCGTCGTACAGAAGTACCTGCACGACCTGACCTCCTGGAACGCGCTCTCCGTGGAGGAGCAGGAACGGGTCATCGGGCGCACGAAGCTTGACGACGTGGAGTTCCCGGACGACCAGAAGCCCGCCGACTCGCACCTCGCGCTCAACACGATCACCGACCCGGACGGCACCGAGCGCGACATCCTGCGGGCGAACATGCCGTTCGGGAACTTCGGTCAGGGCGAGTTCGGCACGTACTTCATCGGGTACGCGGCCGATCCGGACGTGACCGAGCGCATGCTCCGCAACATGTTCCTCGGCGACCCGGCCGGTACGCACGACCGCATCCTCGACTTCTCCACGGCGGTCACCGGAAGCCTGTTCTTCGCTCCTCGCGCCGAGTTCCTCGACGACCCGCCGCCCCCGCCCGCCCTGATCCAGTCCGGGGACCGGCCGGAACCGGTGTCCGCACCGGTCCGGCAGGAGCCCGTCGCGGCCGGGCCGGACCATGGTTCGCTGCGCATCGGCAGCCTGCAGGAAAGCGCCCAGTGATGAACAATCTGCACCGCGAACTCGCACCGGTCACTCCTGCCGCCTGGGACGAGATCGAGGAGGAGGCCCGGCGGACGTTCCGCCGCCATGTCGCGGGCCGCCGCGTCGTCGACGTCTCCGATCCGGACGGCCCCACGCTGGCCGCGGTCGGTGACGGCCATCTGCGCGACATCGACCCGCCGACGCCGGACGTGGTGGCCCGCGCGCGTACGTCGATGCCGGTCATCGAGTGGCGGGTGCCGTTCACGGTGTCGCGGCAGGCGGTGGACGACGTGGAGCGCGGCTCGGCCGACAGCGACTGGCAGCCCGTCAAGGACGCGGCCCGTACCTGCGCGTACGCCGAGGACATGGCGGTCATCGACGGCTACGCGGCGGCCGGGATCACCGGTCTGCGCGACGGCTCCTCGCACGACCCGTTGCCGCTGCCCGCCGACGCGCGGGACTATCCGGTGGCGGTCAGCCAGGCGGTGACGCGGCTGCGGCTGGCCGGCGTCGACGGACCGTACCGGCTGCTGCTCGGCGCGGACGCGTTCACCGAGGCCGCCGAGACGTCCGACCACGGGTATCCGGTCAAGACCCACCTCAGCCGTATCGTGGACGACGAGATCCTCTGGGCGCCGGCGGTCAGGGGCGGGGTGCTGCTCTCGGCCCGTGGCGGCGACTTCGAACTCTGCCTGGGCCAGGATCTGTCGATCGGGTACGCGGACCATGACGCCACCGGCGTCCACCTCTACTTCCGGCAGGCGTTCACCTTCCGGATGCTGACGCCGGAGGCGGTGGTCGGACTCATCGCCTGAGCGGCGGAGCGCTCCCGAGCCGTCCGCCGAAAAGCCGAGGAACAGAGGAGCCGAGACCTGTGGGGGCAGCCATCACCGACTCCGGCCGTACGACACAGACATCCGCACCATCCTTCGCGCGCCCGGCCGTCCGCTTCGACGCGGCCCGTCCGGGCGGCCGTCGGGCAGGGGGTGCTCAGCGAGTCGCGGCCGGTGGCCGGGTTCGTCGACACGGACGGGGTGCGCTCGTCCGTCGCCGAGCTGCGGGAGGCGTTCGCCCACAGCCCCGGCGTGCTGCACACCTTCGCGGCCAAGGCCTCCTCGCTCGTGCCGGTCCTGCGGCTGCTCGCCGACTGCGGGATGGGGTGCGAGGTGGCGAGCCCGGGCGAGCTGCGGCTCGCCGTCGAGGCCGGTTTCGCACCGGCGACGATCGTCCTGGACTCCCCCGCCAAGACCCGTGAGGAGATCCGCCTGGCGCTCGCCCTCGGGGTGGCCGTCAACGCCGACAGCATCGCCGAGCTCCACCGTATCGACGCACTGCGGCACCGGGACGCTCCCTCCGTCCTCGGGCTGCGGGTCAATCCGCAGGTGGGCGGCGGGGCGATCGGCCCGATGTCCACGGCGACGGACACCTCGAAGTTCGGCGTCGCGCTGCGCGACCCGGGTGCCCGAGAGGCGGTCGTACAAGCCTTCCAGGCGCGTCCGTGGCTGACCCGTCTGCACGCCCATGTCGGCTCCCAGGGCTGCCCGTTGGAGCTGATCGCGGCGGGCGTGGCACGCACGTACGAGCTGGCCGAGGAGATCAACGAACGCCTCGGCACCCGCCAGGTGACCAGCCTGGACATCGGCGGCGGGCTCCCGGTCAACTTCACGGACGACACCACGCAACCGACCTACTCCGCGTACGTGGACGCGCTGACGGCGGCCGCTCCGGGCCTCTTCTCCGGCCGGTACGGACTCGTGACGGAGTTCGGCCGGTCGCTGCTGGCGAAGAACGGCTTCATCGGGGCGCGGGTGGAGTACACGAAGGACGCGGGCGGCCGCCGGATCGCGCTCACCCACGCAGGAGCGCAGACCGCCACCCGTACCGTCTTCATGCCCGACTCCTGGCCGCTGCGGATCGGAGCGTTCACCGCGGACGGCGCTCCCAGGGGAGGTCCGGAGCTGGCGCAGGACATCGCGGGGCCGTGCTGCTTCGCGGGCGATGTGGTGGCGCACGGCCGGAAGCTGCCGGAGCTGGCCGAGGGCGACTTCGTGGTGCTGTACGACACGGGGGCGTATTACTTCTCCACGCCGTGGGCGTACAACAGCCTGCCGCGCCCGGCGGTGTACGGGTTCCGCTCCTCGGCGCCGGACGGCGAGGTGGTGTTCGCGACGGTGCGGGAGGCGCAGACGATGGACGCGATCGCCGCGGAGAGCGGCCTGGCGTACGCGGACGCGCTGAGGACGCTGGGCTGAGTGGGGTCTCCGTACGTACGGAGACCCCACTGCCCCTTACGCCTCTACGACCCGGCGGGCTCGGGCTGCGGCTCCGGGTCCGGTACGGGGTCGGGGCCGGGCGCCGGCGGGATCGGGTCCGGGGCCGGGCCGGGCGGCACCGGCGCGGGACCCGGCGGCACGGGCGGCGGGCTCGGCACAGGTGTCGGCGGACCCGGCACGGGCGGAGGCGTCGGCGACGGCGGTACGGGGTCGGGGTACGGGTGGGTCATTTCGATCCTCCACAACGGCACGAAACGGACAGATGGAGCTTTCCTCCACCGTCTCCCGGTGCGGCTGCCCGCGCCTGTCGAGTCCACACGTGCGACGTGTGAGGGAGTACGGATTCCGGGTCGGCCGAGTCGGCCCACGCGGGTATCCTGCTGCGGCAGTTGCAGGTCACGGGGACGGGACAGACACGGGTGGACCCGGGGTGTGAGGCTCCGGCCCCACCGGACCGACAGGAAGGCGTCCACCATGTCCCTGCCGAGCGTGCTCGCCGTCCACGCCCACCCGGACGACGAGTCCCTCTTCTCGGGCGGCGTACTGGCCCGGCACGCGGCGGCCGGCGCGCGGACGGCGGTGGTCACCGCGACCTGGGTGGAGGGAAGCCACCGGGCCGCCGAGCTCACACGGGCCCTGGAGATCCTGGGCGCGGGAGCGCCCCGGCTCCTCGGCTACGCGGACGCGCGCGTACCGGAGTCGGCCCCTGGCCGGCCCCGGTTCATGGACGCGCCACTGGACGAGGCGGTAGGCGCCGTGGTGGCCCACATCCGCGCTGTCCGGCCGCAGGTGGTGGTCGCGCCGGACGCCTACGGAGGCATGACCGGCCACCCCGACCACGTACACGCCCACCGCGTCACCGCTCTGGCCGTCCGGGCGGCGGGACTGGCCCGGCTCTTCCCGGAGGCCGGTGAACCGTGGCAGCCGAGCGCCCTCTACCTGGCCACGCACCCGCGTTCGGCCGCCGAGGAGGTGGGCAGGCGTCTGGGCCGGCCGGGCACGCCCACCGACGCGTTCCACGTCTCGGACGACGCGTGGATCACCACGACGGTCGATGTCGCGCCCTGGCTCCCGCAGAAGCTCGCGGCGATCCTCGCCCACCGCAGCGAGGTGGAACGAGGCGCCGCACCGGGCCGGATCGCCGCTCTGCCGCCGGAGGTTCAGCACCAGGTGCTGAGCACCGAGTGGTACATCCGCCAGGACCTCTCACCCCGGGGCGCGGCGGACACGTCTTTGACCGCGTGAGGCGACGGGCGCCCGCCGCTCCTCAGAACAGCTCGGGATGGTCCTTGAGCTGCCGCCGCGCCTCCCGTACGAGCTCCTCCGGAGCCGCGGGCGCCTCGTCCGGATGGCGCCGCGCCCACTTCGCCGCGTACGGGCACAGCGGCACGACGGGGACGCCCTCCTGCGCGGCGAGGCCGTAGAACTTCCGGACGAGCGCACCGGCGATGCCCTGGCCCTCGTGCTCGGGCCGGACCACCGTATGGACGGCCACGAGCGCGCCCGGAGCGGGCTCCATGACGAAGTAGGCGATCGTCCCGGCGACCTTCCCGTCCACCTGGGCCGTGAGCGTGCCGCGCTCCCGGTCGTCGCTGATCTCTACAGCAGCGTTCTCCGTCATGGGCCTCTGCTCTCCTCGTTCCGTGGGACTCGTTCCGTGGGACTCGTTCCGTGGGACTCGTTCCGTGGGACTCGTTCCGTACGGATCGTTCCGTGGGACTCGTTCCGTTGGGTGCGGACGGCCGTGTCAGCCGCCCGCGACCACCGCCTGCGGGCTCCGCTCCGCACGGCTCCTGGGCACCGGCGCCGACGCGTCGCTGCCGAGCGCCACGATCCGGTTGTCCGCGTCGACGTGGACGACCTTCGGCGTGAGCGCGCGGGCCTCCGCGTCCTCGACCTGGGCGTAACTGATCAGGATGACCAAGTCACCGGGGTGCACGAGGTGTGCGGCGGCGCCGTTGATCCCGATGACACCGGAGCCGCGCTCGCCTTCGATGACGTACGTCTCCAAGCGGGCGCCGTTGTCGATGTCAACGATATGGACCAGCTCGCCGGGCAGCAGGTCGGCGGCGTCCATCATGTCGGCGTCGATCGTCACGGAACCGACGTAATGCAGGTCGGCCTGGGTGACGGTGGCTCGGTGGATCTTGGACTTGAACATGGTGCGCAGCATTCAGGACTCCTCCGAGATGGCTCCCTGCCTGCTTTGTGCAGGTCAAGGGCGGCCTCGACCTTACACCGGCACACGCCGAACGATGTTTGTGAAGAACATCGCTACGGTCCACGGAACGCGGCCCCTCTGGATCCGGTGCCGCACGCCGCGGATCTCCTCGTCCACCCGGTCTCGATCCCCGAACCGGCCGGGGGTCAGCTCTGAACCGGGAGCCCACCCCGCTCCTGGCCGCATGATCCCGTGGCTCCTCCGCCCCGGCGAGGTGTGCGAATCCAGGCGGTCCACACAGCCAGTCTCCTCACTTGCCGCATTCGTCACTCGTGACACATCGAAAAGAAGTCAGCAGCGACTGCCGTACGGAGTTTTCCAGCCAATATTGTGCTGCACACCGGGACGAACCGGGCACATAACCGCCGAAACGGGTTGCTGAATAGAGGGCAATCCATCGCCACTGATCAGACCCGGTCAGGATGTCTGGGTTTCCCGCGATCAATTGACCGGGCCGGGGCGGAGCCATCATCGACTGGACCCCCACTTTCGAGCCTAGGAGTCGCTATCAGGCCATCGATCACCTCACCGGCGCCCTGTTTCGCCAACGGATGTTTGGGGCGTTGCCCAATCCTCGACCGGCGATATACCGATACACCTGCGCTCGCATACCTGTTCCAAACCGCATGACGAGATTCTAGGAAACTGCCATTCCTGATGAGGGAGATGTCATGGAGTCTGCAATCACGCGAGCCGTCGTTCAAGTGATCGCCAACATGCATCACAACTTCAGAGAAGATCTGACGATCGATGGCATAGCCCAGGCGGCCGGCTTCAGCAGGTTCCACTTGTCGCGGGAGTTCACCCACCTGATCGGGGTCTCCCCCAGACGCTTCCTCAGAGCGCTCCGCTTCGAGGAAGCGAAGCGGCTTCTCTCCGAAGGCCGGCTCAACGTCGCGGAGATCAGCCACGTGGTCGGATACAGCAGCGTCGGCACCTTCAGCACCTGTTTCAAGTCCTGCACGGGCCTCACCCCGTCCGCGTACCGACTGCTCCGCTCGGCGACCCCCCTTGCCGCGACCGGGGACCGGTTGAGCACGGTCGACCCGACCGCGCCGACACAGCTCCACGGAAACGTGCAGGCACCCGCCGACGATCAGTCCGGAGTGGTATTCGTAGGCCTCTTCCCCGCCCCCTTCCCCCAGGGGCACCCCGTGCGCTGCACGGTGCTGAACCGCCCAGGGGCATTCGCTCTCGACAATGTCCCCACGGGACGTTGGCACGTGCTGGCCCGCTCCGTCATGCACCGGACGGACGGCGGGCGTCGGGGCCGTCACACCCCCATGGTGGGCGGCTTCGGACCGATCACCACCTCGACGGACCACGCGCTGGAACCGGTCGTGATTCACCTCTCCCGGGAGAACCTGGCCACCCTCCGTCTCATCGCGACGGCTCCTGCGCCCTGAGGCCGGGCTCCCGAAACCGTCCCCGGAAGTACAACAGAGCGTCCTCGGTGGCCTCGTCCCTCCCGGACTCCGGATCCAGCCCCGGCGACCGACTCCAGCCGACCACCCCACCGACGAGGATCGTGTGATCGCCGCCGTCGTAAGCGCGCCACTTCTCGCATTCGAAGCGCGCCAACGCTCCATCGATGAGAGGCACGGAGGTGGCCGCGCCGGGGGACCAGCCGACTGCGTCGAACTGCTGCAGGCCCACGGGGCGGGAATTGTCGGCGAAGTGCCGGGCCACAGCCTCCTGCCCGGCACTGAGCACCGACACCCCGAAGTGCCGCGCCGGGTGGAGAGCCCGGCGCATGACGGCGTCGTTGTGGACGCAGACGAGCAGCAGCGGCGGGCTCAGGGAGACCGAGGAGAAGGAATTCGCCGTCATTCCGCGCGCAAAGGGTCCGCCCACGGTCACCACGGTGACCCCCGTGGCGAATTCCGCGAACGCACGACGCAGATCCTTCCCGTCCGTCTCCCCCGGTACAGGCAGCGGGCGGGCGGTCTCGCGGGGGCCGGTCACACGCTCGACCGGGGCCGGGGCGATGGGGCATAAGCCTCCAGGGCACGAACCAAGGCTTCGGGCACGGGAGTCGGGACCGTGGCCGTGTTCGGGCCTCGCATGAACGCGACCCGCTGCCTGCCCCGGGCCACCAGCCGCTCCGCCCCCCCGGCGTCGAGGCGGACATAGTCGAAGGTGAACTCCAGTTGCGTCTGGCGGAGTTCGGCCAGCCTCATTCTGACGGACAGCTCGTCGAAGACACTGATCTCGGCGAAGAACTCGCAGTCGACCTTCAAAGTGAACAGCTTGAGATCCCCGAGGACGTCGGCGAGCACCTCCGGGGCATGGGCTCTCAGGAACAACTCACGGCACCTCCCCTGCCAGCGGAGGTAGTTGACGTAGTACACATTGCCGACGAGGTTGGTCTCCTCGAACCCGACGATATGCCGGTACTCGAAGTGGTCCGCCACGGTCCTCTCCCTTCCTTCGGAACGGTGCGGAGCCTGCCGCGGGCCTGCGGCAGGTGCGTGTGGGTCCGGGGTGGCCGTCACGGGCGTGGTTCCGCCGTGACGAGTACCGCTGCCGCCACCGGATCCGGCAGGCCCTTGAGCCGGGTCACCAGAACCGCCACGCGCACGCCGCCCGAGGCGAACACCGTCCAGTCGTCGACGGTGCGCGGTGTCAGCGAAAGCGGGGCGTGCGTGGTGAGCCCGGCCTTCTGCATGCACTCGAGGGCGGTCCACACGACCGTGGCCGCGGTGTCGAAGCCGGCTCCCGTCTGACTCGCGATCGACGCGGCCAGCGGGGCGTGATCGCCGAGCAGCCCTTCCCATGCGGCTGTCGGCCTGGCCACGACGGGTTCGATGTCACAACCCACGGCGGCCGCGTCAGCCACCGCGCACAGCGTCCAGCCGGCCGTGTGCGAGGCCGACATGACCAGGTCTTCCGCAACAAGCTCCGGCCGGCCGTCCGGCCGATAGGTGACGGCCGCGGGAGCGCCCAGAGCACGACCCGCGGCCCGCGCCGTCAGCGAACGCCGCGCAGCGGCTCCCGCCGATGCCTCGGCCGGTGGGTGCTCGTCGGGCGGTTCCACCGCCAGGGCGACCCGTCGCCCGGTCAGTTCCTCCACGGTCCGCTCCATGTGGGACGCGAGCAGCGGTCCGGCCCACGGACCGCTGCGCGCCCCTCGGCGCACCGCTGTCAGGCGCAGCCCCTCCCAACGTTCCACAACGCGTCCGTCGGGGGCGCGGGCGGCGACGTCGTAGACGTACGTCCGGCCGTCGCGCTCCCGCTCGACCGCCACGTAGCGGAGCTCCTTGGGGACATCGGCCCCCGCAGCGAGCGGGTACAGCCGGTCGATGCCCGACGGCAGCAGAGTGGCGTCGGGGACGCATACCTGATTACCGTGCATCAGCGCGTCCCGCATACCGGGATCGGCCAGAAGCAGCCCGCCCGGGAGGTAGGCAGCGAACCAGTCCGCCACCTCGTCCACCGACAGCTCCGCGTCCACGTGCCGAGCCGAGACGCGGTGGAAACGGCGCAACCGCCGGAAGCGGTCGCCCTGGAAGAGCACGTCGCCGTACAGGTCCGCCACCGGGTCCAGCGGGACGTCCCCGAGGCCCGGCCCGCCGGCTACGGGAGGACCTTCGGGCACCGGCAGGCCGGAGAACACCAGCCGTGCCCGGAAGTGTTCGGCGACGAATCCGGACTCCTCCGCGTGCAGGACGACCTCCACCGTGTCGGCGGCCGTGACGGTGGCGGCGATCCGCACCCGGGCCGAGCCGTCGGGAGGCACCACGACGGGGCGGAGGAAGCGGATGTCCTCCAGCACGGGGACACTGTCGCGCCCGGTGACCGCGGCGGCCACCTGGCACATCGCCTCCATTCCGATCACCGCGGGGAGCAGCAGGTTTCCGTCGAGCAGGTGGTCGGCGAGGTACGGGTCGGTGCCGACGTTCAGCTCCACCTCGGTGACCAGTTCGGCCCCGTGGTAATGGACGAGCGGGGCGACGGTGAACCGGTGCAGGGGAAGCGTTGGCCGCTCGCGGCGCAGCGTGTCCATCTCACCCGTGCGGCCGGTGACGACGGTGACCGGCGGGGCGTCGGGATCGGCGATCAGGCGCAGCAGTACCTCGACGCCCTGGTCCGGCGAGATCGGTGTGATGCCCTCGCGGGCCAGGGACTCGACGACGGACAGCTTCTCGCCCATGCCGACACCGGACCACACGGACCATTCCAGACACCGAACACGGCAGTGCGGAGAGTCGGCGGCGAACCGCTGGGCGAGGTCGGCGAGCCGTTCGTTGGCGGTGGCGTAGTGCGCTTCGCCGCGCAGTCCGGTGCGTCCGATCACGCTGCCGAAGCAGACCAGCAGCTTGAGGACGCTCCGGTCGACCGCGGCGAGGACGGCCCGCAGGCCGTCGACCTTCGGCGCGAGGGTGCGCTCGAAGTCCTCCTCGGTGAGATCGGCGAGTGCGGCGGGTTCGTTCTGTCCGGCACCGTGCAGCACCGCGGTGACGGGCCCGAGTTCGGCGGTCAGTTCAGCGACCGCCGCGCGCACCCGCTCGGGGTCGGTGACGTCCGCGCGGGCGTAGCCCACCCGGAGACCCCGGCCGGCCATCCTCCGCAGGTTCGCGGACAGGACCTCGTCCCCGGTCGGGTCGGAGCGGCCCACGATCGCCACGGCGGCCCCGCTGCGCCCGGCCACCGCGAGCGCGCACTCCGCTGTGATTCCCTTGCCGCCCCCGGTGACCAGGAGGACGTCGGTGGAGTCCAGCAGTTCGTCGGTGCGCTCACCGCGCACCGGCAAGACCCGCAGCACGGGCACCCTGCGGGTTCCGTCGATGTCGTAACTCACCTCCGTGAACCGGGTGGTCGCCGACACCTCTGCCACGATCCGGTCCACGACACCATCGGCTGCCGGGGTGTCCACGACGGTGGTCCGCAAGTGCGGAGCCTCCAGGTGAAGGGACTTCGCGAGGCCTGCCGCGCCCAGACCCTCCTGCACCAGAACGAACCGCTGCCCGGCACCGCCCGCGAGAACGCGCCGTGCACCCTCCAGTGCCGGAGTCAGCCGGTCGGGGGGACACCGCGGAGGCAGGCACACCAGAACACCGGGCCCCACTCGGGCGTTGCGCAGCGCGCTCCGCAACTCCTCGGCGTACGGGTGTGCCGGCGCGGCGAACAACTCCCAGTCGCCTTCGGACTCCTCCGCTCGGACCGCTGCGGGCAGCTCCTCGTCCAGGTCCACGACGAAGGCCCGGACCCAGGGGGCAGCGCCCAGCACGGCCGGTACCGCCCCGGCACCACCGTCCGGGCCGGAGCCGGCCAACGACTCCAGGGCCTCGCCGAGTTCGGCCAGGGTGGCGGTGGCGAAGTTGGCGGGGGCGTGGGCGGTGGCGAGGCCGAGGCGGGTGGCCGCCTGGTTGACGATCTGTCCCACGGTGATGGAGCTCATGTGCAGGTCGTCCAGCAGGCTGCTGTCGTCCCGCACCAGGTCCACCGGGAGTTCGGCCCGCTCGGCCACAAGGGTGCGCAGCACCTCGACGGCGGACTGCTCCTCGTCGCCCACCGGTTCGCCGGCGTTGTCCGCCCGCGGCCCGGCGCCGGTCGCGTACGGCTCCGCGTCGACGGTGGGCCCTGCTCCGTCCAGGTGCCGCTCCCCCTCGGGCGGCACGGCCGGCAGCCCGTCGGGCGCGACGCTCTCGCAGGGGCTCGCCAGGAAGTGGAACTCGGCGTCGAGGTCCAGGGGCCGGGTGAGCCGGTCGCTGAACAAGCGCTCGTGCATCAGCGGGGCACCGATCACGTACGCGGCTCCGGCAACCCGGAGCAGACCGCGCAGCGACGTCTCGTCGGTGTCCAACGCGACGGACGGAACGCCGGTCGCCCCCGTGGCCAGGGAGCTCAGCACCTGGCCCGGTCCGACCTCCACGAACAGGTCGACGTCCGCAGCGGCCTCCTGGACCGCCCGGGTGAAGAGAACCGGCTCGGTGATCTGCCGGTGCAGCAGTTTACGGAGGTCGGCGTCAACGGCCAGTTCCTGCCCGGTCACGGTGGACAGCACCCGGCCCCGCACCGGCCCGAACCGGACATCGTCCAGCCAGGTACCGAAGACGTCGGCGGCCGGTGCCACCAGCGGGGAGTGGAAGGCGTGGGACACGGCGAGCGGCGTACAGCCGACTTCATGCGCGGTGGCCCGCTCCGTCACGGCGGCCACGGCGTCGGCCGTTCCGGCGACGACCGTCCGCTCGGGGCCGTTGTACCCGGCGATGACCGCGTCGACGCCGTACATCAGCGTCTTCACCCGCTCGGGGGCCGCCGCGAGGGACGCCATGGTGCCGGGCTCGCCGTGCCTGGCCATGGCATCGCCCCGTACCCGGACCGCCTCCAACAGCCGCGCTTCGTCCAGGGCTCCCGCCCAGTGCAGCGCGACGAGTTCGCCCAGGCTGTGCCCGACCGCCGCCTCGGCCTCCACCCCCAGCCAGTCGAGCACGCGCAGTCCGGCGGTGGCGGCGGTGACGATCCGTGGCTGCGCCACCTCGGTGGCCACCGGGTCCCCGGTGGCGGGCAGCCCGGCCCGTTCGTAGACCTCGGCGGCCTGGGCGAAGCGCCGACGGAGTGCGCCGCCGTCGGTACCGCGGCCGGAGCCCTGGCCGGGGAAGAGGAAGCCGATGCTGCCGGCCTCCGCTCGTACGCACCCGATGAAGGCGCGGTCGTCGACGGCGACCAGACCGGCCGGGTCCTGTTCCAACGCGTCGATCAAGCGCCGCAGTCGGCGTTCCGCGTCGTCCGGAGACGTGACCACCACGGCCGCTCGCCACGGCAGTTCCCGCAGATCCCGTTGGAGGGTGTGGGCCAGGTCGGCGAGCTGGGCATAGGAGAGCTTGGGTGCGAGGTCGGCCGCCTTCGTCAGGCGCTCGCGCAGTTCGGCGGGCGACTCGCCGTCCAGGAGGAGCAGTTCGCAGTCCTGGAGCGAGCCGGCGAGTGTGAGGTGGCGTCGATGAGGCGCCCGGTGGCGCGGAGGCGCCTCCTTGTCGATGACGACATGGGTGTTGATACCTCCGAAACCCATCGCGGTGACCCCGGCGCGCAGCGGCATGTCCTGGGGCCAGGGCTCCGCGGTGCGCAGCGCGCGCAGGCCCGCTCCGGGTCCGGTGAGCAGTTCGTGCGGCTCCCGGCAGCCGATGGTGGGGGGCAGCAGGCGCGCGTCCACCGCCATCACGGCCTTGATCAGTCCGGCGACCCCGGCGGCGGCCTTGGTGTGGCCGATCATCGCCTTGGCGGAGCTGATCGCGGCGGCCGGTGCGCCGGGGGCGGCCTCCGCGCGAGCGGCGGTGAGCGCGCCGAGTTCATTGGCGTCGCCCACCGGGGTGCCGGTGCCGTGCCCCTCGAAGAAGGGCACGGTCTCGATGCCGAACCCGGCCCGTTCGTAGGCACGTGCCAGGGCCAGTCGGTAGCCGCCCGCTTCGGGGCGGGTGATGCTCCCCTGCCCGTCCGACGAGACACCCCATCCGGCGATCGTCGCGTATTGGCGCAGGCCGGCCGCGCGGGCGTCCTCCGCACGCATCAGAACGACCATGCCGCAGCCTTCGCCGGGCCAGAATCCGTTGGATCCCCGGTCGTACACGCGCATCTCGGACCGGGCGAGGGCGCCGGTCTTGGCGAAGCCCACGATCTCGAACGGGTCGATGGACAGGTCGACACCGCCGGCGACCGCGACGTCGAGGTCCCCGCTCAGCAGGGATCCGGCCGCGGAGGTGACGGAGAGGAGCGAGGAGGAGCACGCGCCGTCAACGGTGTAGCCGCCGCCACCAAGGCCGAAGTGGTTGCAGATGCGGCCGGCGATGGTGTTCGACAGGGCTCCGGCGAGCGAGTCCTCGTCGATCGCGGGGAACGGCTGCTTGTAGGTCTTCTCGACGCCGTCGAGGAACACGGCGAGCCGGTCGTCGTCCCAGCCCTGGCCTCGCAAGGCTCCCGCGAGCACCCGGCGTACGTACGGCCACCGCAGGCGCATTCCATTCGCCCGCGTGAACTCTCCCGTGAGGGTGTTACCGACGACGACCCCGGTCCGCGCTCGCGGCAGTCCCCCGCCCTCGGGGAACCCGGCGTCGGCCAGCGCCCGGCCGGCGGTCTCCAGGGCGAGCCAGTGGGTGAGGTCCGTCGAACGGTAGGTGCTGCCGGTGACCCGGTGCGCCACGCGGTCGAAGGCGTAGCCCTCCAGCACGGCGGCCGTACGCGCGTAGAACCGGTCGGGAGCGGCCGGATCCGGATCCCAGTAGTCGTCCAGGCGCATGCGTACGTCGGGGATGCGGCGGAAGGCGCGCCGGCCGGCCACCGCGTTCTCCCACAGCTCGCGGGGCGACGCGGCGTCCGGGAAGCGGCAGGCCATGCCGACGATGGATATCCGGGTCATGCCGCCACCGATGCCTTCCCGGTCTCCGACGGAACGCCCCGGGCCTCGACGGTCCGCGCGGGGGCAGGGGCGGTCGTCCCGGTCTGCTCGGTGCGCAGGTGGACCAGCCAGAGGTAGCCGCCGCGGACCAGGCAGACCACGGCGGTGGCGAAGAACAGGCCGTACGCGATGCCCAGCCCGGTCATGATCCCGTACGTCACGGCGACGCCGCCGCCGAAGGCGACCTGCGCGACCGGCCGCGACGGAGTGGTGCCGGGATCCGTGACCATGTAGTTGGTGAACAGGACGAAGGCCACCCCGGTCATCATGCCCAGGGCCGGCGGGATCGCCGTGTCGAAGAGCACTCCCCGCAGCACGGCCTGGAGCACGAAGACCACCAGCCAGCCGCCGATCAGCCACATGCGTCCGGTGAGCTTCGCGTTGAGCAGGGTCCCCAGGGTGACGATCACCGCGGGGATGATCCAGTCGACCGCGCCGTCGGTGTACTCGGTGAACTGGTACGGGGGCGCGATGCTGGCCCAGGGGAACAGCAGCAGCACCACCGCGATGCCGAAGTTCGACGGGTTCATGAAGTGTCGCGGCTTGCCCCGTACCGGTGCGCGCAGGACCCACTTGGCGGAGACCGCGACGACGACCCCGAGGACCATCACCCACAGCCGGTCGTTCACGTAGAGCAGCATGTTGACGGCGAGCGCGGTGATGTGGCTGGGGTACAGGAACTCCAGGACCCCCTTCGTCCCGCCTCCGGCGTAGCGCGGCCGGCGCTCCTCGACCCGGGCTCCGATGAACTCCAGGACCGTTTCGACGCAGTAGGCGACGGCGACCGCGATGAAGGGCCACAGCCAGGGCTGTTCGAAGCCGAGCACGGTGTAGCCGGCGATGTTGAGCACGGTGATCGAGATGGCGAACCGACGCAGCGCGGTCACGATCTTCGGGTCGTGCCGTGGGGGTGTGGTGGATTTTTCGGCCATCGCGGTCACTTCTCCTTGACGTCGGACGCAAGCTGGAGGTCATGCCGGCCGGGAGCCAGCCGCAGGTCCTTCTCGTGGACCGCGCCGGAGCGGTCGCGCCACTTCAGGCGCACCGGCAGGGAGGTGCCGCTCTGCTCGCCGAGACCGATGTGCACCTCATGGCTGCGCTTGCCGGAATGTCCACCGCCGCCGTCGACGCGGCTGACGCGCCGGGTGCCGTCGGGCAGGGTCACGGTCACCTGGGCGTCGACGACCGGGGATCCGGAGGGGTGGGTCAGCTTCAGTCCGAGGAAGTCGCCGGCGGTCGGGCTCTCGTTCAGGTAGAAACCGGGTTCTCCCCACTGCCGTGCCACCGCCAGGTCAAGCCTGCCGTCGCCGTTGGAGTCCCCGACGGCCATGCCTCGGGTGGGGATGGGCACGGCCAGGCCGAGGCGGTCCGACAGGTTCGCGTAGTCGCCGTCAGGTGTTCTGGCGAAGAATCGCATGGTCTGGTCTCCGGCCAGGTCGTCGCCCTTTCTGACGTGGGGCCACCAGCCGGGGTGAGCGACCAGGCCGTCGTTGGCGGTGGCCAGTTCCTGCAGCTGGGCCCAGCGGTTGTTCCGGCCCTTGACGAAGCCGGTGGCCTGGGTGATCTCCAGCTGACTGTCGTTGTCGAAGTCGCCCATCTTCACGTCCCAGCCCCATCCCGACCAGGCGAGGTTGAGCGGGCCGCTGCGGTCCACGTACGGCGCCTCGCCCCGGCTCATGCGGGCGCGCACGTCATCCGTGTCGTCGGCGGTGCTCATGAACGAGAAGTTGCTCTCCTGAAGACCGAAGGAAGTGGTGATGTTGGAGACGAACATGTCGTACAGCCCGTCCTGGTTCAGGTCCCCGAAGTCGATTCCCATGCCCTTGAAGGAACTGGCGCCGATCCGTTTGGACTTGGGCACCATCGGGTTGTGCGCGCCCTTCACCTCGGCGAACCGGATGCGGCCGGGCTCGGACCGGTTGTGCAGCAGGCGTGACGTGCCGAAGTCGTGGGCGACGTACAGCTCGGGCAGGTGGTCGCCGTCCAGGTCGGTGGCGGCCGCACCCAGCGTCCAGCCGATCCGCATCTCCCGGGGCATGACGTCCTCGGCCTGGACGAAGCCGTCCGGGGTCCACCGCAGGATGTGGTCCTCACCGCCGTTGAACGCGTTGGACAGCGAGTCGTTCATGACCACACCGCCTCGGACGGTGGGGTCGAGGACGGGGCTGTCCGGGAAGTAGTTTCCGATGAAGACGTCCTCGTGGCCGTCCCCGTCGAAGTCGGCGATCGTGACCGCGTTGCTGTGCCAGCGGGGCCCGGTGTACTGCGCCGAGCCGACGTCGGGAATCAGTTCGACGGGTTCGAAGGAGGCGGCGCTCATGGAGTTCTGCTCGGGGCGGGCCTGGAAGATGACGGGGGTACGGCCCCAGTAGTAGACGAGCAGGTCGCTGTGACCGTCCTCGTCGAAGTCACCGGCGACGCAGCCCATCGGCGCCATCACGTCGTCCATGGGGAGCGGGGCGGGGTCGAGGACGAACGGCGCGTACCGGTCTCCGCGTTCGTCGGGTGCGGGGGTGACCACGACCTGGTCGATCCGGGGGTCGGTGACGCAGAGGTCGTTGGAGAACCCGTCGCCGTCGACGTCGTTCATGGCGACGGCGGCACCCACCGAGGAGATCCACGCCTCGATGTGCTTGTACGCCTTGTTGACCTCGCGGATCTCCTGCTGCTCGTAGCCCGCGGGCATGGCGATGGTCTGGGGAGTGAAGGCGAAGGAGCTCGCCAGCTCGCCGGTCTGCGCCGCGGACGGTGTCGCCGGGCGGACGGCGACGTAGGTCACCACCATCATCAGGACGGCGACGATTCCGGGAAGTCTGAGGTAGAGGCGGGATCGCACGGTGGACACGTGGCTAGCTCCTTCCCTCGGAAACGAGTGCTCCGGCTATGTGCTGACGCCATGTCTCGTACGCGGGCGCGTCCACCCGGTCGGACGCGCCCGGTCGCAGTTCCCGGCAGATGCCTGCCGCCTCGTGCGGCTTCATCCCGCACAGCACCTCGGTGGCGAGCTGGGTGTGCGGCACCGTCAGCCCGGCCTGCTCGCGCGCCTCCGCGGCGAACGCCGACCCCTGGAGGAGCTGCGGCCGGTACACGCCGGCGCTGTCCCGCAGGCGCAGCAGTTCGTCCGGACCGGCGCCGCCCGCGTAGGTCGCGGCCAGTCCGACTCCGCTGTACAGGTCACCACGCCGGTCCGGCGGGAAGGCATCGGCGAGTGTCAGGACGGCGTCGACGTCGGTGCCGCCGACGAACCACAGCGCCCGGCCGATGCCCTGGTCCACCGCGCGTTGCGCGTAGGAGGCCTGGTGCTGCGGCCAGGGCAGCTTCTGCTCGCGGTGCTGCCCGTGGACATAGCGCGCGGTCCGGAAGTAGGCCTGGTGGAAGCCGTATCCGTCCAGAATCAGCCACCTCAGGAGCGGATCCGTCTTCTCGATGTCGGGGTGCAGCATCCGCGGCAGACGTGCCATGGCCCAGCCGATGCCGACGTAGGCCATGTAGGTGTGCGCGCCCCCTCGTCCGGCCAGCAGGCCGCTGAGGCGCTGCCCCTTGCTGCCGGGCAGCGCGTCCATGATGGAGCACGCCATGGCCGCACCCTCATAGGCGAATCCCCGGAACTCCCTGGGAATCGCTTCCAGTCGTGGCTCCGCGGCTCGCGAGTCCGGCGCTTCGACGATCCGCCCGTAGCCTTCGAGAAAGCTTCGGCCCACGGTTTCCAGCAGTTGCTGGGACGTCGGGTTCTTTTTCCGGAATCCTCGTACGTCCAGACTGGTGCTGGACAGTGCGGGGGTCAATATTCTGCGCCGGAGCGCACGTAATCCAGCCGTCACTGTGCGGTACCCCCTCGTTTGGGTGCCTACAAGCCGGTGCGGAAAAACCATGCCGAATGTACCCGGCACTTCCGGCCCGCTGTCTACTCGAAAAGTGCGCTCCCTTTTTCTGGTGCCGCGCGCCGGCTCGTGGAGCGCGGTTTCGAAGCCTGGTCGGGCACACGAATGCACACCGTGCCGCCATAGGCGGCCGAACGCTGCGGCCGCTGCTCTTCCGGTAGGGTTCGCTCTGCTGGTAAAGCACGAAGAAGGCGAGGCCCGGGATGGACAGTCCGGCGATTGTGACGCGGGAAGAATGGCTGGCGGCCCGGAAGGAACTGCTGGCACGGGAGAAGCAGTTCGACCGGGAACGGGACGCGCTCAGTGCCCAGCGCCGCGCCCTGCCGATGGTCGAGATCACCGAGCCGTACGTCTTCGAAGGGCCGAGCGGCTCGGCGTCCCTCATCGATCTGTTCGAAGGCCGCAGTCAACTCATCGTCTACCACTTCATGCTGGCGCCCGACTGGGACGCCGGCTGTACCGGCTGTTCACTCCTTGCCGACAACATCGGACACTTGGCGCATCTGCACGCGGCCGGGACATCCTTCGCCGCGATCTCCCGTGCGCCTCTCGCGAACATCACGAAATTTCGCGAGCGCATGGGGTGGAATTTCCCTTGGTTCTCCTCCCACGGAACGTCGTTCAACTACGATTTCCACGTCACGATGGATGAATCCGTCGCACCCGTTCTTTTCAACTTCCGTACGAAGGATGAACTGCGGGACGCCGGAATCGGATCCTGGGCCCTGACCGGCGAGCAGCACGGCCTGAGCGTCTTCCTGCGCGAGGACGACCGCGTCTTCCACACCTACTCGACGTACTCGCGCGGCACCGACCTGCTCAACGGCACCTTCAACTACCTGGACCTGACCCCCTTCGGGCGCCAGGAGGAGGCCGGGATCATGAACTGGGTCCGTCACCACGACGACTACGGCGACCGGACCACCGAGGACGGCTGCGGCCACTGCGACTCCTGACACCGCCGCTGCCGGGGTCGCGGGTGAGAGGATCCTGACGGTCCCACCCGCGCCCCCGAGGTCATCGGCCCGGACGCAAGCGCAGGAGCTGCCCGTTCGCCTCACCGAGCGAGGTCGTTCGGTTGGTCAGGTAGATGTCGCCGTTCGGAGCGACGGTGACCCCGCCGGGGTGCTCCAGCCCTTCGCGTGCCAGCACCGTACGGCGTCCGTCCCTCTCGACGCGTACGAGTCGCCCGGTGCGGTCGGGCGAGTCGAAGCCCTTCTCGGCCAGTTCGAGCACCAGCATCCGTCCCTGGCGGTCGAAGGCCAGGTCGATGACGCCGGTGAACCCGCTCGTCACGACGACCGGTTTCCGACCAGGCGCCATGCGCCAGATCCGCGCCTTGCCCAGCTGGGTCGGTTCGCCGCTGTACTCACTGATGTAGAAGGCGCCGTCGGGTCCTTTCGCGATGGCCGACGGCACGGACTCCAGCGGTCTGCCGTCGACGATCTGGTCGGGCATCAGGGCCACCATGCGGACCGATCCGCCATCGGTGACCGACAGGATGTTGTTGCCGCCCGCCTCGGCCACCAGGGTCCCGCCCGGCACCCTGACGATGCCGTACGCGTTGGCGTTGACGTCCGCGCGATGCGGGTTGTGGCGCTGCTCGAACGCGAGGAGGTCCCCGACCGGGTGGAGCCGGCCCTTCCGATCGATGGTGCCGGTCTGCGCGAGTCCCCGCGCGGCCGGACCCAGCCCGTCGCGTGTGGCCATCTCGCCGCCCATGCCGAAGACGACGGAGATCCGACCGTGGCTCGCGTCGACGTCGTGCAGTCCCAGCACACTGAATTCGTTGATCACCGAGGGGAGACCGGTGGCGATGCGCTCGGCCCCGCGCTTCTTGCCCGGTGTGTACGAGGTGATGGCCCCGGTTGCGCCGAAGCAGGCGGGATAACCGCCTACGCCGGGCGCGCACGGACTGGGGCCGCCCCGACCGGCCTCGGTGACCAGGACGCGCCCGGCGTGGGCGTCCCAGGTGAGGCCGCGCGGAGTCACCAGGTTCTCGGCGACCACGTCGAGCCGTCCGCCGGCTCCGGCCTGGGCGGCAGTGCCGGTCATCAGACCGCAGAACATGGCGGTGGCGAGCGTGGCGGTGCACAAACGGCGCAACATCTTCAGCCCCCTGGGCGTCATCGTGGTATGGAGCCGGTCGTGCGGCGGGCGCTCCAGGACTCCCGCCGGGTGGTGTCGGTCGCGTCGCTGTCGGTGTAGTTGTCCGAGACGGCGATGTCGGTGAAGCCGGTGGCGCGCAGCGCGTTCCGGACCTCGTCACGGGTGAAGTGGCGCTGCGCATGCTGCTCGACGGATCTCCGGAACAGCTCTCCTTCGGGCACGAAGAGCGATACGAGATACTCGTACGCGGGTGTGTCCGGCTCGTGCCGGGTGTTCCAGATGTAGGCGAAGTCGCCGAAGTCCTCACCGAACTCGCCGAGGGCCGCGATCTCCTCGAAGGTGCGCCGGGTACTCAGATCGAACACCAGCACCCCGCCGGGCCGGAGCGCCTGGGCGAGCTGACGCAGCGTGGTGGCCAGGGCGTCCTCACCCGTCAGGTAGTTCGCCCCGTCGAAGCAGACGAGAGCCGCGTCGAAAGGACCCAGGTCCGCGAGCCGTTGATCGGGCACCGCGAAGCAGAGCAGCTCGGTGCCGGGTGTGGTGCGGGTACGGGCGACGTCCAGCATCGAGGCGGAGGCGTCGACCCCGGTCACCTCGTAGCCGTGGTCCTGGAGGGCCTTCATCGTCATACCGGTACCGCAGCAGACGTCGAGGACGGTCCGCACCTCGAGACCGCTTTCGACGAATCGTTTCCCCGCGAAGCTGAGCCATTGGTCGTAGGGGATGCGGTCGGCGGCCATCCACCGGTCGTAGATCTGCGCGAGGGCGCTGTACGGTTCCCCGTACCCGTGGTCGCCCTCCGGCCCGGCGCTCACCGGACGTCCCACGGGCCGGCCTGTGCCAGGTACCGCCGACCGGAGACCTCGGGGGACGATGTCCCGGCAAGCCACTTCCAGAACGGCAGCGTCACATCCGGGGTCGGCACGCCTGACAGATCGAAGCCCGGCTCCGCCTCGGCGTACCCGCGGGTGCGAATGCCGCCCGGGTCGACGGAGGTGACTCCCACACCGGTGTCGGCGAGTTCCGCCGCGATGATGCGCGAGGCCTGGTCGAGGGCGGCCTTGCTGGCCCCGTAGATGCCCGCGCACGGGAACACGTCCACGGCCGCTTCGCTGGACAGGTTGACCACCAGCCCGCCGGTCTCCCGCAGCAGCGGCAGGGCGAGTTGCGCCAGTGCCACGGGAGCCACCACATTGGTGCGGAGTACCTTCTCGAAGACGTCCACCGGGTGGTCGAGCAGCGGTCTGATCGGACTGACCCCCATCTGGGAGGCGTTGTTCACGAGCCAGTCAAGACGTCCGAGCGAGCCGGCCTCGGCGATCAGCCGCTCCCGGTGCGCGGCCTCCCCCACGTCCCCCGCCACCGCCACGACGGTGGTGCCCCGGTCGGTGAGTCGCTTGGCGACGGCCGTCAGGTCGGACTCGGTGCGGGCGGTGAGCACCAACCGCCAGCCGGCGCCGCCGAGGAACTCGGCGACGGTCTCGCCGAGCCCCGTGCTGGCGCCGGTGACCAGGGCGACGCGCGATGGTGTGCGGGGGTCTGTCATGAACATCAGCTCCTGTGTCGGCGGGGGCGGTGCCCGCTCAGGTGGACAGGCGGATTCCGTGTTCGGCGTAGCAGCGGACGAGCGTGAGGGCCTCTCCCCATCCGGGAGCGCACTCCCCGTACCGCGCGAGACCGGCCGCGGTCTGCGGCAGGCCCGTCTCCACCACCGTGAGCCAGGTGCCGTCCGGGTGCTCGGCGGTGGTGAAGGTGACCAGCGAGGGCGGAGTTCCCCAGGTGATCGCGAAGCGTTCGTTCGGCACGCACTCCATGACCACACCGTCGTCGGTGGTATCGCTGCCGTCGTCGGTCCACCCGCGCCAGACCAGGTGCACCGGGCTGCCCACGGCCGGACCGAAGGTCGAGCCGTTGGTGAACCACTTGTCCCAGCCGGTGCCACTGGACAGCAGGTCGAACACGGCTTCGGGGGCCGCGCGGACCAGCGTCGAATGCAGGATGTCGGGAACCTGAACGGCTTCCTGGGGGCTGCCGCTCTCGTCCGTGGTGCTCATGTCGTGCTCTCTCCTTGTTCTGTTTCTGTTCTGCGGACTCAGTCGGCGGATGCCGCCGCGTAGACGGGCATCAGTTCCATCCAGCGCGCGTCGGAGTCCACCACGCCGGGGGTGCCGGCGAGGTGTGCTTCCAAGTTGTCGGTGTACATGTGCCAGCCGGCCGCGTAGTCGACCGGGTCCGCCTCGGGGCCGAACCCCACGTGCTCCAGGAGCAGTCGGGTACCGCCGTCGTCGGTGGGCGTCAGGTCGAGCCGCAGCTCGGACTCGGTCTCGCCGGTGTAGCGCCACGTCACCCGCAGCCGGGTGGACGGCTCCCAGGTGAGAACCCGGCAGACGATGGTGTCGCCGTGCGCGCCGCGGCCCTCGAGTACGTACTCCACGTCGGGCCCCGGTATGCCCCCCAGGACCGGACCGAACCAGCGGGGCAGCCGGTCCGGTTCGGTCCAGGCCCGCCACACCTCGTCGGGCGCCGCCGGGAGGATCCGGTCCAGCGTCGCCGTGCGTGCCGTACGCGATGCCGTTCCGAGGGCGCTGAGTGATCCGCTCATCATGAACTCCGCTTCTGTGCGTGGGCCGGGCGGGGTGAAGTGGTGCGGCGGGACGCGGCGGAGCCGGTCAGGTCTGGGCGGTGAGCGTGGAGTCCCCGGACTCGGCGGGTGCGGCCGCCCGGTCGGCCTCGGCGATCGGACGGCTCAGGGCGAGCACACCGACCCCGACGCCCGCGGCCACGACGAGCACCATGGCGGTGTTGAGGGAGGTGGCATCGGAGAGCCAGCCGTAGGCGGTCGGCGTCGCGATGAACGCGGCGTACGCGGGCACCATCATGGCCGCCGCGACGATGTTGACGCGGCTCGGTGCCACCCGGGCCGCGGCGCTGAGGCAGGTGGGCTGTACGCCGGCGATGGCGATGCCCATGAGCAGGAAGGCGAAGACGGAGAGCCACAGGTCGAAGGCTGCCATCAGCAGTCCCCCGGACAGGGCGGTCCCCACAGCGGAGATCAGGAAGGACCTGCGGATACCGAGGGCGGCCACCAGCCATGCGTTGATCATGCGGCCGATCATCATCGTGAGGCTGAAGAGGGCGAAGGCCGCGCCACCGTAGACGATGGGGGCGTCGAGGAGCTGGTCGACGTAGATGACCGACCAGACCTGCACGATGCTTTCGACCGCGATGCCGAGGACGGTCATCACGAAGACCACGCGGAACAGCGGATTGCGCATCAGCTTGAGGAGGCCGACGTCGCCCTCGGCCTCCGCGGCGCCCGATGCCTCCTCCG
Source organism: Streptomyces sp. NPDC006174 (assembly GCF_040614075.1). Lineage (NCBI taxonomy): Bacteria > Bacillati > Actinomycetota > Actinomycetes > Kitasatosporales > Streptomycetaceae > Streptomyces > Streptomyces sp. NPDC006174. Next base: position 75,557 of record NZ_JBEXTJ010000004.1, on the reverse strand, counting down.
GCTCGTCCTGGTTCACCGGCGGGTACATGATCACGAAGGACGCGACGAGCACCGGCGCCATGATCACGGCGAACAGCACGGCGACCCAGCGGTAGTCCATGCCCATGCTGATCAGCGCGCCGGCGCCGAGGGCGCTGACGACCGTACCGCCGCTGTTGATCGCGTACATCATGTTCATCACTTCGCGGCCGCCGCGCGCCTGGATCTCCATGAACACGCTGTTGGTGGCGGTGTCGACCAGCGCGGACCCGAGACCGGCGAGGACGAAGGCGATCAGCAGGCCCACGAAGTGGTCGCTCACCGCCAGCATCACGAGCAGTCCGATGAGGGCGAGTTGGCCGTAGATGCCGATCCAGCGGTGGTCCAGGTAGCGGTAGATCCGCTTGGCGGCGAGCAGCGTCACCAGCCCGACGACGGGAAGGAGCAGGTGCGCGGTGCCGAAGAACCCGTCACTCAGGTCGAGTGAGCGGATGACCTCCGCCCAGGCGACCGTCATCACGCCGATGGCGATGCCGAACATGAAGAACTGGGTGCCGGACAACCAGGTGACGGCCCTCAGGTTCCACGAGGGTTCGGCTAACGCCGCGTCGGACTCGTCCTGGTGTTCTGTCGTCACGCTGTCTCCTGGTGTGCCGGATGCCAATGCCTGTGCGGAGTGCGCCGGTACTTGGCGTGCTCCTCGGTGTTGATGAGCTCGAATACCGTGCTCATCTCGCTGCGGAGAATTCTTGAGATATCGACTGTTTCCACGAGCTTGTCGTAGAGCTCCGCCAACTCGGGGTCGGCGTCGACCTTCGGCATGACCTCGTCGTAGTGCGCCCGGTCGTGGAAGTAGGTGAGTTCGGCGTAGACCACCTCGTCGGATGCCACGTCGACAGCCGAGGCGATGTCCGAGCAGCCGTATTTCGCCTCGGGGTCACTCACCTCCATCACGGTGCCGCCGATGGCACCGTGCCGCCGGAACACTTCTACGGCGTCGTGGACGACAGTGCGGAAATCCTCTTCGCGCGACCTGGGAACCCTGTGCAGGAACCAGATGAGATACACGGAATCCACCACCCAGCGAGATCTGAGCCCCGGGAAATGAGGGCCTGTGAATCGAGCTGTCCGGCAGGAGGCTATACGAATACGTAGTGAGTGGCAAGGATCACTTCGGGGGCCCCGAGGCGCTCACGATCACGTGTCCCCGCCCGGCCCACGGCCGGACGCGCATGCCGCCGCCACATGCCCCCGTCACGGCGGGCCGACCGGACGCCGCCGCCCCCGGCGCGCCTGCGGCGCGGTGGGGACATGACGCCCGGCGCTCCTGACCAGCATCCGGGAACCGCCTTGCTCAGCAGCGGCGATGGGGCCGGGAACGCTGTCGGATCCAACATGGCGACGAGGCCCCCTTCCTGCCGCGCGGCGACTCGACACCCCGCCGCGTCCGCCCGTTCGGCCCCCGCCGCGGAGTACGTCCCGCGGCCCCGGCGGGCCGATCCCCGGCCTGCCCACCTGCCTCTTCCCACTCCCTTGCAAAGAGCACGAATGTTACTATCGAGAAAGAGAGTGAAGGAGGCCGCCGTGAAGCGAGACTACGGACAGTTCTGCGGTCTGGCCGCCGGGCTGGACGTCATCGGCGAGCGGTGGACCCTCCTCATCGTGCGGGAGTTGCTGATCGGCCCCGCCCGCTTCAAGGGCCTGCTGGAGAACCTCCCCGGGATCGGCCCCAATCTGCTCACCGACCGGCTGCGGATGCTCGGCGACCACGGCCTGGTGGAGCAGGTGTCCGTGGCCGACGACGGGCGCGCCCGTCTCTACCGGCTCACCGCCTCCGGGCAGGAGCTGCGGGAGCCCGTCCTCGCGCTCGCGCGTTGGGGCCTGCAGTTCCTCGACGCGTCGGATGCCGATGGGGCGACCCGCGCCGAGTGGGGCTTCCTCGCCGTGCAGGCGATGATCGTCGACGACGCCGTTCCTCAGGTGGACGAGGTCTACGAGTTCAGGGTCAGCGAGCAGACCTTCCAGATCCTGGTGCGCGACGGCCGGGTCTCCTTCGAGCGCGGCGCGGTGGCCGAGCCCTCGCTGACCATCGAGTGCGACGCCGGTACGTTCGTCCGGGTGGGCGCTCGGCTGCTGTCCCCGTTCCAGGCGCTCGCCACCGGGGACGTCCGGATCAAGGGCGACCCGGAGGCCGTGCTCCGCTGTACCTTGATGCTCGGCCTGGACTGATCTCCCGGACGTCGGAGCGTCGGCAGGTGCCGGCCCCTGCCGACGGTCCGACGTCCGGGCCGGGCCACGACGCAACGGTGCACCCCCACTTCGCGTGGGGGTGCACCGTCATGTCACACCACAGGTCACTCGGCGGCCAGCTCGGCACCGCCCTGGACCACGTCGATCTTGCCGTCGGGACGGCCGTGGCACTTGATCGAGTTGAGCGTGTAGCGGCCCGCGCCGGTGTAGTCGCCCGTCTTGCCGCGGAACGTGCCGTACAGCTTGGCGTTGGTCATCGGGCCCGCGATCGGGTCCGTCGGGTTCGACAGCTGCACGTCGCCGGCGCCGACGGTGCCACGGTCGAAGGTGCGGTCCAGGTTGACCGCGGCCCAGCCGTAGTACCGGCCGCGCACGCTCTCCACGAAAGGCATGTCGGCGTCGCGCAGGCGCTGCGCACGCGGACCGTCGCCCTGGATGGCCACGTCGCCCTTGCGGGCGAGCGAGGTGAGCGCGATACGGCCGAGCGACACGGGCACCTCGACCATCTCACCCTTGCCGACGAAGCCGCTCGGGTAGAACGGACGCAGCGTCTCGGAGAGGTAGTTGTGCTCCAGGTTGTTCCCGTCGTACTCGACGCTCAGCCCGCGGAACGGGAAGATCTCGTAGTGGCACGAGCCGTCCTCGTTCAGCCCCTTGAGCTCCTTCTCGACCGTGAGGTCGGTCCGGATCGTCTCGACGTTGGTGCTCGCGAGCACACGGCCGAGGATGGAGTCGAACCACAGCGGCGAGAGCACCGCACGGACCGCGCCGACGCCGGGCGTCATGATGACGACCCGGCCGCCGATGATGAGCGGCACCGTCTGGTCGAAGTACCCGGTCTCCTCGACCTCGGCCTCGTTGTACACCCGCTGCTGCTTGACGCCGGTGATGTCGCCGGTGAGCACGCGCGCCCAGTCGGCCACCTCGGGATCGTCGTCCGTGGCGTACTTCTCGAAGACGCCCAGAGCCCTCGGACCGGCCGAACGCAGGGCCAGCCACAGCGCGCCCGAGCGGACCAGGCGGTCCTTCTCCGTGGCGATGGTGTCGGAGATGAACGCCAGGCTCTCCTCCGGGTTGCGGTCGGCGAACTCCCACAGTGCGCGCTCGCGCTCCAGGGGGCTCTCGTGCCCTTCGGTGACCTCTCGGAGCTCGCTGTCGCTACGGGTGTCGTACGGCAGGAACTTCTCGGTGATCGGCCGGGCGAAGTCCAGGTACTCCGCGGGGTCGTTGTACCGGGCGGCCGGCGGCGGCGTCAGGGCCACCAGGCCTTCCTGCATCCGGGATTCGATCGATTGGGTCATGTTTCCTCCGCAGTTAGGTAGTGCACCCCATGCGAGGTAGTTATATGAAAACTAAGTAATCTCGACCTGTCAAGGACGGTGTATCCCCGGATCACTTGGTCGATACTGGGATCCGTAGATCATCAACTTAAGGAACGTGTGGCCATATGGAACGAGCTGAACGTCCTGATCTGCCCTCCGTGACCACCGCCGCGGCCCTGCTGCGTCTCGGCCGGATCCTGTCGACCGTCTCCGCCGGCACCGCCCGCCACCTGGCACGTCACTCCTTGCGGCGGCTGAGGGGACGGCCCACCACCGCGGAGGACTGGCCGCAGGAGCTCTCCCGGATCGTCGAGCGGCTGGGCCCGGCCTTCATCAAATTCGCCCAGATCGCCAGCACCCGCGAAGATGTCCTGCCGCCCCGCGCCTGCGCGGCGCTGGGGCGCCTACACGACAACGTCGAACCCATGCGGGCCCGGGACGTCCACCGGGCGCTGGCGGCGCACCTCGGCCCAGGGAGAGCCGAGCTGCTCACGGACTTCCGGCCCGAGCCCCTGGGCTCGGGCAGCATCGCCTGCGTCTACCCGGCCCGGCTGAGCGACGGGACCCAGGTGGCGGTCAAGCTCCGTCGGCCCGGCCTCACCGACACGGTCCGCCGCGACGTCGCCATCCTCAGCACCGTCTTCGCGCTCGCGGGACGGCTCCCGGGGCTGCGCGGAGCCCCGCTCTCCGACATGGCGCGCGCCGTCGGGGCGAGCGTGCTGCGCCAGCTCGATCTCGCCGCCGAGGCACGCAACCTCGCCCTGCTCCGCGACGACCTCTCCACCCTGGAATTCATCGCCGTGCCCGCGCCCGTGACCGCGCTGTGCGGAGAGGCCTGCGTGGTCATGGACTTCGTGCCCGGGGTACGCGAGCACGTCGAGGTGGCCCAGTTGAGCCAGGAGCGTCGCCGGGCGCTCGCCGACCAGACGCTGCGGGCCGTCTTCGAGATGCTGTTCTGCACGGGCCTGGTCCACTGCGACCTGCACCCCGGCAACCTGCGTCTGACCCGCACCGGCTCCGTGGTCGTCCTCGACGCCGGATTCGTCTACCGCGTCCCCGAGGTCGTACGGGAGAATCTGGCTCTGTTCTTCCTCAACCTCGGGTTCCGTAACGGCCCCCGGTGCGCCGAAGCGGTCCTGGCCAGCGCCGGACAGGTCGACCCGCGCAGCGACACCGCCGCCTTCACCGCGGACATGACCCGCCTCGTCGACCGGTACGGTGGCACCACCGCCCGCGACTTCGACCTGATCGCCTTCTCCACCGAACTGTTCGCCAGCCAACGGCGCAACGGCATCTACGCCTCGTCGGAGTTCGTGTTCCCCCTCCTCGCGCTCCTCATGGTGGAGCAGACGGTCCGCCGCCTCGACCCCGACGTGGACTTCCAGGCCATCGCCCGCCCCATCGTGTTCCGCGCCGCGTCCGGCCGCCCCGCCGGCGAGCGCCGCCGACGGCTGGAGAGCGTGGACTGAGCGTTGGCCCACGGGTCCACGGGCTCCGGTGGTCGTCGCCACCCGGCGTTCCGGGTGGCGACGACCATCAGGTGCCGGAGTGCCGGTCCGGTCCCATGGGGGTGGGCGCCGCCTCCTCGACCGCGCGCGTCGGCGGTGTGAAGGGGCCCCACGTGAACGCGGGCAGCCACGATGCCGGCGGGGTGCTCCAGGACAGCTCACCGATCTGACGGACCGTGCGCCGTCCCGTCAGAGCGCGGAAGACCTCCAGGCTGCCGCCGCCCAGCGTGGCGGCCGGTTCGCCCTCCCCGGCCGTCCACTCCCGGTCGGGCGTCCGGACGCGCAGCGCCGGCAGACCGTGTCCGTGCAGCGACAGGGTGAAGCCCATCACGGCGAGATCCAGCGCGTCGGCGAGGGCGGGAGAACCATCGGGCGGGGGCAGACCGAGTGCCGTACGGAGGTCGAGCTCGTGCGAGAGCGCGTCCAGCGGAAGGATGCGGCGACGCAGCCACTCCGCGCGCGGCAGAACTCCCGGCAGCTGCTCCTCCAACGCGGCCCAGGTGATGACGAGTTCGTGGACAGGAATACCTGGAGGCGGGGGTGGGGGTTCACTGATCTCGGCCGGATCCTCGTCGACGGCCATCCGGCAGACCAGGACGAGGTGGCCGACGAGATCACGCACGCTCCAGCCGGGACAGGCCGGCACGGGGAGCTCCGCGACCGACAGGTCCGAGGTGACGAGCCGGGTGATGTTCTCCCGACAGGCACGGTAGGCCAGGTGATGAGCCGGGTCGGGTACCGGACCGCGGGTCGTGTCGGTCATACGGCAGCCTCCTGCCTCCCAGGAGGAGTGGCGTCAGTCACCCTGGACGATCCCGGCCCGGTAGCCGTCCGTCACGATCCGCCGGGTGGCGTGCTCGTAGTACTCGTCATCCTTGGGCAGCTCGGTCGCGAGGCCGCTGACGTAGCGGTTGTACATGCAGAACGCCGCGGCGATCAGGATGGTGTCGTGCAGGTCCGTGTCGTCAGCGCCCTCGGCGCGGGCCGCCGCGATCGCTCGATCGGAGACCGGACGCGCGGCGCTGCGGACCTCTGCGGCCACGCCCAGCAGCGCACGGAGCCGCCCGCTGATCGGCGCGGTGCCGGGATCGGCCAGCACGTCCCGGACCAGTTCCCGGCCCCCCGCCAGTTGCGAGGCCGCGAAAGCCCCGTGCGAGGAGGCACAGAACTCGGTGTCGTTGAGCCGCGAGACGTACGCCGCGATCAGCTCGCGTTCGCCCGGTTTGAGCGAGGACGGTGCCCTCAGCAGAGCATTCGCCAGGTCACCCAGCGGTCCGCCGGTGTCGGGCCGGTGGACCATCAAACCGATGATTCCGGGGAGATCGTTGTTCAGCGCGATGTGGGGCACGGCTCGTCCTCCAGGAGAAGGGGGAGACAGATGTGCGGTGAGAATCGCGTGGCCGCGGAACGGCAGGGCCTTCGCGTTGCGAGGAAGTTAGTGAACCCTCCGGTCGGTGGCAACCGTGCGTCGAGGAGTGGAAGCTCCCGCTGTCGCGGCCGAGCCTGCGACCGGCCATGAGCACAGAACGACCGGGCCCTTCCGCGATCATGTCCCTGAGCAGCGGCATCTGCTCGGCGCGCACCGGGAAGGCCGGCGCCGCGCACGCCGGGAGCGTGCACCGGACCGTGCGCCGGCCTGCGGGCGTCCGCGAACAGGTCCCCGAAGGAGAGCACTTCGGAAGAAGCCGTCCCGTGTGCGGTGCTGGTGTAATGGGCCACCGTTCCCCGACCGTGGAGGTTCAGGCATGGCCATCAGCACGGGAGCGTCACCCCACGCCCTGCGGGGCGGACTCGACTCGCTCAACGGCCGACACCATCAACTCGGCCTGCGGTTATTCCTGTTCATCGTCGTAGCGCACTGGGCAGAGCACCTGGTCCAGGCCTACCAGATCTATGTCATGGGCTGGCCGATCCCGGAGGCGCGCGGTGTCCTCGGAATTCCGTTCCCGTGGCTCGTCACGTCGGAATGGATGCACTACGGCTACGCCCTGGTGATGATGGTCGGCCTGTTCCTTTTGCGTCCGGGTTTCACCGGCCGCTCGGGGACCTGGTGGAACGTGTCGCTCGGGATCCAGGTGTGGCACCACTTGGAGCACCTGCTGCTCCTGGTCCAGGCGCTCGCGGGCGCGAATCTGCTGGGCAAGGCCGCTCCGACAAGCCTGATCCAGCTGATCATGCCCCGGGTGGAACTGCACCTCTTCTACAACACCCTCGTGACGGTCCCCATGGTGGTGGCGATGTACCTGCACACCCGCGCGAACCGGCCGGACAACGCCGCCGCACGGTGCTCTTGCGCGCCGCGGGAATGAGCGTATGGCCACCGGCGGGAGAAGGCCCTCCGGGTTCGTCTCCCTCCTGCTTCTGCTGGCTGGAATCCTGCTCTTCTGGATGACGGTGCCGAATCTCGGCACCGCCGCCCGAGCCGCAACCGCGGACGGGCCGCGGGGCACCTTCACCGCCGCCCATCTCGTGTGCGTGGGTCACTCCGGGCACACCTCATGTGAATGGTCGGGAACGTTTCGCTCCGACGACGCCACCGTGGAACTCACGGGCGTCAAGCTCTACGGGAGCGGCCGGGACACGTTCGAGGCCGGGCAGACAGCGCCGGCCGTGGACGTGGGCAACGTGGGGCGGGTCTACGCCCCGACCGGTTCGCGGTCGTGGATCATCACGGTCGTCCTGGTGGTGGTCGCCTATGTACTACTTGTGGCCGTGGCTCGTCGGCATCTGATGCCTCCGGCCTCCCCTGGAGAGAAGGGCCCGCTCCATCACGACGCGTTGTAGGTAGCAGGTCAGCAAGCGGGGACACGTCCGGGACGCGTGTCCCCGCTTGCTGACCTGAGGGGGCACCTGATGCCCCTGACCTGCGGCGGCGCCACATAGTCAGCTCTCGGACTTGAACATGGTTCGCAGCATCGAGGTACTCCTGGACGTAGGCTCCCTGCCTACGTTTTTGCAGGTCAAGGGCTGTTTTCTCACCCTTCGACGAGTCACGCGCCCAGGCCGCGTTCCGCAGATCCTCCAGGAACCATGCTGACCACTTGCCGACTCTTCTCGTGCTTCGCCAGGTGGCACGGAGAGGACACACTCCCCCCTCCGAGCTCCACCACGACGGCGCCGCAAGCGTACGCGGCTGTGGCTCGCGGGTATCCGTGATCACCGTCACCCCGGCCGCCGCTGTGCACCATCACGAGGTCCTCGGCATGGTCCGCGACGACCGTGTCGATACGGCCCTCGTGCACTGCTCCGGCCCAGCCCTCGATGAGCGCTCGGATCTGCTCGGCGTTGTCCCGCATGGTTCTTCAGTCCTCTCGGTCTCCGTCTGCGTGTGCGCAGGGAAGGTGCGGCATCGGTGGTGCAGCCTCTTCCACAGGAGACGTCGAAGCTGATGGCGTTCGCTCGACATACGGCGGCGCGTCACGGCGCGAGGGCCCGCGCAGAACTCTCACCGAGGACCATTCGGTGAGAAGCGCCTTGCCGTCACCACCGCCCGGCGCCGCGCCCCGTCCCTCGATGTCGCGTGCCGGTCAGTTCTGGGTGAGCATCTCCTTGCGGAGCTTGGTGAGCAGCCGGGCCAGCAGCCGGGAGACGTGCATCTGCGAGATGCCGAGGTGTTCGCCGATCTGAGCCTGTGTCATCTCCTGGCCGAAGCGCATCGCGACGAGCTCCCGGTCCCGGTCGTCCAGCCGGTCCAGCAGCGGCGCCAGGACGTGCAGGTCTTCGACCAGTTCCATGGCTGGGTCGACGTCACCCTTGATGTCTCCGTAGGTGACCGTCTCGGCGCTGTTCTGCTCGGCGCCGATGGGCAGATCGAGGGAGCCCGCGGTGTAGCCGTTGGCGGCTATGAGTCCCTCGATGACCTCCTCCTCGCTCATGTTCAGGTGCTCGGCGAGTTCGGCGACGCCGGGGTCACGGCCCAGGACGGAGGTGAGACTCTCCTTGGCCTTGGCCAGGGCCACGCGCAGTTCCTGCAGACGGCGCGGTACGTGGACGGCCCACGTCGAGTCGCGGAAGAACCGCTTGATCTCGCCGACGATGTACGGGATCGCGAAGGAGGTGAACTCGACCTCGCGCGACAGCTCGAAGCGGTCGATCGCCTTGATCAGCCCGATCGTGCCGACCTGGACGATGTCCTCCATCTCGCCGCTGCCACGGTTGCGGAAGCGCTTCGCCGCGAAATGCACCAGCGACAGGTTCATCTCGATCAGCGTGTTGCGGGCGTACTGGTACTCGTGGGTGCCTTCTTCGAGCACCTGCAACTGCTCGAAGAACAACGACCCCAGCGCCCGTGCGTCCTTCGGAGCGATCTTCCCGGGGTCCTCGATCCGCGGAAGCGCCGCAGGAGTGGCGGTGGCGGTTGCACCGTGGTCCAAGGCGGCGGAGAGCGGAAGGCGTTGGGATGTGGTGGACATGCGCGTCTCCCGATGACTGCTGTTCATGGACAACACGGGAGGGCACCGACAAGGAACACCTCACGGCGGCCGGATGCCGCTCCCGCGAGTGTGTGCCTGTCTGCCCAAGCACGTCGAGCCGACGTATGTCCCCGATCGACGTTCTCAAACACGGCCGCCTGTCCGCTCTGCGCGTCGGAGGCCGGCAGACCGCCCGAAGGCAGTGACGGAACAGTGGGCAGGATGTGCGACGCGGTGGGCGTGTGCCCTTGCCGCCGAGGCAACGAGCCGTGGCGGCAAGGGCACACACACGGTCAGTGTCCGGCGACGACACCCGACAGCTCGTTGGTGCTCTTCGGCAGGGTGACCGAGGTGATCTTCTTCCCCGTTTCGAGGTCGATGGCGTGCAGCGCCTTCTTGCCGGGCTCGGAGACGTACGCGACGTGTCCGCGCACGAACAGCGTGGGCCTGGCCTGCTGCCAGTCCAGCGGCTCCTGCCACTCGCCCACCGCAGGGATCCTCTTCTCGATCCTGCCGGTGGCCGGGTCGATCACGTGGAGGGCGCCGTCGGTGCCGAGGACCAGGGCCTCGCCGTACGGGCCGCGGGCCAGCGAGCGGAAGGAGTAGCTGGTGCCCAGGTCGACGAGGCGCACCTTCTTCTTCTCGGTGTCGATGAGGGAGACGCGCGTGGGACGTTCCAGCTCGGCCTCGGGGTCGGTCTTGTAGTCGCCCAGCAGCACGGGCGAGGCGTCGCTGCCGGCCTGGTTGCCGATGCGGCCGTAGTCGTCGGGAGAGTCGATCTTGGTGAACTCGCCGTTCTGGTAGATCAGGATGCCGTCCTCGCAGCCGACGCCGACGGCCTCGTTCTCGGCGGCGGCCTCGCCGTGAACGCCGGGGCAGTCCTCGTTCCGGGCGATCTCCTTGTTGTTCCGGTCCAGCACCAGCGCACCGGTGCGCTTCTCCTCGGTGCCCAGGGTGCTCACGAGCTTGCCGTCGGCCAGTTCGATGGCGACGCCGTGGTGCGGCTCGGCGGAGGTGTAGGTGCGCCCCGCCGGCTTCTTGCCGCTGCTGAGTGCGGTGGGGTCGAAGACGTTGACCTCTCCGGTGCCGTCCGTGAAGAGCACGGTCTTCGCGGCGTGGCGGACGACGTGGCCGGGCTTGGCACCCTGGTACTCGATACCGGTGAGAGCCTGGTCGGTGGCGTCCAGGACGCGGAATCCGCTGTCGGTGGAGACCACGACATGGTCCTTGTCGCCTGCGGGGTTGACCCGGTTGAAGCCAGGCAGGTCGATGGTCCTGGCGAGCTTCAGGCTCTGGCCGTCGAGGATGTACAGGCCGCCGTCGAAGGTGGCGACCAGCGGCTCCTTGACCGCCACCGCGGGCGTGGCGCTCGCGGTTCCGTCGGACGTGGCGTCGGTGGAGGAGGAGCTCTCTCCTCCGCAGGCGGTCAGGACCGTGGAGATGGCCAGGGCCATGGCCGTGCCCGTGAGAGCTCTGCCGCGTATCGACTTGTTCATCACGATGTTCCTTTCTGCACCGCGCGGTGGCGGCATGGGGGTACGAGGAGTCGGCGCCCGATGGGCGGGTGTTCCGGGAGGCTCGGAGGATCAGGTGCCGGTCAGGCCGGTGACCATGGCGGTGGTGTTGGCGCGCATCATCCGCAGATAGGTGTCGGCGCCCGCGCCCTTGGCGGTCAGGGACTCCGAGTGGAGTTCGACGACACGGATCCCGCCGCCCATCTCCGTTCGCAGTACCTCGGCGAGCCGTCCGGGCCGGGAGGAGTCGGCGAAGACGGTGCGTACGCCTCCTCTCTCCATCGCCTCGGTGAGGGAGCGCAGGTCCGAGGAGCTGGGTGAGGCCAGCGTGGTGCCGCTGGGGATGACCGCGCCGATCACCGCGAAGCCGAAGCGGTCGGCGAGGTAGCCGAAGACGTGGTGGTTGGTGACCAGAGCTCGGTGGTCCGCGGGGACTCGGCCGAAGGACTTCTCCATCCAGGTGGTGAGGTCGGCGAGGCGCTTCGCGTAGCGGTCGGCGTTGGCGCGTATCGTGCCGGGGTCCACACCGTCGACGTGCTCGATGACCTGGTCGGCCATCAGCCCGGTGACCTTGCGCATCCGGTCGGGGTCGGTCCAGAAGTGCGGGTCGGGCTGCCCTTCCTCGCCCTCGGGGCCGCCGTCGTCGGCGGTGTGGAAGGTGAGCGGGTCGGCCGCCTCGCCGGCCGCGAAGGTGGCGACACCGGACGCGCGGGCGGCGTCCACGTGCCGCAGGACGTTCTCCTCCAGGCCCAGGCCGTTGTGGACGACCAGGTCGGCCTGTTCCAGCTCGGCGGCCTGCACCGCTGACAGCCCGAAGGAGTGCGGGTCGGCGTCGGGCTTCATCAGGACGGTGACGTCGGCCTCGCCGCCGACGATCTCGCGGGTGACGTCGCCGAGGATGTTGGTCGTGACGACGATGCTGGGCCGGTCGTCGCCGGTGGTGCAGGAGGTGACGGTCACGGCCGTCACGAGAGCGAGCAGACTCGCGATCAGACGGCGCAGGCGAGCGGTGCCGGCCCGTCCACGATGCTGCTCCTCGGTTCGGCTCATCGCCCGGCCTCCACCATGAGGACCGGTTTGACGTCCAGGTCGAAGGAGCGCGCGATACGCAGGCCGTCGTTGTAGTCGATCTCGAACACCTTTCTGCCCTCGGGGTCGTTGACGTAGGCGCGGCTGCGGTCGACCTCGATGACGGCGGCGCCGCCGCCGGAGTCGTCCTGCTTCTCTCCTGTCAGCAGCGGCCTGGTCCGTGCGGTCTGCTTTCCGGTCGCGATGTCATAACCGTGCACCGAGCCGTCCGTCTGCAGAACGAGCAGCGGGGAGCCCTCGCCGGCCGTGTTGACCGCGACGACGGGCCCGGTGGCCACCCGCTTCCAGGCCCGCTCGGTCACGTCGAGAACCCAGACCGCGTCGTCTCCGGCCTTGGCGGTGAGCGTGTCGCTGCCGGGCCGGTGGTGGAAGGCGGTGGCTCGTTCCTGCGCCGGGACGTGCTTTCCGTACGGGATCTTCTCGGCGGTGAAGGCGCCGTCCTGCCTGCCCACGAGCAGGGCGCCGTCGGCGCAGCCGAGGATCACGCCGCGCCGGGTGACGGCGTCTCCACGGGGCGCGTCGCACGTCACGTCCGGGGAGGCCAGGCGTTCGCCTTCGCGGTCGAGGACGACGAGTTCGGTGGCGTCGCCCTCTTTCGCGAGGGCGAGCAGGTGTTCCTCGTACGGCACGACGGCGCCGGAGTACGTGCCGCTCAGCGTACGGGACGTCGCGATCTGCCCTCTCTCCAGCTTGCCGCGGTCGTAAAGGACGGTGCGGCCGTTCTCGTCGGTCACCGCGGTCACGGCGACATCGCTGCGTATCTGCGCCTGGCTGCCCACAGGAAGCTCACCGACGTCCCGCGTCGACGCGCTGTAGTAGTGGACGTGGTCTCCGTGGTCCACCATCCAGGCGCCACTGTCGAGCACATGGGTGCCACCGGGCGCGTGGAGATAGCCGAACCTGCCGTCCGTGCCCAGCCGAACGGCGTCCTTCACCTCGGCCGTCCTGCGCACCTTGCCGGTGACGAGGTCGAGAACCCTGGTGTCGCCGCTGGCGGGGTCGTTCAGGAGGAGCCGGGACTGCTGCTCGGCGGCCTCCTGGGCTCCCTCGACGTACCCGTGCGGAGTGGCGGACGAGGGGCGCGCGTCGGGCTGTGCGGCGTCGCGCTTCTCCCCCGCGCAACTCGTGGTGAGCAGCGCGGTGACCACCAATGCGGCCGATGCCCATGGAGTGACGTTTCTGCGGATCATCATGATGGTCGCCTCTGGCTTCTTTCAGTCGACTTGGAGCAGGGGTGCCGTGGAGCGGGCCTGGCGCGTACGCCGGTCGCGCAGGCCGGACAGCACGTGGGACAGGAAGAACAGGCTCACCGCGAGGGCCGCGACCGTCGCGCCGGCCGCGGTGCTCAGGTGCCAGGACAGCAGCAGCCCGCCGAAGGTGGCCAAGGCGCCGAGCAGGGCGGCGAGCACCATGACTCCGCACACGGAACGAACCCAGGGCAGAGCGGCCGCCGGTGGCGCGATGAGCAGTCCGAGGACGAGCAGCGTTCCCACGATGTGGAACGAGGCGACGATCGCCAGGCCGAGGAGGCCGAGGAGAACCGCGTGGGCCAGGCGCGGCCGCAGCCCCAGGGTGTGGGCCTTGCGTGAGTCGAACGCCAGGGCCAGGAAGGCCCGGTGGCCGAGGACCGACACCGCCAGCGCCGCGAGCAACGCCGCCGCGAGCACGAGGAGATCCCTCTGCCTGACGGCGAGGACGTCCCCGAAGAGAAAGCCGGTCAGGTCGACCGCGAAGGACTGTGAGCGCGACACGATGATCACGCCGAGCGAGAGCATGCCGACGAACAGCAGCCCGATGCCGGTGTCCTGCGACAGCCTCGGCGTACGGCTCAGTGCGGTGACACCGGCCGTCATGACGGCGGCACTGACCACCGCACCCACCATCAGGTTGCCCCCGAGGAGCGCGGCGACCGCGACGCCCGGCAGCAGCCCGTGGGACATGGCGTCACCGAGGAAGGCCATTCCCCTCAGCACCACCCAGGCGCCCGCCGGCGCACAGATGGCGGATACCAGCATCCCGCCCCACAGGGCCCGCTGCACAAAGGTCACCTCGAACGGGACCGTCAACCATTCCATGCGCCGGACACTACAATGAAAATCATGTTCAACAAACCACGCCTCTCGCCCGTCCCGCCTCTCGATCGGACCGTTCCGCTCCGCTTCTCGGAGCTGTGCGCCGGCTATCCAGGGCGCCCGGTACTCCATCAAGTCAGCGGAGAAATAACCGGGTTGACCACGACGGCGCTCGTCGGCCCGAACGGCAGCGGCAAGTCGACCCTGCTCGGCGTGCTCGCCGGTGTGATCAAGCCGACATCCGGCGACCTCTTCCGCACCGGTGACCGACCGCCCGCCTTCGTGCCGCAGCGCGGGGCGGTCGGCGACACGCTTCCCCTCACCGTTCGGCAGACCGTGGAGATGGGGCGCTGGGTCGAGCGCGGCCCGTGGCGCCGGCTGACCGCACGGGACCACGCGACCGTGGACGCGGCCCTCGACCGGCTCGGCATCGGCGACCTCGCCTCACGCCAACTGGGCGAGCTGTCGGGCGGGCAGCGTCAACGCGCGCTCATCGCCCAGGGGCTGGCGCAGGAGTCGGACCTCCTGCTCCTCGACGAGCCGACCACCGGCCTGGATCCGGAGGCCAGGGACCGGATCGGGGTGCTGCTGGCGGCGCTCGTCACCGACGGGGTGACGATCGTCCAGGCCACGCATGATCTCGCGGCGGCACGCGCGGCGGACGCCTGTCTCCTGCTTCAGGACGGCCGCCTCGCCGGGCAGGGGCGACCGGACCAGGTCCTCACGACGTCGTCGCTGACCCAGATCTGGCAAGCGCTCTGAGGAGCGCGGCACACGCAGCCGCGAAGGCCAGGACGACATGCCGAGCGGCGCGTAGGACTCCGCGCCTTCCCGATGAGGCGGCCGATGACCGGGCCGTACACGTCGGAGGCTCGCAGGGACTCACCGCCGGGCGGGAACAAGCATTCCTGCGTCCACACCCGTCCGCAGGTAGTTCGCTACGGCCCGGTCGAAGCCACAGGGATTCCGGGCGGACAGAAGCGGCCAGGAAGAGCAGCAACGCCGGTCGTGGCGGGGCCAGGCGCAGCGGATGCGGACGGTGAGCCGCAGCGTTCCGGCTCCGTCACGCCGCTCTTCGCGGACCGCGATCCGGTCCGTGTGCCCAAGTTCCACTCGTGTGCTGTCGGCCGATCAGGGCACTTCCGACATTTCCTCGTGTCTTATCTGACTTTTGCGACGATTCATGGCATCACTTAGGCGATCAGGTGATCAGTACGACAATCATCTCGCCTTGAAGGAGCCTTCATGCGCATCTCCCGTTCCGTCCGCTCCCGCAGTGTCCGCACGGGCGCCAAGGTGACCGTCGCAGTCGCGGTCGCCGGCGCCACCCTGGCCGGAGCACCGGCCGCCTACGCGGCCCCCGGCGACAGCGGTGACATCGACATCAGTTCGGTCAGCTGGCACTCGCGCGGCGACCGCGACGGGGTCCAGGTCTGCAAGTTCGTGCTGTCGGCGAGCAACTTCGAGTCGTTCCCCTCGGTCCCCTGGACGATCACCGAGCAGCCCCCGACCGTGCCGCCGGGCACCACCCTGCTGGACACCCTTCCGCTCATCAACGGCAGTGCGCGCAGTGAGACGTACCGGCTGCCGGAGGGCACGTACCAGCTGGTGTGGGTCGTCCCGGCGGGCCCGAAGCAGAAGAGCTTCAAGGTCGAGTGCCCCGACCGCGGTCACGGCGGCGGCAAGCCTCACAAGCCGCAGCAGCCCATCGGCGGGGTCCCCGCGGGCGGCGGCGGTGTCCCGGACATGGAGCCCATCAGCTCCGACAGCGGCTCGAACGCCGGAGCCGCGGCCGCGCTGGTCGCCGGGGCCGCAGGAGCCGCGGGCCTGATCATGATGCGTCGGTCCGCTCGTCGCCGTGCCCGTGGCGAGGCGTGACGTCCGCTGCCGACGGCGACGACGACGAGGACCGACACGCGCGTGCCGTCTCACCATGACGCTGTGCGTGACGTTCTCTCTGGTGGCCGGCATCGTCTGGGTGTCCTCGGACTCCTCCGAGGACACCCGGACGGTCACCGCCGCCCGCGGCAGCGACGCCGCGGGCGGCGGGTCGGAGCCGTTCCGGCGGGCACCGCACACACCGGAGAAGCACGTGCCCGCCTCGCA
Source organism: Streptomyces sp. NPDC006174 (assembly GCF_040614075.1). Lineage (NCBI taxonomy): Bacteria > Bacillati > Actinomycetota > Actinomycetes > Kitasatosporales > Streptomycetaceae > Streptomyces > Streptomyces sp. NPDC006174. The sequence goes on along the minus strand of NZ_JBEXTJ010000004.1, from coordinate 59,305 downwards.
CGCGCCCCTGGTGCCCTCCCGCCCCCTGAAGGTCGCCATTCCCGCCATCTTCATCGAGGCGCCGGTCACCGGACTCGGCCTCGACACAAAGGGCCGGCTCGGAGCTCCACCGTTGAGCAAACCGAAGCTGACGGGCTGGTACGAGAAGGGGCCGTCGCCCGGTGAGGACGGCACGGCCCTGCTCGTGGGCCACCGGGACACCAGGACCGGCCCCGCCATCTTCCTCAACCTCAACGCGCTACGCCGGGGCGACAAGGTCAACGTGGTGCGCGCGGACCGCAAGACCGCGGTGTTCACGGTGGACGCGGTGAAGACGTACACGAAGGACAAGTTCCCCGACGACAAGGTGTACGGGGACACCGGGCGCCCCGAACTCCGGCTGCTGACCTGCGGCGGGCGTTTCGACGAGAAGGCGGGCTACTCGGCGAATGTGGTGGTCTTCGCCCACCTGACATCACTGAAGAAGGCGGCCTGAACGCCGCCTCAGGCTCGGCCGGTACCTTGAGGGCGAGGTACCGGCCGCCTGCACGACCGAGGACGGGGGCCGGCGCGCTCAGACGTACACGCCGTCCCGAACAGCCGGCCCGCACGGCCGTGTCGAGCGCTGTGAAGGCCGACTTGCCGTGTTCCGTACCGAGCCGGGATACCGCTCGCGGGGGTCAGCCGCCGAACCTTCACACAGTCCGTTCGGGAATCGTCGGCAGAATCGTCTCGGCGATGTCGAGGAGCGCGCTGTCGGCCGGCAGGGCTCCGGACTCGCTCCACACCGTGATGTCGCAGTAGCCGCCCGGTCTTTCCCGTCGAGGGCCACGGACAGCGTTCTGGCCAAGGGGCCTTGCCCGACGGGTCCGCCGGCTCCACTGCTCCCGAGATCGATCTCGATCGCCATGGTGTGATCCGAGGAGAGGACCGCGGGCCGGTCGAGGACCGAGAGCGTCTTGACGTCCGTCGACCGCCCGAATTCCATCAGGTTCACGTACTGGTCGATCGACAGCTCGTTGTACGTGACCGAGACGTTCACGGTGTAGGTGTCGAACTGGACCTCGGCCTCCGGTTGGGCGACCTTTCCGTCGGTCAGCGGTGCGGTGTCGCTGGTGCCGGATGCCACGGTCGCGGTCTCCGTGGGTGTGCCGAGGAGCCGGGCCAGATCCGGTCTGTTGAGCGCCTCGCACAGCTCGTCACCGGTGACGGCCCGGGGCGTCTTCTCGTACGCGCTCGGCAGCGCCTCGCCTTCCTCGCGCGAACACGAGGCGGCCTGCGGTGTGCTGTCCTCCTCGGAGGGCAGCAGTTGCGGGCCCAACCACAGCGCCGCCCCGAGTACCGCGAACAAGGGCACGGCCGCGACGGCCTGACCCCACGCGTTGGGCTCCTTCCTCGGAACGGCCGAGGCGACACGCCGCCCCGCTGAAGGCCGCGGCTGCGGCTGAACAACAGCGTCGGGCGCCGCGCCGTCCGCGAGCGCTGCCGTCCTCGCGTCCCGGCGGAGGCGGAGCGCCCGGATCACCATGTGGACACGCACCGCGGTGAACACCAGGAACACCACGCCGATCCCGGCTGCCGGCCATTCGCCGTCGCGGACGGCGAGATACAGGATGCGTACGCCGAAAACCGACCCGACCACGATGAACAGAGGCTCACGGACCCAGAAGGGCAGGAGCCGGAGGAGGAGACCAAGCACCCGGCGATCTCACCAGGACAAGACCGCCTCGGCTGTAACGGAAGACCCGTGATGAACGAAGGCTTTCGATGCGATCGGTGCAGCAGATCGCGCTGTACGCCGTGTCGGCTGTCCAGACAGCGTCGCCGGATTGCCGTGCAGGGTCGCCGCAAGGAGGGTGAGGCCGTGAGACGAACGGTAAGCGCCGTGGGTTCGGCGAGCGCGGAGAGGGTCTGGCAGCGGTACGTGCGGACGGCTTGCTGGCCGGTGTGGGCTCCGCAGATCCGGGCCGTGAAGGCGGAGGTGGAGCTGAGGGCCGGGATGCGCGGGCGGGTGGTGCCGCTGGTGGGGCCGGGCGTCGACTTTCTCGTCGAAGCCGTCGACCACGAGGCGCGCACCTGGTCCTGGCGGGTTCGGGTGGGGCCGGTGCGGATGCGGCTGTGGCATGCCGTACGGGATCGGGCACCGTTCGGAGCGGAGACCGAGCTGCGCATCGATGGGCCGGCGGCGGTGGTCCTGGTGTACGCGCCGTTGGCTCGTCTCGCTCTGCGCCGGCTGGTGTCACCTGGGAACGGCGAGCGGTCCTGCTGACGGAGCGATGTGCTGCCCGGGCGTTCCGCGGGCGGCCTTTCGGGGCGGATGGGACACTCGCCGCATGACCGGAGACGGGCAGCAGAAGGACCAGCGGCTCGAACAGGCCATCCTGGAGTTGCTGGACGGGCGCGCGCCCGACGCCACCATCTGCCCGTCCGACGCCGCGCGAGCGGTGTACGACGGCGACGACGACGGCTGGCGCGCGCTCATGGAGCCGGTTCGCCAGGCGGCGCGGCGGCTGGTGGCGGCCGGGGAGGTGGAGATCACCCAAGGTGGTCGGGCCGTCGATCCGGATGAGGCGCGTGGGCCGATCCGCCTGCGGCGTCTGCGCTGAGGCGGGCGGACGGCGAAGCCGTTATGCCGCCCGGTGGATGGGCTCCGCCCCGCCCGTCAGCGGCAGGCCAGTGCCTCCACGCCTCGCCGCGACGATCTCCGCGGCGATGGACAGGGCCGTCTCCTCCGGCGTACGGGCTCCGAGGTCCAGGCCGATGGGTGATCGCAGCCGCACCAGCTCGTCCTCGTTCAGCCCCGCCTCGCGCAGCCGCCGCAGCCGGTCCTCATGGGTCCGGCGTGAGCCCATCGCGCCGACGAACGCGGCCGGCCTCCGCAGCGCCTCCGTGAGCAGCGGCACGTCGAACCGCGCCTCGTGCGTGAGCACGCACACCACCGTCCGCCCATCCGTACGGGTGCCGCGCAGATAGCGGTGCGGCCAGTCGATGACGACCTCGTCCGCCTCCGGGAAACGGTCGCGGGTCGCGAAGACGGGCCGGGCGTCGCACACCGTGACGTGGTGGCCCAGGAACTTGCCGGCCCGGACCAGGGCCGCCGCGAAGTCGACGGCACCGAACACGATCATGCGCGGCGGCTCCACGCTGCACTCGACGAGCAGCGTGAGCCCGCCGGGACAGTGCGAGCCGTCCTCGGAGACGGTGACGGTGGCGGTGGCGGTCCGACCGGTGTCCAGGAGCGCCTGGGCCTCGGCCGCCGCCGTACGGTCCAGGTCGGCGTGGCCGCCGAGCCCGCCGGTGCGACTGCCGTCCGGGCGGACCAGCAAGGCCCTCCCGAGCAGCTCCGCCGGGCCGTGTACCACTCGGGCCAGAGCCGCGGCCTCGCCGGAGGTGGCGGCGGAGAGCGCGGTCCTCAGTACCGCCCGCTCCGGTGAGTCCGTACGGACCGGCGTGACCAGGATGTCCAGGACTCCACCGCAGGTCAGGCCGACCGCGAAGGCGTCCTCGTCGCTGTAGCCGAAGCTCTCGCGGACGGACCTCCCGTCCTCCAGGGCCTGTTGGCACAGCTCGTACACCGCACCCTCCACACAGCCGCCGGAGACCGAGCCGATCGCCGTGCCCCCGCTGTCGACGGCCAGCGCGGCGCCGGGACCGCGCGGAGCGCTGCCGCCGACGGAGACGACGGTGGCGACCGCGAATTCCCGGTCCTCGGCCAGCCAGCGGTGGAGGTCGTCGGCGATGTCAAGCATCCGCCGCTCCCCCGCTCTCGGCGGGAGCCGCCGATGCCGTCAGGATGCGGTCCGGGCGGATCGGCAGGTTCCGATGACGTACGCCGGTGGCGTGCCAGACCGCGTTGGCGACGGCCGCCGCCGCACCGACGATCCCTATCTCGCCGACGCCCTTGATCCCGACCGGGTCGTCCGGGTCGTGGTCGTCCACCCAGTCCGCCTCGATGTCCGGCACATCGGCGTGCGTGGCCACGTGGTAGCCGGCCAGGTCCGGACTGTAGTGGCGGCCGGTGTTCCGGTCGCGGACCGCCTCCTCGTGCAGGGCCATGGAGATGCCCCACGTCATGCCGCCGACCAGCTGGTTGCGGGCGGTGAGCGGGTTGACGATCCGGCCGGCGGCGAAGATGCCGAGCATGCGGCGGACCCGGATCTCACCGGTGGCGGTGTCCACGGCGACCTCCGCGAACTGGGCGCCGAAGGAGTGCCGTTCCTTCTGTGCGAGAGCGCGGAGAGCCTCGGTGGTGTCGGAGCGTACGGTGATCCCTTCCGGCGGAATGTCCGGGCGCCGCCGCGAGCCGCTCCCTGAGTTCGGTGGCGGCCGCCGTGATCGCCCAGGCCCAGGAGCGGGTGCCCATCGAACCGCCGGCGATCATCGCGGGGCCGAAGTCGCTGTCACCGATGCGGACGTGGACCCGCTCCGGCGTGGTCTCCAGCGCGTCGGCGGCGATCGAGGTCAGCGCGGTGCGGGCTCCGGTGCCGATGTCGGCGGCGGCGATCCGTACGGTGAAGGAGCCGTCCGCCTCCGCCGTGACAAGGGCCGTGGAGGGCATGGCTCCGGCGCCGAAGGAGGCCGCGGCCGTTCCGGTGCCCAGCAGCCAGCGGCCGTCGCGGCGGATGCCGGGGCACGGGTCGCGGTCGGCCCAGCCGAACCTGCGCGCGCCTTCGTGAAAGCAGGCGGCCAGGTTGCGGCTGCTGAAGGGAAGGCCGGAGACGGGGCCCACCTCGGGCTCGTTGCGCAGCCGCAGTTCGATCGGGTCGAGACCGGCGCGTTCGGCGAGTTCGTCGAGGGCCGCCTCGATCGCGAACGAACCGGGCGCCTCGCCCGGTGCCCGCATCCAGGTCGGGGACGGCACGTCGAGCCGTACGACGTGGTTGGCCGTGCGGTGGGCGTCGGCGTCGTACATGACCCGCGCGACGCCCGCGCTCGGCTCGACGAACTCGTACACGGTGGAGGTCTGGTTGAGCGAGCGGTGTTCCAGAGCGCGGAGCCTGCCGTCGGCGTCGGCGCCGAGCCTGACCCGCTGGGCGGTGGGGCTCCGGTAACCGGCCAGTGAGAACGTCTGACGTCTCGTCATGACCACGCGCACCGGCCGTTGTAGCGCTGTGGCGGCCATGACGGCGGACACCTGGTGGGCGCGCAGGCCCTTGCTGCCGAAGCCGCCGCCGATGTGTTCGGAGCGCACCCGCACCGAGGACGCGTCGAGCGAGAACATCGTGGCCAGTTCGGACTGGACCCAGGTGGTGCCCTGGTTGGAGTCGACGACCTCCAGCCGTCCGCCGTCCCACATCGCGGTCGCCGCGTGCGGCTCCATCATGCTGTGCTGTTCCTCAGGAGTGGTGTACTCCTCGTCCAGCACGACTGCGCAGGAGGCGAGTTGGGCCTCCAGGTCGCCCTTCTCGGTCTCCGCCGGCATGTGACCGGCGGCGGCGTAGGCGGCGGGGTCGTCGGCGGTCAGTACGGTGGTGTGCGGCTCCTCGTCGTACGTCACCACCAGCGCCTCCGCCGCATCCCGGGCCTGTTCGGGCGTCTCGGCGACGACCAGGGCGACGGGCCAGCCGGCGAACGGCACCTTGTCGTCCTGGAAGACGGCGGCGGCCGGGTCCGGCGCAGTGTTGAGCATGCCGACGTAATCGGTGTGCAGGCGTGGGGCGTTGGCGTGGTGGAGCACGGTGAGGACGCCCGGCAGGGAGAGGACCGGGGCGGTGTCGATCGCGACGATGCGGCCTCGGGTGACGGTGGAGAGCACCAGCCAGCCGTGGGCCAGATCGGCGAAGGGGACCTCTCCGGCGTAACGCGCTGCGCCGGTGACCTTGTCGCGGCCCTCGACGCGGGTACGGGCCGTGCCGACGGCCGCCGCGCGCAGCGCCCTGGGGCCCGGTGTGGTGGTGGTCATCGGACGCCTCCTTCGGCCAGTTCGGTGAGGACGGAGACCACGAGGTTGCGCATGAGGGTCACCTTGTATCCGTTGTCGGGCAGCGGCCTGGCGGCGGCGAGTTCGGCGTCCGCGGCGGCGGCGAAGGTGTCGCCGGTGGCCGGTGCGCCCGCGAGGACGGCTTCGGCGGTACGGGCACGCCAGGGCCGGGAGGCCACGGCACCGAGCGCGAGCCGGGCCTCGCGTACGCGCCCGTCCTCGATGGCGAGCGCGGCGGCGACGGAGCCGATAGCGAAGGCGTACGAGGCGCGTTCACGCACCTTGCGGTAGCGGGAGTTGGTAGCGACCGGTGCTGAGGGCAGCGTGATGTGGGTGATCAACGCGCCGGGCGGCAGAACGGTTTCGCGGTGCGGGGTGTCGCCGACGGGGAGGTAGAGATCGGTGAGCGGCACCTCGTCCGGCCCGTCGAGGGTCTCGTACGCGACCTGCGCGTCGAACGCCGTCAGGGCAACGCCCATGTCGGACGGGTGGACGGCCACGCAGTGGTCGGAGGCGCCGAGGACCGCGTGGTTGTGGTGCTCACCGGCGACGGCCGGGCAACCACTGCCCGGGACACGCTTGTTGCAGGGCCCGCTGGCGTCGGAGAAGTAGCCGCAGCGGGTGCGCTGGAGCAGATTGCCTCCGACGGTGGCCATGTTGCGCAGCTGTCCGGAGGCGCCGGCCAGGACGGCCTGGGCCAACGCCGGGTAGCGGCGGCGGATTTCGGGATGGGCCGCGAGGTCGCTGTTGGTGACGGTGGCACCGATACGCAGACCGCCGTCCGCCGTGGACTCGACGCGGTCCAGCGGCAGTTCACGTACGTCGACGAGCAGAGCCGGTCGTTCGACGCCGGTCTTCATCAGGTCGACGAGGTTGGTGCCGCCGCCGAGGAACCGAGCCTCCGGGTCGGCCGCGAGCAGCGCGACCGCGCCGCTGACGTCGTGTGCGCGCTGGTAGCCGAATTCCTTCACGCGGCTGCCTCCTCGACCTCTGTCGTACGGGCCTGTTCATGGGCCTGGGCGCCACGGGCGACGGCCTGGACGATGGAGACGTACGCGCCGCAGCGGCACAGGTTGCCGCTCATCCGTTCGCGGATCTCGTCCGGCGTCAGGGGTGGTGGCGCGGACTCGGGCCGTACGTCGTCGGTGGCGGCGCTCGGCCAGCCCGCCGCGTGCTCCTCGATGACGGCGATGGCCGAGCAGATCTGGCCGGGCGTGCAGTAGCCGCACTGGTAGCCGTCGAGGTCGAGGAAGGCCTGCTGGACGGGGTGCAGGTCGTCGCCGTCCGCGACACCTTCGATGGTGGTGATCTCGCGTCCCTCGGCCGCGACGGCGAGGTTGAGGCAGGCGACGGCGCGACGCCGGTCGATCAGGACGGTGCAGGCGCCGCACTGTCCCTGGTCGCAGCCCTTCTTGGTGCCGGTGAGATCGAGGTGCTCGCGCAGTGCGTCGAGCAGTGTGGTGCGGTGGTCGACGGACAGGTGGTGCTTCTCGCCGTTGATGTTCAGGGTGATCGCGCTGGTGGTCGACGAGGATGCTGGGGCCATGATCAGCCTTCTTCGGTGTCCGGTGACAGGAGATCGGCGTCGCGGCAGCGGTCCGGGGCCGCCCTGGGGTTCGGGCCCGGGAGCCGCCACCGGGTGCACACCTGTGGCGGGCCGCGCTAAGGTGGCCCTAACCGGACTACTGTCCGCTTCACCATTCAACGTAACGGACAGCTGTCCGCTTAACAAGCACGGGATTCGGCCACGAACCCGTGGAGGAGGATGCGTGTCCCAGCCGAGGAAGGACGCGTCCGCGCGTTCGGACGCGCCGGCACGTTCGGACGCGGTGCGCAACCGCGAGCGCATCCTGCACGTCGCCATGGCCGAACTGACGGTGCGTCCGGACGTCCCGCTGAGCACCATCGCCAAGAAGGCGGGCGTCGGGCAGGGCACCTTCTACCGCAACTTCCCGCACCGCGAAGCGCTCGTGCTGGAGATCTACCGCTACGAGATGCAGCAAGTGGCCGACGCCGCACCCGAGTTGCTCTCCAGCCGCGAGCCCGAGGCGGCTCTGCGTGAGTGGATGGACCGGCTCGCAGGGTTCGCCATGACCAAGGCGGGCCTGGCGGACGCGATCCGGCTGGTCACCAGCGCGCCCGGCGGTCCGGCCAAGCCCGGACCCGCGCCGGTGCTGGAGGCCGCCGGAACGCTGCTCCGCGCCAACGAGGAGGCCGGCACCATACGCGCGGGTGTGACGCCGGACGACTTCTTCCTGGCCATCGCCGGCCTCTGGCAGCTCGATCCGCGAGAGGACTGGCAGCCGCGGGCAGCCCGGCTGCTGGACTTCGTGATGGACGGGCTGCGCGCGGGTGCGCCGGGCCGCTGAGTGGTGCGGTGCCGATGGCTCACCTGCGGCCGACCGCAGTCGGCGGCTCCGGGTCCTCGTCGGTGAGCTCGGGTTCCAGGCCCTCCGCCACACTCGTGGGGCGGCGGCCGGAATCCGTCCGCCACGCCTCGAAGGCCCAGCCGGTCAGGACCACGACGGCGGCGCCCAGCAGCCATCCGCCGATGACGTCGCTGAACCAGTGCACGCCGAGCGCGATCCGGGTGAAGCCCACGCCCAGGACCGACACCGCCGCCACACCCCAGCAGAGCGCACGCCAGGGTCGCGGGACCATCGGCAGCAGCACCAGGAGCAGCACGGCGCACGAGGTGGTCGCCGTCATCGCGTGGCCGGAAGGGAAGGAGTAGCCGGGCGCCTGCGCGACCGGATCCTCCAGCGACGGCCTCGCCCGCTCCACGACCACCTTGACGAGCACACCGGTCAGCGCGCCGCCGGTCGCCGTCACCGCGGCCCAGGCGGCGAGGCGCCAGGCCCGCCGGTACAGAAGCCAGAGCGTGAGCAGCGCGACGGCGATGCGCAGGGTCGCCGGGTCCCACACCCAGTCGGACAGGATCCGCAACGTACCGGTCCACGCCGGGTGTTCGATCGCGAACTCGTGCAGCCGACGAGCCGCTCCCGCGTCGACGCGCCGCAGTGGCGGCCAGCTCGCCTCGACGAGGACGAGGACCAGCGCGAAGGGGATCGCGGCGGTGGCCGCGGCGGCCACGGCTCCCAGCAGGCGGACGCCGAACCGGCGGTCGGCGCGGCGCGTGCGCTGCTCTGCGGCGGGCGTGGTGGTGGTGCGTGTCGGCATGTCAGGTTCCTGGATCGGCGGTGATCGGGCCGGGCTTTCCCGCGCGTACGGCTTCGAGCTGCGCGGCGAAGGACAGTCCGAGGAAGAGGGAGAGGGAGGTGAGGTAGGACCACAGGAGCAGGGCCATGAAGAGGCTCAGCGGGCCGTAGACCGTGTCGAAGGAGCCGCTGAGCTGGAGGTAGAGGCTGAGCAGCCAGGTCAGCAGGGTCCAGAGCACCAGGTAGACGGCGGCGCCGAAGGCGAGCCAGGTGTATCCGGGCTGCCGGCGGCGCGGCGAACGCCGGAAGATCGCGCTGGCGGAGATCAGGGCGAGCAGCAGGCCGAGCGGGATGCGGAGCAGGTCCCAGGCCGTCCGGGCACCGTCGCCGAGTCCGTAGACGCTGGTGGCGGCTCTCACGAAGTCCCCGCCGGCCACGATCATGATCGAGGCGATGCCGAGCGGTATTCCGGCGCTCAGCGACATGACCAGGCCGCGCAGGTACTTGCGGTGGAAGACCCGGTCCCGCTCCACGCCGTAGATCCGGTTGGCGCCGCGCTCGATCTGGCACATCGCCGTCGTGACGTTGACCAGGGAGAAGAGGAGTCCGAACCAGAGGGCGATCTCGGCTCCGTCGCCGTCGCCGCGCCGGTTGCGGTCCAGCGCCTGGTCCACCACGGAGGCGCTCGGCCCCTCGCTCATGCTGCGGATCGTCAGCTCGGCGAGTCTGCCGACGTTCTCGGTGTGCAGCGCGGTGGAGAGGCCGACGAACGCGATGACCAGCGGGACGATCGCCAGGATCGTCTGGAGGGCCAGCGCACGGGAGTGGCTGAAGCCGTCGGCGTAACGGAAGCGTACGAAGGCGTCGCGCAGCAGGGGCCAGCGGCCGTACCGGCGCAGCGCCACGAGGGCTTCGTCGGCGGAGAGTTCGTCGCCGGTCATGTCGTGGGTGACCGGCACCCGGGTCGCGGTTCCCATCACTTCTCCCCGGCGGGCGGTGGGACGGTGGTCTTCTTCGTTTCCTGGCTGGTTGCCTGCGCTTCTCGCCAGGTTCTCTGCGTTCCTCGCCGGGTTCCCTTCGCTTCTCGCCGGGCGAGCGGCAGGACGGCGGGTCCCTTCGTTTCCCGTCCGGCGGGCAGCAGGACGGTGAGGGCGCCGGGTCTGACCTCAGCGGTGATCCGCCGGCCGGGAGCCACGGGGTCGCCGTCGACTTCGCGGGGCTGGGGCCGGCTGAAGGTCAGTTCGGCTCGGCGGAAGGTGAAGAACTCGACCGGGCCGCGATGTGCCGCGGGCGCGGACCCGGTTGCGGTGGGCCGCGATCCGCGCAGGAGCACGCCCGCCGCCCGTAGCCAGCCGCCCGCGCCTCGGGGGTCGAAGAGCGCGAGGTCCAGCAGTCCGTCGTCGGGCCGGGCGCCGGGGACGAGGGCCGTGCCGCCCTGGACGGTGCCGATGTTGGCGATGAGGACCATGCGGGCGGTGCGGTGCAGCGCCGGTCCGCCGTCGAGCGTGACCGCCAGCCGCATCCGGGGTCCCCGCAGTTCACCGAGCCCGGCCAGGACGTAGGCGGGCCAGCCGAGCGCCGACTTGGCGCGGTCGGAGGTGGACTCCATCACCGCCGCGTCGAGTCCGGCTCCCGACATGGCCGTGAAGTGCGTGCGGGCGATGCCGTCGCCGCTGATGGCGCCGAGGTCGAGCGCGCGGGGCTCGCCGGTGAGTCCGGCGGCCAGCGCGTCGACCGGGTCGAGGGGCAGGCCGAGGTTCCGGGCCAGCAGGTTGCCCGTACCGCAGGGCACGACGGCCAGCGTGACACCGGTACCGGCCAAGGCGTCGGCGACCGCGCGGATGGTGCCGTCGCCGCCGCACGCCACCACGAGGCCCGCTCCGCCACGGATGGCGTCAGCTGCCTGGCCGCCGCCGGTGTCGTGCTCGGTGGTCTCGACGAACGTCACGCTGGTATGGCCCCGTTGCGCGAGGACGAGCCGCAGCCGGTCGCGGGTCGCGGCGTCGGTGACGGTCGGATTGACGATGACCACGGCGGGCTCGCGCCGCGGACCCGGCCGGCTCTCGGCGGCCGCCACGGCGATGTCCATCGCGTCGGCCGGCGGCCGTGCGGCCCAGGCGTCGTCGGCCAGAACGGCACGACCGACGACGAACAGCGAGAGCGCGCCGTTCAGCAGCCCCGCCACCACATCGCTGGGATGGTGCATGCCACGGTAGAGCCGGGCCAGCCCCACCAGGAGCGGGATCAGCAGCAGGAGGACGGCGACCAGCCTGCCCCAGCGGCCACGGACCCGGGACAGCACCAGGACGGCGAGACCGGCGTAGAGCGCGGTGGCCGCTCCGGTGTGCCCGGAGGTGTAACTCGACGTCGGCGGCGAGGCGTCCAGGCGCTCCGCATCCGGACGCGTCCGGTCCACGGCCTCCGTGACGAGCAGGAAGACCAGGGACTGGAGCCACACGGCCAGGGCCAGGAAGAGCGCCGCACGCCACCGGGGAAGCGGAGGCACCACGAGGAGGGCCAGGCAGCACAGGGCGGTGACGCCGACGACGGTGGCGGTGTCCCCGGCCCCGGAGGCGATCGCCGATGCGGTGGTCAGTGAGTCCGTACGTACGCGTTCGAAGGCGTCGGTCAGCGCGTCCTCGGCCGAGAGCGGCCACAGGTTCCGCGCCGGCCCGGTGATCAGCAGACCGAGGCCGGCGATCATCGCCGCCTGGCAGACCGCGAACGCCGCGATCCGCGCCACGGCGCGGCCGGCGCCGCTGCGCAGGGCCGGCGAGTCGCCGAGGGGCGGCGGAGCTGGAGCTCCGGACAGGTCGGCGGCTCTCGCGGGCGTGGTGGTCTCCATCGGATCCCCCGGGTCCTCCGCCGGACGGCGGGCCGGGGAAGCCTGTTCTTCCCGGCGTTACGCCGTCTTCCCTGACGGTGGCCGGACAGACCTGCGGGATGGCGGCGGCCGCCGTCGGACGCCCGTGGGGCGGATGAGGCACCGCGAAGTGGAAGGGTTTCCTCTGCAATGTCCAGCCTTTGCCTGGCGTGCGAACCGCCGCCACGGCCGACGGCTTCGACGCCGACTCCGGCCCGACCTGCCAGTACTGGAGCACGTACGGCCACCAGGGCGACGGCGGGTACGAGACGCTCCGCGTCAAGGCCGGCACCTACGGACCGAGCTTCGAGCAGGTCCGCTGAGGCCTGGCCGCACTACCAGCGCACTTCCAGCCGTCGTGGGCTGCGTGAGGTCGTGCCGGTGCGCCAGATGACGGCGTCCACGGGCTCCGCCAGGCGCAGGCCCGGGAAACGGGCGGCCAGACGGTGCAGGGCGAGCTGGAGTTCCGTGCGGGCCAGCCAGGCGCCCAGGCAGTAGTGGGCGCCGGCTCCGAAGGACAGGGTGGGGGCCTCCAGCGGGGCGAAAAGGTCGTCGCGGGTGTGGCGAGGGAAGACCTCCGGGTCGCGGTTGGCGGCGCCGCAGTCCGCCAGGACGACCGCGCCGGCCGGGATCACCACTCCACCGACCTCGACGTCCGCCGCGGCATGGCGTGCCGTTCCGCGGTCGTCGCCGAGCGGGACGAGGTGGATGAGCCGGTCCGCCACCCGGCCGGCCGCCTCCTCGTCCGCGCCGATGCGGGGCCAGCTCTCCCGGCGTTCGCCGAGGAGGTAGAGCAGCGCGTTGCCCAGCATCGTCATCGTGCTGTCGTGGCCGCCGACGACGAGCCCGCACACCAGGCTCACCAACTGCGCCTCGGGCAGCCCTCCTTCCTCGTCGGCGGCCCGCACCAGGCTGCTGATCAGGTCGTCGCAGGGGCCGCGCCGCCGCTCGGCGAGGAGCTCCGCGCCGAACGCGCTGAACTCCTTCAGTACGGCCTCCACCTCCTCGCCGTCGTGCGAGCCGTCCGAGAAGGCATGTTCGCTCCAGTGGCGCATCCGGTCGCGGGCGGACGCGTCCAGGCCCATGAGCCGGCTGATCACCGCCACCGGAAGCGGAAGGGTGAACTCCTCGACCACGTCCGCCGGTTGTCCGCGTTCCTCCAGCCGGTCCAGGCGCTCGTCCACGATCGCGGCGATCCACGGCCGCCACCGGGCCACGGCCCTCGGCGTGAACGCGCGGCGCAGGGTCCGGCGCAGCCTCAGGTGGTCGGGGCCGTCCTGGTTGAACATCAGGTCGGGGTTGTTCACGAGGTCCGGTACGTCGGAGAGGGCGGGTGCGTCCGCCGCGTACAGCCGGGACCGGCCGAAGCGCGGGTCGGAGAGCACCTGGCGGACGTCCGCGTACCGGCTGACCAGCCAGGCCGGAGCTCCGCCGGGCAGCTCGCCCGGCCGGGGCGGGCCCGGCTCTTCGAAGCTCAGGCGGTGCAGAGGGATCAGGGACGGATCGGCGGTGGTCATCGTGAACTCCTCAGGTAAGAGGCGGCGGTTGAGGCTCGGCGGTCCTCAGAGCGCGACCAGCACCTTGCCCCGGTGATCCGACCGGTCGCGGTAGAGGCTCTCGTAGGCGGCCGGGATGGCGTCGAAGCCGTGGTGGAGCGTGTGATCGCAGACGACCTCGCCGCGCCGGACCCGGCCGCCCAGCTCCGCGTGGAGGTCCTTCCAGTTCTGCTCGGTGAACCACTCCAGCGAGAAGATCCCACGGACCGTCGCGCGCGGGAACATCAGGTACGGCAGCAGGCGCGGGCCGGTGTCCTCGTTGCCGACCTGGGTCGCCCACTGCCAGCACACCGCCACCTGGCTGCCGACGTTGAGCATGGAGAACACCACGTCGGTGACCGTGCCGCCGAGGTTGTCGAAGTAGCGGTCGACGCCGTCCGGAGCCGCCCGGGCCAGCGCCTCGCGGACGGTGGCGGCGCTGTCGGTGTGCCGGTAGACGACGACCGTGTCGAAACCGAGTCCGCGGAGGTACTCCGCCTTCTCCGGCGACGAGGTGGTGCCGACGACCCGGGCTCCGGCGAGCGCGGCGAGCTGGCCGACGAGCGCGCCGACGGCGCCGGAGGCCCCGCTGACTACGAACGTGTCGCCGGCCGTCACCGTCATGTACTTGGCGAGGGTGCCCCACGCCGTCATGCCCGGCCCGCCCATCACGCTCAGCGCGGTCGGAAGCGGCAGGGCCTCGTCGTACCAGCCGGGATCCAGCCTGCGGTAGGCCGGGAAGACCATGGGGAACGTGCCGGTCTGCCACCGCTCGGCCGCGCCCGTGGAGACGACATGGGAGCGCCAGCCGCCGAAGCCCTGGACGAGGTCGCCGACGCCGTGGGCGGCGCGCGGTCCGGCCTCCACCACCTCCATGATCGAATCGGCGCCCATATGCGTTCCGAGCGGCGTGTCGAGCGCGATGCCCTGGAGGTAGGGGTCGACGGAGACGTACAGCGTGCGCAGGAGCATCTCGTCCGGAGCCAGGGACACGTCGACGTTCTCGACGACCTTCGCGTAGATCCGGTCCACGTCGGGCACGCCTTCGACGTGCTCGCGGACCACCCATTTCTCGATCTTCATGTGCTCTTCCCTGTCGTCGGTACGGCGATGACGCGGTGGGTCGGCAAAGGCGCGGTGAGGTCGACCGACGCGGTGAAGGGTCTGCCGTCGTCGCGGCAGATGAACTGGGTGACGTGCCGTCCGGCGGCGGCGGCCCGGATCAGCCCGCCGGTGGTGGCCCAGACGCCGGACTGGTAGAAGTTCGCGAGGCCCGGCAGTCCCGGACCGTGCTTCTTGACCAGCTCTTCGAGCCTCTCGCCGCTCTCCACGAACGGCTGCCAGCCCAGCACCGTACCGTCGTAGTTGCCGGTGTAGCGGACCTGCGTGAGCGGGCTGGAGACGTCGCGTACGACGATGGCGTCGCGCAGGCCCGGGAAGCGCTGCTCCAGGAAGTCCACGAGCGCCTCACGTGCGCGCCGTTTGGCCACGTAATAGCCGCGGCCGTGGCGGACGGGCAGGGTGTGCAGCTCCTGGCCGCCACGGGAGCGGGTGACCTGTTCGGGTCCTTCGTCCAGGGCCCGCCACGGGGCGATGTCGCAGAAGTACGTGGCGTAGACGACGGTGGTTCCGTCCGGTGAGAGTTCGGGGTAATGGCGGTTGCGGAACTGGACGTTGATGCTGGCGTGGCGGATGCCGGTCAGCTCGGCGGCGGTGGCGTCGTCGAGCAGGTAGGTCGTGCAGGGGTCGCCGGCCGGGAAGGGTCGGGAGAGGCCGAGGAAGAGCGTGAAGTAGCCGGGAAAGACCATGCCGGGCTCGTGGATGGTCCGGGTGTAGAGCTTGCGGTACTCCTCACCCAGGTACTTGCCGCCCAGGAACTTCATGGTGGTGGTGTATCCGTCGCAGGCCGACACCACGATGTCGGCGCGCAGTTCACTGCCGTCGCTGAGCCGGACGCCGACCGCGCGGTCGTCCTCGACGATCACCGTCTCGACCTTCGTGTTGTACGAGATCTCTCCACCGAGCCGGCGGTAGCGGGCCTCGATCGACCGCGCGAGGCCGAGCGAGCCGCCTTCGGGCACACCTGCCGACAGGTTGGCGTGGGAGGCGAGTTGGAAGTGGAACGGCAGAACAGGGAAGTTCGGGTGCTTCTCGTACAGGATGAAGTTGAACGCCTGCCGCAGGAGCGGGTCCTTGAACTTCGCCGAGTACTCCGTCATCAGGACCGTGATCGTCGTGCGCACGGCGTTGACGTACGGGACGAACGAGGCGAGCATCCGCCACCGCTCCAACCGGCCCATGAGGCCGACGGGTTTGAGGAACGGGTAGACGGCGAGCGCCTTGCGGAAGCTGCGGAGCTGGGCGCAGAACTTCCGTACGGTACGGGCGTCGGCCGGCGAGATCGCGATGAGGTGGGCCTCCAGCCGGTCGGGGTCGGAGTAGAAGTGGACGGCCCGCCCGTCCTGTCCGCGCACGATGTTGAACACGTCGAAGTGCCGGATCTCCTTGCCTTGCAAGGCGCCCAGCTCCAGCCAGATCTGGTGCATCTCGTTGCCGGGACCGCTGCCGAGGAGCCAGCTGACGCAGGCGTCCAGCGTGAAGCCGCCGCGCTCCCAGGCGGTGCAGCAGCCGCCGGGCAGTTCGTGCATCTCCAGGATGTGGGTGCGGTAGCCGTTCATGCGCGCGTAGCAGCCGGTGGAGAGGCCACCGAGACCACCGCCGATGATGATCATCGACTCGCGGGTCCGCCGGGTCCTGCCGGTCGTGGACGTGGTCATGAGCTGGTGTCCTCCCGTGCCGACCACCGGTCCAGCTGAGGCAGCCGGCCCAGCTTTCCGGGGTGCCAGGGCTCGGTGGCCTCGCTCTGCGACGCCCGGAATTGCAGACCGAGTTCGCGGCAGAGGTACTGGACGGCGAAGCGGCCGGTGGAGGCTGCGCGGATCAGACCGCCCATGCCGACCCACTGACCGGCCATGGAGAAGCCGCTGAGGCCGGGCAGCCGCATCCGGTCCCGTCCGACCAGACGGGCGGCGACGTCATCGGCGTCGGAGAAGGCCTTCCAGGCGAGGATGGAGCCGTTGTGGTTGCCGGTGTAGCGGTGCGTGGTGGCGGGCGAGGCGATGTCGACGAGGTCGATGCGGTCGTTGATGCCCGGGTGGCGGCGCTCCAGGAAGGTGCGGACGAAGTCGGCCACCTCCTCCTTGCGTTGGCGGTACTCCTTGCGGTTCCTGGTGCGCAACTCCTTCCAGTACGCGTAGTCGCTGAAGTAGGTGCAGTGCAGGACGGAGCGGCCCGGAGGTGCGAAGCCGTGGGAGTAGCGGGAGCGCGCCTGGACGACCAGGCTGTTCTGCAGGGCGCCGGGAAGGCTTTCGCCGTCCTCGTCGGACAGGAGGTGGGTGGTGCTGTGGGCCTCGCCCGGGTCGAAGTCGCCGCGCAGGCCGACGAAGGCGGAGACGACGGCGGGGAAGAGCGTGCCGGGGCGGTGGAGGAGGTCGGTGTAGAGCTTGTCGATCCTGGGTCCGGTGTACCGGCCGCCGAGCAGTTCATGGACGGTGGTGTGGCCGTCGGCGGCCGACACGATGTGCTCGGCGAAGTACCTCGCGCCGTTGCGGAGTTCGACGCCGACCGCGCGGTCGTTCTCGACCAGGATCCTCTCCGTACGGGCCCGGTAGGTGACCTGTCCGCCGAGGCCCAAATAGCGTTCCTCGATCGAGCGCGAGAGGCCGAGCGAACCACCTTGCGGGAAACCGGCGTTGAGGTGGTACGCGGCCGCCATGTTGAACAGGTACGGCAGGAGCGGGAAGCCCTCCGGATCCTGGAAGAAGATGTTGCGGAAGGCTCGGCGCAGCAACGGGTCCTGGAACTTGTCGGCGAAGACGTGCATCGGCGTGGCGGCCGTCCGCCAGAACAGCCGGAAGGCCGGCAGCACCGTGCGCAGGGTCGCCGCCCGCTCCCGTACGGTCCGCAGCGCGGGTGCGGTCAGGAACGGGTACAGCTCGATGGCGATGAACCGGCGCAGATCGCGGGTGAAGGCGCGGATCAGAGGTGCGTCGGCGGGTGAGATCGCCAGCAGGTGGGCCTCCAGGCGGTCCGGGTCGTTGTAGAAGATGACCGAACGGCCGCTCTCGTCCTCGACCTTGTTGAACAGCTCGAAGTTGGTGACGGTCTTGCCGTCGAGCGCGCCCAGCTCCCGCCACACCTGATGCGCGTCGTTGCCGGGCGCGGTGCCGATCAGCCACTCGATGCAGTAGTCGAAGAGGTAGCCGTCGCGCGACCAGGCGGTGCAGCAGCCGCCGGGCAGGACGTGCTTCTCGAGGATGCGGGTCCTGGCGCCGCTCATCTGGGCGTAGCAGCCGGTGGAGAGGCCGGCCACGCCCGCGCCGATGACGATGACGCGTGGCGGTGTGCCGGGAGTGCGCCGGCGGCTGGTCCAGTCGTCGGGTGCGTCGCGCAGGGTGCTCGGGTCATCCGCCATGGGCCGTGTCTCCCGTCAGTACGGTCCGGACCAGGGCGGCGTTACGGGCCAGGTGCTTGGGGTCGAGCATGTCGGCGTGGACGCCGGAGCCGCGCAGGACGACGGTGGTGGCGGTGGAGCTGCCGTGCCAGGTGCCGTGCCGGCCGATGGCGTACAGGGCGGTCTTCTCCTCGTCGGTGATCACGCTGACCGGCGCGGCGACCGTTCCGGTGTTAGGGGTGCGGCCGCAGAAGGTGAGGTATTCGGCGGCGTGCGCGAGGGTCTCGCGGGTGACGGCTTCGGAGCCGGTGTGTTTGCGCAGGTGGTCGGCGAGTTCGGCTTCGAAGGCACGGATCCCCTCGTCCCCGGGCTCGTAACGCTCCATGATGCGGCGGGAGTCGAGAATGACCACATGGCCCACCCGCCGACCGCGCCGCTCCAACTCCTTCGCCGTCTCGAAGGCGAGGTTGCCGCCGAGGGAGTAGCCGAGGAGCAGGCAGTCACCTGCGGGCCGGGCGGCCTCGACCAGGTCCGCGTATCGGGCCACCTTGTCGTCGCCCGGCAGGTAGTTGAAGCCGATGACGGCGTACTCCGGAAGCTGGGCGGCGAGGCCTCGGTAGACGAGGCCGTGGCCGCCGGCTGGCGGGAGGCAGAAGAGGTGTGGCGACTGGCCGGAGTTGAAGGTGAGGTAGGGCAGTTCGTCGGCGCTGGTGCTGTGCAGGACCTCCTGGACGGTGGCGGCCATGCCGTGGAGGGTGGTCACCTGGTAGAGGCGGCTGACGGGGACGCTGACGCCGAACTCGGTGCGCAGGTGGTGGAGAAGCTCGATGAGCTTGATGGAGGAGCCGCCGATCTCGAAGAAGTCGTCCTCCAGACCCACCTGTTGGAGGCCGAGCAGCGCTTTCCAGTGCCGGGCCACGCCGACTTCGTAGAGCGTCACCGGCTCCTCGTGAGGCCGCTCACCGGTCTCGGCCCGGGGTGCGGGCAGAGCGGCGGTGTCGATCTTGCCGTTGGTGGTGAGCGGGAGCGCGGGCAGCTCGACGACGTACGACGGGATCATGTACGAGGGCAGCGCGCCGGCCAGGTGGCGGCGCAGGGCCCGGCGGTCGAGCGCGGCGCCCGGTGTCGCCGGTACGCAGTAGGCGACGAGCGCGGCCTCTCCTCCGGTGTCCGTGGCGACGGTGACGACGGCGCGGGCGAGCGGCGGCCACTGGGCGAGGAGGGCCTCGATCTCGCCGATCTCGATGCGGTGGCCGCGCAGTTTGACCTGGCCGTCGGCGCGGCCGAGCAGGTGGACGCGGCCGTGGGCGTCCCAGCGGGCGATGTCACCGGTGCGGTAGAGCCGTTCCGGTCGGGCGCCCGGCGCCTTGCTGAGCGTACGGGTGACGAAGCGGTCCGCCGTCTGCTCGGGATCTCCGGCGTAGCCGAGCGCCACACCGTCACCGCCGATCCACAGCTCACCGGGGACTCCGGGCGGCACGGGTTCGCCGTGGGCGTCCAGGACGTGGAGGGTGCTGTTGGGCAGAGGCCGGCCGATCGGGACCATGAGGCCCGGTTCCAGGTCCTCGACCGGTCCTTCGAAGGAGGCGCTGTCGATGGTCGCCTCGGTGAGGCCGTAGGAGTTGACGAGCCGCGTCGCCGGGCCGCACAGCTCGCTCAGCCTCTCGTACTCCGCCACCTTCCAGGCGTCCGAGCCGACCACCAGCAGCCGCAGGAAGTCCAGCCGCAGCCGCTCCCGTACACAGTGGTCCATCAGGCCACGCACCACCGCCGGTACGAACTCCGCGGAGTCGACACGCTCCTGACGCATCGTCCGGTACAGGCGTGCGGTGTCGAAGAGCAGATCGCGGTCGGCCAGAACGAGGTTGCCGCCCGAGCAGAGCGCGCGGATCAGGTCGCCGGTGAACACGTCGAACGACGGCTCGGCCATTTGGAGGTGCACCCGGACATCGGTCTCCAGCCGGTACTCCTGGCGCCATGCCTCGTACGCGGAGGCGAGGTTGCGGTGGCTGACCCGGACGGCCTTGGGGCGGCCGGTGGAGCCGGAGGTGGTGATGACGTACGCGGTCGAGTCCGGGTCCGTGTCCCGGCGGAGGTCGTCCGGGTGCGGCTCGGTCGCGTGGAGCGCGTCGAGGGTCACGGTGATGACCGGCAGTGCGGCGGTTCCCTGGCGCGCGGGCTCGCCGGAGACGATGACGAGAGCCGCTCCGGTGGCCCGGACGAGGTGCGCGATGCGGTCGGCGGGCTGGCCGGGCCGCAGCGGCAGGTAGGCGCCGCCGGTCTTGAGGACGGCGAGCAGAGTGACGATCAACTCCGGCGACTTGTCCAGGCAGACGACGACCACCGAGCCGTCCCCGACACCCAGGGTCCGCAGCCGGGAGGCCGCGTCGGCGGCCCGTCGTTCCAGCTCCGCGTAGGTCAGCCGGCGGGCGCCGCCGCCCGGCAGCGGCAGGGTCACCGCGATGGACGCGGGGTGAGCGGCAGCGACCTCGCTCACCAGCTCGTGGACCGGGATGAACGGCGAGTCACCGGTGACCGCGGGCAGAGCAGGCCGGCTCCACTCCCCCACCAGCTGCTCCCGCTCCTCCTCGTCCAGCATCTCCAGCCGGGATGCCGGGTGTTCGCCGGAGGTCCGGGTCATGTGGTCGAGCAGGTGGGTGTAGTGAGCGGCCATGCGGCGCATGGTCTGCGGGAGGAAGAGGTCGGTGTTGTACTTGAGGACGCAGTGGAAGCGGTGGTCCGCCTCGTCCTCGTAGGCGGAGAGCGTGATGTCGAACTGACCTTCCTCCTCCGGCAGTTCGATGTACTCCAGGCGGTAGCCGTACTGCTCGGTGGCGACCTTGTGGGTGAGGAGGATGAACATCGCCTGGAAGACGGCCGAGCGGCTCGGATCGTGCTGGAGGCCCAGTTCGTCGACGAGCAGGACGAACGGGTACTCCTGGTTGTCCAGGCCGCCGAGGACCGTCCGGCGCACCTGTTCCAGGAGTTCGGCGACCGTGGGGTCGCCGCTGAGGTCGGCGTGGAGCGGGAGCGGGTTGACGAAGTAGCCGTAGACGGAGGCGAAGTCCTGGCGGGTCCGGCCGGTCACCGGTGAGCCGACGACGATGTGGTCCTGGCCCGAGTAGCGGTGGAGCAGCAGGTAGTAGGCGCTCAGCAGCACCATGAACGGCGTGACGTCGTACGCGCGGGCCAAGGCATGGACGCGAGCGCTGAGTTCGGTGTCGAGCACGAAGAACTCGGAGGCACCGTTGTGCGTCTGGACCGCCGGGCGCGGCTTGTCGGTGGGAAGGTCCAGGAGCGGGACCTCGGCGGGCAGGTGCGAGCGCCAGTAGTCGAGCATTCCGGCGGCCGCGCGGCCGGCGAGGAAGGTGTTCTGCTGGTTGAGGAAGTCCAGGTAGCGGGCTTCGACGGGCGGCAGTTGGGGTTCGTGACCCTGCCGCAGGGCTTCGTAGACCTGGAAGAGCTCCTCGATGAAGGTGAACGTGGAGATGGCGTCCGAGACGATGTGGTGGACGGCCTTCATGATGATCCAGCGGTCATGACCGCGCTTGAAGAGGCGGAAGCGGACCAGCGGATCGCGCGCGAGGTCGTAGGGCTTGCGGTACTCGGCGACGATGGTGGCGTGGATGGTCTCCCACTCCTCGCCCTGGACGTCGAAGAGAGCGAGGTCGGGCCGGACGTCCTCGGAGACCCGCTGCACGGCCTGTCCGTCCTCCAGCAGGAAGTTGGTGCGGAGAGCGGGGTGGCGGGCGATGAGGCGGCGGACGGCTTCGAACATGAGGTCCGGTTCGAGAGCGACGTTCACTTCGACGGCTCCGCCGATGTTGTACGCGTAACCGTCGGGGTTGAGGTGCTTGAGGAACCAGAGCGCCTTCTGGTTCTGGGTCAGCGGGTAGCGCGTGGGGTCGTCGTGGAGTTCGACGGGCCGGGCCGTGGTGTCGGAGTCCTCGGCCGAGGCCAGCTCCGCCAGGCCGTCGTGGAGCTGTGCGGCCAGTTCGCCGGCCGGGGTTCCGCTGAGGAGGGCGACCACAGGGAGGGCGACGCCGAGTTCGGCGTGGATGCGGGCGCGCAGCTCCATGGCGAGCAGCGAGTCGAGTCCGAGCCGGCCGAGGCCTTCGGCCGGGTCGATGCGGTCGGTGCCGGTGCGCAGGACGGCGGCGGAGAGAGCGGCGAAGCGGTCGGCCACCAGGGAGCGGCGGGTCTCCTCGTCGGCGGTACGGAAGGTGTCGAGGAAGCCGTTGCCCTGGGCGGCGGTCGGTGGCGGGGCTGCGGCCGCGGCCAGGGCGGCGACCAGTGGAGGTGGTGAGGGGTACCAGGCCAGGAAGGTGGGCCAGTTGACGACGGTGGCGACGACCAGTTGGGCGTGGTCCTGGCCGATGACGCGTTCCAGGACGGCCATGCCGGCGTCGGGTGCGAGGGAGCTCATGCCGCGGCTGTGCAGGTAGTGGTCGACCAGGCCGAGCTCCTCGATCATGCCGGTGGTCCAAGGGCCCCAGTCCAGGCTGAGCGCGGGCAGGCCCTGGGCCCGGCGGTGGTGGGCCAGCGCGTCCAGGAAGGCGTTGCCCGCCGCGTAGTTGGTCTGGCCGGCGGTGGTGAGCAGGGAGGCGATGGAGGCGAAAAGGACGAAGTGGTCGAGAGGCTCGTCCCGCAGGTGCCGGTGGAGGAGGTAGGCGCCGATGGTCTTGGGGTCGTGGACGGCGTCGAAGGCCGGCCGGTCCAGGTCGGTGACCAGCGTGTCGCGGACCTGTCCGGCGAGGTGGAACACTCCGCGTACGGGCGGCGAGCCGGTACGCCGGTAGGCGTCGAGCCAGCCGGTCAGGGCGTCCTCGTCGGTGATGTCGAGAGAAGCCAGAACCGCCTGGGCGCCGAGCGCCTCCAGTTCGCGGAGCAGGGCCACCGCGCGGCCCTCGGCGGTGGCGGGGTCGGTGGAGGCCCACTTCTCACGGGCGGGCACCGGCGTACGCCCCACCAGGATGAGCCTGCGAGCGCCACGCCGGACGAGGGTGCGGCACAGCAGCCGGCCGAGTGCGCCGAAGGCGCCGGTCACCAGGTAGCTGCCGTCGGCCCGCAGGCGCAGCGGCAGCGGCCGGGTGAGGCCGTCGGCGGGGCGGAGGCGGCTGGTGCGGCGTACGCCGTCGCGCAGGGCGATCTCCTCCTCGTCGTCGGTCAGCACCTCGCGCAGGAGCGCCTCGGCCTCGGCGGCGGCTCCTTCCGGACCTGGCCGCCGCTCGGGATCGAGGTCGATCAACTTGCCGGGATGGTCGGCGAGCTCCTGGTGGCGCAGGACGCGACCGACACCCCAGGCCGGAGCACCGAGCGGTTCGACGGGTTCGTCGGGCAGGACGGGCTGGGCGCCGCGAGTCACGATGTGCAGCCGGCCGCTTCCGCTTCCGCTTCGGGCGAGGAGGGTCCGGGCCAGCGCGATCAGGGAGTACGAGCCCGGGCCCGCGTGGTCGCGTACGGTCTGCCGGTCGCAGGCGGCCAGCGAAGGGCGGTCGAGGTTCCACAGATGCACGACGGCCCCGCGGAACGGCTCGCCGTCCCGGTCCAGGTCGGCGAGGACGCGCTGCAGGTCGGCGTCGGACTCCGGGTCCACGGTGTACGAACCGTCCGGCCCCGCTCCGGCGTACGCCTCGCCTCGGTGCACCAGGCGGCAGCGTTCACCTCGGGCTGCGGCGAGCGCGGCGAAGGCGTCGGCGATGCCCTGGGTGTCGGCGAGGACCAGCCAGCCGTGGTCCCGGGCGGCTATGACGGCGGGCGCGAGCGGGTCCTCCTCCGCCGGCTCCGGGCACTCCGTCCAGACCGTCTCCGCGAGCCAGGAGTCGATGGTGGTGCGGGCGACGGTGGTGGCCGCCTTCTCCACGTCGGCGGCCCGGAACCCTTCGATCCGGCCGAGCGGCGTGCCGTCGTCGGCGTACAGCGCGATGTCGCCGAGCGTGGTGTCGGCGTCCGAGGGCCGCACCGTGGCGTGCACCCAGAGCGGCCGGTCGCCGACCGGTTCGACGGCGACCTCGGCCAGCGAGAGCGGCAGCTTGATCCCGGCTCCCGGTACCGGCTCCTGGAGGAGCTGCGGAGTCAGCAGCGCCTGGAAGCAGGCGTCGAGCAGGACCGGGTGGAGGTGGTGGCCGGAGGCGTCGACGCCCTCGGGCGGACGGATCCGGGCGAGGACCTCGCCGGCGCCGATCCACACCTCCTCGATGGCCCGGAAGGCGGGGCCGTAGTGGTAGCCGAGCCCGGCCAGCGCGGAGTAGCAGTCAAGGCCGGTGAGGCGGCGTACGGTACGGGCCCGGATGGCGGCGGCGTCGAGCGGGGCGCCGGTCCTGCGGCGCTGCCCGGTGCGGACGATCCCGCTCGCGTGGACGGTCCGCTCGCCGTCGTCGCCGGTCGCGGGCGAGGCGATCGTGAAGGCCGCGTCCTCCAGCGAGAGCGACACCTCCACGGTCCGGTCCTCGCCGTCCGGCAGGAAGAGCGCCTTGCGCAGGTCGATGTCGGCCAGGACGGCGGTGGTCCCACCGGTGAGCCGCCGGACGGCCTGGGTCGCCATCTCGATGTAGCCGGCAGCCGGAAAGACCACGGTGTCCTGGATGCGGTGATCGGCCAGATAGGGCAGCGACTCGGTGTCCAGGCGGGCCTGCCAGGCCGGTTCGGTGCGGTCGGTGCGGCGGCCGAGGAGCGGGTGGTCGATCCGGCCGAGGCGGACCTGGGCGACGGACGGTGGTTCGGTCCAGTGCCGGTCGCGGCGGAACGGGTGAGGGGGCAGGGTGACCGGGCGGCCGGTGGGCTCAAGGACGTTCCAGTCGATGTCGGCGCCGAGGTTGTGGAGTGAGGCGAGCGAGAGCGCGAACCGCTCGCTCTCGTCCTCCTGGCGGCGGATCGAGGGCAGCGTCAGTCCGGAAGCACCGGTGGCTTCCAGGCACTCGCGGATGGC
The DNA here is from genome assembly GCF_040614075.1 of Streptomyces sp. NPDC006174. Taxonomy (NCBI): domain Bacteria; kingdom Bacillati; phylum Actinomycetota; class Actinomycetes; order Kitasatosporales; family Streptomycetaceae; genus Streptomyces; species Streptomyces sp. NPDC006174. The sequence continues at coordinate 34,469 of NZ_JBEXTJ010000004.1, read as the reverse complement.
GTGGCCGAGGACCGGATGCGGGCCGATCTCCAGGAACACCTGGTGGCCGTCGCCTGCGAGCCGGTCGACGGCGGCCCTGAACCGTACCCGCTCGCGTACGTTCGTCCACCAATAGCCGGCGTCCAGCTCACCACCCCGCGCAACCCCTTCGGATCCGGTGAGATGGAGCGGGAGTTGGGCAGGTCGTGGCTCCAGAGGGGCCAGAGAGCCGAGCAGTTCGTCCTTGATCCGCTCCATGCCGACGCTGTGGTACGGAACTTGCACGGTGAGGAACTTCGCGAACTGCCGCTCGGCCCGCAGCTCCTCGGCCAGCAGCGCCAGGGCCTCCGCCTCGCCGGCCAGCGTGATGGAGGTGGGACTGTTGACGGCGGCGATCGAGACCCGGTCGCGGTACGGGCGCACGCGGCGCTCCGCCTCGTCCTCCGTCAGGCTCACCGCGAGCATGGTGCCGGTGCCCGCGAGGGTCTGCTGGAGGCGGCTGCGGTGCACCGCGATCCGGGCCGCGTCACGGAGGGAGTAGACGCCCGCCTCGTAGAAGGCGGCGATCTCGCCGGTGCTGTGTCCGACGACGGCGTCCGGACGCACACCGTACGACCGCCAGAGCGCCGCGAGACCGACCTGGAGGGCGAAGTTCGCGGGCTGCGCGAGCCAGGTCTCGGCCATGCGGGAGGCGGACGCGTCGGCGGTCAGCTCCTCGATGAGCGACCAGTCGGCGAACTCCGCCAGGGCGTGGCCGCATGCGGTGACCGCTTCTCGGAACACCGGCTCCTCGCGGAGGAGTTGGCGGCCCATGCCCCACCACTGCGGACCCATACCGGTGAAGACCCAGACCAGGCGCCGCGCTTCGGCGTCCCGCGCGCGGTCCTGGACGATCCGTGGGTGGGTCTCGCCGCGCTGGTGGGCGGCGAGCGCCTCGTCGAGGGAGGCGCGCGAGGAGTGGACGACGGAGAGCCGGTACGGGAGGTGCTGGCGGCGGTGGGCCAAGGTGTGGCCGAGGTCGGACAGGGCCACGGCCGGGCCGTGCTCGCCGGCCAGTTCGGCGCGGATTCCGGTGGCCAGCTCCGGGAGGGCGTCGGGGTGGCGGGCGCTCAGCGGCAGGACGCTCCAGGTCCGTTCGGCCGGGGCGGCGGTGTCCTGTGCGGGTACCGGAGCCTCCTCCAGGACGACATGGGCGTTGGTGCCGCCGAATCCGAACGAGTTCACACCGGCCCGGGCGGGTCCGTCGTGCTCGGGCCAGGGGGTCGGCCGGGTCGGGATCTCGTACGGCAGCGCGGCCTGGTCGATGGCGGGGTTGAGGCGCTCCAGGTTGATGTGGGGCGGGATCTGGCGGTGTGTGAGGCAGAGGACCGTCTTGATCAGCCCGGCGATCCCGGCGGCGGACTCCGTGTGCCCGATGTTGGTCTTCACGGACCCGACGTACGCGCGAGCGCCCGGCGTACGCCCGATGGCCAGGGCGCGAGCCAGCGCGCCGGCCTCGATCGGGTCGCCGACCGGCGTGGAGGTGCCGTGCGCCTCCATGTACTGGAGGTCGCCGGGCGCGATGCCGGCCTCGGCGCAGACGCGGCGGATGAGGGAGACCTGTGCGTCGGGGTTGGGCACGGTGATGCCGTTGGTGTGGCCGTCCTGGTTGACCCCGCTGCCGAGGATGACGGCGTGGATCCGGTCTCCGTCGCGTACGGCGTCCTCCAGCCGCTTCAGCGCGACCAAGCCGACGCCTTCGGCCCGTACATAGCCGTCGGCGGCGGCATCGAACGTACGGGAACGGCCCTCCGGCGACAGGAAGCCGCCCTTCGTCTCGGCGATCGTGTACTGCGGGGCCAGGTTCAGCAGAGTGCCGCCGGCCAGCGCGAGATCGGTCTCGCCCCTGCTCAGGGCCTGGCAGGCGAGGTGGACGGCGACCAGGGAGGAGCTGCAGGCGGTGTCGATGGAGAGGCTGGGGCCACGGAAGTCGAAGCAGTACGAGATCCGGTTCGACACCATCGTCATCATGGTCCCGGTCGCGGTGTGCGCGGCCAGCGAGGTGAAGCCGAGGTCGGCGAACTGGAGGATTTTGTAGTCCAGGGTGAACGCGCCGACGTAGACGGCGACGTTCTCACCGGCCAGGTCGGCGGGCCGCTGGCCGCCGTCCTCCAGCGTCTCCCAGGCCACCTCCAGCAGCTTTCGCTGCTGCGGGTCCATGTGGTCGGCCTCGCGCGGGCTGATGCCGAAGAACGCGGGGTCGAACGTGTCGAAGCCGTCGATGTATCCGCCGCGGCCGCCGACGAAGCGGCCGGGTTTGTCGCGGAAGCGGCTGCCGAGAGTGGTCACGTCGTACCGGTCGGGCGGTGTGGGTGTGATGCAGTCCTTGCCCGCCATCAGGTTCCGCCAGAACGTCCGGTGGTCCGAGGCGCCGCCGGGGAAGCGGCAGCCCATGCCGATGATCGCCACCTTGTCGCGTAACGCCCGGTTGTTCGCGTCGGCCATGGTCGAGAACTCCTCAAGTCGTTGTGGTGCGTTAGTGGTTGGCGGCAGGGCCAGGGCGAGCCAGGCGTCGCGGAACCGGCTCTGATCCGCCGGAGACGCCCTAGGGGCCTGGTTTCGGCCGTCGCCGCCAGGGGTGCAGCAGGCCGGCGAGGATCTCTCCGGTGGCGGGGAAGGAGGCCGGGTCGTGGAGGCCGACGGCGGCGGGTTCGCGGCCGGGTCGCCAGGTGAAGCTGCCGAAGAGGTGGTCCCAGCACGAGAGGTCGGAGCCGTAGTGGCCGGCTTCGGACAGGTCGGTGCTGTGGTGCAGGCGGTGCTGTTCGGGACTGGCCAGCAGATGGTTGAACCTGCCGATGCGGACATCGATGTTGGCGTGGACGAAGTAGCCCTGGGCGACGACGAAAAGCCCGGTCACCAGCACGGCCGAGCGGGAGAATCCGGCCAGGGCCAGGGTCAGCTGGACGAGGCTCTGGGCGAGCACGATGTCCAGCACGTGGTTGACGCCGTTGTTGGCGACGTTGACCTTCTGCGGCACGTGGTGCACTCCGTGCAGGCGCCAGAGGATGGCGCTGGTATGGCCCAGCCGGTGAACCAGGTAGCTGACGAGCGATCCGGCCAGCAGGGCGCCGGGGATCTCGGCCCAGAGGTGGTGGCTCCGCTCCTCGGCCGAGATCCACCCCACCGCGGACGTGACCAGAAGTTGCGCCAGTGCGCTTCCGGCCATGGTGAGCAGAAAGTAGATGCCGTACCAGCGCCACTCGTCCTTTCCCGGGTGCCAGGTGCGGTCATAGGGAATCAGCTGTTCGAGAATGGCCAGATACGTCAGGGTCCCGACCAGGAAAAGCGGACTCACGATGGCCGGATCCCAGCGCAGAACCAGTGCGGACGCACCGACAAGGACGACAGCCAGCAAGAGGAGCGGATAGGCGGTCACCCGGAGCACAGACGCCGGCGAGATTCCGGCCGCGCTCGTCCCACTGCCCGAATGGCCGACCGTAAGGCCGACTCCATAGTCAATCGAATCGATCTCGCCATCGGCGGACCGTTCGCACTCGTCCATCCGTGACCCTCCACGGGAGATGGGATCTAGGAGAGAACATCGCGTCGGCGCAGTTCAAAGGCGCCTAAGACGTTGCCCGAGAGGTCGCCCGAGGGGTTGGTGGTCACCTCGCGGCGCGAGCAGCCGTAATGTACCGATCGATTCCGGACACCCGGCTCCACCGAAACGGGCCGTGGCGTGAACCGATGCCCCCCAGCTCCATCGGCCCAGATCATTCATTTCCGATTCCCACGGCTTTAACCACCACCTCGTCACCGAATTGCCGAGCCCTTCGCGAGCGTTCGTCGAACGCCATCCGTGAAGGCGATTTCGGCACAGAGGAATGCCGGATCCTTTCACGGCGTCCGAGCAATTTCTGGGTGAGTCAATTTGTACGAGGAATTCCCTCATAGGATCATCCCTGTGCCGTGTGACGGGCGCACGCGAATGCGCTGCGATGTGCGTACGTACGCGGTGGCGCGCTCCCGGCCTCCGGCGGTGCGCCCGCGTACCGGTCGGCGCGAGGCGCGCTTCCACGGGTGCGGGCGCCCTGCGATGATCGGCGGCGGACCGCGCACCCGCCCCACGGCGGAGCCGCGGCGAAGGACTGTCGGCGCGCCACGACCGTGACCCGGCCTGGGCGCCCACAAGCGAGGGAGTCTCCTTGAGTTACGACGTCAGCGCGGTGCGCGCGCAGTTTCCCGCACTCCGGGCCGGTACGGCACACTTCGACGGACCCGGCGGCACACAGACCCCGGCGCCCGTCATCGCGGCCTTCACCGAGGCGCTGAGCAGGCCGCTGTCGATCCGGGGCGCCAATCTGCCCGGCGAGATCCACGCGGAGACGATCGTCGGCGACTTCCGGCAGGCGCTGGCGGATCTGCTGGGCGCGGACCCGGGCGGGATCGTCCACGGACGCAGCGCGACCCAGCTCACGTACGACATCTCCCGTGTACTGTCCGGGAGTTGGGCGCCGGGAGACGAGGTGGTGGTGAGTCGGCTGGACCACGACGCCAACATCCGGCCGTGGGTGCGGGCGGCCGAGCGGGTGGGTGCGGTGGTGCGGTGGGCGGAGTTCGACCCGGCCACCGGCGAGCTGCCCGCCGAGGCGATCGGCGCGCTGCTGACCGAGCGGACCCGGCTGGTCGCGGTGACCGGGGCATCCAACCTGATCGGCACCCGGCCGGACCTGCCCGCCATCGCCGAACTGGTCCACCGGGCCGGTGCGCTGTTCCACGTCGACGGCGTGCACCTGACGGCGCACGAATTCGTCGATGTGGAGCGGCTCGGCGCGGACTTCTTCGTCTGCTCGCCGTACAAGTTCTTCGGCCCTCACCACGGCGTGCTCGCCGCCCGCCCGAAGCTGCTGGAAACCCTCCGTCCCGACAAGCTGATGCCGTCCAGCGACGCCGTCCCCGAGCGCTTCGAGCTCGGCACCTTGCCGTACGAGTCCTTGGCGGCCACCCGCGCCGCCGTCGACTTCATCGCGGACCTGGGCACCGGCGGTACGGCAGGCGGACGGCGGGAACGGCTGCGCTCGGCCTTCGCGGCGGTCGGCGCCCACGAGAGCGCGCTGCGGGAGGTGGCCGAGAAGGCGCTGGGCGAGCTGGGCGGAGTGACGGTGCATTCGCGGGCGGCCGAGCGGACGCCCACGCTGCTGCTCACCTTCGAGGGCCGGGACGCCTCGGACGCGTACCGCTTCCTCGCCCGCTCCGGCGTGCACGCCCCGGCCGGTTCCTTCTACGCCCTGGAAGCCTCCCGCCATCTGGGCCTCGGCGACGACGGTGGTCTGCGGGTGGGGCTGTCTCCGTACAACGACACGGACGACGTGGAGCGGCTGCTGGCGGGGCTGGCGGAGTTCCTGGGCTGAGGAGCGGGTGCGGAGTCCGCTCGGTGAGGTGGGAGGCGGCGGGGGCGGTGCCGGGGCACGTACTTCTTCTGCGGGGAGGGTGGGGAGGAACGTCCGGTCCGCTGTTCGCCCGCCGCCCGGCTACGTGAACAGTTCCACGGTGATGTGCGGGGACAGCGCCCGGAGGAAGTCGGGCGCGTCGAACATCCTGCCGGCCGAGGCGACGCCGACCGCGCGGGTGCGTCCCGTCAGGACGCGTTCGGCCGCTTCCACCACCAGAGGCGCGGTGACGGCGTAGATGTCCTGGCCCCGGGCGACGGCCCGCCGTTCGGCTCCGCCCGAGCGGACAGTCACGTCGACGAGGAACGTCTGGTCGGAGCGCCCTCGCTCGTCGGCCGCCGCCGGTGCCGGCGTGTCCGGGGAGGCGAGGTCGCGGGCCGCATCGGCCGTCATGTAGGTGCGGACCTCGGGGACGGTCAGATGGCTCGGTACGGTCACGACGTCGGCCATCGTGAACTCCCCGATCACCGCGCGCGGGCCCAGCGGTTCGGGGAAGGGCCACTCCATGGTGGGCGGGGCGTCGTCGCGGTGTTCCAGCCGCCCTTCGGTGTAGCGGATGCGCCGGCCGGCGCCCCGCCGCTCCCGGGAGACCGCGCCCGCCGTACGGGTCCCGGCGGTGGGGTGCCAGCTGCTGAGCCCGTACGCGATGTGTACCTCGTCGGCCGCTGTCCAGTCACCCATCGCCGCGGTGGCCAGCAGGTCCCCGAAGCCGCCGAAGAAGGCCATCGCCGGGACGATCAACGCCTCTGCTTCCCGGGCCCGTTCGGCGTAGTGCGCGAAGGTGTCGAGGTTGGCCTCGATCTCGGCCGCCACGTCCAGATAGGGGATGCCCGCGCGCAGGGCCGCCTCGATCACGGGGGCCGCCGTCGTGGCGAAGGGGCCGGCGCAGTTGATGACGGCCGCCGCGCCGGTGAGGGCCCGGTCGACCGAGGCGGGGTCGTGGGCCGATGCCGTACGGATGTCCGGCGCGGTTCCGTACGCTCCGGCTGCGCGGTCGCCGGTTCCGTACGCTCCGGCCCCGTGCATCTCCGAGCCGTACGCCAGTGCCTTCAGCTTGTCGGGGTCGCGGCCGACGAGAACCGGGCGGAATCCGCGCGCCCTCAACTCCGCCACCACGAACCGCCCGGTGTGTCCGTAGGCGCCGAAGACCGCCACCATCCGGTCCGAACCCATGAGTTGTCCCCTTGCCGTCGTCCGTGGATGATCCACAGCCGAGGCTCTGCCACCCCGGCTTCCCGCCACGGACATCCTGGCCGGAGGCGGTCGTCCACCGCGACGGTCCGGAACGCCATGGCCCGTACACTTTCGGACATGACCGCTGTCGCGCTCGCCGTCACCGACGGCATGCTGCACTTCGAACTGGCCCTGGCCTGCGAGGTCTTCGGCTCCCACGCACCCGAGGGGGCGGACTCCTGGTACCGGCTCTCGCTCTGCGGGCCGGACGCCGTACGGGCCGGGCGGTTCCGGCTGGAGCCCGACCTGGGGCTTGAGGGGCTCGTGGGCGCCCACACCGTGATCGTCCCCGGCTGGGCCGACATCGATCAGGCCCCGCCGGCCGACCTGGTCGACGCCGTCCGCGCGGCCCATGAGGCGGGAGCCCGGGTGGCCTCCCTCTGTTCGGGCGCCTTCGTGCTGGCCGCGGCCGGTCTGCTGGACGGCAGGCGGGCGACCACGCACTGGGCGCACACCCGGGTGCTGGCCGAGCGCCACCCTCGGGTGATGGTCGACCCGGATGTCCTCTACGTGGACGACGGCAGCGTTCTCACCTCCGCGGGCAAGGCCGCCGCGATGGACCTGTGCCTCCACCTCGTCCGGCTCGACCACGGCTCGGCGGTCGCCAACACCCTCGCCCGCCGCCTGGTCGTGCCGCCTCACCGGGACGGCGGACAGGCACAGTTCGTCACGACCCCGGTGCCCGCGCCGGGCGGCCATCCACTCGCCGATCTCTTCCCGTGGGCGATGCGCCGGCTGGAGCGGCCGCTCACCGTGGAGGACCTGGCGCGGCAGGCGCGGATGAGTTCACGGCACCTGGGCCGTCACTTCAAGTCGGCCACCGGCACGACCCCGTTGCAGTGGCTGCTCGTCCAACGGATCCGCCGCGCACAGGAGTTGCTGGAGACCACCGACGACACCGTCGACGCCATCGCGGCGGCCACGGGCATGGGCACCGCCACCACCTTGCGCCGCCATTTCCACCGGACGGTCGGTGTCCCGCCGGACGCCTACCGCCGCACCTTCCGCGCCCGGTCCCGCACCGGGCCGGAGGCCCGACTCGGAGCCGTAAGAGGGCTCATCGGCGGCTGATCACCGCGAGCGCCTCCAACGCCTCGGCCAGGCCGGACGGATGGCGGACTCCCGGTGGCAACTGCCCGGCCCAGCCCGGTCCGGCGACCAGGACGGCCGGCCGGCGCCGAGCGCCCCGTACGCCCCACTCGATGGACTCCACCCGTGCCGCCAGTGCCCGGCTCGCGGTGGACCGGGACTGGGCCCAGAGCACCACGGCGGCGGGGCCGGTGCGACGTACCGCCTCCTCCATCGCCAATACCGGCAGCGCCGCGCCGAACATCCTGACGGGCAGGCCCTGTTGGGCCAGTCCGGCGGCGAGTGCCTCCAGTGCCAGCGTATGGCTCTCGCCCGGTGTGCAGGCCAGGAGCGAGACCCCGGAACCGGCCATCGGCGCGCGCTGCGCGGCGACCCGGCGCAGCGCGCAGGAGACGTGCCAGGACAGCAGGTGCTCGACCTCGATGTACCGCTCCCCCGCGGTCTCCCACTTACGGCCGACGGCGTGCAGCGTCGGCATGATGACCGACTCCCAGGCGGCGAGCAGTCCGTACCGCTCGATCGCGGCGGCCAGCAGGTCGTCCATGGCCCGCGCGTCCAGCCGGACCGCCGCCCTGGCCAGCCCGCGGCACTCCTGGCGGGCCCGGCCGAGCGGGAGTGCGCCGGGGGCGTGGGAGGCCGGACTCTCGGCGCGGTCCTCCTGTTCGTCCGGCCGAGCGGCATCCTCCGGGGAGGCGGCCGCCAGGGCCGCGCGGGCGGCCTCGGCCGGGGGCATGCCGGCGCTCGTCAGTCCGCACATGCACTCCAACAGCCCAATGTCGGCCGACGTCCAGCGGCGGTGCCGGCCGCCCTCGCGGGAGGCCGGGCCGATCCCGTAGCGGCGGTCCCAGGAGCGCAGGGTCGTCGGCGCCACTCCCAGCAGCCGGGCCACCGCCCCGGTGGTCAGGCCACCGGTGGTAACCCCTTTGGTGAGCACGGAGACCGCATCGTCCATACCGTCCACCATACGACGCAGAAACGATGCATGTTGCCCGGGAGGGCGCCGCACGGTTGCCTGGCGACCAGCGGGGCGACGGGCATGCCCGGACGGCGTTCGTCCGGAGCGGGACAGCGCAGGGACGACCCGCCGGTGCCGGCGAACGGGGCCGTGACGGAACGGAGAGGACGGACCGACATGACGGCGTTCCTGAGCCCGGCAGGCACGGTGGACATGGCGGCCACGCTGCCTGCTCCGGCCTTGGGCCGAGCCCCGGACCGGGCTGAGGACCGGGCCGAGTCGGAGCGGCTCGCCGCCGGGTTCGTACGCGGCGACGAGGACAGCTTCACGTTGGTGTACCGGCGGTGGGGCGCGCTCGTGTACACGCTGGCGGCCCGGTCCCTGGGGGACGCGCGGGAGGCCGAGGACGTGGCGCAGCAGACGTTCCTCGCCGCCTGGCGGGGCCGTCACGGCTACCACGCGGTGCGCGGACCGCTGCCGGGCTGGCTGGTCGGCATCGCCCGCCGCAAGATCGCCGACGCCCACGCGGCCCGTTCCCGGCGTGCGGAGCTGGCCGCCGCCCACGCGGCGCGCGAGGAGGCCGACGCGCCCGGAACGGCCGAACGGCCGGAGGCGGCGCTGGACCGCGTGCTGGTGACCCAGGAGCTGCGCAAGCTGCCGCCGGTACAGCGGCACATCCTCCGTCTGGCGTTCTTCGACGACCTCACCCACGTCCAGATCGCCGAGCGGACCGGCCTGCCGCTCGGCACAGTGAAGAGTCACGCCCGGCGCGCGATATTGCGCATCCGGCGCTCCGTCGCGGAGGGCTCCCCTGCGGAGGGCTCCACCGCGAGGGAGTGACGTGCGGGGCACAGCAGAAGAAGAGGGGGGTCTCGGATCAGCCATTGACAGGAGACGGCCATGAAACTGAGCGACGAACTCCCCGTGGACCACCGGCTCGCGGCCGTGTACCGGATCGGAGCGGGACTGTGCGGGGCCACCCTGCTGGCCTTCGGCATCCTCGGCTTCACCAACCAGCTGGCCTTCTTCGACACCAGCGGCGCTCAGGTGGCGGGGCTGTCGACGAACGGCCTCCTGAGCCTGATCTCGGTCGTCGTCGGACTGGTCCTGGTGGCCGGAGCGGTGATCGGCGGAAACGTCGCGTCGATGGTGAACATGACGGTCGGCACGCTCTTCCTGCTCAGCGGGTTCGTCCACATCTTCATCCTGGACAAGGGTGCGAACATTCTGGACTTCGGTATGTCCAACGTGATCTTCAGCTTCGTGATGGGGCTGCTGATCCTGACGTTCGGCATGTACGGGCGGGTCACCGGCGGGCTGCCGCACGACAACCCGTACTGGCGCAGCCGCCACCCGGAGGAGGCCTCACGCGAGGACGCGGCGCGCCACCGGGGCGCGGCGGCCGGCGGGCCGCCGCGGCCGGCCGGCGGCGCGGGTGCGCGTGCGGTCACCCGGGAGACCGGGCCCCGGCTGCCCGGGGCCTGACGGCGGAACGCCGACGGGTCGGTACGGAGCCGTTGGGGCTCGGTACCGACCCGTCGGCGTTCCGCCGTCAGGCCGGCGTGTCGCGACGTTCAGGCCTTGCGTGTCGTCGTCGCTCAGACCTTGCGGTAGCGGGCGTTGGCCCAGGAGAAGAGGCCGAAGGCGACCAGGCCGAGCGCGATGACCACCAGGAGCCACGGGCCGACGGGTGTGTCGGTGAAGGAGCGCAGGGTGTCGTCCATCCCCTTGGACTGATCCGGGTTGTGCTTGACCGCGGCGGCGATGGCGAAGCCACCGGCGGTGGCGAAGACGGCACCACGCGCCGTGCCGCCGAAGACGCCGACGAAGTCGACCGCGCGGCGCACCCGCTGCGACATCTCCGACATCTTCAGGTGCTTGTGGTACTTCCGCATGATGGCGCGGACCGCGATCCAGATACCGGCACCCGCGACCGCCGCGCCTCCGATGGCGACGATCCACTGGCCCCCGGGCCAGCCCAGCGCCTTGGCGGTGACGTCCTGCGACTGCTGGTCGGACGAGCCGCCACCACTGCCGGAGTCGCCCGCGGCGAAGGACAGGACCGAGAAGGCGACGAAGCTGTAGAAGACGAAGCGGCCCGCGGCCATGGCTCGCTTGGACGGCTTGCCGCCGTCGGGTCCTACCTGTCCGAAGAGGGCCTCGGACAGCCGCCAGAGGGCCATACCCACCAAGCCTATGCCCAGCAGCCACAGCAGGACCTTGCCGAAGGGCTTCTCGGCTATCTCGGCGATCGCGCCGCCCCGGTCCGCCTGCTTGCCGCCTCCGCCACCGGAGAACGCGATCTGCAGGGCGAGGGCGCCTACGAGGATGTAGATCACCCCACGGGCCCCGAACCCGGCACGGGCTCCGGCCTTCATCGCGGTGCTGTTGGCGGCTCGCTCGGCCTGGCCGCGCCCCTGTGCTGCTACTGAACCGGTATTCATGTCATGCCGGTTGCCCCGGCCTGGCGGATCAACTCCTGCCGGGGTGAGGACGGGCCTGGGGGGGACGGCGGTGGTCTCACTCCCGCGTCCTCCACAGCGCAGCGGCGAGCTCGCGCCTGCGCCCTCCGGAATGACTACCGGAATACAAGGGCGGCCAGCGAAATGAGTCCGTACGCATTCTCCGTAAAGGCGCAGGACGTATGTCCCACAGGTTTATCGGGCGGCAGGCATTTCACCGTGCGGGCCGACCCTGTCTCCACGATGCGGCACACCAACCCGACTCGCCCCCCGCGTCGTTTCTGCGTCGAAGCCGAGGAGTATCCGCACGTCGGACCGGGTCTTCGGGCGCCAGGCGGCCCACTTCCGGACACCTTCACCGCCCGATGGAAATCAGCGTAAGAATTCTTTTCCCGAGGACCCCGCATTTGACCCGGACCTTTTTCTGTGTGCTACTGGATTTCATGGCCCATCTCGGCCGTACGGCGTGCATATCACCCCCACCCGCCGGAGGAGACATCATGACCACCATCACTCGCTGGCAGCGCACCGCCGCGGCCGCCGCGGCTCTCGCCCTTCCCGCCTCCATGGCGTTCTTCGCGCCGCAGGCGCAGGCAACGACTCCGGCGGAACCGTTCGGTCCGGCCTGCGCCTCCGTCCCCAAGGAGGGCGCGGGCAGCCTGGAGGGCATGGCGAAGGACCCGGTCGCCACCGCCGCCTCCAACAACCCCGAACTCTCCACCCTGGTCAGCGCCGTGCAGAAGGCCGGCCTGGTGGACACGCTCAACAACGCCGAGAACATCACGGTGTTCGCGCCGACGAACGCCGCCTTCGAGAAGATCCCGCAGGCGGATCTCAACGCGCTCCTCAACGACAAGGAGGAGCTGACCAAGGTGCTGACGTACCACGTGGTGGGCGAGAAGCTGACCACGAAGCAACTCGAGGACGGCACCTACAAGACCCTGCAGGGCACCGATCTCACCGTGAAGGGGTCCGGTTCGAACTTCACGGTGAACGACTCCTCGAAGATCGTCTGTGGCAATGTGCCGACGGCCAACGCCACGGTCAACCTGGTCGACACGGTGCTCATGCCGACCTCGTGACAGTGACCCGGCGGCCGTCCTGACGGCAGCCACGCGTCATGGCCGGTGCCCGGACCGAGTGACGGTCCGGGCACCGGCGATGGGCAGCCGTTCTATACGCTGAGTACGTGACCAGCGCTGACAGCCGACAGAGCCGGGGCGGCGCCTCGGAGCCCGGGGCGGCCCCGGAACCCGGAGCCGCTGCCGGCCTTCAGGCGTTCGCGGTCGAGCTCCGCCGGATGAACGGCGAGATCAACCGGATGACCCACGGTTTCGCCGCGCACCAGCAGCTGCACCCCACGGACGTGTCCGCACTCGCGGCCATCCTCGACGCGCCCGCGCCTCTCACACCTGGCGCGCTGCGCGAGCACCTGGGGCTCACCTCGGGCGCGGTGACCGCCTGCCTCGACCGCCTGGAACGGGCCGGCCACATCCGGCGCGCCCGCGAGAGCGCCGACCGCCGGGTGGTGCACGTCTACTACGAGGCGAGCGCCCGGCTGGCCGCGCGTGACTACTTCATGCCGCTCGCCGAGGCCACGGACCGGGCGAGGGCACGTTTCAGCGAGGCGGAGCTCACGACCGTCCTGCGCTTCCTCGCCGCCATGAACGAGGAGCTGTCCGAGGCTCCGTAGGCGCGCTGAGGTCCGTTCCGGCGCGTCGCCGACTTTTTCCGCCGCCGGGTGCATCCATGAGGGCATGACCCGCCGAAGCACTCCCCGTACACCCTCGTACGCACCCTCGCACACCCCGTACGCTCCCCGCCCGGCGTCCCGCGACGCGAAGCCTCTCGAAGCCGCGAAGGGGCCCGGGCGACTCCCGACGCGAGCTCTCCGCTAATGTATTTCAATCATTGAGATTGTTCGTCATTGAGATACTCCTCGCACCCCGGGAGAGGCATGTTCACCCCTGCACGGTCGGCCCGCTGGCTGATCCCTGTCGTCCTGCTGATCGCCTGGCTCGGTATCGGCGGCGGACTCGGTCCGTACGCGGGCAAGCTCGGCGAGGTCGCCACCAACGACCAGGCGTCCTTCCTGCCCCAGAACGCCGAATCCACTCAAGTCGTCGACGCCCAGAAGGCGTTCCAGCAGAACGAGACCCTTCCCGTCATCCTCGTATGGACCTCGAAGGACGAGGGTGAGCCGGTCAGCGAGGCCCAGCGGGAAGCCGCCACCGGCGCTCTCGCCTCGCTCACGGACACCGAAGGTGTCGTCGGGAAGGCCTCTCCCGCGCTGCCGTCGAAGGACGGTCTCGCGCTCCAGGGCATCGTGCAGCTGAGCCCCGACCTCGGGGAGGAGCTGCCGACGGTGCTGGAGGAGGTCGAGAAGGCCGGTGCGGAAGTCCCGGACGCGAACGTGCAGTTGGCGGGTCCGGCCGCGAGCCAAGCCGATCTGTCCGACGCCTTCGCGGGCATCGACGGACTGCTCCTCGCGGTGGCGCTGATCACCGTTCTGGTGATCCTGCTGCTCGTGTACCGCAGTGTGCTGCTGCCGTTCCTCATCATCCTCGGTGCGGTGTTCGCGCTGGGGCTGGCCTGCGCGATCGTCTACGTGCTCGCCGACCACGACATCGTGCGGGTGGACGGCCAGGTGCAGGGCATCCTGTCGATCCTGGTGATCGGTGCCGCGACGGACTACGCGCTGCTGCTCACCGCCCGGTTCCGCGAGGAGCTCGGCGTCCACGGCGACCGGTTCGCCGCGATGCGGGTGGCGCTGCGCGAGTCCTTCGGCCCGATCACGGCCAGCGCCGCGACCGTGGCCGCGGGCCTGCTCGCGCTGCTGCTCAGCGACCTCACCAACAACCGGGCGCTCGGTCCGGTCGGCGCGATCGGCATCGTCTGCTCGGTCCTCAGCGCGCTCACCTTCCTGCCTGCCGCTCTGGTACTGCTCGGCCGCAAGGCGTACTGGCCGGCGAAGCCCAAGGCCGTCCAGGACGGGACCGGCGGCCACGGCGTCTGGAGCAAGGTCGCCGCCTTGGTCGACCGGGCTCCGCGCAAGGTCTGGGCGATCACTCTCGCCGCGCTGATCGCCTGTGCCGCCTTCGCGCCGACTCTCACCTCCAAGGGCGTACCGCTCGACGAGATCTTCGTCAACGACACCCCGTCCGTGGCCGCCCAGCAGACGCTCGGCGAGCACTTCCCCGGCGGCTCCGGCAACCCTGCGGTGATCATCGCGGCGGCGGACAAGCTCAAGGAGGTGAGCGAGGCCGCGACCCGTACCGACGGGGTGGCCTCGGTCGCACCGGTGAGCGAAGGCGGCCGGCCCGGCGGTCAGCCGCTGATCGTGGACGGCAAGGTCCGGATCGACGCGACCCTGGAGGACGCGGCCGACAGCGACGACGCCAAGGAGACGGTGGCCGCGCTGCGCGAGGCAGTGCACGCGGTGCCGGACTCGGACGCTCTGGTCGGCGGCTACACGGCCCAGCAGTACGACACCCAGCGCACGGCCGAGGACGACCGCATGCTGATCGTTCCGGTGGTGCTGGCGATCATCCTGGTGATCCTGGTCTTCCTGCTCCGGTCGCTGCTGATGCCGGTGCTGCTGGTGACCACGGTCGCGCTGAACTTCCTGGCCACGCTGGGCATTTCCTCGCTGGTGTTCACCCATGTGTTCGGCTTCAGCGGTACGGATTCCTCGGTGCCGCTGTACGGGTTCGTGTTCCTGGTGGCACTCGGTGTCGACTACAACATCTTCCTCATGTCCCGGGTCCGCGAGGAGTCGCTACGTCACGGCACCCGGGAAGGCATCCTGCGCGGGCTGACCACGACCGGCGGGGTCATCACCTCGGCGGGTGTGGTCCTGGCGGCCACTTTCGCGGCGCTGGGCGTCATCCCGCTGGCGTTCCTCGTACAGATCGCCTTCATCGTCGCCTTCGGTGTCCTGCTCGACACCCTGGTCGTCCGCTCGCTCCTCGTCCCGGCGCTGGTGCGGGACATCGGGCCGAAGGCGTGGTGGCCGGGTGCGCTGAGCCGCGAGGGAACGGACGGCGGTCAGCGCGGAACGACGCCGGCGGCCGAGGGCCGGTAAGCGGACAGGGCCCAGATCACGAAGATGTCCAGCCCGATCATGAGCACCGACCAGACCGGTGCGTACGGCAGGAAGAGGAACTGCGCGAACAGCGCGAGGGAGGCGAGGACGATGCCGGTCACCCGGGCCCAGCCGGCGCCTTTGAGCAGCCCGGCGCCGGTGATCACCGCGCAGACGCCAAGCGCCAGGTGGATCCAGCCCCAGCTGGTGAGGCTGAACCGGTAGAGGTACTCGCCGACGGTGCCGTACACGTCGCCGTCGGCCAGGGCCGCGATGCCTTGCAGGGCCGCCACCACGCCCTGGCACAGCATCAGCACTCCGGCGAACAGCACTCCTCCGGTGACCCAGGCGCTCTCCGGGTCGGGCACCGGAGGAGGGCCGGAGGTGCCGTCGTACAGGCGCGGGTCCTCGCTCACCGGCCCGCCTCCCGCTCCTCGGCGGCCTGGCCCTTGGCGCGCTTGCCGACCACCACGGCGGCCGCCGCCGCACTGCCGGCGAAGGCGAGAGCGACCATCCAGGGCCGGTCGAAGAAGTGGCAGGTGACGTGGTCCACGGAGTAGCGGCCGGGGCCGGCCAGCCCGATGGCGGCGGCGGTGAAGCCGAGGAACGCCGGGTACTCGTAGCCGCCGCCCTGCGCGAAGAAGCCCGCCGGGGCATGCACGGCCACCGCGCCGGCCATCGCTCCGGCGGCCGCGGCACCGGCGGCGGGCGTGGCAAGACCGAGGGCCAGCAGTACACCGCCGCCCGCCTCACCGAGTCCGGCGGCCACGGCGCTGTGCTTGGGCGGATGGAAGCCCATCGCCTCCATCGCGGCCGTGGTGCCCTGGATGCCTCCGCCGCCGAACCAGCCCGCCAGCTTCTGGCTGCCGTGGGCCGCGAGCACCGCGCCGGTGCCGACGCGCAGGGCGAGCAGGCCGAGATCACGCCGGTTGACGCTGACCATGGGGACTCCCGGGGTGAGGGGTTTCGCTGTGGATCCCACTCTGGTCGGCCGGTGCAGTGCGGGCCCGGCCGAGTACGCCGTACGTGGCACGGGCCGGGCGCCGCAAGGGCGGGCATGCGACGCAGATCATTGTGCAACTTGTTGCATAAGCGGCTCGCGGTGGTCTACAACTGACGCGACGACCCTGTGCGGAGGAGACCCGGATGAGCCTGTACCCGACCTTGCTGAGCCCGCTGGACCTCGGGTTCACGACTCTCCCCAACCGCGTCCTCATGGGCTCGATGCACATCGGCCTGGAGGAGGCCGAGCGCGGCTTCGAGCGGATGGCGGCCTTCTACGCCGAGCGTGCGCGGGGCGGCGTCGGCCTCATCGTCACCGGCGGCATCGCGCCCAGCGAGCGGGCGTGCTCCTTTCCCGGCGGAGCCAAGATGACGACGGAGGCGGAGGCGGAGCAGCACCGCGAGATCACCTCGGCGGTGCACGCGGCGGGTGGCCGGATCGCGATGCAGATCCTTCACTTCGGCCGGTACGCGCACCACGCGGACCTGGTCGCACCGAGCGCGCTTAAGGCCCCCATCAGCGGATTCACGCCGAACGCCCTGACCGACGCCGAGGTCGAGGAGACCATCGAGGAGTTCGTCCGGGCCGCCGAGCTGGCACGGCGCGCGGGCTACGACGGCGTCGAGATCATGGGCTCCGAGGGCTACCTGATCAACGAGTTCATCGTCTCCGCCACCAACCACCGCACCGACCGCTGGGGCGGCTCGTACGAGAACCGCATCCGGTTCCCCGTCGAGATCGTGCGCCGGGTCCGTGAGCGGGTCGGCAGCGACTTCATCCTGATCTACCGGCTCTCCATGCTGGACCTGGTGCCCGGTGGCTCGACGCTGGAGGAGGTCGTGGCGCTGGCCAAGGAGGTCGAGGCGGCGGGCGCGACGATCATCAACACCGGCATCGGCTGGCACGAGGCGCGCATCCCGACCATCGCCACCTCCGTGCCGCGCGCCGCCTTCACCTGGGTGACCGAGCGGGTGCGCGGAGCCGTCTCCGTACCGCTGGTGACGAGCAACCGCATCAACACGCCTGAGGTCGCCGAGGACGTCCTCGCCTCGGGCCGGGCGGACATGGTCTCGATGGCCAGGCCCTTCCTGGCCGACCCGGAGTTCGTCGCCAAGGCGGCGGCGGGCCGGGCGGACGCGATCAACACCTGCATCGGCTGCAACCAGGCGTGCCTGGACCACATCTTCAGCCTCCAGATCACCTCCTGCCTGGTCAATCCGCGCGCCTGCCACGAGACCGAGCTGGTGCTCTCGCCCACGCGGACCCGTAAACGCGTCGCCGTGGTCGGTGCCGGTCCGGCGGGTCTCGCCTGCTCGGTCACGGCGGCCGAACGCGGCCACGCGGTGACGCTGTTCGACTCGGCGGACGAGATCGGCGGCCAGCTGAACGTGGCCCGCCGGGTGCCGGGCAAGGAAGAGTTCGACGAGACGCTGCGCTACTTCCGTACGCGGCTGGCGGAGCTGGACGTCGAGGTGCGCCTCTCCACCCGGGCCGACGCCGGGACGCTGGACGGCTTCGACGAGATCGTGCTCGCCACCGGCGTCGAGCCGCGTACGCCCGCGATCCCCGGCACGGACCACCCGAACGTCGTCAGCTACCTGGACGTGCTGCGCGACGGTGCTCCGGTCGGTGACCGGGTCGCGATCGTGGGCGCGGGCGGCATCGGCTTCGACGTGGCGGAGTTCCTCACCGACGGCGGCGACGCGGCGAGCCTGGACGCGGAGACGTTCTTCCGGCAGTGGGGCGTGGACACGGCCTACGCGGACCGGGGCGGGCTGTGCGCTCCCGAGCGCCCCAAGACTCCCCGTACCGTCCACCTCGTCCAGCGCAAGACCACCAAGGTCGGCGCGGGCCTCGGCAAGACGACCGGCTGGATCCACCGCACCGAACTGCGGCACCGGGGCGTCGAGATGATCGCCGGCGCCTCCTACGACCTCATCGACGACGAGGGCCTCCACCTCACCGTCGACGGCGAGCGGCGGGTGCTGCCGGTGGACACGGTGGTGCTCTGCGCGGGCCAGGAACCGCGCCGCGAGCTGTACGAGGAGCTGCGCGCGGCGGGCGGCCCGGTCCACCTGATCGGCGGCGCGGACGTGGCGGCCGAGCTGGACGCGAAGCGCGCGATCCGCCAGGGCACGGAGCTGGCGGCGGCGCTGTAGGACCGTCGCACGTCGCCGTGAACGCCCGTCCTTAGGATGCACGTCATGTCACTGCCGCACGCGATCCTCACCGCTCTGCTGGAGAAGCCGTCCTCGGGCCTGGAGCTGACCCGCAGGTTCGACCGGTCGATCGGCTACTTCTGGTCCTCCACGCACCAGCAGATCTACCGCGAGCTGGGAAAGCTGGAGCAGGCGGGACGGATCCGGGCGCTGCCCACGGCGGCGCCGGCCCGGGGACAGAAGAAGGAGTACGAGGTGCTGCCCGCCGGCCGCGAGGAGTTGGCGGCCTGGGTGGCGCTCCCCGAGGACCCGCGCCCGGTCCGCGATCCGCTGCTCCTGCGGATGCGGGCGGCGGCGGTCGTCGGGATGAACGGGATGGGAGCGGAGCTGCGCCGCCATCTGGCCCTGCACGAGCGGCAGTTGGCGGAGTACCGCGAGATCGAGGAACGGGACTTCACCCCGGAGCCGGAGGCCGACGCGGACCGGCTGCGCCATCTGGTGCTGCGGGGCGGCATCGACCTGGAGACGTTCTGGACCGGCTGGCTGACCCGCGCGATCGGTGACCTGGGAGACGGCTGAGTGTTACGGGTGGGGCTCCGGCGGCTGACGTTACGGGTGGGTCCTGATGGCCGACCGTTACGGGTGGGGGCGCGCTCCCGCCTGTACGGCGACGGGTTCCGCGCCGTACGGCGTTCCGTCCGCGCGCCGAGGGCTGCCGATCACGACCCGGGAAGGCGCCGGACTCAAGGGGCCAGGGGCCGCTGCCGCCGCGACCGGGTCCGTACCGCCGCGCGCCTGGGCCCGGCTGAGCAGGATCACGCCGCGTACGGCGGCCGCCGTGCCGACCAGCGCCAGGACCAGGCTCACCGGTCCGCCCTGGAGGCGTTCGCCGAGGAGGGCCAGGCCGATCGCGGCGGCGGCCACCGGGTTGGCCAGCGTGACGACGGCGAGCGGTGCGCCGAGGCCGCCCCGGTAGGCGGTCTGGGACAGCAGCAGGCCGCCCATCGCGAAGGCGGAGACGAGCAGCGCCACCGTCAGTAGCCGCCAGCTGAACAGCGGCCCGCCGGAGTGGTCGGTGACGGCGACCGTGAGGGTCTGGGTCAGCGCGGAGGCGACGCCGGAGGTGATGCCGGAGGCCGCCGCGTGCCGCAGCCCCGGGCGGGCGCCGGGCCGGCTGAGTCCGGCGACGACCGCCATGGTGGCCGCGCCGACGCCGAGCGCCTCGGGCAGGGTGAGGGTCTCGTGCGGGGCCGAGCCGCCGGCCGTCAGGAGCAGCGCGCCGAGGCCGAGCAGGGTCAGGACCGTGCCGCGCCACTCGACGCGCCCGACCCGGCGTCCGGCGGCGCGCGCGCCGAGCGGTACGGCGGCGACGAGCGTCAGTGCGCCGAGCGGCTGGACCAGGGTGAGCGGGCCGTAGTTGAGCGCGGCGACATGGAGGAGCGCACCGCCGGCGTTGAGGCCGACCGCCGACCACCAGGCGCCCCGGCCGAGGAGCCGCAGCACTCCGGTGGAGGGTTCGGTACGCCCGGCCAGTCGGGACTGGGCCACGGCGGCGGCCGCGTAGGCGCCGGCGGAGACGAGGGAGAGCGCGACGGCGATCAGCGTGGCGTTCATCGGCCGGCTCCGGTTCCGGCAGGGGTCCGTGCGGGGTGCGCGGCGCCGACGACGTACGCGTCCACGACCGCCTCCGCACCGGAGACGGCGTACGCCGGTACGTCCGCACGCCCGCCGGGCACCGCGCCACCATCCGCCATCCACGGCAGGTGCGCCGGTACGTCACGGGCCGGGCGCGGCAGGCGGAGCGCGGCGAGCGCCACCGCCAGCAGCGCCACGACCACCATCGCGTCGAGCCAGTAGTGGTTGGCCGTGCCCACGACGACGAACAGCGTGATCGCCGGGTGCAGCAGCCAGAGCCAGCGCCACCGCGAGCGGGTGGCGACGATCAGGCCGACGGCCACCATCACGGCCCAGCCGACGTGCAGTGAGGGCATCGCGGCGAACTGGTTGGCCATCGTGTCGGTCGCGGGCGTCGCTCCGTACACCGTCGGCCCGTAGACCTGGCCGGTGTCGACCAGTCCGGCGGCCGGGAGCATCCGCGGCGGGGCGAGCGGGAAGAGCAGGTGGAGCGCGAGGGCACCGCCGGTGAGGACGGCGAGGATGCGCCGTGACCAGAGGTAGTGGAGCGGGCGGCGCCAGTAGAGCCAGACCAGGAAGAGAGCCGTGGCGGGGAAGTGCACGGTGGCGTAATAGGTGTTCGCCGCGTGGGTCAGGGTCTGGCTGTGCAGCAGCATGCCTTGGAGAGCTCCCTCGCCCGGGAGGTGCCAGGCACGTTCGAGATCCCAGACGTTCCCGGCGTTGCGGAACGCCTCCTCGACATGGCCGTTGGCCGCCTGGCGGCCGAATTTGTAGGCCAGGAAGAGTCCGGCCACGAGAAGGAACTCGCGGACGAGGGGCGGTCGGGCACGTATGTCCGGCTCCTGGTCCGTGGGCTCGGTGCGGGCGTACGTCACCCGGTGCCCCCTTGGATGCGAAGCGGTGTCAGGACGGCACGGTTCGCTCCGTGCCGAATCGATACGCCAGTGTACCGATACGTTGGCGTATCGGTACACACGCGTATCGGTACACTGGCGTATCGAGAACCTCGCCGCACCGCCGCAGGAGGGACCGTCCATGCCGTCGCCCGATTCCGTACAGGAGTCAGCCCTCGCTTCCCGCCGCTCGAAGATCACACCGGAACGCGCGCAGGAGCTCTACACGGCGGTGCTGGACCTGTTGCGGGAGAGCGGTTACGAGTCGCTGACCATGGAAGGCGTCGCCGCCCGCACGCGCTGCGGCAAGTCGACGCTGTACCGGCAGTGGGGCTCCAAGCCGGAGCTGGTCGTCGCCGCGCTGCACGGCACGCGGCGGATGCTGCTCTCGCACATCGACACCGGTTCGCTCGCCGGTGACCTGCGTGAGGCGGCACGGGCGATCGGCGCGGGCTCGGGGCGCGACACCCCGCTGATGCACGCGCTCAGCCACGCGGCACTCCAGAGCCCCGAGCTGTTGTGCGCGCTGCGCGAGGCGCTGATCCTGCCGGAGATCGCGGCGATCGACGCGATGGTCCGGCGGGCCCAGGCGCGCGGCGAGATCGCGGCGGACCTGCCGGGCGCGGAGTACGTGGCGGCCCAGCTGCTCGGCGTGATGCGCGCGCGGCCGCTGCTGGAAGGGCGGTACGCGGACGCGGCGTACCTCTGCAGGTTCGTCGAGAAGGCGATCCTGCCCGGACTCGGACTCACGGCGGAGGCGCCGGAGTCCTGACAGCCAGTTGGACTCGGGTGCGCCCGGGTCCTGACCACCGTGGGACTCGGGTGCACCCGGTTCCCGTCCGACGTGGACCGTCCGTCCCAGCGGATGGGGACGGTCCACCCGGCGCCGCACCGTGGGGACGGGGGCGGCGCAACGCCCGGCCGGCCGGTGAGCTCTTCGGAGCTCACCGGCCGACTGTGTTCACCGGTCATCCGCGACGCCTCTGTCACACCTAACAAGCAATTGGTAGATTCGGCACACACCGAAGCGCCACCGGCGAGGGGCGGACGCATGGAGCTGAGCAACCCGATCGACTTCACCGGACGGGCGGTGATCGTCACCGGCGGCACCAAGGGCATCGGCGCCACCATCGCGGAGGCTTTCCTGGCGGCGGGCGCGGAGGTCATGGTCTGCGGCCGCACCGCACCCGCCGCACCGCCGTCGTCGGCCGGCCGGACCGCCGCCTTCCGCTGCACGGACGTCCGGGATCCGACGGAGGCGGCCCACCTGGTGGCGGCAGCCGCCGAGCGGTTCGGCCGTCTCGACGTCCTCGTCAACAACGCGGGCGGCTCCCCCGACGCCGACGCCGCCACCGTCTCGCCCCGCTTCGTCGAGAAGGTCGTCGCCCTCAACCTCCTCGCTCCCTTCTACCTGGCGCAGGCCGCCAACCTGGTCATGCGGGAGCAGCCGGCGGGCGGCGCGGTGATCAACATCGGCAGCGTCTCGGCGTACGACCCGCAGCCAGGCACCGCCGCCTACTCCGCGGCGAAGGCGGGACTTCTCGGCCTGACCCGGGCGCTGGCACTGGAATGGGCACCGAAGGTCCGGGTGAACCACATCACCGCCGGGCCCGTCCGCACCGCGAGCGCCCCCGCGCTCCACGGCGCGGACGAGGGCGCCGCGGTCGCAAGCGTCATCCCGATGGGCCGGCCGGCGGCCCCGGCGGACGTGGCCCACGCCTGCCTCTGGCTCGCCGGGCCGCATTCCTCGTACGTCAACGGCGCCGATCTGGCCGTCCACGGAGGCGGCGAGATACCGGCCAGAGACCTGGTCCGCAGGAACACCGACCGAGCCCCTTCTCGTCACCTTGACCATATAGGCCATCACCCTTTATCGTCGCAGTGACGAGATCGCGTACGAGTCCGAGTACGAATCCAAGGGGGACCCATGGCCGACATCACCCGCCGCTTCGGCTGGCGGCATCTGCGCTCCGCGCCGACCGCACACATCCGCCACCACAAGCGCGGCAAGCTGACCCATGACGGGCGCGGGCTGAGCTTCTGGTACCGGTCGCTGTCGGCGGCGCTCTCCGAGGTACCGGTCGACGACCGGGAGCTGGCCATGGCGTTCCACGCCCGTACGGCGGACTTCCAGGACGTCACCGTGCAGGCCACCGTCACCTACCGGGTCAGCGATCCGGCGCTGGCGGCCGACCGGCTGGACTTCTCCGTGGACCCGGACACCGGGAGCTGGCGCAGCGCGCCGCTGGAGCAGATCGCCACGCTGCTCACCGAGACCGCGCAGCAGCACACGCTGGACGTCCTGGCCCGCACTCCGCTGGCGGCGGCTCTGGTGGACGGGGTCGCTTCCGTACGGGAACGGGTCGCCACCGGTCTCGCCGCCGAGCCGAGGCTTCCGGCCACCGGGATCGACGTGGTGGCCGTACGCGTCGTCGCGATCCGGCCCGAGGCCGAGGTCGAACGCGCCCTGCGCACGCCGGCGCGCGAACAGATCCAGCAGGAGGCGGACCGGGCCACCTACGAGCGGCGCGCGGTGGCCGTCGAGCGCGAGCGCACCATCGCCGAGAACGAGCTGGCCAGCCAGATCGAACTGGCCCGGCGCGAGGAGCAGCTGGTCGACCAGCGCGGCACCAACGCCCGCCGCGAGGCCGAGGAGAAGGCCGCTGCCGACGGCGTACGGACAGAGGCCGAGGCAACGCGCAAGGTACGCCTGGCGCGCGCGGAGGCGGAAGCGGCACGCGAGACGGGTGCGGCGCGCGCCGAGGCGCAGGCCGCCTGGCTGCGGGTGCACGGCGAGGTCGACCCGGCCACGCTGCACGCGCTGGCGGCGACCCGGCTCGCGGAGAACGTGCCGCGCATCGAGAGCCTCACCCTCTCCCCCGACGTCCTCACCGGCCTCCTCGCCAAGCTCGGCCGCGCGGACGGCGGTGCGGGAGCGTGAGCCTGGCGCCGCGGGCGGTGCTCGTCCATCGCAGGACGGAGTACGAGGAGCTGCTCGCCCGGCACGGAACGCACGGCCAGGCCGCGTTCTTCCTCTCCAGCCGGGGCCGCTCGATCGAGGAGGTGGCCCGGCGCCACCACCGTACGCGGGAGGCCTTGCGGGACGTGGCGGCGGCCGTGCCGCTCACCTGGCGCTCCAGCCGGGTGGAGCGGGCCGACCTGGACCGGTTCCTGTTCGCGCCGGAGGACGTGGTGGTCGTGGTCGGCCAGGACGGGCTGGTCGCCAACGCGGCGAAGTACCTGTCCGGGCAGCCGGTGGTGGGCATCGACACCGATCCCGGCCGCAACCCCGGTGTCCTGGTCCGCCACCGCCGTACCGACGCGGCCGCCCTGCTGCGCGCGGCGACGGCGGCCGGCCGCACGGTGGAGGCGCTGACGATGGTCGAGGCGGTCGCCGACGACACCCAGCGGCTGGTCGCACTCAACGAGATCTACCTAGGCCCGCCCGGCCACCAGACGGCCCGCTACCGCCTGGGACCCGACGGAAGGACGGACCCTGGCGAGGCACAGGCCTCCTCCGGGGTCCTCGTCGGCACCGGCACGGGCGCCACCGGCTGGCTGCGCTCGCTCTGGCTGGAACGCGGCAGCACCACTCCGCTGCCCGCGCCGGGCGACCCGCGCCTCCTCTGGTTCGTCCGCGAGGCCTGGCCCTCCCCCGCCACCGGCACGTCGCTGGTCTCCGGCGAACTGAACCGGGGCCAGGGCCTGCGGCTCACCGTGGAGTCGGACCGGATCGTGGTCTTCGGGGACGGGATGGAGTCCGACGCGCTGGAGCTGACCTGGGGTCAGAGCGTACGGCTGGGCATCTCGGCGACGGCGCTGCGCCTGGTGGTCTGAGCGGGACCGGTGCCTCGGTGTCGTTACGGTGTTCCGTACCCACCGGCCCGTAAGAGGCCCCGGAGAGCGGAGACCGACCACCATGGCCACCGAGACCACCGACCCCCTCACCGGTCCCTCCCGCAACAGCCGGCCGCCCACGGCGCAGGCGGCCCTCGGGGTCGGCGTGATCGTGGAGGACGGGCAGGGACGGGTGCTCCTGGGCCGGCACCACAGCGGTACGTGGGAGCTGCCGGGCGGCAAGGTCGACCCGACGCACGAGTCGGTCGCGGCGGCCGCCGCCCGTGAGCTGCGCGAGGAGACCGGTCTCACCGTGGAGGAGAGCGCGGTGGACGTCTTCGCGATGCTCCACGACGTGACCGGCGGGATCAACCGGATCAGCATGGCGGCCCTCGTACGCCTGCACTCCGGCATCCCCGAGGTCACCGAGCCGCACCTGATCAGCGCGTGGCGGTGGACCGCACCCGGGGAACTGCCCACGCCGCTGTTCGACCCGTCGGCGCAGATCCTGGCGGCCTGGCGCCCGGACCTCGGCCTCATCCATCCGCCCGCGCACCTCCTGCGGATCACGGGGGTCGGAGACCAGCGCTGATCAGGATCCCGATGATCAGGCTACAGATGCGGAGAAAGGGGACCAGGCGTATGAATGAGGCACCATCCGCGCGAACGGAGTTGGCCTCATGGACGATTACCCGCTCCTGAACCTCTTCCTGACCATGCTGTATCTGTTCCTCTGGGTCATGTGGTTCTTCCTGCTGTTCAAAGTGATCACGGACCTCTTCCGCGACCACACGCTGAACGGCTGGGCCAAGGCGGGCTGGCTGATCTTCGTCATTCTGCTGCCCTACCTGGGCGTCCTGATCTACCTGATCGTGCGGGGCCGCAGCATGCACGAGCGCGACGCCAAGGCGGTCAAGGATTCGGAGGCGGCCTTCCGGCAGTACGTGCGCGAGGCCGCGGGCAGCGAGGGCTCCTCCGGCTCCACCACCCATGGCTCCACCAGCCATGTGAGCGATCTGGCGAAGCTCGCCGAGCTCAAGGACAAGGGTGCGCTCAACGCGGAGGAGTACGAGCGGGCGAAGGCCAAGCTCCTGGCCTGAGGTGGCCTCGGAATCATCCTTCCGGGAGCGTGGTTTCCTTGTGGAGCAGGGGCATGAGGAAAGTGGGCGGTTCGGTGGCAGCAGGTCTGGATTTCGGCGCGGGTATCCGCGCGGACGGTCTTCCGGCTGCACTGTCGGATCCGGCCCGACTGGCCGCGGTGGCCGCGACCGGGCTGCTGGACACCGGCCCCGAGGAGGTCTTCGAGGACCTCGCCTCGCTGGCCGCGCGGGTCACCGGCTCCGGCCGGGCCTTCGTGACGCTGGTCGACGAGGACCGCTCCTTCTGGAAGTCGTGCGTGGGCGTGGATGCCACCGAGATCGCCGCCCGCCAGAATCCCGTACGCGAAAGCTTCTGCTACTTCCTGATCGGCCTGGCCGGCGACCCGTTCATCGTGGACGACGCGGCGACCGACCCCCGGACCCGCGATCACCCTTCGGTCGGGCCGATGAACATCGGCGCCTGGGCCGGCTTTCCTCTGCTGGCGCCCGGCGGCGAGGTGCTGGGGAGCTTCTGCGTCATCGACGACTCGCCGCGCACTTGGTCGGCCGCCGACCTGACGACGCTGGAGACCCTGGCCCGCTCGGTCTCCGCCGAGATACACCTGCGCCAGTCGCTGGAGGCGGCCCGACAGGCCCACCGGCTCTCCGCCGATCTCGCCCGCTCTCTTCAGCAGGGGCTCCTCCCGCCGTCCCTCCACCCGATCCCGGGTCTGGAGGTGGCCGCCTCCTACCATCCGGCCTCCGCCAGCGGCAGCTCCGGGGTCGAGGTGGGCGGCGACTTCTACGACCTCTTCGCCACCCGGGGGTCCTCGTACGCCGCCGTCCTCGGCGATGTGTGCGGCAAGGGCGTGGAAGCCGCCAAGGTCACCGCCATGGCGCGCTACACCGTACGGGCCACCGCCTCCCGGATCCTCTCTCCGGCGGCCCTCCTGGACGGGCTGAACACCGCCATGCTCGCCCAGCGCGCACCCCGGTTCCTGACCGCCGTCTACGCCGCGTTCCGCCTCACACCGGGCGGGCTCGCGGGCCGCGTCAGCCTCGCCGGGCACCCGCCGGCCCTCGTCCGCCGGGCCGACGGACGCGTGCACCAGGTCGGCACACCCGGGACCCTTCTCGGCGTCGTGGACCACGTCAGCCTGACCGACGTCCGGTTTCGGCTGGCCCCCGGCGATCTGCTGCTGCTCTACACCGACGGCGCCTGCGAGGCACGCCCCCGGCCGGGCACACCGTCCGGCGAGCGGCAGCAGGTGTTCGGCGACGCCGAGCTGGCCGCCGTCCTGTCGGACACCCGTGGACTGGACGCGGAAGCGACGGTGAAGGGCATCGGCGCGGCTCTGGCCGACCACCACGACGGCTGGGCCAGCGACGACACCGCCCTGCTCGCCCTGCGCGTACCTCCGTCCTCCTGACCACCGGGCTCCGTGCGGTCCGCCCGCGCCATCAGGTGTAGCACCGCGATCCAGGGGCACCCAGAAGCGCGGGCCGCCGGAAACAGTGATCGTGGAAGCTCACCCAGGGCCCGACCACCTCAGGGGCGGTGGCCCCTGGCAGCCGATGGCCGGCGAGCGATGGAGCAAGGAGTGCCGCCGATGCATGATGCAGTTCCTCAGCCGACAGACGCCGAGACGTCCGACGGCGAAGGTCCGGGCAGCCTCGCGGTCCGCCGCGTGGCGGAGGGGTTCACCGGCTTCGTCGACGCCGTGACGGCGGGCACCATCGAGGCACCGCTGCCGGGCGGCGGTCGGACCGCCACCCGGTTCGACGTACTGTCCGCGGTGGCGGAGGACGATCTGTGCGTCGCCAGGCTGGCGGAGGGCCACCTCGACGCCGTGGCGATCCTGGCCGAACTGGACGGCGACCCGGTGGCGCCCGGTCAGCGCTGGGGCGTGTGGGCCGCCGAACCTCCCGGCTCCGGGCTGACCGCGACCCGTGGCCCGGACGGCTGGGTGCTCAACGGTCTCAAGCGGTACTGCTCCGGGGCGCACAGCTGCACCCACGCCCTGGTCACCGCCACGGCGGAGGACGGCCGACGCCTCTTCGCCGTCCGTACCGGCAGCCCGGAAGCCGAGCCGGGTGCAAGAGGATGCCGACCGGTGCCGGGCACCTGGCAGGCGATCGGCATGGCCGGCAGCGACAGTCCCGACGTCCGCTTCACCGACGTTCCCGCCACCGCGGTCGGCGGGGTGGAGGCGTACGTGCGCCGCCCCGGCTTCCACCACGGCGGGGTCGGTGTGGCCGCGTGCTGGTACGGCGGGGCGCGGGCGGTGGCCCGCGTGCTGTTCACCCGGGCGGAGCAGCGCGCCGATCCGTTCACCGATGCCCACGCCGGTGCGGTGGACCTGAGGCTGTACACGGCCGGTACGGTGCTGCGCCGGGCGGCCGAGGAGATCGACCTCGATCCGCTGGACAAGGCGGAAGCGGCCGGGCTGCGTGCGCTGCGGGTACGGGCCCTGGTGGCTCAGGTGTGCTCCGAGGTGCTGGACCAGGTGGGCCGGGCGACCGGCGCGGGGCCGCTGTGCCACGACGAGCGGCACGCCCGGGCCGTGGCCGACCTGTCCGTCTACGTGCGTCAGCACCACGCGGAACGGGACCTGGAGGCGCTCGGCCGGCTGGTCGCACGCGGGCCGGAGGAGAGCCGATGAGCGCCTGGAGTCCCGAGGGCCACGCCGATCCGATCCAGGCTCCGGGCACCGACGAGGCGCTCTGGCGTGCTTGGCACGGCTGGGACCGGCTGCCGGACCACACGCTTCCGGAGGAGGGGCGGGTGGTGGTGGTCGCCGCCCATCCCGATGACGAGGTGCTGGGCGTGGGCGGAACCATCGCCCGGCTGGCGGCGGCCGGTCTCGCCGTGACCGTGGTGTCGGTCACCGACGGCGAGGGCTCCCACCCGGACTCGCTCGTCCTCTCTCCCGCCGAGCTCGCCGAGCTGCGGGCCCGGGAGCTGGAGGAGGCACTGGCCGAGCTGGGTGCGGCCGGAGCCGAGATCGTACGGCTGAGGCTGCCCGACACGGGAGTGGGCGAGCACGAGGAGGCGCTGGCCCGCGAGCTGGCCGTCCTGATGTCCGGCGCGGCACTCTGCCTGGCGCCCTGGACCGAGGACGTGCACAGCGACCACGAGGCGGCCGGCCGCGCCGCTCTGGCCGCCTCACGGGCGACGGCCGTGCCGTGCGCGCTGTATCCGGTCTGGATGTGGCACTGGGCCGAACCCGGTGACAGCCGCGTCCCGTGGGAGCGGGCCGCCCGGATCGTCCTGCCGTCGGTGGCACAGGCCCTCAAGCGTGCCGCCGTCAGCCGGTTCGTCACGCAGATCCAGCCGCTCGGCCCCGCTCCGCAGGACGCGGCCGTACTGCCTCCGGAGGAGCTGACGCACCATCTGCGCGGCTGGGAGGTGGTCTTCGTATGAGCCGTCCCGGCACACCGGCCGCGTACTTTGACGCCATGTACGGCTCCGCGGAGGATCCGTGGAGCCTGGCCGAGCGGTGGTACGAGCGCCGCAAGTACGACCTGACCGTCGCGGCCCTGCCGCTACCGCGCTACCGCCGGGCCTTCGAACCCGGCTGCTCCGTCGGAGAGCTCACCCGCCGGCTGGCGGACCGCTGCGACTCCGTACTCGCCTGCGACCGGGTGGCATCCGCCGTCGAGACCGCACGTCGGCGCACCGCCGAACTCCCGCAGGTCTCGGTCCGGCACATGCTGCTGCCCGAGGAGTGGCCCGAGGGCTCCTTCGACCTGATCGTCCTCTCCGAACTCCTCTACTACCTGGACGAGATGACGCTCGGCACGGTGCTGGAACGGACGGTGTCGTCGCTGGAACCGGAAGGCACCCTGGTCACCGTCCACTGGAACCATCCGGTGGAGGAGCATCTGACCACCGGCGCCGGAATCGCGCGACACGTCGCCGGCCGGCCCGGCCTCGTCCTGGTCGCCGACCACCGTGAGGAGGACTTCGTCCTCCAGATCCACCGGCGCACCACGGCGGACGGCGAACGGCCCGCCGGGATCGCCGCCCGCGAGGGACTGGTGTGAGCGCGCGAACCGTCGTCGTGGTCGTCCCCGCCCACGACGAGGAGGCGTTGCTGCCGGCGGCGCTCGCCGCGATCGGCCGGGCGGCCCGCCATCCCCGGCTCGCCGGGACGCGGGTCCTGACGGTCGTGGTGGCGGACGACTGCCGCGACCGTACGTCGGCGGTGGCCCGCGACGCCGGGGCGCTCGTCGTCGGCACCGGCTTCCGCAATCCCGGCCGGGCCAGGGCCGCCGGCGTCCGCCACGCTCTGGCCCGAGCCGGCGTCGCGGCGCCTGTCACCTGGATCGCGACGACCGACGCCGACAGTGTGGTCCCGCACGACTGGCTGGCCCACCAGCTGGCGAGGGCCCGGGAAGGGTGGGAGGCGGTCGTCGGCACCGTCGTCCTGCCGTCCACCTCACCGCTGGCCGCGCCGCACCGGATCCGTTACGAAGCCACCCGGCCGCCGGCCGGGACCCCTTGGGCGCACCCTCACGTCCACGGCGCCAACCTCGGCGTCGCCACCGCCGCCTACCTGGACGTCGGCGGCTTCCCCGGCCTGGCCACCGGCGAGGACCACGCCTTGGTGAAGGCGCTCGAACGCGGGGGCCACCGCGTGCTGCGCACCGCCCGCTGTCCTGTCCTCACCTCGCCCCGGCTCCAGGCCCGCGCCCGGGACGGTTTCGGCGACTACCTCGCCGCGATGCCGCGTCCCGCCGAGGCGTAGGAGCCACAACGCGTCAGGGCCGGTTTCGGATTGCTCCGAAACCGGCCCTGATCTGCGACTGTCTCCAGTCGGGACGACAGGATTTGAACCTGCGACCCCTGACCCCCAGGAGTAAGGGTCAGGGGCATTTTCCGGACATAGGAGACTTAATCCGGCCGTGAGTTGTGCGTGTAGGCATGCACCGTGCACCACCGCGCGTAGCGTGTGGTCCCCAACTGGTCCCCACACACCCCCTTCCCATTGTCCGGCCGACGCCTCGCGCGAGCACCTCAAGCTCCTTCCAGATCCAACCCTCCGACCACCTACGGGGCCATCAGGGTGGCCCCGGGGCCGGGTCATAGGGTTGAGGACCTCCGCTGCCGTTCCCACGCAACAGCCAAGACTGCGCTCGCTCGGTCACGCAGCGGTCCACGCCAGCCGCGATCTCGGCCCTCGACCCTGAGAGGTCATCTCATTTGGCGAGTCTGCGGTAGCAGATGAGGGTGCAGGCGATGCAGGTGAAGGCGAGGAAGTGGTCGGCTTTGCGTTCGTAGCGGCGGTGGAGGCGGCGGCAGCCGACGAGCCAGGCCATGGTGCGTTCGACGGTCCAGCGGTGGCGGCCCAGCCGTTGCGAGGACTCAGCTCCCTCGCGGGCGATGCGGTGGGTGATGCCTCGCTCGCGTAACCATCGCCGCAGGCGGGCGTAGTCGTAGCCTTTGTCGGCGTGGAGTTTGCCGGGCCTGCGCCGTCGTCGTCCGCGGCGTGAGCGGATGGGCGGGACGCCCTTCACGAGGGGGATCAGGGCCTGGCTGTCGTGCAGGTTGGCTCCGGAGATGCCGACGGATATGGGCAGACCCGATCATTCCGTGATCAGGTGGATCTTCGAGCCGTACTTGCCCCGGTCGACAGGATTCGGACCTGTCATGCCCCCCCTTTTTCAGGGCCCGCATGTTCACCGAGTCGATCGCGCACCGCGACCAGTCCAGCTCGCCGCGGGCACCGAGTTCGTCGAGGACCAGGCGGTGGAGCTTGGCCCACACCCTGGCCTTCGACCACTCCGAGAACCGCCGGTGGGCAGTTGCTCCGGACGGGCCGAACGACGCCGAAGGCAGCTGCTGCCAGGTGCAACCGGACGTGGCCACGAAGACGATCGCGGCCAGCACCTCCCGGTCACCGTGCCGACGCCGGCCACCGCCCTGCGGCCGCGACGGCGCCTCCGGCACCACCCGCTGGAACAGCTCCCACAACTCGTCCGGCACCAGCCGCTCAACGATCCCCACCATGGCGCACAGAATACCGAGTTACCCAAATGAGATGACCTCCTAAGGTCCGGGGTTCGGTCGTACAGCAGGGTTACGCGGACGAGGGTCACGGCGGTGTATGGCCGTGCCTGACGCCAGGCGCGACGCCCCGGACCCATCAAGCGTCGGCGAAGCGGATGTCAGGCCAGGGCGCGAGGGACATCAGGGTGAGAGGCCACCCGGCCCCTTCGGTGAGGTCGTCGCGCACGACGACCTCACCGAGAGCAGCACCGGTCGGCTTGACGGCTCGCGGGTGCTCCTGCGGTAAGGCGGATACAGGCACCCGAGACGGGATCACATGAATTGATGGGGTCCCGTACCGATTGTTTGCCCACAAAGGGGTTACTCGTCGGTCTGGATACACCGCATCAACCGATTCTGGAGGAGCCTTGAGCAACTTCGAACGCCCTGGGACCCACGACGCGAACGGCGCATCGGAAGTAGCGCATACCGTTCAGGAAAAAGCAGCTGAGGGAGCCGACCTGGTCACTTCCAACGCGACGGACGTCGTCGGCACCGCCAAGGACCAAGCGGCCAACACCGTGAACGAGGCCACCGCTCAAGCACGGGATGTGCTGAGCGAACTGCGGGATCAATTGCAGGAGCAGTCTCGGGCCCAGGCCGGGCAGCTCGCGAGCAACGTCCGCCGTCTGGCGGACGAGTTGCACGACATGAGTAACAGCGGTAAGCCCGATTCGACTGCTACCGCCGCAGTGCGGCAGGTTGCCGACGGCGGCCGGAAGGTGGCATCCCGCCTGGAGAACCGGGGCCCCGAGGGCATCGTCGAGGATCTGCGCGGTTTCGCTCGCCGCAAGCCCGGCCTGTTCCTGGCGGGGGCGGCGCTCGCGGGCTTCGCCGCCGCTCGCCTCGGCAAGGGGATGGCGGCTGCAGAATCCTCAGGAGGGCCCGCGTCGGGATCGAAGTCAACTCCTTCGGGTGGCCGCACGCACGTAGGGATCGGCGACGCAGTCGGGGCCCACGACGCGTCCACTCCGACCGGGGTGCACGAGGCTGCCGATCTTCCGGGTACTGCGGGTGGCCCCGGCCTCCGGGAGACGCCGGATGTTTCACCGAGGGCCATGGAACCGATTCAACCGCCCACCACGCCGCAGGGCGGGAGCGTCGGCCAGCGGCACGAGAGGAACTGAGCGATGGCCCTGTCTTCCTCGGAGCAACACCCGCCGGCCGCAGGACCGGAAGCAGGGTCGGCCGAGCCGTCCCTGGGCGACCTGATCAGCGACATCAGCAGTGACCTGTCGCAACTGGTGCGCAGTGAGATCGAGTTGGCGAAGGCCGAGCTCAAGCAGGAATCGGTGAAGGCGGGCAAGGCGGGAGGCATGCTCGCCGGGGCCGGATACGCGGGACACCTCGTGGTTCTGCTGGCCAGCCTGACCCTGATCTTCGCGCTGAGTAACGTCATGGACATGGCCTGGGCCGCGCTGATCGTCACCGTGCTCTGGGCGGCCGTCGCCGCGGTCCTGTATGCCAACGGCCGCAAGCGCCTGCGCGCGGTAAAGCTGAAGCCCGAACAGACCGTGGAAACACTGAAGGAGGATGCCCGATGGGCACGGAACCCGACGAGCTGAGGCGCGACGTCGAGGACACACGGGCCGAGCTGGCTCGTAACGTCAATCTTCTCGCTGACCGAGTCATACCCGGCAAGGTGGCCCGCCGCAAGATCGACGCCACCCAGAACCGACTGAATGGAATCAAGGAGCGGGTCATGGGGACAGTGCACGACAGCAGCAGTGCCA
The DNA here is from genome assembly GCF_040614075.1 of Streptomyces sp. NPDC006174. Lineage (NCBI taxonomy): Bacteria > Bacillati > Actinomycetota > Actinomycetes > Kitasatosporales > Streptomycetaceae > Streptomyces > Streptomyces sp. NPDC006174. The sequence goes on along the minus strand of NZ_JBEXTJ010000004.1, from coordinate 847 downwards.
CGACCGGTGCCGCACACAGTGTGTCCGACCACATCGGCCAGGCCGCCGGACGAGCCGGAGATGTCGTGTCCGACGCCTCTTCCACCGTGCATGACGCGGCACAGCAGGCCCCGGCGAAAATCAGGCAGCAGACCCAGGGCAGCCCGCTGGCAGCGGGTGTCATCGCTTTCGGTGCCGGCATGCTCGCCGCAGCGCTTCTTCCCACCACGGACGCGGAAGAGCGTGTGGGAGGTCAGCTGCGGGAGCACGCCGAGGAGTTCATCGAGCCCGTGAAGCAGACCGCCCTGGACGCGGCGCAGGAGGTACGCGAAGAAATGCGCGAACCGGTCGCCCAGGCCACACAGTCGGTGAAGGACACCGCCACCGAAGCCGCCCGGACCACCGGCGATCACGCACGTCAGACCGGGCAGGAGACCGTGGACGGTTTGCGCTCGACTGCCCAGGACGGCATCGGCGAAGTCCGCGGCCCCGCATCGCGCCGCGCCACCTGAGTCCATCTCACCAGTCCTGTGACACAACACCTCGACTCAGCCACGATGTGATTCGGGGACGAAGAGGGCCGTTGGCGCGCTAACAGCCTCAACGCGCGGGGCGGAAGCCGCTGCGGAAGAGCAACTGGCCAGGCCGTCAGGTACGCCCGCCGGACGCGGCACTCACACAGGACCCACCAGCACGACGAGCACATCGACCAAGGCGTCCCCGCGGTGCGGGTACGGACACAACGTCGACGATCACGACTCCCCCTTGGTGACGCGGGCGGGGGCGGGAACCCGACGGGGTGGGGGCCCCCCCCCCCCCCGCGGGGGAAACAGGCGGACAGGGGCAACACCCCGCCCCCCCCCGACAA